>NZ_JBSYXP010000001.1:0-620172 GCF_054172105.1 Methylolobus aquaticus
AAACCGACCCCGCACCCAGCCGATTTGGTTCGGCGGGAAAGGTAAGGGGAATTTCAGAGCGGTTTTTCACCATCCTGTTAGGCGAGCGATATCGCCATTTACTGTTCGGTCACTATCGGGCCATCTTCAAGACTTCCGGTGATCGCGTGATTGTGCTCCGAGTGTTGCATGGCCCCGGCTGCTCGATACTAAGTTATTGAAAGGTGCATCAAGATAGCTGTATACGCCCAACAGGGAGCGGGCAAGGGTTCACTTTTTCGCTTAATTCCAGCGTGGTGCGTGTTGCCTTGAGTGTGAAGGCTTGTGATGCGAGAGCTGATACCCTTGCACGGATAACGTTAACCCACTGCAACTTGATGTTTGCCCTTGCTCCTTTGCTGCGGGAGCGACGCCTGTGAAAGGCCACAGGCCGAGTCTAAATCTTAAAGTCAAATCGAATGCTCCGCGATGATCTGAGTGACCGTCTGATACACCTAACACGAGGAAAGTCTGCAACTGCTGCAGAAGACAATTTCATCAGCATCCTCTGCGACCGAAGTCTGCGCGGAAGTGGGCGCGATATAAGAGGCGGTTTCAAGTGCGTTTGTTTTAGCGAGGCGCCGCTGGCAAAAATTTCACTCATGCTCGCCTTGCCGTCTCAATTAGGCTGCCGATATCATCCTTTTGGTGTTATGGTGGGCAAGACTTGGTTGTTCGAAAGGGGAGGACGCCCTGTTATCTATCAGTCGGAAAGCGAATACTCCATCCTCGCTGATGAAATAAAGTACCGGCATGTTCGTTATGAGCCGCATCGAGGTATCGACTACTCGTGGGAACGGGAATGGCGAGTTCACACAGACGTGCTAGAGCTCGAGCCGGATGCCACAACGCTAATCGTCCCGACTCGAGAATGGGCGAAACAGATTCGAGACCGATGGAACTTCGAAGACTCAAGAGCCAAGACGTTATTCGGAATCAGAGAAATGCTGCCACTTGAGCCGTTTCCCTGGCACTTCATCGCACTCGAAGACCTTGGCTTTCCGATAAGGTATGAAGATGAGGTGTAGCTTTCGCCAGTCGCGGTAGGGAAATGAAGGGAGAAGGGGCCTGGCTCGGATTAGCTTATGTTCAAGCTTGCAGGTGATCGCGTGATCGTGCGCCGACTGTTGCATGATGCCAGACTGCTCGATACGAAGATGCTGAAATCGGCTAGTCTCCGGTGGACCGCCAGCGCGGAAAAGGCAACCTCGTTCAATCTTCCGGACACGCGACACAGAAAATGCTTCTGTTCTATCTGTGTATCAGCCCTGCCCTATGAGACGTACGACACGGTGGTCGTTCCCGCCGGTTCTCTCGATGTGCCTTTGGCTCTGATGCCAGACGCGCCTCTCTTCCTTGCGAGCAAAGCGGATTTTGGGTTCAGGGGCTGGATAAGGTGTCCCCGCGTTTGACAACTTTCCGCCGTTAGCGGCGAGCAATCGGCCAACTCTCGGAACGACCTGCTCATCACCCTGCGTACGGAAGGACTTGGTGTTCCGTCCTTCCGTAGTTGAGTCGGCTAGGGCTCAATCATCTCTTGGTGTTTCAGGGCGATCGAAAGAAGTCTTCCTTTAACACGGCGAGACGATCCGGGGTTGAGGAAGGCCGGTACTCCTCTGTTATCGTGGGAAGTTATCGACGCTTTCCACCCTGACAAACGAGACCGGCCTATGCAGCGGATTGTGCCCGCGATTCTCTCTCTTGAACAACATCGCGACACGCTGCAACGCGAGCTGGTGACCTATCGGCCTGCCGGTTGTCCTTCCCCAACCAGGCCATCATCACGACGAAAACGTCGGATTGAATTACGCCGCGAGGCGGGTCGAATCCAGGTTGCGGCTGACGGAGTTCTGTGGCTGAAAACGAACCTCACGCTGGCCCCGCTCTCCTCACAAGTGGCTCTGCAACTACGCAGGGAGGCGCGGTATACCGCTCGTCCGCTGTCGCGCCTTTCCCTTTCCTGTGCTCCTTCGCTGCGGGTTGTCCGCCGGGTTTCTCCTCGGAGAATACCAACAATGACAGAGTGCGGCGCGTGTCCGCGATAGTCGAGCGGACTCGCCCCCAGATCCGGGCGGGTTTGCTTATCCTGTATTCAGCTCGCGCAGTAAACCCTTGCTGCCCTCGGCGCATAGATCCCGAGCGTCAAGAACTCAAAAAGTCCATCAGTTGCCGTGTAGGTTGCTTCTACTTTGACGACTTTACTGGAATCACCACAGATTTTCGCAGCATCTATCGATTCTGTTTGACCGACCCCGCGGAAAATGAAGCTTTGTTCTTGTTGCTTTGTCGGTACCGATGATGCTGAAGCGCTCGGATTGATGTAAAAGGTCTGCGTTGCGCAGCCAGTAGCCAATAAGGCGCTCGTTATCACAAAACTCATCACTTTCATCGCCATGTCCTCTAGCCTTGGGAAAATTACCGATTCGATTTATTCATGCTCGAATTTACGCCTAAAATGTGGCCCCAATTCTACCGGAACCCGAGAGGCATGTGGGCGCATAGAATTTCGGCCCGGCTTGTAAATCCTTTTGCTGGTCCTATTGGTAGTCTAATTGGTGCTTCGTTTACTCACTACGCATGATGGCTGCCGGAAACGCATGATCCAGGAACGATCGCGAATCTAATCCTCTCGGGAACGACAACAATGTCGCTCTCGGAATAACCGCTGACATCATTCCGTCAGAATGTCTCCGCGTCCACGATCGTCCGGCCCCGGCTATCCCCTGACGTTCTCCGGCGCCGGCGTCCCCTCGGGCTCGGGCTTGTTCTTTCCCGACCAGCCCATCATCACGACGAAGAACATCGGGACGAACAGCACCGCGACGCAGGTCGAGCCGAGCATGCCGCCGACGATGCCGGCGCCGACGGAGTTCTGGGCGTGCGCGCCGGCGCCGGTGGCGGTGACCAGGGGCACGGCGCCCAGAATGAACGCGATCGAGGTCATCACGATAGGCCGGAAACGTAGCTTGGCGGCGTGGATCGCTGCATCGCGGTAGGACATCGCCTCTTTCTTGACGCCCTCGATGGCGAACTCGACGATCAGGATCGCGTTCTTGGCCGACAGGCCGATCAGTGTCAGCAGGCTGACCTGGAAATAGAGATCATTCGGCATCTGGAACACGAGCAGCACGAATGCGGCGCCGAACAGGGCGAAGGGGAGAGCCATGACGATCGCGATCGGCAGACTCCACATTTCGAACAGCGCGGCCAGGATGAGGAAGACCATGATCAGGCCCAGCGACAGCGCGACGGCGGACTGGTTGCCGGCGATCTGCTGCTGGTAGGCAAGTCCGAACCACTTCACGTCGTAGCGGTTGCCCAGGACCTTCGGCACCACGTCCTCGATGATGTCCATGATCTCACCGGACGTGTGGCCATTGTCCGAATCCGGGTCGACGACGATCTGGCTGGCCAGGAAGTCGTTCAGACGCGTCACGACTTCCGCACCCGTGGTCTCGGTCAACTTCATGATGTTGCCGGCCGGCACCATTTCGCCCGCCGAGTTCTTGATGTAGACGGTATTCAGCAGTTCGGGATTCTTGCGGTAATCGTATTCGCCGGTGATCTCGACCCAGAACAGGTCTGCCCACTTCGTGAAGAAGGTGATGTAGTACAGGCCGAAGATGCCCTGCAGGGAGTTGTAGGCACTCTTGAAATCGACCTTGTAGTAGTAGGCCTTCTCCGGATCCACATCGACGCGCAGTTCCGGAGTGTCGATCTCGTAGAACTGGCTGGCGCGCTTGACCGAGGGGTAGTTCTTCTCCAGATATTCGACCAGCTTGACCGAATCGTCGTGGATTTCCTTGATCGAGACCGGCTGCGTCGCCTGCAGGTAAAACGTCACGCCGCCGGAGGGGCTCAGCCCGCGGATCGGTGGCTGGTTGAACGCATAGCCGTTGATGTTCTTGTTTTCGCCATTGATCTTCGTCGTTTCCTCGATGGCCGTGTCGATGGTCTGATGGACCATGTCGCGTTTGTCCTCGTCGTTCAGGACGCCCATGATGGTCGACGTGTTGGTCTTGAACGTGCCGTTGTCGATGATGTCCTGTGAGCCCATCACGACCAGGCGGTCCAGATATGGAATGCGCTTCATCATCTCGGCGGCGATCTTGTTCGCTTCGTCGACGCTGTATTTCAGCGCGCCGCCCGGATTGACGTGGGTCACGTTGTAGAAATAGCCCATGTCTTCCAGGGGAATCAGCGAGGTCGGGATCCGCAGGAACATCGCCACGGTCGCTACCAGGACCACTGCCCAGACCGTCAGCCCGAACTTGGAATGGTCGATCAGCCAGGTGACCGTCGACATGTAGCCGTTCTGGAGTTTGGCGAAACCGGCGTCGAACCAGCGGAAGAACACAAACTTCGGCTTCGAGGTGTCGTGCTTGACGTTCTTCAGGAAGATCACGCACAGCGCCGGAGTCAGCGTCAACGCGACGAATCCGGAAATCACGACCGAGATCGCGATGGTCACGGCGAACTGCTGCATCATCGTGCCGCTGAATCCGCCCAGGAACGCCACCGGCACGAACACGGCGTTCAGCACCAACACGATCGCAATGACCGGTGCCGACACCTCGCGCATGGCCTTCACCGTCGCATCGAAGGAGTTCAGCTGGTCCTCCTCCATGATGCGTTCGACGTTCTCCAGCACGACGATGGCGTCGTCGACGACGATGCCGATCGCCAGCACCAGGCCGAACAGCGACAGGGTGTTGATGATGAACCCGCTGGCGTAGATTCCGGCGAACGCGCCGATCACGGCAACCGGGATGGCCAGGATCGGAATGATGGTGCCGCGGAAATTTTGGATGAACAGATAGACCACGGCGAAGACCAGCGCGAAGGCGATCAACAGCGTGACGACCACGCCCTGGATGGCTTGATAGACGAAGATCGACGAGTCGTAGTGATAGAAGTATTTGATGCCCTTCGGCAGGAACTGGTCGATGCGCGACATCGCCGCGGCGACGGATGCCTTGGTTTCGAGCTGGTTGGCGCCGGGGACCAGATAGAGTTGCAGCGAGACGGCCTCGAAGGTTTTGACCTCGCCGGTCTTCTCGTCCCGTTTGTGGACGTGGAAGTAGTTGTTGTAGTTGTTGGCATCCAGTTCGACCCGCGCCACGTCCTTGAGCTTGACGATCTGCGCGTTGCCGGCCAGGCTGAACTTCGACGCTTCGACCTGATCCGGGTTGTTGAGCGGGACCTCGTTCTTGCCGTCCAGATTGGCCCGCAGCACGATGTTCTCGAACTGCTTGACGTCGGTGTAATAGCCAGTGGTCGTGATCAGGAAGTTCGATTTTTCCGGTCCGAAGGTCGGCGGCATCGCGTTTTGTCCGACCGCGTACTGGTTGCTCTGGTCGCGGACCTTCTCGATGATCTCGGGAATGCCGATCTTGTAGAAGGCCAGGCGTTTCGGATCGACGTTGATGCGAATCGCGTAGGAACGTTGCCCTAGTATGTTGACGAAGCCCACGCCGTGGATCTGCTCGATCACCGGATAGATGTAGCGCTGCACGTAGTTGGCGATGTACAGCGGGTCGGGTGACCCGGTTTCCGTGTAGAAGGGGATGACCTGGAACAGGTCCGGGATCATCTTGCGGATGCGGATGCCCTGCGCGCGGGCTTGCTCGGGAATATACGAATTGGAAGCGGTCAGCGAGCGGTTCAGGGTATCCGCCTCGACGATGCCGAGGCTCGTGCCCACGTTGAAGTAGACGTTGATCGACACGCTGTTGCTGCCATTCTGGCTGGCAGACTGCATGTAGATCATGTTCTCCGTACCGGCGATCTGGTCTTCGATCGGCGCGGCCACGGCGTTCGCGATCGCCTCCGCACTGGCGCCCGGGAACGTGGAATTGATGTTCAGCACCGGTGGAATGATCAGCGGATACTGGTCGATGGGCGCATTCAACGCGGCCATCACGCCGCCGATCACGATCATGATGGAGCAGACGATCGCGAGGACCGGGCGACTGATGAAGGTCTCGGAGATCAACGGTGCGCGTCCTATGGGGTGTCAGTCATCGGCGTGGACGGGCTGGGGTCGCGGTCGCCCTTCAAGTCGTCCACGACGATCGGATCACCGTCGGCGATGCGGACGCCGCCATTGGTGATGACGATCATGCCGTCCTGCAGGCCCGCATCGACCAGCTGCGTTCCGTCGGTCAGGTACTTGCCGGCCGTGACGCGGTGCTTGCGGGCGTGATTGCCATCCTTGACGAAAACGTACGAGGATTCCCGGTCGCGGAAAATGGCTTCCTGCGGGATCGCGTAGGTCTTCCTGACGTACAGGTTCCTGAGGTAGACATGCACGAACTGTCCCGCTAACAGCTTGTTGCGGGGTAATCGGGTGTTGTCGATCGTTGCGCGCAGTTGCCAGACGCCGTCGGAGAACGAGACCCGGATGTCCTTGAACTCGACCCGCCCGGCGTTTGCAATACGGGTGCCGTCGGCCAGTTCGAGATCGACATTGAAGCGATAGTCGTCAGGTACCTGATACAGCCTGTCCAGCTTTCCGTTCTCGATGGCCAGGCGGTCCAGTTCCGGCATCGAGAACGCGACATACATCGCATCCTGCGAGTTGATGACGTTGAGCTGGGTCTGGAAGGCCGTGACCATCATGCCGGGCGAGATCATGCGTTCCGAGATGTAGCCCGAGGCGGGTGCCCGCACCGTGCAGTACTCCAGATTGAGTTTGGCATTGTCGATATTGGCGATATCCGTCATGACATCGCCGACCGCCGCCTGGTAGTTGATCAGCGCGGTGTTGACGTCCTGGATGGAAGTCACATCCTTTTCGGTCAGGCTCGCGTAGCGGTCGTAGATGATCTTGTAGTTGTCCCGGGCCGCCTTGTCCTTCTGCAGTCGTCCTTCGAGGCTCTTCAGCGCAAAAAGGTAGGGGCGCTTGTCGATCTCGTACAGCGGCTGATCCTTCTGTACGTAACCCCCTTCCTTGTAGAGTTGCTTGAAGATCGCGCCGCTGATGCGCGGGATCACCGGATAATCGGTGACGCCCTGGACGACACCGGGGTACTCGTAGATGTATTCGATGTCGTGCCCGTAGACCTGTTGGGCATTGACGTGCATGGTCGGGTCCGGCGGGGGCTCCTCTTTCTTGCAGGCCGTCGACAGAGCCATTAATGCCAGCAACAAGCAGGTTATCCGCATCTCGCGCGCTCTAGAAAAGGTCGCCAAACCGATGTCCATCACCGAGATCCCGGACTGTTTCGTTGTTCTTGTACTGGTAACCGCCGCCCAGATCCTGATAGAGCGTCACGATGCTCAACAACTGGGCCAGCTTGCTCTGAGCCGTCATGATCGCCGCCTGATTGAGCGTGACGCGCAGAGCCAGTACCTGTGGCCCCCCGACGAGTCCTTCCTCATGGCGCAGCTGCTCGTTGCGGTAGCGCTGATCCGTGGTGCCGTAGAAGGCCAGCATGCGGTCCAGGCTGTCGGTGTATTTCTGATGCGACGACAGATCGCTGTCGACGGCCGCGAAGGCGGCCTTGACCGTTTCCTGGTAGGCGAAAAAGTCGGCGTAGTACTGTGCCTTCGCGGACTTGATGGCGCCAAACGCGCCCAGGTTGAGTATCGGCATGTTGATACCGCCCTGGTATTGCCAGTAGCTGTCCTTGGCGGTGAACAGATTGCTCAGGGAGTTGGACGCCAGGCCCAGTGGCGTGGTCAGCTTGACCGTCGGGAAGAAGATGGACGTGTTCACCCCGATATTGGCATTTGCCTGCTTCAACACGGCTGCGGCGTGGATGACATCCGGACGGTTCTTGAGCACCGTCGACGGCAGATTGGCGGTGACGATGCCCTTGTACTGCAGGTCCATGAAGGGCTGTCCGGGCGGGATGGTGCCCGGATTCTCGTTCAGCAGCACGTGAATGGCGTTGCTCAGCCGGACGATGTTGTATTCGATCACCGGGATCTCGGCGTTCGCCTTGGCCAGTTCCACCTCGTACTGTTGCAGCGTGAACAGCGAAATCAACCCGGCCCGGTGCGCCTCGGAATATTTCGCGACGACTTGCTGCAAGTTCCTGACGAGTTGCCGCTGCTGCTCGAGTCGGTATTCCTCCTCCCGCAGGCTGAAATAACTCCCCGCGACCTGGCCAATTATGGCCAGGCGAACCGCGTTCTTGGCTGCGATGGCACTGGCGATATTCGCCTCGGCCTGTTCCTGGTTGCGCAGCTGCTGGAGGATGTTCAGCGAGTAGTTGGGCACGAAGCCCGCCGAAAATGCACCGGGGAATGGCAGGGTCGTGTAGGTGCTGTCATTGCGGTCGTGCTGGGTCGACATGTAGCCGGCGCCGAGATTGACCGTCGGCACCCAATTCATCTCGATCTGTTGCAGGATGGCTTTGGCCTTGTAGACCCCTCCCACCGCAGACTGGATGTTGTTGTTGCGCTCCAGGGCCTTGTCGACCAGCTGCTGCAGCAACGGATCGCGGAACTTGTTCCACCATGCCATCTCGGGAATCCGTTCGGCGCCGATCTTCGCGTAGGCGTCCTGGGAGCGCCACGCGCCGGGCGCCTGGTTTTGCGGCTCCTGGTAGTCGGGTCCCCACAAGCTGCAGCCGCTCAATGTGGCCGCGCCAAACAGGCACAGATACGATCGCATCGACTTTGCGTTGCCGCCAGGCCTCACTGGAATCGGGAATTGCGTTCGTGCGGGAGCAGATCAGGAGACTGCTCCAGCCGTCGGGGAACTTGCCCTTGGTGCGATCCGGTGGCTTTTCCCACAGTTCAGACCATTCCTCAGGTTGACCCGGTAGCCCGGTCAGCGATCACCGGTTGCCATGGGCCGCAGCCGCGTGATCACGCAAGTGGCACAGGAGCCATTTGTCGTGATGGTCGCCGGTCCCCCGCCGGTCATTGCTCAATGCCCGGTGATGCGGATGTCGAGGCTGTAGTCGGCGGCCTCGTTCCGCCGCGCTGCGGCGCGCATCAGGTAAACGCGTACGGTATAGCTTCCGTTCTTCGGCAGTGCCCCGGAATAGTGGTTGCTGGAATCGGCGCTGACAAACAGGGCAGAGTCGGCGCCCGGCGGCAGGATGTTGAAATAATTCATGCGATTGCTGGACTTCAGCGTCACCGTCATGGTTTGTCCTTCCCGCGCCACGAGTTTGTAGTCTATGGTCTGGTCGCCCTTGATGTGACCTTTCAGCGAGACGTTGTCCTTGCCTTTGGCAAACTGCACCGTCTTCTGCTGGATGGCGCTGTCGGCCCAGGTGGGCGAGGCCAACAGGCTCAGGCACGCCAACGCGAGTGGGGCGAATCGTTTCACGGATCTCTTCCTAGTGTGTGATTAAGGGGATTGGTGCGGGTGTCAGTCCGCATCGGACCGAAACGGTCCCAATAAACTGCCTAAGCCGTATGATACAGGAAGGGCCGCCATTCCTTCCGAACTAGCCGCTAAAGTTGACGGTCGCGTGGAGAATCGCTCGGTCGCCGTGTAGGCAGATCACATACCCACGAAGCCACCCGATAAGCCGCCGCCTGTCGCGTCGGAGCCGGCAGATCGTGCTGTGAAAATGCAAGGAGGGGGATAGCTCCCGGCCGTCGGTCCGGGTGATCGAGTCCGGCGTCGGGCCGACGACATGGCCCGAGGCTACGCTCGCCGGGTTAATCAGTACTCGACGACCCGATCCATCTTCAACAGCCAGCCGGCCTCGCCTTGCTTGAGTCTGTATTGAATCTGCCGAGTACCGCCCGTGGGCTTGCCGTTGCTGTCACCCTCCCGGTAAACGGGAAAGCGTTGGACGAAGGTACTCTCGACCACGGCGAACTCGTCATGCCCCATGTAGCCCTTTCCCAGCTTTGCGTCCTCGGCGACGGGCGGCAGATAAATCTCGCTCAGCGATTTGCGACGATTGGCGGAGTAGGCGACGAGCGTGCCGTAAGAGCCGCTGCCGGCCGATGTCACATAGACATACAGTTCGGGCGAGCGATCGGCATTGATGTCGGCAACTTCCGCGCCAGTCACGGTGCCGTCAATGGTTCGGACGATAGGGGTATTGTCGATTTCCAGTCCGGATGGCTTGATCTTAAGGGTGTTTTGGGAACCGTCGTTGTTGCTGGAGACGCTGAAATGGATGCCGTTCAGTTCCAATTTGCGGTCGAATCCGCCGCTCGCCGCGGGTGTGGTCGCCGCTCCGGCAGTTGTCTTGGCGCCCCCGATCGCGAGGTCGAGCGAATACCTGGCCGTTTCGTTACGTCGCGCTGCGTTGCGCATCAGGTACACCCGGACAGTGTACTGACCATCCGAGGGCAACTCGCCGACGAAATGGTTGCCGGAGGTCGATCCCACGAATAGCGCCGTCTCGGAGCCCGGCGGCAGAACATTGAAGTAAGCGGAGGCATTGCTCGGCTTGAAGTCCACGGTCATCGACTGGCCGGCCTTGGCCTGCAACAGATAGTCGACGGTCTGGTCGCCCTTGAGCGTGCCCTTGACGCTAGTGCCGGTGGCGCCCTTGGCAAAATGTATGGGTACCCGGCGGATCATTTCCGCGGCAAGTAGGGTCGGCGCTGCGACGACCAGGAATCCGAGCAGGGTCCATTTGAAAGCTGGCTTCACGGCGGAATCTCCGAGGCGAGTGGAGGATTGCCAAACGACAGGCGCGTATTGGGCCGGCGACAGGATACCGGTTGCGGGTGTCGAGTTGCCAGCAAAGAGCGGGAATCCGCTCCATGTGCCCCGCGAACGCGGTCTGCGCCTTACGGAGCGCAGCGCCCTGCTGCGAGGTCACCGGGCCGAATGTTCGGCACCGCTGGGACGGGGGTAACGGCGCGATTTGACGACGCCCGCTTGCATTTGGCGCCAAATTCGGAGCGTGCGCGGATGCGTGCTATACTCCGCGGCTGCATTGCTCTACGGTTGCAAAAGCTCATTCATGGCGAAAGAAGATCATCTGGAGATGGAGGGCAAGGTCATCGAGACCCTGCCCAACACGACGTTTCGGGTCCAACTCGACAACGGACACATCATTACGGCCCACATCTCCGGCAAGATGCGCAAGAACTACATCCGCATCCTGACCGGCGACCGCGTGAAAGTCGAGATGACTCCGTACGATTTGACGAAAGGCCGAATCACCTTCCGTCAGCGCTAAGGGCAGGGCGCATCAGCGCCACCCGTCGCTACACCGTTTCCACTGCCCGTTCGGTATTCCTCACGTCCAGGGTCAGCCCCGCGCCGTCCGCGGCCAGGGCGATGCGAACGATGCCGCCCGCCTTGAGCGTTCCGAACAGAATCTCTTCCGCCAACGGCTTTTTGATGTTGTCCTGAATGACGCGCGCCATCGGCCGTGCGCCCATTCGCGGATCGAAGCCATGCTCCGCCAACCATTGCCGCGCCTCCGGCTCGAGGGCCAGCGATACGCTTTTCTCGGCCAGTTGCGTTTCGAGTTCGAAGATGAACTTGTCCACAACCTGCCCGATGATGTCGATGTTCAGCGGCTTGAACTGAATCGCCGAGTCGAGCCGATTGCGGAACTCGGGCGAGAACAGCCGCTCGATCGCCTTCATGCTGTCGGTCGTGTGGTCCTGCTGCGTGAAACCGATCGAAGGACGCCCGCCTTCGGCGGCTCCGGCATTGGTCGTCATGACCAGGATGATGTTCCGGAAGTCGGCTTTGCGGCCGTTATTGTCCGTGAGCGTGCCGTGATCCATGACCTGCAGCAGCAGGTTGAAGACATCCGGGTGGGCCTTCTCGATTTCGTCGAGCAATAGAACAGCGTGGGGATGCTTGTTGATCGCTTCGGTCAGCAGGCCGCCCTGGTCGAAACCAACGTAGCCCGGCGGAGCCCCGATCAGGCGCGACACCGTGTGCCGCTCCATGTATTCGGACATGTCGAAACGAATCAGCTCGATGCCGAGCACGCGGGCCAGCTGACGCGTCACCTCGGTCTTGCCGACGCCGGTTGGGCCCGCGAACAGGAAGGCGCCGATCGGTTTTTGCGTCTCGCGCAGACCTGCTCGCGACAGTTTGATCGCGGAGGCCAGGGTCGTGATGGCCTCGTCCTGTCCAAATACCAGCAGTTTCAGGTTTTTCTCAAGCTCACGCAGCTTGTCCTTGTCGTTGGTCGACACGGTCTTCGGTGGAATTCGCGCAATCTTGGCGACGATGTCCTCGATTTCCAGTGTTCCGATCAGCTTGCGTCGGCGTGACGGCGGCAGCAGGCGTTGGCTCGCCCCAGCCTCGTCGATCACGTCGATGGCCTTGTCCGGCAGATGACGGTCATTGATGTAACGGCTGGACAGCTCGGCCGCAGTCTTGAGCGCGGCCAGGGAGTACTTCACGTCGTGGTGTTCCTCGAAGCGCGACTTGAGCCCACGCAGGATATGGTAGGTTTCCTCGACCGTCGGTTCGTGGATGTCGATCTTCTGGAACCGGCGCGCCAAAGCGCGGTCCTTCTCGAATATGCCGCGGAACTCCTGGTAGGTGGTCGATCCGATGCAGCGCAGTTCGCCCGAAGCCAGCACGGGCTTGATCAGGTTGGATGCGTCCATGACGCCGCCCGAGGCCGAGCCGGCGCCGATGATCGTGTGGATCTCGTCGATGAACAGGATTGAGTTGGGTTCCTTCCGCAACTGCGCCAGCAATGACTTCAGACGCTTTTCGAAGTCGCCGCGGTATTTCGTCCCGGCGACCAGGGCCCCCAGGTCCAGCGCATAGATCACGCAGTCCTTGAGCACCTCGGGGACGTCGTTCTCGACGATCTTCTTCGCCAGACCCTCGGCGATCGCGGTCTTGCCGACGCCGGCCTCGCCGACCAGCAGCGGGTTGTTCTTGCGCCGGCGGCACAGCACCTGCACGGTCCGCTCGATTTCGTCCTTGCGACCGATCAGCGGGTCGATCTTGCCCTTGCGGGCCATTTCGTTCAGGTTCGCGGCGAATTTCTCGAGCGGGTTACCGACCGGGCTTTCGCTATCGTCGCCCTCGGGCGCGGCACCTCGGGGTGACGGTTCGCTCTCGTCACGCACTTTCGAGATGCCGTGCGAGATGTAGTTCACGATGTCCAGTCGCGTCACGTCCTGCTTATTTAGCAGGTAGACGGCATGGGAGTCCTGTTCGCTGAAGATGGCGACGAGCACGTTGGCGCCGGTCACTTCCTTCTTGCCGGACGATTGGACATGGAAGGCCGCCCGTTGAAGCACCCGCTGAAAACCGAGGGTCGGTTGGGTCTCGCGCTTGACGCCGGGCGGAATCTGCGGGGTGGTCTCGTCGAGGAATTCGTTCAGTTCCCGCCGCAAACCGTCGACGTCGCCGCCGCAGGCCTTCAGCACTTCCACGGCCACCGAGTTGTCCAGCATGGCTAGCAGCAGATGCTCCACCGTGATGAATTCGTGGCGCTTCTCGTAGGCCATCCGAAACGCCGTATTCAACGAATATTCGAGTTCTTTGCTGAGCATAAGAATGGCCTGGGTTAGGAGGGCTCGTTAAGCTTCTTCCAAGGTACACAATAGCGGATGCTGATGTTGCCGTGAATAGTCGGTCACGACCTTCACCTTCGTCTCCGCGACATCCTTCGAAAACACCCCGCACACGCCCACGCCGCGCGTATGCACGTGCAGCATCACCTGCGTGGCTTTCTCCTCGTCCATGCCGAAGAAGTTCATCAAGACATCCACGACGAATTCCATTGGCGTGAAGTCGTCATTGAGCAAAATGACTTTGAACAGCGGCGGCCGCTTGAGTTTCGGCTTGACCTCCTGAACCAGGAAGTCATCGCCGGGAACCCGGTCGGGAAACTGTGCCATCTGTCAAACCTGCTCTGCAATCAACTACATATCCTGCCGGGTCATCGGCGGCCCGGATTCCAGCTTACCACGGAGAGTCTGCGCCGCGCCGGGGTGATATACGCATTCGGCGTAGGATCCCGATAGCCTCGCGGCCTTGGACGGCGCCGGGGCCATTAGGTTGCAGCTTGAGTGAACCTCGCCGATCCGTCAGGCATCGGAAACGCCGCTTCGTCAGCCGCGGACATCGGGTAGAATGCCGGCCTTTACCCGCGATATCGGAGTTCACATCGCGACGCCAGATTCCCTGCCACCCATAGGGATCGCGCTCCAGATCTCTTACGGCATTTTGATAGCATAGGCGTCCCGACAATACAATTGGACCGACGGTGAAGACTGCATGTACGAACGCGAAATGGCGTCTGGGACCCGGGAACGACCGCGCGTAACCGTCGCCGCCGTGGTGCAGCGCGACTCGCGCTTCCTGTTCGTTTTAGAGCGTGCGGCCGACGGGCGACTCGTGATCAATCAGCCCGCGGGCCATCTCGAACGCGATGAGTCATTGATGGAGGCCGTGGTCCGCGAAACCCGCGAGGAAACCGGCTGGCATTTCGTCCCTGAGGCCGTGGTCGGCGTCTACCAGTGGCAGCATTCGATCTATGGTCCGAACTACGTGCGTTTCGCGGTCTGCGGTGAAGTCACCGTGCGTGACGAAGCTCCGCAACTGGACGAGGGGATCGAAGACGTGTTGTGGCTCGACTGGCACGAATTGAGCGAAAGGTCCGATCAGTTGCGCAGTCCGCTGGTCCGCAGCGTGGTCGCCGATTACCTGGCGGGTGAGCGTTATCCCATCGGCCTGATCAAGGTCGTTCACGGGCCGGTAGCCAGCTAATGGAACGCATCGTCGTGGGCATGTCGGGCGGCGTCGATTCCGCCGTGGCAGCGTTGCTGCTGCTCGAGCAGGGCTACGACGTGACCGGCCTCTTCATGAAGAACTGGGAGGAGGACGACGGCACCAGCCTATGCACCGCGAAGCAGGATCTGGAGGACGCCAGCCAGGTCTGCGAACGGCTCGGCATCCCGCTCCGCACGGTCAACTTCGCCGCTGAGTATTGGGACGACGTCTTCGAGGTTTTCCTGCGCGAATACCAGGCCGGACGAACGCCCAACCCGGACATTCTGTGCAACAAGCACATCAAGTTCAAGGCCTTCCTGGAGCACGCCCTGGATCTCGGAGCCGAGCGGATCGCGACCGGACACTATGCCCGCGTCGGAGGGGCTGGCGGTCGACGGACGTTGCTGAAGGGCAGGGACGCCGGCAAGGATCAGAGCTATTTTCTGTATGCGATGGGGCAGGCTGCGCTGCAGCAGTCGCTGTTCCCGGTCGGCGAGTTGCACAAGTCCGAGGTGCGGGCAATGGCGCAGCGGGCCGGCTTCGCGAACCATCGCAAGAAGGACAGCACCGGCATCTGCTTCATCGGCGAACGCCGCTTTCGGGAATTCCTGGCCCGCTTCCTGGCCAGTGAGCCCGGCGAGATGCGAACGCCCGACGGGGCCGTCGTCGGGGAGCACCGTGGCGTGATGTATTACACGCTGGGTCAGCGGCAGGGCCTCGGCATCGGTGGTCGCAAGGATGGTGGCGGCGATGCCTGGTATGTGCTGGCCAAGGACACGGCGACGAACACGCTGATCGTGGGCCAGGGACACGATCACCCGCTGTTGTACAGCGACACGCTGGAAGCCGACAGCCTCGACTGGCTGGGCGAGCCGCTGCGGCAGCCCTTGCGCTGTGCCGCGAAAACCCGCTACCGCCAGCCGGATCAGGCCTGTCTCGTGCAACCGCTTGCCGAGGGGCGGGTGCGGGTCAGTTTCGATCGGCCGCAACGCGCGGTCACGCCCGGTCAGTCGGTCGTCCTCTACGCGGGTGACGAGTGCCTGGGCGGCGGTATCATCGCCAACGCCTACAACCAGAATATGCTCGCCCAGGCGCCGGCCGTCGCCGCAGCCTGAGCCTTTGCACCCCGTTCACTCCAACCACGCGCAGAATACGCATGCAGCCTTTGTCATCCCTGACCGCCATTTCGCCTGTCGACGGCCGCTATGCCGATAAGGTCGAGAGTCTGCGGTCCCTGTTCAGCGAATATGCCCTGATCCACTTCCGCGTGAAGGTCGAGATCGGCTGGCTCGAAGCCCTTGCGGCAGACTCCGGTATAGCTGAGGTGCCGCCGCTCAGCGCCGCTTCGGCCGAACGCCTGCAGCGCCTCGCGGCCGAGTTCGCGCCGGAGGACGCGGCGCGCGTCAAGGAGATCGAGCGCACGACCAACCACGACGTCAAGGCCGTCGAGTACTTCCTGAAGGAACGTCTGGCCGACTCGGCCGAGCTCAGCCGGATCTGTGAATTCATTCATTTCGCATGCACCTCCGAGGACATCAACAACCTCGCGTACTCCTGCATGCTGAACGACGCCCGCTCGACCGTGTTGTTGCCGGAGATGGATCGCGTGATCGAGGCGCTGCGGTGCAAGGCGCATGAGTATGCCGCCGATGCGATGCTGTCACGGACCCATGGCCAGCCGGCAAGTCCGACGACCATGGGCAAGGAATGGGCGAACGTCGTCGCACGCCTGCGCCGGCAGCGGGACCAGTTCGCCATGGCGAGTCTGACGGGCAAGATCAACGGCGCGGTGGGCAATTTCAATGCCCACGTCGTGGCCTATCCCGAGGTCGACTGGCAGGGCTTGGCGCGGCGGTTCGTCGAGTCGCTGGGGCTGGTCTGGAACCCCTACACGATCCAGATCGAGCCCCACGATGGGATCGCCGAATGGGCCCATGCGCTGGCGCGCTTCGACACGATTCTTACCGACTTCAACCGCGACATCTGGGGCTATATCTCGGTCGGCTACTTCAAGCAGCGAGTCGTCGCGGGGGAAGTCGGCTCGTCGACGATGCCGCACAAGGTCAACCCGATCGATTTCGAGAACTCGGAGGGTAACCTAGGTCTTGCGAACGCGCTGCTGAGCCACTTCGCCGAGAAGTTGCCGATCTCGCGTTGGCAGCGCGATCTGACCGACTCCACCGTGCTGCGTAATCTCGGCGTGGCCGTCGCGCATGTGCTCATCGCACTGCAATCGACGCTGAAAGGTGTGTCGAAACTGGAGATCGACCGCGCGGCGCTCGAGCGGGATCTCGACGAGAACTGGGAGGTCCTCGCCGAGCCGATCCAGACGGTCATGCGGCGCTACGGTGTGCCGAAGCCCTATGAGAAACTCAAGGAACTGACCCGCGGGCGGCGTATCGGGGCCGACGATTTGCGCGTATTCATCGAAGGCCTCGGCCTGCCGCCCGAGGCCAAGGGCCGACTGCTGGCATTGACCCCTCACACCTATCTTGGCTATGCGGAGCAACTTGCGCATGAAATCTGAATCGCAGCGCGGCTGCGTGTCGTTTTGGAGTCCCCTGATGGGCGCCGTGCTGTTATGGGCTGCCGGCGTCACGGCGGCGACGGCCGCACCGGTCGACCGGCTGCGGGCATTCCTGGCCGGCGCGAAGACGCTGCAGGCGGATTTTTCCCAGGTGCAGATCGATGCCAAGGGGAACGCCTCGGGCAAGAAGACCTCCGGCGTGTTCTATCTGGAACGGCCGGGCAAGTTCCGCTGGAACTACACGCAGCCGTTCCATCAGGAAATCGTGACCAGTGCCAACAAGGTCTGGTTCTACGACGCGGACCTGGAGCAGGTGACCGTCAAGCAACTGAACGAGGCCATCGGTTCCACTCCGGCGCTGCTGCTGAGCGGCGAGATCGCAATCGAGACCAACTTCACGATCGAAGACCAGGGCACCGACGAGGGCATGGCCTGGATCCGCCTGTTGCCCAAATCGGAGGAGAGCGGTTTCAAATACGTCTTGATCGGACTCGTCGGCGACGATTTGCGGGGCATGGAGCTGAACGACAATTTCGGGCAAGTCACGCGCATCTATTTCTCGAACGTCAAGCGCGGCCTGCGCCTGTCGCCCGATCTGTTCAAATTCACGCCGCCGGCCGGCGTGGACGTTTTCGACGAAAAGAGCCGTTGACCGGTTCCAGCGACTACCGCCCGCTCGCCGACCGGTTGCGGCCCACCAGGCTCGACGAGTTCTGCGGGCAGCGGCATCTGCTGGCGCCCGGGAAGCCGCTATACGAGGCGGTGCGTTCAGCGCGTCTGCATTCGATGATCCTGTGGGGGCCGCCCGGCACCGGCAAGACCACGCTGGCACGGATGGTCGCGCAGCAGGCCGACGCCGAGTTCGAGCCACTCTCTGCCGTGTTGTCGGGCGTCAAGGACATCCGCGATGCGATCACCCGGGCCCAGGCGCGGGCCGGCTACGGTCGGCGGACCCTCCTGTTCGTCGATGAGGTCCATCGCTTCAACAAGTCCCAGCAGGATGCCTTCCTGCCGCATATCGAAGACGGCACGATTTTTTTCATCGGCGCGACCACCGAGAATCCCTCGTTCGAGTTGAATGGCGCGCTGTTGTCGCGGGCGCGCGTCTATGTGCTGAAAGCCATCGATGAAGACGATTTGCTGGCCGTGCTGGAGCGGGCCCTGCAGACCGAACTGGCGCCGCCCGGCGTCGCCGCTTGGGACTTTCCCGAGGAGATCCGCCGCTGGTATGCGCGCGCAGCTGGTGGCGATGCGCGTCGACTCCTCGGTTTTCTTGAAATCACCGCTGACCTGATGCCCGACGCCGCGGCCCCGGTCGTGTCGCGCGAACTGGCCGAGCAAGTGCTGGCCGGCGGCCTGAGCCAGCGCTTCGACAAGCAGGGCGAGGCCTTCTACGACCAGATCTCCGCCCTGCACAAGTCGGTGCGCGGCAGCGACCCCGATGCCTCGCTGTACTGGTTGAGCCGCATGATGGTCGGCGGGTGCGACCTGACCTATCTGGCGCGGCGCATCGTTCGGATTGCCTCGGAGGACATCGGCAATGCCGATCCGCGGGCGTTGGCGCTGGCGCTGAATGCCTGGGATGCCCAGGAGCGGCTCGGCAGTCCCGAGGGCGATCTGGCGCTGGCCCAGGCCGTCGCCTACCTGGCCTGCGCGCCGAAGAGCAACGCCGTCTACCGCGCCTTCCAGGCGGCGCGGGCCGAGGCCGAGGCGACGGGTACGCTGGAGGTGCCGCTGCACCTGCGCAATGCGCCGACGGCATTGATGCGCGGGCTGGGTTACGGCAAGGCCTACCGCTACGCGCATGACGAACCCGACGCCTATGCGGCCGGCGAGGTGTATCTGCCGGAGGGACTGCAGGGCCGCACCTACTACCATCCGGTGCCGCGCGGGCTCGAAATCAAGATTGCCGAGAAGCTGGCGGCGCTGCGCGCGGCCAGCGGGATCGCCCCGAAGACCGATGCGTCATGACGCCGCACCGGCCCTGACTGCCCTCCAGCGAGCGCTGATCGGCTTGCTGGCCGACGGTCGGGCGCATTCCGGCAGTCGCCTCGCCGCGGCTCTGGGTCTGAGCCGCAGCGCGATCTGGAAGGCGATCCACCAGCTCGAGGCCTTGGGCCTGACAGTCCATGCCGTTCCGGGCGCGGGTTATCGCCTGGATGCCCCGCTGGAACTGCTGGATGCGGAGGTGATCCGCCGAGCGCTGACGCCTGATGCCCGGCCGCTGGCGGGCGAGATCCGGGTGCATGAGTGTATCGAGTCTACGAACGCCGCACTGCTGGCGGCTGCGCGTGAGGGCGCGCCGCGCGGCACGGTCTGTCTGGCGGAAATGCAGACCAAGGGCCGCGGCCGGCTCGGGCGAATCTGGCGCTCACCGTTCGCCGGCAACATCTACCTATCGGTGCTGTGGTCGTTCTCGGATTCATCGGTGCTGGGCGGGCTGAGCCTCGCGGTCGGCGCCGTGCTGATCCGGGCGTTGCGCGCGGCCGGCGTCGCCGAGGCCGGTCTCAAGTGGCCGAACGACATCCTCTGGAACGAGCGCAAGCTGGGCGGTGTACTGGTCGAGGTGACCGGCGAGACGCACGGCCGAGTCGCCGTCGTGATCGGCATCGGCCTCAATTGCCATCTGACCGCGCGGGAGGCGGAAGCGATCGATCAGGCGGTCGTCGATCTGCGCGGCATCCTGGGTGAGCGCGTGCCCTCGCGCAATCAGCTGGTAGCGGCGGTGCTGGGAGAATTGCTGCCGATGCTCGCTGCCTTCGAGGAAAGCGGCTTCGGCGCCCATGTCGAGGAATGGCGGCGCTATCACGTGTTTAATGGGCGCCGGGCCCGCTTGGAACTGGACACGACGGCGATCGAGGGCTGCATCGCCGGTGTCTCGGCATCCGGCACCCTGCTGCTCGACTGCGATGACGGAGTGCGCCGGGAGTTTGCTTCGGGGGATGTGAGACTACGTCCGGTCTCGGCATGAGGCTGCTGGTCGACATCGGCAATACTCGGGTCAAATGGGCCTTTGATGCGGGCTCGGGTCATCTCATCGCCGGCACGAGCTTTCCGAGCGACATCGACGCGCTGCCGGGTGAACTGCAGCGGCACTGGGGCGGGATTGAACGTCCGTCCTCGGTGTGGGTCTGCAATGTCAAGGCGGCGGAAATCGAGCCTATCCTGACCGACGGGTGCACCCGGCTCTGGGGCATGGCGCCCCGCTTGATTCGCAGCGCGCCGCAGGCACATGGCATCGTCAACGCCTACGCCGATCCGTCACGGCTCGGTGCCGACCGTTGGGTCGCGCTGATCGGCGCCGTGGCGCTGTTCGGCCTGCCGGTTTGCGTGGTTAGCCTCGGTACCGCGGTGACGGTCGATCTGGTCGACGCCGATGGTCGCCACCGTGGCGGACTCATCGCGCCAGGTCTCGGTTTGATGAAGGATAGCGTGTTGCAACGGGCGGAAGGCGTCAGGCCCGAGGCCGACGTGGAGCGTTCCGCATTCTGGGGGCGTGATTCCGGTGCCTGCCTCGAAAGCGGGGTGTCGCAGATGACCACGGCCCTGATCGAGCGGGCAGTGCGACAGGCCGAACAGGACCTTGGGGCGCCGCCGACACTGGTGCTGACGGGCGGGGACGCCAACGCGGTTTCTTCGTGGCTGTCGGTCCGCCACGCAACGGTGCCCGACCTGGTGCTGCAGGGCTTGGCGCGCTGCGGCTGAACTCCCTTCGATCCCGACTATGGAAATACCGCATATGAAGATCCTGATCGTCCTGACCTCGCATGACCGCCTTGGCGATACCGGCGAGCCAACCGGCTTCTGGCTGGAGGAACTGGCGGCGCCGTATTACGTGTTCGCCGATGCTGGTGCGAAGCTGACACTGGCTTCGCCCAAGGGAGGGCAGCCGCCGCTCGACCCGAAGAGCAGCGACCCGGCCTTCCAGACCGAGGCGACGCGGCGCTTCGGGCAGGACGCTACAGCCCAGACCGCGCTGGCCAACACGCGGCAGCTCAGCGAAATCTCCGAGCGAGACTTCGACGCGGTGTTTTACCCGGGCGGACACGGCCCCTTGTGGGATCTGGCGGAGAACGCCCACTCGATCGCGCTTATCGAGGCTTTCCTGCAAGCGGGGAAGCCGGTGTCGGCGGTGTGTCATGCGCCGGCGGTGTTCCGCCATACGCACGCGCCCGACGGTAAGCCGCTGGTATCGGGCAAGCGCGTCACCGGCTTCAGCAACAGTGAGGAGGCCGCGGTCGGGTTGACCGAGGTCGTGCCGTTCCTGGTCGAGGACATGCTGAAGGCGAACGGAGCACGCTACGAGCACGCCGCCGACTGGCAGCCGTTCTGCATCCGGGACGGCTTGCTGATTACCGGACAGAATCCGGCCTCGTCGGAGCCGGTCGCGCGGGCAGTTATTGACGCGCTGACGCCCGCCGCGGCGGGCTAGTCGCGGTCACTGCTCGCGAACAGATCCGTCTGCGCAGGCCGGACGGTATCGCCAAGCCGGATCGTACCACCGCGAAGAATCTGAGCCGTGATGCCGCCATGGCCGCGCATGGCCTGATATGCGCCCGGTCCCAATGCCGTCTCCATCCGCGAGCAGGGATGGCAGAAGCCGGTACCCTGCAACAGCACCGGGCCGATCTCGAACGGCTGATCCTTCAGCGCGTGCAGGTTGATGCCGGCGACGACCAGGTTGCGCCGCAGCAGTGCCGGTGTGACCTCGCGCCCCAGCAAGGACCCGATCACAGCCAGATGCTCGTACTGCAGCAGGGTAACCTGGCGCTTGCGCTGGCTCCGCCCGGTATAGTGGTCGCCGGCGAGGCCCGTCTCGACGTCGAGATCGGCTTGGTCGGGTGTCGTCAGCGGCGCCAGCCGCTCCGGCCGTAGCCCGATCCAGACCAGCCGTCCGGCCCGGGAAGCTCCGGGGGCCCACCGCACGCTCATGATGGCGGCCGCGTCGCCACGGCCGCGGTGCCTCCCAATCCCTTCGATCCGTTACCGTACCTCATCCACCCGCACCTGTATCGTTGCCGCGCGACTGCGTGTCTCTGTCGCCCCGGAGGTGATCGAGCGTTCGTCGCGGGCGACCGACTGCACGACGCCGCCCAGATCGATCCACTCTCCGAGCCGGCCGCCGACCGTGGTCGCCAGACCCTGTAGGCGGCCGGCGCCGCCATAGCCGATCGGCCGGTCTTTCGCCGCGCCGATCTCCAGCGTGACCCGATCGCCGCTGAGCCGCGGCACGACGGTGAAGCCGGTGGCGTAGTCCTGCATCGTTACGGTGTTCCGGATCACGACACCGCCCGGTGCCACCGCCGCGTAACCGGATGGGACCGGGACCGACTGGCCGATCGCGATATACGCGGGGTTGCCTTCGAGCGTCTTCACACGTTGCAGCACGTCGCCGTGCCCGCGGCCGATGCGGTCATCGACGCCGGCGCCACGCCGATCGGTGGCATCGTGGCCGCCCTGACGCACCGAGATCATGAGCGTCCGCGCTGCGGTGTCGATGGCCGATAGAACCTGCCGTATCTGCTCGATATTCTCGGGGCTGGAACGCACGATCAGCGAATCGTCCATACCCGACAACGCGCCGCCCGGATCGACGAGCGGTTGCAAGATTGGCACGACCTGATCCACAGTTCGGTGTTGCAGGCGGATTACCGCAATCTCGTCACCCGTGACGACCAGCGGTGCAAGCAGGTACAAGACGGCGAGGCAGATTCTGGGCGCCATGACCCGCCGGAGGGATCCTGTTCGGCCATTACGCGACTGTCGCGCGCACTCGTTCGTCGCGGTGCGTCGCGCAGCGGGGGCCGGGAGCTGGCGATGGGTCAGGTCAGTGGCGGTCGGCGTCATCGGGGGCCATGGCGGTTGCTCCAACCTTGGAGGGCGTAGTGCCGGCGTCGTCAATCAGACGTGTGTCGGCGGCGCGCTGATCCGTATGCCGGCGGATCAAGTCGATGAGTCGGCCGACATCGATCGGTTTCGCGATGTGATCGATCATGCCGGCGGCGAAACATTTGGCCCGTTCCTCTTCGCAGGCATGGGCGGTCTGTCCGGCGACCGGCAGGTCGGGCGCCAGGGCGAGGATTCGGCGCGTGGCCTCATAGCCGTCCATCTCGGGCATTTGCACGTCCATCAACACCAGATCGCATGCGTGCGGACCGTGCTCGGCGATGTAATTCACCGCCTCGCTCCCATTGCCGACGATGACCACGCGCGCGCCGCGATCCACGAGATTGCCTTCAATGATCTGCTGATTGATTTCGTTGTCCTCTGCCACGAGGATCGACAGTCCTGCGAGCGGGAGCACGGAGTTCCCGGACGACGTTGCCGCAACAGGCGTCGGCGCGGAGGAGCCGGTCACAGCCCGGTAAGGTAAGCGTAACTCGAAGGTGCTGCCGATGCCGTGGGTGCTCTCGACGCGGAGGCTGGCCCCCATCAACTTGGCCAGCCGGCTGGTGATGGCCACACCCAGTCCGGTGCCGCCGAATTCGCGGGTGGTGGAACTGTCGGCCTGTTCGAACGGCTCGAACAGGTGCTCGAGTTGATCTTCAGTCATGCCGATCCCGGTATCGGTGACCACCCAGACCAGGTTGTCTTTCTCCCGTCGCACCGACAGCGTCACGCTGCCCGTCGCTGTGAACTTGACAGCGTTCGACATCAGGTTCATCAGGATCTGCTTGAGCCGCAGGGGATCGGTTATGCACTCCCGCGGCAGATCCGTGGCCTTTCTGACGTGAAGCGCCAGCCCCTTGTTGCGGGCCGTTTCCTCAAAGGGCGACAGCACTTCACGCATCAGTGCGACAAGATCCACCGGAATGGCTTCTACGATCAGCTTGCCTTGCTCGATCTTCGAGAAATCAAGGATGTCATTGACGACCCCCAGCAGCAAGCGTCCGGACTGCAGAATTTTCTCAAATGCCAGGCGCGCTTTTTCACTGTCCTGGCAATGACGGTGTCCGATCTCGGCGAAGCCGATGACGCCGTTCAATGGCGTACGGATCTCATGACTCATGTTCGCGAGAAACTCCCGTCGGGCACGCGCCAGATTCTCGGCAGCGGCCAGCGCCTCCTCACGCGCCTGTTCTGCTGCCTGACGTGCCGTCATGTCGACGAAACTGACCACGGCGCCCGTGATCTCCCCATTCTGAACCAAGGGATGGCTCGCATACATCACCGGAACCGGATGTCCGTCCGCATGCCAGAACACTTCGCGATTCACGCGCATCGGCTGTCCGGTTGCGAGGCACCGGAGGCTGGGGCAATCGGCCGCGGCATAAGGGCTGCCATCGGCGTGTCGGCCGTGGAAGAGGTCATGGGCCGATTGGCCGATGACTTGTTCGGCCCGGTATCCGAGGATCTCACACGCCGCCCGATTGATGAAGGTCGTGCGGCCATCGAGGCCGATGCCGAACAGTCCGTCCGCGCTGGACTGAAGGATTTGAGCCGCTTTGGCCTCCGAGGCGAGCAATTCGGCCGAGCGCTGCTCCACCAACTCCTCCAGGTGATGGCGATAGCGTTCCAGTTCGGATTCCGCCTGTCTGCGGGCGGTGACGTCCTGCATCGCGCCTATCATCCGCTGCGCGCGACCATCAGCATCACGCAACACGTAGCCACGGTCATATACCAGCGCCCAGCGGCCGTCGGCGCATTGGAACCGATATTCATCCTCCCAATGCGTTGTGAAAGGGTTTTCCACCGCCTGGTAGAAGCCCGCCGCGACGCGGGACCGATCCACAGGGTGAACCCGATCGAGCCACCAGGCCGCGCTCTTCTGTTGCGTGACGATGTCCGACCATCCGAACACCTCGGTTCCGGTCGCGTTCCAACGCTGTAGGTCGCTGACCGCATCCCAGTCCCAAATAACGTCGTGGGTGGCTTGCAGCGCCAGCCGAGTTCGTTCCTCGCTTTCCCGCAGCAGCCGTTCCGCCTCCCGTCGTTCCAGTTCCGCTGCGGCCCGCGGTGCGACCAGCGCCAATAGGGCCTCGCCACGTTGCGAACCCGACAGGGGGCGCCGTCCGATGACGGCGATGAGGCCGATCGGCTGTCCCCTGGAGTCCCAGAGGATGGTGCCAATGTAGGACTCCGCTCGCAGCTCCGTCAGCACCGTGTCTCTCGGGAATAACCGCTGTACGTCGCGCGGAAAGCAGCAGACGCTTTCGTCGAGCACGGCACCGCAGGGTGTGTCCTTGAGCGTATAGGTTACGTTGCTCTCGAATTGACCGTCGTTGTACACGGCTACCGTCGTTGCGCTGAGGCCGTCGCCTTCCAGACGGTCGATGCAGACGTATTCCATCTCCAGGCTAGCGGCGATGTGGCGGGCCAGGGACAGGAAAAAGTCCTCGCCGCTGCCCGGTACGCCGCAGGTCAGCAGGAAGGCTTGGGTCTGCTCGACCTGCTTGCGCTCGGTGACGTCGAACAGCACGCAATGCGTCCGGAGAAAGCGGCCGCCCCTATCGCGGCAGATCCGCCCTAAGGCTTCAACGAGGATGCGTCTGCCATCCTTGTGTACGAACTCGACCTCGGCACAGTGCAATTGGCCTTCTTCCATGAAGCGGGCGAATCGCGCGGCCAGTCGCTCTACGTGCTGTGGGCTCAGGAAATCACTGATGCAACGGCCGATGACTTCGGCGCGTTGATATCCGAGCAGCTTCAGCCACGCGTGGTTGACATGGAGGATGCTGGCTTCGGCATCCAGGGACTGGTAGGGCACCGGCGCTTCCTCGTACAGCAGACGGAAGTGCTCGGTGACATCCTGTTCAATGTCGTTCGCTGACCGGCCCGTGGCAGGGCCAGTCACCAGCAGATAGGCTTCCGACGGTGGCCGGCCGGTGGCTGGCGGCGATGCCGCTTCCAGTCTCAAACGTGTCGACGCGCCGTCGCGCGGTTTGAACTCAAGCTCGAACGGTGGCACCGCACACCCCGAGAACAGCGCCAGTCGCCACCGATCGTAGGGCTCGCGATCCTCCGGTAGGATGAACTGCGACAGGGACTGCCGGGCCAGATCCGACCTTGAGACGCCTAGTTGCCGGGCTGCGGCGGGGTTGGCATCCCGTATCCTGTCATCGGGACCGATGATCAGGCAGCCGGTAGGCGCGAGTTCCAGCAGTGTCGAGCAGCGCTGCCGCGATTCCGCGAGCGCTCGCCGGAGTCGCTGCAGCTCACGCAGGCGAGTGGACCGGTTCTTTTTGTGCGCGGTGGCTTTTCGTTTCCGACCGGGCGTTGTCATGGGTTGCCCCTCGCCTTGCCCAATGCCGCTGTCTTCGGGTTTCTTCATGCCCCGTCCAAATTTCGATCGTTAGCGACTGTCGCAAGGCGACTCGGCGCGTCTGCACGATAGGGGCCTTCTCGACGACACCCCGGATCAGGTCGTCCTCAGCGGCCTGGGGAACCGGCAGCCCAGCATAGTCTATCGCATCATCATGCGGGTACCGACCGATGCCGGAGATTTCGAACCTGGCCCGCCGGGCACCGCCGCTGGAGTCTTCGGTGGCAGCGTGCGAGCGGGCGCAGGCGTTGCAACGGTACCAGAGCCTTGCCGGTTCGCGGGAGCCGCCGTGGTGGTCGCCGCTTTCGGCTTCTGCGCGCGTTCGCTTCCGGTGTCTTCGCCGAGGAGTAATCGTTCCAACGCCGCGTCGCGGCCATAGACATCCGGCAGGAAGTGCAGCAGCGGATCGTCCTTGAAGAACACCGTGTGGTAGGCGAGCCGAATCGGAATCGGCTTCGCCAGCGGGACCGTTAACGGGTGGCCGCCCGCTACGGTGGCGCGGATGCGGGAACGATCCCAGGGCGGGTCCAGCCCCTCCAGGACCCATGCGGCCAGTTCCTCCGGGCGGCTCAGCCGGATACACCCGTGGCTGAAGGTGCGCTGGCGCTCATTGAAGAACTGCGGCTCGGAGGTGTCGTGCAGGTAGACATTGTGGGGATTGGGAAACATGAACTTCAGCCGGCCGAGCGCGTTCCAAGGTCCCGGATCCTGGCGAAAGGCATAACGGACCATCGTGGTCGGCGTGATCGTCTTCCAGTCGACCGACTTCGGGTCGACTTCGGGCGCGTCCTTGCCCAGGCCCTTGAAGATGCGGATATGTTTACGCGCCAGACGGGTCGGATCCTGTTGCAGTTCGGGCAGGAACTCGGTGGCCGCCAGCGCGGGCGGCACCAGCCAGTCCGGATTGAACTCAAGATACTCCATCTTTTCGTCGAAGACCGGTGTCTGCTGGTAGGCCTTGCCGACCACGACCGGCATTTCCAGGACGGTCTTCGTGTCGCTGAGCGCAACCAGTTCGAAGCCGGGAATGTTGACGACGATTTGCCGCCCGGCGCTGCGGGAAGGATTCCAGCGACGGCGCTCGAGATTGACGATGATCTGCCGTGCCCGCTGCTCGACCGGGATATTCAAAGCGCTCACCGTGGCCGCGCCGATGATGCCTTCCTGCGGTAGTGCATGACGGCCCTGGAACCGACGAACGGCCTTGGTGAGTTCGGCGTCGTAGGAGGTCGAACTCGATAGTGGGCCCGAAAAATCGCCCGACGCAGCGAGTCGTTGCCGTATCGCCGGGATGCGCGGGTCACTGGCGCCCGGCTTCAGGAGCGGGCCGGCCACGACGTCCTTCCAGCCACCCTCGCGTAGACGTTGGCGCAGATTGCGGAGGGCGGTCCTGAGCTGCTGATACTCCGCATCCTGGGGTGGCAGCTGGCGCAACAATGCTTCGAGCGAGCTTGTGTCGAGTGCCTTCTGGAGTAGCACTCGCAGGGCGCTGACACCCGCGGCGTTCGCGCCTGTCGTGGCTTGTTCGACGCTGCGCAGTTCGCTGCGGCCCAGTGTGATGTCGCGAATATAGCGGCAAAGGCCTTCCGTCAGAGCGATTTCCAGTCGCGCCCGACTTGTGGTGTCGGTTCTGGCCCACCAGCGCGCCATGTCGGCCGTGCGATAACGGGACGGGGACAATCCTTCGTCACCGGAAGCCTCCAGCACGCTCCGCAGCGCAGCGGCGCGGGAGGACGGATGGGTGCTTGCCAACCAGGCGGATGTGAATTTGCGTGCGCTATATGCCCGGGCCACTTCGCTGCCGCAGTCCGGTTCGGATGGCGTCTCGGCGGCGGGACTGGCCAACTCGGCCAGCTTCTTCTCGAGCTCAGGCATCGCGACAGTGGGCTCGGTAGCCGCGCGGGCTGCGGAACCCGTGGCGGCAGCCGTGCCGATCAGGATCAGGATCCGAAGCCGCATGCGCGGCAGGGCTAAGCGGGCGGTGGGGCGCACGAGCATGGTTCGAGAGGGCGACAAAACGAGGGGGGAAACCGGTAAACGCTCATCGGAGGGCTGGTGCCGCTCGGTTCCATCAGCTCGTGGCCCTGGCCGGATCACCTCTACGGCGGGCGATCAGCTTGCCCAGGCCGGCGATCACATAACGGCGTTCGGCCGCTGTCAGCACGAAAAGCCACATGGCCAGCACGGAAAGTGCGGGAGCAGAAAAAATGATGGCCGCCGTATGCGCCAGTCCATCCGGAATGTATTGGTCGAGCGCAATCATCGGCACGGCTGTGACCATGACCAGAAATGCTAGGCGAATCAACACCTGGCGCACGAAGGCGCTCAGGCTCAAGCCGACCATCGGCCGGAGCAGCAGCAGACGGGCGAACAGCGCCATGCAGGAGACGGTGATGCTGACCAGAAACACCGTGTAGGGTGGAAATCCGCTGGCCAGCAGCAAGTATGCGGACGGCAGATTGATGAAGATGATCAGACCGACGATAAGCTGGAATCCTGCGATTTTGCCGGTAGCCCGCGCGACCGTCGGCAGCAGCGATGACAGCATCAGGACCAGACCGTCGGCGAGCACGAGTCTGGCAAAGATGGGCGTGTACTCGGGAACCTGCGCCAGCCATAGACGCAGCACCCATTCCATCTCGAAGGCCAGGGGCAGGCAGACGGTATACATCACGAAGAAGCAGATCTTGGTCGTCTGGAAGACCAGCTTGAACATGCTGTCCTTATCGCCACGGGCATAGCTCTTGACGATCTGCGGGTCAGTTGGCCCGATCAGCATGGTGGAGAAGGTCTGGACCTGTCCACTGATCTGGGCCGCAATGCCATTGGCAGCGTTGACCGCCGGACCCCAGAAGATATTGAACAGGATCGTCGTGCCCTGGTTTTTGGCGATGCTGGCCAGATCGCCGACCAGGCCCCAGCCAGCGAAGCCGGTCAACTCGCGGTAGATGCGCTTTTCGCGCACGAGCCGCAGCCGCGCCTCCGGATAAAGGCTCCAGCAGATGATGTAGTTCGTGATCAGCGTCGCCGCGGCAATCAGCAGCAGATAGACTCCGTACAACTCCAGTCTGTCGCCTTCGAAGGCCATGAGCGCAAAGGCCGCCGCCAGTTTTGCCACCGCGCCGGCCAGGGTCAGCAGCGAGACCGCGACCATGTTCTCCTTCGCATTCAACAGTCCGGTGCAGGGAACGGTCATGACCGTGCACATGAAGATTGCGATCACGCAGTGCAGCGCCGATTCCGCGGTGACCATTCGGTCGGGCGGGATGTTCAAATAGGTTCGCAGGAACCAGAAGCCGGCTGATTCACCGAGGATGAAAGCCAGCAGCGCGATGCCGAGATGCACCGTGATCGCGACATTGAAGAAGCGCGTCACGTTTTCCGGCCGGCCCTTGCCCAGTTCGAAGCTCAGGTACCGTTGCACTGATCCGGACATCGTGTTGTTGAGGAACTGCATCAGCAACACAACGCCACTGACGACATTGAAGATGCCGAAGTCGATGACGCCCAGGGCCTGCAGGATCACGCGCGACATGTACAAGGTGACCAGGGTTTGAGCGATCAGGCACACGTACATGATGGCCGTGTTGAAGGCGATCTTCTTGACGTCGAGCACGCTGCGGGGGCCTCTTGAACTGGGGGAGTGGCCGGGACGAACCGGTGTGGGGTCTCGGGAGCGCGCCGTGCCGTCGAGCCGCCGGGCATCCCCCTAAGTTGCTTATTTTACATGTCCGGGCGGATGTCGCCGATGCGTACGCTGCGGGCCGGGAGCACGGCGTGGTATTCTCCGCGCCACCGAGGTGTTCGACAGAAGATCGGGACGCGAGCGCGAGTGTCGCCCCAGCCGAGGTTTTGGTCCGGAGAAAGCGGCATGCAACAACCAGACGTCCAGCGTGGTGGGGGCGAATCAGGTGCCTTGACGAAACTCGCGAGCCGGCTCCGCGGGCTGGCGGCAGGCGTGGAGTTGAACCTGCGCCAGCTGATCGGCCTCAACGAGCCGGAGGACAAGCTGGTCAGCGATGCGCAGGACTTCTGGAAGGATGCCGGCGCTCCAGCCTTCAAGGAGAATTCTCATTGGCGCGGTCAGGGTGTTTTCGCTGACGATGCGCTCTGGCTCGAACTCGGGCGCCGGCATATTCGGCTCTACACGGAGTTCGCCGCGGCAGTCGGCTTGACGTCGCCGCTGCAACGCATCGTCGAGTGGGGGTGTGGTGGGGGCATGAACGCCGTGCACTTCGCCGCGGCAACTCCCGATTACTGTGGTGTCGACATCTCTCCCGAGAGTCTGGCCGAGTGCGGACGGCAAATGACCGCCTCCGGCTTCAGCAACTTCCGCCCGGTGTTGATCGACTCATCGTGCCCAGAAGCGGCAGTGCACCAGATCGGTGGCCCCTGCGATCTGTTCCTTTCGACTTACGTTTTTGAGTTGCTGCCTACACCCGAATACGGTTTGCGTGTGCTGCAGATCGCGCGGAACCTGTTGTCCGATCGGGGTATGGCATTGATTCAGATCAAGTATCCGGGGTCACGGCGGCGGCATGCGACGCGGCGTTGGGCCTATGAACGTAACCTCAACTGGCATGCCACCTACGAGATCGAGGAATTCTGGATCAAGGCTCAGGAACTCGGCTTCACGCCCCGGATGGTCTCCCTGGTTCCACTCGACCCCGCGATCAATGACCGCAATTACGCGTATTTCCTGCTGACGAAAACCGTCGCCTGAACATCCTCCCCGGCGCCCGTGCTGGGGCGCCTCTGCCAGCACTCACCAAATCCCCTCAGTGGGCACCATTCCCGCTCCGGGAAGCATCCCGGCGGCTGGTGCGTGATGACCTGGAACCATTGCCGCAGCATTGCGCGCACACCGGAAGCCCTTGAGGTGCGCGATTGCGGCACAGGCCTTCGATCACCGGCCGGCGTCTCCCCATCGCGCCGCGGGGGATGCAGGCTGATGGTCTTGCAAGCGAGCCGCGACTCGCAGGTCCGGCTCCGGGGTCTGGGCCGAGCCGCGGCCACGCGCCCTTGCCATCCCCGGACACGCTGCCCGGGTGTCAATCCATTTAACACGCCAGGGTGAGCGGGGCTTCGTCGACCTGATAGCCCGCCGGTCCCCATCGTCTGTCCTTTCTACAAGCTGCTGTTATGTTGAGGGTTAAGTGTGCTCGGGTACCGGGTTCTACCTGGGCGCCGCGCTGGCCGAGGCGATTGGCAGATTTCCTGCTTCGTCGAATTCAAGGAGGATGGTGAACACGCTGTGTTGGCCAGACCGCCCTGGCCCGCGGGGAAATCGGTGATCCCTCGGGAACCTTTGAATCTTGGCGTAAGCCGCGGCAGGGACATGGCCATGGGGGATAGAATCTTGCGAGTGCTCCTTATCAACGACGATACGGCTGGTCTGGCGCAACTGAGTGATGCCATGCAGCATGCGGGGTTCGAGGTTATTACGGCCTGCGATGGTTGGGCCGGTCTGGAGTTTGTCCGCCAGCGGCACCCTGACGCCGTCATCTGGGCCACACCCGTGAGTGGCTCTGGGGCAAAGGATCTGCAGCGCTTGCTGGCGGACGATCCTGCGAGCGATAGGATTCCCGTGCTGTTTTTCCTCGATGGGCAAGGCTCGGTCGATCCGCGGTGCGAGACTCCCGCATCGGGGGTGGCGCGGCAAGTCACGGCACGGATCCGGTCGGTGCTGCGCTATGCCGCCGCTGGCAGTTCGGGAATAGACCGCAAATCTCACTAAGCTTCCGCTCACGGCCGCGGCCGGCCCCAATCCTCTGGGGCGGCCAGGCCGTGGTCCGTGTCTCCTCACTCGATCCTGACGTCGAAGCGGCGCTTTCGTGCGCCCTTGCCACAATGCTGCCTTGCGTTTCAAACGAATGTTTAATAGCATCGTTTGAAACGCTTGATTGAGCCGTCTCGATGATCCCTTCCCAGCTTGCCGAAGTCACCCGTGAGCGCGTGCTGCGCGCCGCCGGTGAGGTGTTCGCGGAGCGCGGCTTTCGCGACGCGACGGTGCGGGATATCTGCGGCAAGGCCGGGGTCAACGTTGCGTCGGTCAACTACTACTTCCGAAACAAGGAGGCCTTGTATTTCGAAGCCTTGAGCTTCGCGTTCGCGGAGGCCGAAGAGCGTTACCCCTTCGATTGCCCGGAAGGCGAGGGCGTAACTCCGGCCGAGCGCCTGCGCCATTTCATTCGCAACTTCCTGATGCGCCTGCTCGACGACACGCATCTGGGCTGGCACGGCAAACTGATCACACGTGAGATCCTGTCGCCGACCGCAGCGTTGGTGCCCATCGTCGACAGCATCATGAAGCCGCGTTTCGACGCCGTTCGCAGGATAGTGATCCAGTTGGTTCCGCACCCGCTGGACGACGACAGTCTGGAGCGCTGCGTGCTCAGCATTTTCGGGCAGTGTCTGGTCTACCGGCACGCCCGTTCGGTGATCGATCAGATGCGCCCGCAGATCGTCGCTGGCCCGGAGGACCGCGAGGCCACGGCCGAGCATGTGTTCCGCTTCGTGGTCGCGGCGCTGACGCACCTGGCGCCAACGCCCGGGATCTGAGCGATGTACCGGATCGCGCTGAAGATGCTGATGGGCGACCGCGGCAAGTATCTCGGCATCATCATGGGCCTGACCTTCGCGTCGCTGATCATGACGCAGCAGCCTGCGATCTTCGTCGGGCTGATCATGCGTTCGTACAGCTTCATCACGGACCTGGGACTGCCGGACATCTGGGTCATGGATCCGGAGGTGCAATGGGTCGATGACATCAAGCCGCTGCAGGACACCGAGTTGTATCGCGTCCGCGGTGTGGCCGGCGTTGCCTGGGCGATGCCCTTGTACAAGGGTTTGCTGAAGGCGCGCCTACCGAATGGCATGTTCCAGACCTGCATCGTCGTCGGTCTGGACGATGCAACGCTGGTCGGCGGTCCGCCGCGCATGGTGGAGGGCCGACTCGCCGACCTGCGCCGCGCGGATGCCGTCATCATCGACATCGATGGCGCTCGGGAAAAGCTGTCTCAGCCGCCGGCGGTGCCCGGCGGCAAGCGGGTCGAGCTGAAGGTCGGTGATACCCTGGAACTCAACGACCACCGGGCCGTCGTCGTCGGCTTTTCGAAGAACACGCGCACGATCCTGTCGCAGCCGGTGCTCTACACGACCTATTCCCGGGCCAAGCAGTTCGCGCCGCGCGAACGGAAGATGCTGTCGTTCATCCTAGCCAAGGCGGCGTCCGAGGAGTCGGTGGCGGACGTGACGCGCCGCATCCGGGCGACGACCGGGCTCGCGGCCTACAGCCGCGAAGAGTTCATGGGCGTGACTTTTCGCTACTTTCTGAAAAACACCGGGATTCCGATCAATTTTGGCGTGTCGGTAATGCTGGGCTTCATCGTTGGCGCGGCCATCGCCGGTCAGACTTTTTACAGCTTCACGCGCGAGAACCTCCGCCAGTTCGGTGTGCTGAAAGCCATGGGTACGAGTAACTGGACGCTACTCCGCATGATCCTGCTGCAGGCGACGCTGGTCGGCATGATCGGCTACGGCCTCGGCGTGGGGTTGACCTCGTTGTTCGGCTGGGCGATGCGGAACACCATCCTTGCCTTCAAGTTTCCGTGGTACCTGCTGCTGTTCAGCGGCATCGGCGTCACGCTGATCTGCGCCTTTGCAGCGCTGATCAGCATTCGCCGCGTGATCACACTCGAGCCCGCCGTGGTATTCAAGAGTTGAGCATGGCCGCGGATAAGGATCTCGCGGTGCATTGCCGCGGCGTGTTGAAGACCTATGGAACCGGCGAAGCGATGGTGACCGCACTGCAAGGCGTCGATCTCGACGTCCGGCAGGGTGAGTTGATGATGCTGGTTGGGCCGTCGGGTTGCGGCAAGACGACGCTGATCTCGGTCATGGCCGGGATTCTCGACCAGAGTGATGGTGACTGCCGCGTGTTCGGGCAGGATCTGATGCATCTGCGCAACCACGCCAAGCTCGCCTTTCGCGCTCGAAACATCGGTTTCGTGTTTCAGGCCTATAACCTGTTGCCGACGCTGACAGCGGCGGAGAACGTGACCGTGCCGCTGTTGATCAATGGGGTCGGGCGCAAGGAGGCCCTAAAAAAGGCTGAGCAGGTCCTGGAACAAGTCGGTCTGGGCACGCGGACCCGCTCGCTGCCGTCGCAGTTGTCCGGCGGCCAGCAGCAGCGTGTTGCGATCGCTCGCGCGATCATCCACGAGCCCCGGCTCATCGTTTGCGACGAGCCGACCAGTGCGCTGGACCACGAAACGGGCCACAAGGTCATGGAACTGCTCAAGGGCATTGCGATGGGGCGCGACCGCACGCTGGTGATCGTTACGCACGATGCACGCATTTTTGAGTTCGCCGACCGCATCGCCGAAATGGACGACGGTCGGGTGGTCCGCGTCGTCGCGAATTCCTCCCAGGTCCACTGAACCCGATTCCGCGGAGGCCGTTGATGTTTACCCGGTACCTGTTGCCGCTGCTGGCGCTCGCGGGTTTCCTGTTCGGCGTCTACATGGTCGTGACGGGCAACAAGCCGATCCCGGTCGCCGAGGCGGTCGCCCAGCCGGCTCAGGCGCCTTTTGCGAGCTTCATCGCAGGCTCCGGACTGGTCGAGGCGCGCAGCGAGAACATCGCGATTGGAACGCCGCTGCCGGGCGTGGTCACGCGCGTCGCGGTGATGGCCGGCGAGCGGGTCAAGGCCGGCCAGATCCTGTTCGAACTGGACGACCGGGAGGCGCGCGCCGAGGAAGGCGTGCGTCGCGCGGCGACCGCCCGCGCCCGTGCCGGAGTCGAGGAGGCCGCAGCGTCCCTGAAGGAGGCTGCCATCCTGCTGCAGCTCGCGGAAAGCGTGGACGACCGCCGCGCGATCAGTCTCGAGGAACTCGAGCGGCGCCGCAATGCGCATGCGATCGCGCGCTCGCGGCTAGACAGCGCGAAGGCGCAGGTCGGCCAGGCGGAAGCCGAATTGACTGCGGTGCGCACGACGCTGGACCGCCTGCGCGTGCGGGCGCTCATCGATGGCGAGGTGTTGAAGGTCAACGTCCATCCGGGCGAGTTCGCGATGGCCGGCATCACCAACCCCCCGTTGCTCGTGCTGGGCAATCTGACCGAACTGCGCATTCGCGTCGATATCGATGAGAACGATGCCTGGCGCTTTCGGAAGGAGGCGAAGGCGGTGGCCTATCTGCGTGGAAACCGGGACCTCAAGACCGAGCTGAGCTTCGCTTATGTCGAACCCTATGTGATCCCGAAGCGCTCGCTGACCGGGGACAGCACAGAACGGGTCGATACGCGGGTCCTGCAGGTGCTGTACCGCTTCGATCCGTCGCAACTCGCGGCCTACGTCGGACAACAGATGGATGTGTTCATCGAGGCGCCGGACATGATTCCCCAGACTGCCGCCGACGGACCGCCACCAGAAACCCGGGGGGCGCCGTGAGTCGACGGGCGTTTGGGTTGCTGCTGGTTGCCTTGTTGCTCGGCGGCTGCATGGTCGGCCCGGACTACGTCGCCCCCACTCCGGAAGCGCCCAAAACCTGGTCGGAACAGCCGCACACGGCGGATGCCAGGCGCATCCGGGCGACGGCGGATTGGTGGAAGTCTTTCGGTGATCCGGTGCTGAATGCGCTGATTGCCGAAGCGATCGGCTTCAACCTCGACATCAAGGCGGCCAAGGAACGCATCGTCCAGGCCCGGGCCCAGCGCGTCATCGCCATCGCCGCGGGCCTGCCCATCATCAGCGGCCATGGCTTTGCCAATCGCCGCCAGAACAATTTCACCGGGCAGACCGGCGGCACGGTCATCGGCACGACCGGCGGATTCGGTTTGAGCAGCCAGCACATCGACATTCTGCAACTCGGTTTCGACGCCAGCTGGGAACTGGACGTGTTCGGTGGTATCCGGCGCGGTATCGAGTCGGCGAATGCCGGCATCGACGCCGAGATCGAGTACACCCGCGACATCATGGTCACGCTGCTGGGAGAGGTGGCGCGCAACTATCTGGAGTTGCGGCTGGCCCAGCGGCAGATCGCGATTGCGCGAGAAAATCTCGCCGCGCAGGCCGATACCCGCGACCTGACGCGGCATCGCAATCAGGCCGGCCTGACTTCCGAACTCGACGTGGCCCAGGCGTCCTCGCAGGTCGCGACCACGGAGGCCGAGATCCCGCAGCAGGAGGCACGCATCCAGGTTGCGACCCATGCGTTGGCAGAATTGCTTGGCCGCACGCCGAGCGGACTCGACCGGTTGTTGCTGCAACCCCGGCCGATTCCTTTCGCGCCGCCGCGCGTGCTTGCCGAACTGCCGTCGGAACTGCTTCGACGGCGGCCGGATATCCGTCTCGCAGAGCGCGAACTCGCTGCGGCGACGGCGCAGGTCGGTGTCGCGACCGCCGAGTTGTATCCCAAGCTGAATCTGTCGGGCTTCCTGGGTTTCCAGAACAACGATCCGACGAACTTCACGCTGCTCGGGAAGTCCTGGTCCATCGGTTCGACGCTGACCGCGCCGATCTTCAACTGGGGTCGCAACATGGCGAATCTGGAAGGGAAGGAAGCAGGGCAGCGGCAGGCGCTGCTCGGCTACCGGACCGCGGTGTTGAACGCCTATCGGGAAGTCGAGGATGCCCTGGTCGAGTACGCGACCGAGCAACAGCGTCTTGAGTCCTTGCAGCAGGCTTTCGAAGCCGATCAGCTGGCCGTGAAGCTGGCGCAGGAACGCTATCTGCGCGGTCTCGAGAGTTTTCTGACGGTGCTGGTCGCGCAGCGTGCGCTGTTGACGACGCAGAGCCAGCTCGCGAACAGCTACGGCCTGGTGTCGGAGAATCTGGTCGCGGTCTACAAGGCCCTCGGCGGCGGCTGGGAAGTCGACCCGCAACTGGCCGCGACCGTGAATGCAGCGACGACCGCGCCGCTGCCGTCACTGGTCATGCCCTGACCGCGGCGCCACGCGGCCTTAGGCTCATCAGTCGCGTCGGAAAAGGACGACGTTCTGCGAACCCGGGATCGCGAGGCGCTGGCCTCCGCGCTCCTCGATCAGCATCGCGCCTTGCGCGGTGGACTTCTGTTTCTCTGCCCAGTGGATCACCGCGGCGGTCACCGCGCTCGAGTCGATGATCTGAAAGGTATCCATCGGAGAAGTACGGCCTTTCGTCCTGATACTGGTGCCGGTGAAGCCGCCGAGCACGACGTTCGACGACTTCTGTACCAGCGCAAATGGCGTTTGCCATAGCTCACCTTTGCCGGGCCAGTTGGTGGTTTCGGTCTTGGTGCCGAAGATGCTTACGTTGGACGCGCGGTTGATTTCGACATTGAAGCGTCCGCCGCTCCGCTCGGCGTTGGGCCCGTACAGATTCACGGGTCCCGCGGTATCCTCGATCAGGATGCCCCGGTAATCGGGATGTACCGCGATGAAGGACGGTCCGGCGATGAAGCCGAACCAGTTTCCTCCGGCTCGCGGTCCGGAGATCTTCAGCAAATGCCGCGCCCGAGTTTTCGGATCGGCGCGCCAGAAGCTGCCGGCGGCGACCTGCCGTCCGAGCGAGGTACCGCCAGCTTGCCACAGCACGCCGCCGATGCTCGTCTGGTTTTCGGTATTGTTGAGCAGCAGGATCGAGATGTCGCCGAGATAGGTCGACGCGGTGCCGGCGGGATCCGCGACCGTGCGGATTGCATATTCGGGTGTGGCCGACTCGAAGTCGGCTGCGACGCGGGAGCGGTATCCCGGCACGCCGAACAAGCGGGTCCGCAGTCCGAGCACGAGCGGTTTGGTAATCCTGTAGTCGCCGCGGGGCAGGAACACCTTGGCGTCGGGGGCTCGGTCGATGGCGCGTTGGATGGCCGCCGTGTCGTCGGCACGGCCGTCACCTTTGGCGCCGAGGGTCTGCACGTTGACGACGCCCGCTTCGTCGAACGAGGGCAGCGTCTGCCAAGACCGCCGCGTCACCGGCGCCGCAGCTCGCTCAGCCTGGCCGTCCGCGACCGACAGCCTGACCCGGTCCTTGCCGCGTTGGCCGTTCACCACCATCGCCATGGCCGTGGTATCCGGCGAATAAGCATATTCGTCGATCCGCTGCGGTTGGCCGCTGGCCTTGCGCAGCTGCCCGGCGGCGTCCTGAGCTGCAATGACGCCGTCGGTCTGCACGGTCACATCGCGCATAACAAACCCGCCCTCTCCGGCATTGCGGATGAGCGGTTGCCGCGTTCCTTTCGGCATCGCGATGAACCCGTCCTGAAGAAACACTCCGTTGCGTGGGCGGGGAATGTCGACCGCGACTCCGCCATCCGCGGGTGCGAAGCGGAAGGCGGTGACGGCGACCATCTCCCCGATGCGCATGCTCAGCGCGGCGGTCGTCTGCCCGTGCAGATCGATGCCGACCAGATTGAAGCCGCGCCCATTCTCGACAATGATGCCGAACTGTCCGCCGGCGACTTCGACATTGGTGGCCGAGTTGGTTCGGCCGGGCAGCCCGCGGATGCCGGCATAGCCGCCCGAGGCATCGATCCGGACATCCTCGACGTAACTGTACTGTGCGGCCGGGATTTGGAGGGCCACGGCACCCCGGTTGCGGCCGGTCTTGATGTCGACACCGCGAAAGACCAGTCCGAAGCCACAGCTGTCGTCACCGGTCCAGGTTTCGCGCTCGTCGCCTTCGCCCGCGTTTCTGAGATAGACGATGGGTTTGGCGCCGTTCGCAGTGGCGGCGTCGAAGCCAGGGCTTCCGTCGCGCAGCACGATCATTGGGCGAGCTCCACCGCTTTGACCGACGATCGCTGGGGCCTTGCGCATGGCATATGGCGTTCCGTAAGCGCCCGGACCATTGCCGCTGGCGAATTGTTCGGCGCAGCCCCGATGCTGCCAGACCTGGTCTCGTCGCAGCGTGTCCGATACCAGATAGGTACCGCGGGGCAGATACAGGGTGAGGCCGTACTCGTAGGCATCGTCGAGCGCGTCCTGCAGGCCGCGGGTCGAGTCCTGCACGCCCTTGGGGTCGACCGGGCGGTCCGCGCCCTTGCGATTGTGGTACAGCGTCGCGTCGAGGAATCCCGCCCGCAACAGGGCATTATCCCGCGCAATGCCCGGCGGGATCGGCAGACTACCCGGTCCCCCTGCGGCCGAATTGCCGTGCCGGGTGGTGGCACACGCGGACAGGCTGAGCAGTAGGGTGGTCGCCCAGATTACAAGCTGTCGGCAAGCCGGCGCGTGCTGCCGTGACTGACCACGGGCAGAGGCGCCGGAGTCCGGCGGAGTTGGCGTCATGGCGGTGGGGTCTCCCTTGCGTCAGTGTTTTTCCGATTCCGGCGTTGGGCGGTGATCCCGCACGCAACCACGGCAGTAACGATCGCCGTGTGCCCCTAGCTGGCTGCAGTTCGTGGCGAGGAACGTCGTCGGCGCAGCTTCCGGCTGCGGGCCCGCTCGCTGATTATCGCAGCCTTTACCATCCCGCGTCCGAGGAGGCGTCCGACCGGACGCTTCCACGTGCCGTAACGTGGGCCTGGTGGACCCGGGCGGAGACTGGGCAGGGGCAGGGGAATATGGCACCATGGCGCTTTGTCGGAATTCCTCGCTTTGCCCCTCAACCTGGAGTCTTCCCCTGTCGTCCCGGGTCGCATGTCGATGTCCCTGACGGCATGATTTCGCCCCGCACACTGTCCGGTCTCGCCGCGGCAGGCGTCCTCATTGCATTGTTCTGGGGCCTGGGTTCGTATCCGCTGCTGCAGCCGGACGAAGGGCGCAACGCCGAGATCGCCCGAGAAATGCTGGAATCCGGCCGGTGGCTGGTGCCAACTTACAATGGCCTGCCGTATCTCGACAAGCCGGCCTTCTTCTTCAAGGCCGTCGCCTTGTCGCTCGGTCTCTTAGGCGAAACCGAAACGGCGGCGCGCCTGCCCTCGGCGCTTTTCGCATTGGGCACCCTCGGACTGGTTTACGCATTCTGCCACCGCGTGTATGACGACGTCACCGCGCGGGTTTCCCTGCTCGTCATCGCGACCTCGCCGCTGTTTTTCGCCTTTGCGCGGTTCGTGATCTTCGACATGACGCTGGCCTTCTTCGTGACCGGAGCCATCCTCGCAGCCTATCGTGCCGCCGAGTCCGATGGGCTCGTGAAGTGTCGCCTCTACGCCGTGTCGGCGGCTTGCGCGGGAGCCGCAACCTTGGTCAAGGGTCCCGTGGGGTTCATCGTGCCGACGCTGGTGCTGTGGGTCTTTCATGCCTGGCAGGGCTCGCGGAACTGGTGGCGCGACGCGTTTGCATGGCGGAATATGCTGGCCTTTCTGGCGCTGGTCGTGCCCTGGTTCGTTGGCGTCAGCCTGCAGCATCCCGACTTCCCCTATTACGGCCTGGTCAAGGAGTCGTTCCAGCGCTTCACGACCGATGAGTTTCGGCGCACCGCGCCATTCTATTACTACGCCGTCGTCGTCCTGGTGGGTTTGTTTCCATGGAGCCTGCTCGTGCCCGAAGCCGTGGTTCGGGTGTGGCGGCAGCACCGAGAACTGCGGCCGGCCGATCGGCTGTTCGTCAGCTGGGCGGTGGTCGTGGTCATCTTTTTCTCGCTATCGCAGTCGAAACTGCCGGGCTACATCCTGACTGCAGCGGTCGCTCTTGGCGTGCTGGTCGCGCGTCTGCTCGCCCCCGCGCTCGGGCTGACGGCAGACCGGCTGCGGTCCGTCGTGCTGCGGCACGGCACGTTGGCCTTTGCCTGCGCCGCGATCGTTTGTGCAGCCGCGGCGGCGGTGCCGGTCGTCGCGCCCGACTGGGTCGCGAGCGTAGCGCCTCGTCCGAGCCGCTACCTCGGGACGCTGGCGACCCAGCTGGCCTGGCTCGCTACCGTCTTCGCGGCAGCCGCCGTGGCTGGACTGACGGCCTTCCTGCGGCGCGATATGCGTTTGGCCGTGCTCACGTTCATGCTCTTTCCTGTGGTGCTGGTGCCGGTTCTGACGGCCGGCATGAATCCCTACGTGCAGCATCGCTCCGCGAAGGCCCTGATGGAGAGCCTGCCGCCGCTGCCATCCGAAACCGTCCTGGTCTGTTTCCGCTGTTATCCCAACGGGTGGTCCTTCTATTCCAAACAACTGGTGACTGTCGTGACGGCGAGCGAGGGCTATGAGTTGCAGAGCAACTACATCCGGTTCGCGCTGCAGGGGACCGACGTATGGCCGCAACGTATGATTCGGGACAGAGATTTTCCCCGTTGGCTGGCGACGCTCGGGGTGCCGGCCATGATCCTCGCCAAACGCGCCGACGCGCCCGAAATCGGTCCGCTGTTGGCCGAACGTGGCGCAACAATTGGCCCCTTGACGGACGAGTTTGCGGGGGCTTTGCTCCTGCCCAAGGAGATGTAGAGCATGTGCGGAATTTGCGGGTTGCTGTCGACGGGTCCGGGTTCTCGCCGGGATGGGGCCGAGTCCCGGGTCGCCGCGATGTTGCAGGTGATGGGGCATCGCGGTCCCGACGGACGAGCGACGCTGCCGGTGGCGCATGGCGCACTCGGTGCCAGCCGGCTAACCATACGTGGCTTGCTGAACGGGATGCAGCCGATTGTCGATGCGGACAGCGGCGTGGTTGCCGTCTGCAACGGCGAAATCGACAATCACCGGGAACTCAGAGCCTGGCTGGAACAGCGGGGGCGCCCCGTGCTGAAGGACACCGACGTGGCCGTCATCCCCGGGCTGTATCTCGAACTCGGGGCGGCATTTGTCGAACGGCTGGAAGGTGCCTTTGCCTGCGCAGTTTACGATCCCCGGCAGGGCAAACTGATCATTGCCCGCGATCTGACCGGCGAGCGGCCGCTGTTCTACTGGCAGAACGACGGCATGATCGGCTTCGCCAGCGAATTGTCCGGAGTGCTGAGTCAGTTCGAAACGCCTGAATGCCGGCCGGATGCCGTGGCCCGCTATCTGACCTTCGGCTTCTTCACGGCGCCGGATACGCCCGTTGTGGGAGTTGAAAAGTTGCGGCCGGGGGAGATCATGACTTTCGACCTGGCCAATGCGCAGCGCGAGACGCGCCGTTATTGGCGCTGGCCAGTGGTCGAACGCCCCAAGCAGCGCGGATCGGTTGACGCTTTCGATGCGGTGTTCAGGGCCGCGGTCGATCGGCAGAGTGACGTCGATGTGCCCTATGGGGTCTTTCTCAGCGGCGGCATCGATTCGTCGCTGGTTTCCGCGGTGTTGCGCTCGCTGCGCCCGCAGTCATCGATTACCGCTTACACGATCCGGTTCAGGGAAGAGTCCTACGATGAGGGCGACTACGCGAACCGGGTGGCCGCGCTGTTCGATTTTCACAAGCGCGACATCTGGGTCGGTCCAGACGAGATCCGGGACGAAATCGAGCGGCTCGTCCGGCTCTGCGGCGAGCCGCTGGCTGATCCGGCCTGGGCGCCGGCGGCGTTGTGCGCGCGTTCCGCTTCGGCGGAGATCAAGTTGGCGCTGGCCGGCGAAGGCGCGGACGAATTGTTCGGCGGTTATCCGACCTATGCCGGTATCGGGTTGGCCAACGGCTTCCTGGCGCTGCCTCATTGGCTGCAACGCGGCATCTCGGCAGTGGTGGAACGCTGGCCCGATTCGGACAAGAAAATGCCGGTTTCCTATCTAGTGAAGCGCTTTCTGCGGGGCATCAATCTCCCGCCCCCGGAGCGGCATCGTCTGTGGACCTCGCACACGCCGCCGCCTGTGCTTGAGGCACTGATCGGCTCGCATTCCTGGCCCGTCGCCGCATCCGACTTTGTCGGGGAAGCCCTGGACTGCGTGCAGCGCTACGATCTGGAGCATGGGTTGGGCGAGGGTCTGCTGACCAAGGCCGACCGGTCAGGCATGAGTACCGGGGTCGAAATTCGGACCCCGTTCCTCGATTCCAAGGTGCTCGAATTCTCGGCCGCCCTGGCCGGCAATGAGCGCGTTCGCGGCCTGAAGACCAAGGCTTTTTTGAAGTCCTATGCCGTCCGTTATCTGCCGCGGGATATCGTCGAGCGTCGCAAACGCGGCCTGTCCGTGCCTCTCACCAAATGGCTGCGCGGCCCGCTGGCTGACTGGATGGCCGGGCGACTCGGCTCCGGACGACTGGCGTCCGTCGGCATTGCCCGGGACGTTCCGTTCCGGATCATGGAGGAACACCTGTCACGTGCCGCGGACCATACGCGCACGCTGTGGGCTCTGGCGGTGCTCGACATCTGGCTGGAAACCGTCGATACAGGGCTGTTCCGGTCGTTGCCGCCGGCGTCGGGAATTCATGCAGCGGCGCCGGATAGTGCTGAGCCGATGGTCGGCAGCAGTGGCGAGACCTGGCGCGAGGCGTCCGCCTGCGCGTTGTCGTGATGGTTGCGGTGGGGCTGGATATGCGCGGCGCCGGCGATCAGCCCGCGCGCGTCCGGGCCGTCGGTCTGCGCCGAAAAATCCGGTGGGTGGTTACACACTGATGGCTGGCGCACCGCAATGGCAACGCGGCACCCTGGTGCTTTGGAATGACGACCGTGGCTTCGGTTTCGTGCGCCCGGAGGCCGGAGGCGAGGATTTTTTCGTCCACATCAGTGCTTTCCGGAGGGGGCTGAGCCGCCGGCCTGAAATCGGCGATGCGGTTCGTTACCGGCTAGCGCGCGAGATTCCGGACAAGAAGCGCATCGCCCAGGCCGTGTTGGAGGGCGTGGCCGTCCGGCCGGTCGAGCCGGAGACGGGGCGTAAATGGCGCCGCGCGTACGCCTGGATGGTCTACATACTGATCCGGCTGCCGATTCTGCTGTCCTGCTGGGTGCTCTGGAAGCACCATAACCCGATTCCGCTGCTGGTTTATGTGTTCATGAGTACACTGGCCATTCTGTACTACGGCGCGGACAAGCGGCGCGCGCTGGCCCACCGCTGGCGCATTCCCGAGTTCTATTTGCACCTGATCGAGTTCATGGGGGGGTGGCCCGGTGCATTGCTGGCCCAAACCAACTTTCGGCACAAGCTCACCAAGGACAGCTACCAGCGGGTTTTCTGGAGCATCATCGCGGGTCACGGGGCGCTGTGGGTGATGCTGGCCCTACACGATTTCTCGGTCACTGCCCTGGGACGGGCATTTAACGCCTTCATGAACCAGGCCTTCGCGTGGGTGTTTGGCGTCGGGTAGCGGCGTTCCGAGACAGGGGCATCATTGATCCGGGCGGATCATCCCGTGGACCAGGGCGGGACGATGCTGACACGGCGCCTAGCCGATCCAGCCCATCCCAAATAGGATGAGCAGCGCCGTCCAGCCTATCATCCAACTGGCTGTAACCGTCACCGACTGGGTGAACTCGATCCAGGTTCTTTTTCTGTTGGGGTCATTCATCATTTTTCTTGTTCTCCCCAGCGGCCGATCGGGTCGACGGGCGAAAGCGAGGCTACCACGATGTGCTGTCTTTGCCCAAACCGCAGCGCCTCGTTCGAGCAGTTGCGATGGAGGTCGCTACGATTGTCCCGTCAGACCATGACGTTGCGGCGGCCCAGCCTTTCGCGGCAGCCTGTGTTCACGGCGCTCGGACTGTTTCGAAAGGAGCTTAGTGCATGCTGGGAAACGATTGAAGTGTTTTCGAGGGCCTTTCATTCCGGCGGCCTGGCCGAAGCCAGCGTCGCGTTGACTCGCTGACACCCTGACGGATACCGCGCATGCGCCGATATCGCAGTTTTCCCCTACCGGGCCCTGGGCTTCCGCCGGGCCTGCCCTACATCATCGGCAACGAGGCAGCCGAGCGCTTCAGCTATTACGGGATGCGGGCGATCCTGGTCGTCTACATGACGCAATACCTCATGGATGCCGCCGGCCGACCTGACACGATGAGCGAAACCCAGGCGCAGGCTTACTTTCACCTGTTCGTCTCGGCGACCTATTTCACCCCGCTGCTCGGTGCATTCCTCGCCGATGGCTTTCTCGGCAAGTATCGAACCATCATCCTGCTATCGCTGGTTTATTGTGCGGGGCACCTCGCCCTGGCCATGGACGACACGCGCAGCGGCATCCTGGTCGGGCAAGCCTTGATTGCTCTCGGCGCCGGCGGGATCAAGCCCTGCGTCTCGTCCCACGTCGGAGATCAGTTCAGCGTCCACAACCGGCACCTGCTCGAACGGGTGTACGGGTGGTTCTACCTGGCAATCAATCTGGGCGCCCTGGTGTCGATGCTGGTCACGCCCTGGCTTCTGGTGCGCTTCGGCGCCGCGGTGGCCTTCGGCGTACCCGGTGTGCTGATGGCGGTTGCCACGACCTTGTTCTGGCTCGGACGCTGGCAGTTCGCGCACGTGCCGCCGGCCGGACTGGGCGTGTTGCGGGAGGCGTTGAAAGCCCGAGAGTTGAGCCGCCTCGGTCAGCTTGTGGTGCTGTACGGCCTGATCGCCATTTTCTGGTCGTTGTTCGACCAGACCGGTTCGTCCTGGGTGCTGCAGGCCGCCAAGCTGGATCGGGAAATAGCCGGTCACGAGATTCTGCCCTCGCAGATCCAGGCTGCGAACCCGCTGCTGATCCTGTTGCTGGTACCGCTCTTCGGGCGTGTGGTCTACCCGGCACTGGAGCGTTGGATGTCGCTGACATCGCTGCGAAAGATCGGTCTCGGCATGGCCCTCGCGGCGGCATCGTTCGCGGTCGTCGCCATGATCCAGAACGCGGTGGATCATGGCGCCAGGCCGAGCATCGCGTGGCAGTTGCTCGCCTATCTGCTGCTGACCTCGGCCGAAGTGATGGTGTCGGTGACCGGGCTCGAGTTCGCCTACACGCAGGCACCATTGACGATGAAGTCCCTGGTCATGGCCTTTTACATGGCTTCGGTCGCACTGGGTAACGTCTTCACGAGTGGCATCAACTTCCTGATTTCGACGCCGGACGGAGGGAGCCGCCTGGCGGGCGCGGCCTATTTCTGGTTCTTTTGTGTGTTGATGGCCGTCACGGTACTGGTCTTCGCCGCTTATGCACGACGCTATCGGGCCGGCTCCTATCTGCAGCCGGATCGTGCGGATGCGTGAGGCCGCCGGTCACCGACGATGCCGCAGGCGCTCTGGCGCAGGGTTCAGCGTGACATGGTGGGGTTTGCCCAGCAGCGCTTTCAGTTGCTCCAGGCTGGCGATGGAGATCCTCTCTTCCGTTCCGATCGTTTCCAGATAACGGCCGTTACCCAGCCATTCCAGTGCCCGGTCGGCGCCGTCGGCTTTCGGTGCGGCGTTGAGTTCGGTGCGCAGCGCAGCCAGATAGCGGGCCGTCACGGCGGCCAACTGGTTGGCGGGCATTTCGCGTATCGCGCTGAACCGGCGAATGATGCTGGTCACGTCCCCGGTTCTGGGGCTCTCCAGAATCAGCTTGAACGCGTCGGCATAGCGTCGGAGGCCGGCGTGGATGTGGGCTCTTTGCGCCATGTTCATGCCGACCCAGCCGGCCCTGATCCACTTGAAGATGCCGAAGCGTGTCGGAGCATCACCGGTTGCGGTGCCTAGATAGAACACGACCGAATAGGAATCATACAGGTAGGAATCGACCCAGCCGAAACCGGGCCACACAAGCCCCGGGATGCCGGAGTAGAGGTAGGTCCAGCGACTGTCGTCGCCGAGTATGAGGCCCTGCTTGCCAACCTCGGAACGGCCTTTTTGCGCCGACAGGCTGATGAACAGCGGACGGTCCCGCCAACGCGTCAGGATCAGGGTCCGGTCCAGGTCGTACTCGTAATAGGCTCCGGTATGTGCGTCCGGGCTGTTGATCAGATGCTCGATGCCGGTGGCGATGAGCGTCTCCGGCGCGTCTGTCCTGCGCTCCCAGAACGGCGGCAGGCGTCCGTCGGAGGAATCGATGCGATTCCATCGGGCTGTTCTCACCGTCGATGGCGAGGTCACGACAGCCGGCAATGCGGTGTCGTAAGTCAGACGCAGCACGTCGGCCATCGGCCGGCGCAGGTCCAGTTGCAGATAGGCGGACGGTGCCCCGTTCCGGTCTTTGGCATAAAGGAGCGTGGCGGCGTCCTTGGGGCCGAGGAGGAACTGCAGCGTCTTGTCGAGGCGTTCCGCCCGGAACGAGGCGGCGTTCCGGCTACCGGTGCCGACCAGCCCCAACAGGTAGCCGAGTTCGGCATCGATCGCTGCATCGACCGGGACTTCGCGGGTCCCTGCCTGCGCGGGGACCAGCAGTAGGCAAAGCAGGATCACGGTCAGGATGCGTGATGGTTTCATGGAAAGCAGAGCCCAAGCGCGCCAGACGCGCAGCGAATAGGTGGTTAGTGAACGGATGCTCCGGAGTCTTGCTGTGCGGCGCGGCAGGCGCCGGCCAGGCCCGCGGGCAGCGTCCGCAGCCAGGTATCCAACCGGCTTACCGCATCGTCCATCGCCAGTGAGAACGCAGCGACGGCACCGGCCGCATCGGGGGTCGGGCAGGGGCGGCTGAGCGCAAAGCGCTGCTCGGCCAACGGCTGGTCTGCGATGGCGCCTGGTGCTGCCGCACGGGCCTGAAGTTCGACGATGACACGTGCCTGGCCCGGCTGAGAGAACACCTGCTCGAAGGTCTGCAGGTCGACTCGCAGCGGGCAGCCCGCGGGGCCGGCGGCGGCCGAAAGGAGCTGCGCCAGCAGATCGGGCGGCGGAGCGATCCAGCGGTCCAGTGCGTAAAACTGGATACGGGTCGGTTGCCGGTACAACAGCCGGTAACGCAGTCTTGGATCGCGCAGCCAGTCGGGCGCAGTGACTGTTGCCGCCGTCCATGCGCCGGTTGCCGAGCGCTTGTCCGCTGCCGGCAGGCCGAAGTCGTGAACGGCGGGTGGTGCGGGGCGGTCGGGCAGCACGGAGCAGCTCGCGCTGGTCAGTGCGAGCATCAGGGCGCTCCAGATCCGGGTGGAACGACAGTTCATGGTGACTCCTCGTGACCGGGTTCACCCGGCCCCGGATTCGGTGTGGGATGACCGAGCAGCAGCGCTTGGGGATCGTTCTCGACTGTGGCCGAGAAGCGTCGGATCTGATCCGTGGTTCGCTGCAGGTCGCCAATCAGGGTTTCGACGCGCGGCAGCAATTGCTTGGCAATCGTCTGCATCGCTTCCGACGTGGCGCGACCGGACTGGGCGAAGGATGCGGTCGAATCCGCCGCGTCGCGGACATGTTTCGAGGTGACTCGAAAATCGTCGGTCAACGCGCTGATTTCGCTCAGCGACTGCCCGGCTTGCCGCGTCAGTGCCGGAATACCGGTCAGCGCGTCGTTAGCCCGCTTTTCCAGCGCAACCAGATCTCGCGCGGCGATCTCGCCGCTGGTGAGGATCGCCTGCACGCGACCGCGGTTCTCTGCACCGACGACGCTGTTGAGTTGGTCCGCGAGCTGGGTCAGCTTGGGCAGCAGATCCTCGCCCGATTCGGTCAATCGGTCGAGCAGCGAGGGTCTCAGGGGGATCCGGGCCGGATCGTCGGGCCGCGTCTGCAGTGGCTCGGGGTTCTCTCCCTTGTCGTTCAGTTCCACCTGAGCGAGGCCCGTGAGGCCCTGGGTCCGCAGTGTTGCGAAGGTCCCTTGCGTGATCGGCAGCCCCCGATTGATTTCGATCCTGACCAGGATGTTGCGCACGTCCTGCGGATCGAAATCGATGGCGGTGACCTTGCCGGCTGCCACGCCGCGGTAAATCACGGTCGACTCGGCATTCAGCCCGGAGACCGTGTCCGTGGTCACGACGATGTAGGTGTCCCGGACGATGCCGTAGCTGCCGAGGAAGGTGCTGATCCCGATCAGCGCCGCCCCCAGGACGATCACAAACAGGCCGGTCAGCAGTGCGTAACTTTCCTTCGTCATGTCAGCCGGTCCGGTCGAAAACGCGCTGGGCGCGTTTGCCGTGGAAGAACTGCCGCGTGAATGGATGCGGGCAGGCCAATGCGCTGGCCAGCGGTCCATGGGCGACGAGCTGATGCTCCGCGAGCACGGCGACTTGCGTGCACAGATCCCCAAGCGTATCCAGGTCGTGGGTGATCATGACCACTGTGAAGCCGAGTTCCTGCTGCAATGCCCCGAGCAAATTGACGAACTCCTCGCTGAGTACCGGATCCAGGCCCGAGGTCGGCTCATCAAGTAGCACCAGTTCGGGTTCCAGGATCAGCGCGCGCGCAAGCGCAGCGCGCTTGATCATGCCGCCCGACAACTCGGCCGGCATCAGCAACGCGTCATTGGCGGTCAGGCCGACCATCGCCAACTTCATGCAGACCAACTGGCTGATCAGGTCTTCGTCGTGCACCCTCAGCTCGCGCAGCCCGAAAGCGATATTGTCGAAGACGTTCAGTGCGCTGAACAGGGCACCGCCCTGGAACAGCACGCCGCAGCGGTTCCGCAATTGCTGGCGGAGTTCGATGCCCGCCTGTTGCAGCAGTTCGCCGAACAGGTAGACGCGTCCCTCGGTCGGCTCCTGGAGCCCGATCATTTCCCGCATCAGGACAGTCTTGCCACACCCCGACGCGCCGACCAGCCCCAGGATCTCCCCGGGACCGAGTTCCAGGCTGATGTCCTGATGCACCAGATTGTCGCCAAAGCGCGTCCAGACGTGTTCCAGTCGGATGACGGGTACGGTAGTCACGGCATGCCCACGCCGCGGAACACGATCGCAAACACGGCGTCGACCAGGATTACCAACGTGATCGAGGCGACGACCGAGTTCGTGGTTTCGTGACCGATGCTCTCGGTGTTCGGCTGAATGCGCAAGCCGAAATGGCAGGCGATTAACGCGATAAACAGGCCGAAGACAGCACCCTTGCCCAGTCCGATCGCGAAATTTGCAACCGGCACCGCTTCCGGCAGCTTGCTGAAAAACTGGTGGAAGCCGATGTCGAGTTCCAACTGGGCCGAGGTCGCACCGCCGGCAAGGGCAATGATGTCGGTCCAGACGACGAGCAGCGGCAGTGCGAGGCTCAGCGCGATGACCTTGGGCAGAATCAATCGCAGCGATGCGGAAATGCCCATGGCTTCGAGGGCGTCGAGTTCCTGGGTCACGCGCATGACACCGATGCCGGCCGTCATCGCGGAGCCCGAGCGTCCCGCCACCAGGATGGCCGCCAGCAGCGGCCCGAGTTCGCGAATGATGCTAAGCCCCAGGATGTTGACGATATAGATCTGTGCGCCGAAGGTCTGGAGTTGAAACGATGACAGATAGCTCACGACGACACCGATCAAGAAGCCAACCAGCGCCGTGATGCCGAGCGCACGGCCGCCGGTCTCATGGATCATCGCGGAAATCTCGCGCAGTGGGATGTCGCCGGGACGGCGGAACAGATGCAAGCTGTCCAGCACGAACTGTCCCAGCATGGTGATGAAGGACAGCAGATGGTCGACCAGCGCTGCCAGGAGGCGTTGCAGTCGCTGCGGCAGCGGCAGTGCCGGCCGGGAAGCATTGCGCATGGATGGGATCTTGCCGTTCTCCCAGCGCGCGAAGGCCGATTGCTGTTCGGACCGAAGCCGACGCCGCGGCGGCAGAGCCGCGCCCCACGCGCGCCACAACACCAGAGCGCCGGCGCTGTCCAGCCTTTCGATCCCGGTCAGATCCCATTCCAGCTCGGTCCTCCCGACCATTGCCGCAAGCGCCTGATGCAGGCCGGGCCCGGCGGCGGCCAGACCGCGCAGGTTCCAATGCCCCGTGAGTGTGACCGACGGGCCGCCATCCGTTTCGCGCAGTTCGAGCACGGCGCGCGAACCGTTCGCAGGGTCGGGTGTGATCATCGGGGAGATGAGTGAACGGCCGTGTCCGAAGAAGGTGAGCGCGGGCTACAAGTTTCGATTATCCGGCTATGGTACGTCCTTTTCCAGACGGGACGTGGCTTTCCGCTATCGGCCTGAGGCGTCGGTCGCCACGCTGTCACCGGGCGCCGGAGTGCTGTGTGAGGAATGCTAAAATTGTGTCCCTTTACGCAGGAATTATCTCATGTCCCTGATACGCCCCTTCGCCGCGCTGCGGCCTGCGCCGGGCCGCGCTCCCGACGTGATCGCCCCGCCTTACGACGTCCTGAGTTCCGAGGAGGCGCTTGGGCTTGCCACGGGTCGGCCGTGCAGCTTCCTGCATATCTCGAAACCGGAGATCGATCTGCCGCCCGGTACCGACCTGTATGCCCCCGAGGTCTATGCCAAGGCCGCCGAAAATTTGGGCCGGCTGGTTAGGGATAGGGTTCTGCGGCGTGATGAGCAGCCGTTGTACTATGCCTACCGGCTCGTCATGGGCGAACACACTCAGGTCGGCCTGGCGGCGGCGGCAAGCGTCGCGGCCTACGATCTGAACCGCATTCGGAAACACGAGTTCACTCGACCCGACAAGGAAGACGACCGCGTGCGTCAGATCGAGGCGGTCGGGGCCCAGACCGGACCGGTGCTGCTTGCCTATCCCGCTTGCCCGGAAGTGGATGCGATTCTGTCAGCCGTCGCGGCCACCGAGCCGGAAGCCGATGCTGTGTCAGAGGCGGGAGTCCGCCACAGTTTGTGGACGATTTGTGATGCAGGCGTGATCGCAAAGATCACCGCGAGTTTCGATGCGCTGCCGGCTTTGTACATCGCAGACGGTCATCACCGCGCGGCGGCCGCCTCGCGCGTCGCGGCGGCACGCCGGAAAGCCGACCCGTCTGCGACCGGAGCCGAGGATTACAACTACTTTCTGACGGTCAGCTTCCCCGACCACCAGATGCGGATTCTCGACTACAACCGTGTAATCCGGGATCTCAACGGGTTGACCGAGGTACAGTTGTTGGAGCGGGTCGCTGCGGCGTTCACGGTCGAGGAGGTTCCGGCGTGCTATCAACCGGCCAGCCTGCGGGAATTCGGTCTCTATCTGGACGGCCGCTGGCGGAAGCTGCGGATTCACCCGGACCGCGTGCCGAACGATCCTGTCGGAAGGCTCGATGTCTCGCTGTTGCAGGACCACCTGATCGCGCCGGTCCTCGGGATTGCCGACCCGCGCCGCGACAAACGAATCGATTTCGTTGGCGGGATCCGCGGCATGGCGGAACTGGAGCGGCGGGTCGACTCAGGGGAGATGGCGCTGGCGCTGTCGCTCTACCCGACCAGCATGGCTGACCTGATGGCCGTCGCCGATGCCGGCGAGGTCATGCCGCCCAAGAGCACCTGGTTCGAGCCCAAGCTGGCGGATGGCATGGTGTCGCATCTGCTGGATTGAACCTTTCGTCAATGCCGGTGGCGCCGGTCAGGGCGCCTCCGCGAAATCGTACACGACGAAACGGTCCACGAGCGGCTTGAGCCCTTCCTCGATTACGCGCTTGTGTTCGGGATGCTGCAGGTACGCGGCCAGCGCTTCCTGATTCTCGAAGCTGGCGACGATCGCGATATCGTAGGAACTGTCGACGACCTCCCGTCCGCCGGGCACAGCGGTGCCGACCTGATAGCGCTGGACCATCGGCAGCTTGGCCTGAGCACGGCTGATGTCGATGTAGCGCTGTCGCGCATCCGCGTTGCCGTGCTCCTTGAGCCAGACGATCACGACGTGATGGACTCGCGCTACCGGCGCCGGGGCAGTGAGCTCCGCAAAGGCGGCCCCGGCGGGTAGTAGGGACGTGCAGCAGAGGAGGGCAAGTGTCCGGAGGGTTTTACTGAGCATGGTCTTCATCCTGCGGGAGTCGATACCGCGGGCTCGCGGCGACCGAATTATGCACTCGCAGCGGCCGATTTCCGATAGATCAGGTAATAGACGACCGGAACGACCAGCAGGCTGAAGGCGGTCGACGCGAAGATGCCGAAGATGAAGCTCCAGGCCAGTCCCGAGAAGATCGGGTCCAGCGTGATGACGAACGAACCGAACATGGCTGCTCCGGCGGTCAGGAAGATCGGGCGCAGGCGGGTGGCGCCCGCTTCAATCAGCGCATCGGCGAGCGGTGCGCCTTGCTCCCGCAGGCGTTCGATGAAATCGATCAGGATAATGGAGTTCCGGACGACGATGCCGGCCAGCGCGATCATGCCGATCATGCCGGTGGCCGTGAACAGGATGGGCGTGTCGTAACCGGCAACCGGTTCGGTGAAGAACACGTTGAGCGCCCAGAAGCCGGGCATGATGCCGATCACGGTCAATGGGATCGCAACCATGATGATCAAGGGCATTCCGAGCGATTCGGTCTGCGCCACTAGCAGCACGTAGATCATCAGTAGCGCCGCGCCGAACGCGAGTCCGAGATCGCGGAACACGTCGACCGTGATCTTCCATTCACCCTCGCCGGACAGATCGACGGTGTAACCCGGCGGCAGCGGCTTCGCAGTTTCGATATCCCACCAGTCGAAAACGGCCTCGACCGGGCTGCGGCCAACCATTTCGGCGATCACATAGTTCAGCCGTTTGAGATTCTTGTGGTAGATCGTGAGGTCCGCCGGCTCTTCGACGAAGTGGCCGAGCTCGCTAACCGGAACCAGTTGGCCAGAGGCGCCGCGCAGCTTAAGGCTGCTCAGCGTCGTCAGCGCCGATCGGTCGGAGCGGCTCAGGCGCAGAGTCAGGTCCATCGGTTCACGTTCATGCGGGGCATGCACGGTGCCGGCGGCGGTGCCCGCCATGCCGACCCGCAAGGTCTCTGCCACGTCGGCAACGCTGACGCCGAGCAGCGCGGCCTTGTTGCGGTCGAGGCGAAACTGCACTGTGGTCTGGGGATCGTCGACATAATCGTCCACGTCGGCGATACCCGAAATTCGCGTCACTTCGCTGCGTACCGCCTCGGTCACGCGGGCGAGATCGCGGTAGTCGGCTTCCAGCGGCCCATAGACCTCTGCCACGAAGGTCGACAGCACCGGCGGACCCGGCGGGCTTTCGACGATCTTGACGACCGCGCCATGCCGCTTGCCGATTTTCTCGATCTCCGGGCGGATCCGCAGCGCGATTTCGTGCGAGCGCTGCTCACGCTGCTCCTTAGGCAATAGGTTGATGCGGATCTCGCCGACGTGGCCGCCATGACGCAGGTAGTAGTGGCGAACCATGCCGTTGAAATCCATCGGCGAGGCGATGCCGATATAGGTTTCGTAATCGGTCACCTCGTTCAGGGTAGCCAGATAATCACCGAGATCCCGTGCCAGCGCGTCGGTATCCTCGAGCGTCGTGTTGCGGGGCAGATCGAGGACCAGTTGCAGCTCGTTCTTGTTGTCGAACGGCAGCAGCTTCAGCGGGACCAGACGCGTCACGGCGAGCAGGCTCGATGCAACCAGGGCCGCGACGATGGCCAGCAAGAACCAGCCGGAACGCGCCGGCGTCTTGATCAATCCACCCAGCGTCCGCTCGTAGAAGCGGTACACGCCGCTGGACTTGATGTCGAGGCCTTCGTCGCCATGTTTGCCATACTCGCTCTGCAGCAGGTGGTAGCTGGCCCAGGGCGTGACCGTGAAGGCCACCAGCAGCGACATCAGCATCGCGACGGGGACATTGAAGGCCATCGGGCCCATGTAGGGCCCCATCATGCCGGTGATGAAGAACATCGGCAGGAAGGACACGATTACAGTGAAGGTCGCGAAGATCGTCGGCGGTCGCACCTCATCGACGGCGGTCAGCGCGGCTTCCAGCGGCGGCTCGCGCCGCAGCTGGAAATGCCGAAAGATGTTTTCGACGTCGACGATCGGATCGTCGACCAGCAGACCCAATGACAGGATCAGCGCGAACAGCGTCACGCGGTTGATCGTGTAACCGAACAGCAGGTCGCAGAACAGCGTGATGCCCAGCGTCATCGGCACGGCCAAGGCCACGATGAACGACTCCTTGGGACCGAGCGTCAACGCCAGCAGCACGACGATCGTCGCGATGGCGATGAACAGATGCTTGACCAGTTCGTTGACCTTGTGGTTCGCCGTTTCACCGTAGTCGCGCGTGAGTGTTACGGTGACGTCCTCGGGGATCACACTCCCCTTGAGTCCTTCCATGGTCTCGATCACGTGTTCTGCGACGGTAACGGCGTTGGCCCCCTTTCGCTTGGCGATGCCCAACGTGACGGCTTGACGTTCGTCACCGACGCGCGCTTCTGTGGACTCGCCGATTTCACGGCTTTGGGCCGCTGCCTGGCCGAAGCCGATTCGTGTGTAGGATTCCGGCTCCTCCGTACCATCAATGACCTGGGCCACATCACGCACGTACACCGGGTGTCCGGAAGGACTGGCAATCACGGTTTGTGTGACCTCGTCGGCCGATACGTAGTCGCGGCCTACGTCCAGGCGCACCCGTTCACCGGCCCGGTCGAAGGTCCCCGCTTGCAGCTTGACGTTGGCGCGGCCGACGCTCCCGAGCAGGTCCAGCAAGGTCACGCCGTGCGCTGACATCTTCGCCACATCGGGATAAAGCAGCACACCGCGGGTTTCGCCGCCAGTTACGGTGATTCGGCCGGTGTCGTCGACGGCACTGAGTTTGTCGCGCAGTTCGTCCGCAAGCCGTCTTAGCGCCGCGGTGTCGTAGGTGGGGTCGGCTGAGGACAGTGTCAGCGTGACGATGGGCACATCGTCGATTTCGACCGGCTTGACCGACCAGTCGGTCACGATACGCGGGATGATGTCACGGTGCGACATCACCTTGTTCCATACCTTGACGAGGCTGTCCTCGCGGTCTTCGCCAACGTAGAACCGAACGGTCACGAGTGCCTCGCCCGCGCGCGAGGCCGAGTAGACGTACTCCACACCGTCGATCTCGCGCAGCTTCGTCTCCAGCGGCGTCGCGACGAGCTTTTCGACCTCTTCGACTGAGGCTCCCGGTGCGCGGACGAGGACGTCGGCTACCGGCACGATGATCTGGGGTTCTTCCTCGCGGGGTGTCAGAAGCAACGCCGCGACACCGAGTAGTAGCGATGCGATCAGCAGCAGCAGCGAGAGTTTGGAGGTGATGAAGAGGTGGACGATCTTCGCCGTGAAGCCGCGTTCGGCAATGTCCGCCATTACGGGTTCCTCGTTGCGATCAAGTCACCTTCCTTGAGACCGGACAGCACTTCGACCGCATCGCCGTAGTATTGTCCGGTACGCACATGGCGCAACTCGGCGCGCCCTTCCCGGACGAGGTGCACGCTTTCGATCTGCCCGACGCGCCTGACGGCGGACGCCGGGATCAGCAGGACGCGGCGCTGACCACAGGCTTGCTCGACCCAGATGAACGTCCCCGGTTTAAGCGACGAGCCGGACGGCAAGTTGGCCTTGATCAGCACCGTGTGGGTCTGCGGGTCGGCTGACGGGGCGATCTCCGATACCTCGACGGTGAGTCGTCGCGATGTGGCGCGCTCGACCAGGGTCAGCGGATTACCGACGCGCAAGCTTCCGGCGCAGCGTTCGGGAATCGGCACTTCGACCCGCAGTCGACTGGACTCGAGTATCGTCAGAATCGGCGTCCCGGGGAGCGCGGTATCGCCCGGATCGCGGTGCCGCTGCTGAACCACGCCGTCGAATGGGGCGCGCAGAGCCGTTTCCGAGAACAGGGTTTCGATTTCCCGGACGCCACTTTCGGCCTCGCGCACGCGGGCATCGCCGGCCTTGGTAGCGGCCAGGGCGGCGTCGAAGGACTGGCGGGTGGCGGCTTCCTTGCGGAACAGAGCCTCGGTGCGCTGCGCATCGGCCCGATAGCGGGTCGCTTCAGCCTGCGCCGCCATCAGCGCCGAGCGTGCCTGCTCGAGTTTGGCCTTCAAGCTGCGATCGTCCAGAGTCACGAGGAGGTCGCCGCGGCTGACCCGGTCACCGGCGCGGACCTGGATTGTCTCGATACGCGCGGCGATCTTCGGTGACAACTGGGCCTCTGTGCGTGCGCTCACCGTTCCAGGCCAGGAAGCCACTTCGCCGATGTCCTGGAGGCGAGCCGCGGTGGTCACGGTGGGAACGCCGCTGCTGGCCGGCACGGAGGCCTCGCCGGGAGGGACCTTGTCCCGGAATCCCCCTTCGAGCCAAACGAGCAGCAGGATCAGCGCCGCGACGGAAAGCGTGCCGTAAATCAGTGTGCGTCGGCCTGTGCCGTCTGAATGTTCGCTCATGGATCCCCTTGCCTCAACGCCAGTAGCCTGCCGCTTTTTTCAGGTTCGCTTCGGTGACGTAGGCCTGGTAGCGTGCGGCCAGGGAACGGGCCTGGGCGCCGGCCCGATCCGCTTCCGCTTCGAGATAGCGGGTGACCGTCGTGGTGCCGCCCCGGTATTGTTCATGCACCAGCCGCAGGGCTTCTTCGGCTGCTGCGACCGCGGCACGCGTGACCCTCAGACGCTCCATCGCATCCTTGATCCGGGTGTGCGCATCGCGCACTTCCTTCTCGATTTCCAAGCGGTTCTGTTCGCGCTGGGCTTCGGCCTCCGCGACGCGGCGCTCAGCAGCGGAAACCTTCGCAGTCGTTTCTCCGCCCGTGAACAGATCGAGTTCGGCGCTGATGCCGATACTGGTATTTTGTTTGGCCGTGGAAAAGCCGGGTGACCGCAAGTTCTGCCCGTATGCGGCGTAGGCATTCACGCGCGGTAGGTGAGCCCCGCGTTCGGCCTGCAGTTCGGAAACCCGCATTTGTACGAGCCGGTCGGCGGCCTGCAGTTCGGGGCGCCGAGCGTGAGCTTCCTCCAGCACCTTGGCGAGGTCAACGACACCGGTGGCGGGCTCCGGACCCTCGGTGTCCGCAATCGCAAGAGGCTTGCCGTCGTTGCCACCGAGCAGCGCCATCAGGCCCGATCGGGCCAATTCGACGGCATTCAGGGCCTGCACTTCGGACTCGCGGGCCTCGGCAAGGCGCACCTCGAGCGAAAGCACGTCGGATTTCAGACCGGTTCCTTCTGCATGGCGTGCACGCGCCTGCAGCAACTCACTGGTCACGGCTTCGAGCGAACGCTGCGCAACTTCCACCTGGCGCGGCGCTATCGCCAGGGCGTAGTAGGCTGAGGTAACCGCCGCGGCTAAATGATTGTGGAGCGCAGACTGCTCCAGTTCGGTCTGTTCGACGCCGAGTTCCGCGGCCTTGCGCTTGTAGAAGTCCTGCCCGCCCCGGAACAGCGACCAGACGCCGACGACCTCCGGCCGGAAGTTCTCGACCCATCCCGGATCGTTGATGTTCAGGGACTCGTTGAAACGCCGCTGCGAGACGATGTAGAAGAATGCCTCGGCCGGGTTGTCCGTGTAGTTGTACGCGACTCGTGCCGATACACGCGGATAGAATGCGGCGACCGATTGTTCTACCTTCGCCTGGGCTTCGCCATAGCGCTCGGCCGCGGCGCGCAGGCTGGGGTTGCGCTCGAAGGCCAGGTCGATGGCCTGTTGTAGCGTTAGACCTTGGCTGCCGACAGTCGGCTTTTTGTGTAGCGTTTCGGCTTCCGGCGCGGCCAGCGCGAGCGGTTTGCGGGCTTCTCGCGCGGCCTTGGCCGGGGGCATGGCGATCGCCAGGATCGCAATGACGCAGGCGGCCACGCGCGCCGGACGAAAATTCGCGCCGTTCATGAAGCGGTTTGGTTTTCCTTGTTGTGGACCAGCACTCGCGACCCGGCGAACTATACCACGCCCGACTCAGGCGTCGTGGCCTCCCTCTGCGCACTGCGGATCCTCGAGTACTGAGCGAATGTTAGAAAATGCTGATGTTTTTGGCAAGGTTCACGGGCTGCGGGAGCGTAGCGGTCGCGTTGGGTAGTCGGTGATGCCGGTGCAGAAGACCGGAGCTGGACCGTCGGTGGTGCCTTATGCAGCCAGCGCGGGTGATGTCGGCTGAGGAGCCGGAGGCTATGAGTCCTGAGCCGACGGGGCGGGGGGGCGGGTCAGGGTGATCTCGTCCATCGTTGCCTCGATCCACGTCTCGACGCGTTCATTGATCTCGGCTGCCGTCAGCGTCGTGGGGTCGATCGGCGGCCCGATACGCACGGATATCGTGCCGGGACGCTTCAGGAAACCGTGCCGGGGCCAGAACTCGCCGGCGTTGTGGGCCACCGGGATGACGGGGTACCCGGACCTTTTCGCCAGGGTTCCGCCACTGGCGCCGTAGCGTCCCTTCGTACCGGGTGCGACGCGGGTTCCCTCGGGGAACAGAATCAGCCAGCGGCCTTTCCTGAGACGCGCTTCGCCGTCGCGGAGGATCTGCTTGATGGCCGCCGTTCTGGCCGAACGGTCGATCGCGATGGGTTCCAGGGAGGCCATCGCCCAACCCCAGAACGGCAGGCGCAGCAACTCCTTTTTCAGAATGAAGCAGACGGGGCGGAAGACGGTCTGCAACCCGATTGTTTCCCAGGTCGACTGATGCTTCGACAAGACGATGCAGTTGGTCGCTGGGATGTGCTCCTGTCCCTCGACCTCGAAGCCAAGCTTGCAGATCTTCTGCAAAGACCAAAGAACGAAGCGCACCCACTGACTTGCGACCCGATACCGCGTCGCGAAGCCGAGTGGGTAGACGATCACCGTCAGCAGTCCGATCAGAATGCCCGAGGTCGCCATGGTCACGAAGAACAGGCTCGAGCGCAGGTAGAGTCCGAGCGCGTTGGGCAAGGGACCGTCGGATCGGGTCATGACGAAAGCGAACGAACTGCGCCGGGATGCCGGAGAGTTACGGCTGTAGCCGGCCGATATCGGCGATATTCAGAAACAGGCGTTCGACCAGCGCGAGCAGCCCTAGCCGGTTGCGCCGAATTGCCGCGTCGTCGGCCATGACGAGGACGTCGTCGAAAAACCGGTCTACGGGGTCCCTTAGTTCGGCCAGGCGCGCCAGAGCCGGTCCGTAATCGCCGCGCTGCAGCAGCGGCAGGACGTCTTCCTGAGCTCGCCGCGCGGCGGCAAAAAGCTCGCTCTCGGCGCCCGCGACAAGCAGGTCAGGGTCAACGTTGGCGACGATTTCGGCGTCGGCTTTTCGCAGCAGATTCCGGATCCGCTTGTTGGCAGCGGCCAAGCTCTCGGCCGCCGGCAACCGGCGGAAATCCGCCACGGCGCGCAGCCGCCGCTCGGCGTCCAGTGGCCGCGAGAGGCCGAGGCTGAGTACGGCGTCGATCTCGTCAGGGCGCCATTTCTGTTCGAGAAAGTGCCCGCGTAATCGTTCGGTGACGAATTCGATCACCGCTGCGGCGGTCTTGCCGGCGTCGAAGGGGTGGGAATACAGACCGAGCGCCTGATCGACGAGTTGCGGTACGTCGAGATCGAGCTGGCGTTCGATGATGATACGTAGGGTGCCCAGCGCGGCCCGGCGCAGGCCATAGGGATCCCGATCGCCGGAAGGCAGCAGTCCGACGCTGAAAATGCCCGCCAGCGTATCGATCTTGTCGGCGACCGCCAGGATCCGTCCGGCACTCGTGTCAGGCAGGGGACCGCCCGACTGGCGCGGCCGGTAATGCTCCTCGATAGCCGCGGCCACCTCATCCGGCTCGCCCTCGGCCAGGGCATAGTAGCGGCCCATGATGCCCTGCAGGTTCGGGAACTCGCCGACCATCTCGGTTAGCAGATCGGCCTTGGCGAGCCGGGCAGCTCGCAGGGCGAGGGCGGCGTCGTGACCGGTGGCGGCGGCGATCGATTCCACCAGACGCTGCAGGCGCTCGCTCTTGGCCAGCAGGGAACCGAGCTTGGCCTGAAAAGTGACCGCGCCAAGGTCCGCGACGCGGCTATCCAGCGTCCGCCGACGATCCTGCTTCCAGAAGAATTCCGCGTCGGCGAGCCGGGGCGTCACGACGCGCTCGTTACCGGCGCTGACGGTTGCCGGCTGGCGACTCTCGAGATTGCTGAAGGTCACGAAGTAGGGCAGCAGCGCGCCACTGGCATTCTTGATCGGAAAATACTTTTGGTTGCCTTGCAGCGTCGTGATCAGGACTTCGGCAGGGAGTTCCAGGAAGCGGGGATCGAAGCGACCGATGACCGGTACCGGCCATTCGACCAGCGCCGCGACCTCGTCCACCAGATCGGCATCGAGATGCGGCGTGCCGCCGACTGACACGGTCAGCTCGTTTGCCCGCTGGCGAATAGCGGCCGTGCGGTCGTCGAAGCGTGCGATGACTTTGCCCTTGCGTTCGAGCGCGTCGGCATAATCCGCCGGCGCGGAGAGTTCGAAAGGCTCAGGGCAGTGAAAGCGGTGTCCACGCGTGGTCCGACCGGTTTGGACGCCGAGAACGATGGCGTCGACGACGTCGGATCCGAACAGCAGGACCGCCCAATGCACGGGCCGGACGAACTCCGTGTCGCCGGAGCCCCAGCGCATGCGCTTGGCGATTGGCAGGTTGGCGAGGGCTTGATTGATCAGATCTGGCAGTAAGCTGCTTGTTTCGGCGCCGCTGACCGATTGTCGGAAGCCCAGCCATTCCCCTTTGTCGCCGGCGATCACGATCAGATCGTCGACGTTGACGCCGCAACTGCGGGCGAAACCTTCCGCGGCCTTGGTCGGGCTGCCGTCCGCCTGACGCGCGGCGCTCAGTGCCGGGCCGCGGCGTTCGATGACGCGGTCCCCCTGGACCGTGGCGAGACTTTCGACCAGCACGGCCAGCCGGCGCGGCGTCGCGAAGCCCCGCACCATGCCGTGTTCGAGGCCCGCCGCCGCAAGCCCCGCGGTCACATTCCCGGTGAGCGTCTCCGAGAGTACGCGCAGCGATTTGGGCGGCAGTTCCTCGGTACCCAGTTCGAACAGCAGATCGCGATGCTCAGACATAGGCCGTCTCCCCGGAAGCGTTCAACAGCGGGAAGCCGAGTCGCTCGCGTCCGGCGTAGTAGCATTCAGCCACCGCACGCGCCAGCTCACGCACCCGGAGGATATAGCTCTGGCGTTCCGTGACGGAAATCGCGCGGCGGGCATCGAGGAGGTTAAACGTATGCGATGCCTTCAAGACCATCTCGTACGCCGGCAGCGAGAGGGCGCGTTCGACCAGACGCCGGCATTGCGCTTCGTAGTGGTCGAAGGAGCGGAACAAACCTTCCGTGTCGGCGAGTTCGAAGTTAAAGGCCGACATTTCCACCTCGTTCTGGTGATAAACGTCACCGTAGGTCACCCGGCCGTGCGGGCCGCGTGTCCAGGTCAGGTCGAATACGCTCTGCACTCCCTGTAGATACATCGCGATCCGCTCGATGCCATAGGTGATTTCCCCGGATACGGGGCGGCAGTCGATGCCGCCGACCTGCTGAAAATACGTGAACTGCGTAACTTCCATGCCGTTCAACCACACTTCCCAGCCCAGTCCCCATGCGCCGAGTGTGGGTGACTCCCAGTTGTCCTCGACGAAACGGATGTCGTGCTCGAGCAGATCCAGCCCGAGAAAGCGCAGCGAGTCCAGGTAGAGATCCTGGATGTTGTCGGGGGAGGGCTTCAGCAGTACCTGAAACTGATAGTAGTGCTGCAGCCGGTTCGGGTTGTCGCCGTAGCGGCCGTCAGTGGGGCGGCGGGAAGGCTGGACATAGGCCGTGTTCCAGGGTTCGGGCCCCAGCGCGCGCAGGAAGGTGGCCGGGTGGAATGTACCGGCGCCCACTTCCATGTCGAGCGGTTGCAGAATCACGCAGCCGTTGGCTGCCCAGAATTGTTGCAGGCCGAGAATCAGTCCCTGGAAGGTCGAAACATCGGGGGCCTGCGAAATGGAATTCGCCACTACAGCCTCGATCGGTGCTTTTGATGGGCCGCGATTATAGCCGATAATCGCGCCCTCTCCCGGCGCCGGCAGCGAGCCGCGTTATTCTGGACGCTGCAAGTGGCCCGTTGCTCGGTCTCGGAATCGCCCTACCATTCACGACCTTTATGAATCGCACTTTTCGCCTGATTACAGTCGGGTTGCTGTTGAGCGGCCTCCTGGCTCTCACCTATGTCGTCATCCGCCCCTTCATCCTGCCGGTCGCCTGGGCTGTCATCATTTCGTACGTTGCCTGGCCGTTCTATCGCTGGATCAGGCAGGCCGTGACCCGGCAGCGGACGGCCGCCGCGCTGCTGACGACGGTTGCCCTGGCCTCGATACTGCTCGCTCCCTTCATCTGGCTGACCGTGCTGCTGCAGCATGAACTCGTGGACCTGGTCGGAGTGCTGCCAGAGTGGCTGGAGCAGAAGCCGGTGGTACCGCCCTTCGTTTCCCGCCTGCCCTATATCGGCAATCAGTTGACGGCGCTGTTCGAGCCTTTCGACGACCTGCGCGGTTTGCTGAAGGAACACGGGATTCCTTGGCTCAAGCGTCTGGGTACGCCCGCACTCGGGGTCATGACAGACATCGGCCAGAATGCGCTCGTCCTGATATTGACCCTGTTCACGATGTTTTTTCTGTTCCGGGACGGTGCGGTCGTCGTTGAGCAGGTCCGGGCCGTGTTCGATCCGGTGCTCGGGGAACGGACGAAGGGTTACCTGCATACGATCGAAACGACGGTCAAGGCCGTCGTCTACGGCATCGTTCTGACCGCCTTGGCGCAAGGTGCCATTGCCGGTATCGGGTATTGGCTGGTCGGCGTCAAGGCGCCGATCCTGTTAGCGATCATCACGACCTTGTTTGCGATGATTCCCTTCGGAACGCCTTTCGTGTGGGTCGCCGCCAGTGCTTGGTTGCTGATCCATGGCGAGACATGGGCAGGGATTTCGCTGTTGCTATGGGGCGCGCTGGTCGTCAGTTGGGTTGACAACATCATTCGCCCGCTGGTGATCAGCAGTTCGACGAGGATTCCCTTCGTGCTGGTGATGTTCGGGGTGCTGGGCGGACTCGCTGCGTTCGGGTTCATCGGGCTGTTCACGGGTCCGGTCATTCTGGCGATGGCGCTCGCCGTCTGGCGCGAATGGCTGCAGGCACACCATGTGCCCACAGGCTGACTCGCCCCGCGGCTCCGGTCCTATACTGCTGACCAGGTAGCGTCGGCGTGAGGGTTCATCGCCATGTTCAGTCTCGTTGTCTTCGGAGGCGCATTCGTACTCCTACTCTTTGCGGCGGTCGTCGCGGCCTATCTCGTGCTGATCTTCAACCGATTGGTCCGTCTGAAGCACGAGGCCTTGAAGGCGTGGTCGAACATCGACGTGCTGATTCGGCAGCGTCATGACGAGATCCCGAAGCTGGTCGAAAGTTGCAAGCAATACATGACGCACGAGCGGGCCGCGCTGGTCGAAGTGCTCCGCGCGCGCCGGGCAGTGGCGGAGGCGAGCGACGCGCGCGACATGGCCCGCCTCGGAGCCGCCGAGGCACAGCTGCGGCAGGGCCTGTCCAGCGTTTTTGCCGCCGTCGAGGCCTATCCGGTACTGCAGGCCGACGAGTCGTTCCGTCGCCTGGAGACGCGGATCGTGGATCTGGAGAACGCGATTGCGGATCGCCGGGAGTTCTTCAACGACTGCGTCAATAGCAACAACATCCGTCTGGAGCAGTTTCCCGACCTGATCATCGCCCGTGTTTTCGGTTTCGAGCCCATGGAACTGCTGAGTTTCGACGCTGACGATCTCGCCGACGTCGATCTGCGCCAACTCTTCGCCTGATCCGCCGTGTCCATCGCAGGGTGGATCAGAGCTAGCGATCCGCACCAATTCTGGCTCGCCTTCGGCGTATTGGCCATCGTGGCATTGGCCAGCCTGGTCCACCTGTTCAGGTCGATACACCGGTCACGTCTGCTATCCGACACACCCACTTCTCGGATTCGCTCAGCAGCTCAGGGTTACGTTGAACTGGAAGGTGTGGTGCGGATGCTTGCGGGCGAACCCATCATCGCGCCACTCAGTGGTCTGCCCTGTGTCTGGTACCGCTACTCCGTTGAAAAGACGGCACGCGACCCCGATCAGGACGGATTGTTTGAGGGCGCCGAGCCGATCGAACAGGGTATCAGCGACGGGCTCTTCGGGCTTGACGACGGCACTGCGCTATGTGTCGTCGATCCCGACAGCGCCGAGGTTTACGCGGAGCGCGAAGACTATTGGCGCGGCCGCTATCGCCGGCCGGGCGGGCTCGCTCCGGATTCACCGCGGCTGCGGCATGTCGGTAACCGGGGCGTCTATCGTTATCGGGAAGCGCGTATCCAGGCCGGCCAGCGGTTGTGGGCGGCTGGACACTTCCGGACGGTGCAAGGCGGCGGGTTTCTCGATGCGAATCTACAGGTCTCGCGATTGCTGTCGGCATGGAAGAAGGACCAGCCGGCGTTGTTGCGCCGTTTCGACGGCAACCACGATGGCGCGATCGACCTGAACGAGTGGGATGCGGCGCAGCAGGCGGCCGAGACGGCCGTCAGCGAGAGTGCGACGGACGATGACGCGCCGCGCGATGTGTACGTGCTGGACTGCCCTGCAGATGGCCATCCCTTCCTCCTGTCCTGCCGTCCGTTTCCCCGCCTGACTGCCGACTATTCCCGCCATGCGCTTGCCAGCGCCGTAGGTTTGCTCCTGTCGTCCCTGGCGCTGGTCACCGCGCTCGTCATCCGGTTCGCCGGCTGAGGGGCCACCTTGCCGGCCGTGCCCCTTACTCGCCGATGATCTTGACCAGCGCGCGTTTTCTGCGGCGACCGTCGAATTCGCCATAAAAGATCTGTTCCCACGGTCCGAAGTCGAGGCGACCCTCCGTGATCGCGACGACGACCTCGCGTCCCATTACCTGCCGCTTCATGTGCGCATCGGCGTTGTCCTCGCCGGTGTCGTTGTGGCGGTATTGGCGAATCGGTTCGTGCGGCGCCAGGCGCTCGAGCCACACCGAGTAGTCATGATGCAAGCCCCGTTCGTCGTCGTTGATGAAGACACTGGCGGTAATGTGCATGGCATTGACGAGTACCAAGCCCTCGCGCACGCCGCTTTCGGCGAGGCACGCCTCGATCTCGGGGGTGATGTTGACGAAACCCATGCGGGTTGGCACAGTGAACCACAATTCCTTACGGTAACTTTTCATGGTTGCTCCGACGGACGCTGAGAAGGCTTTGAAGTTGGCTTTGGCGTGTGGTCGCCGCACCGGCGCGGCGCAGCCAGAGCGTTTCGAAATGATAGCCTCGAAGTCTGGTCGAGGTCACACAGGAGCCCGGCTCGCCGGCTCGGGAAAGCCGATGACGACGCATTGTTTCGGACGATTCTGCAGCGAGGTCTCACGTCGATGATCGGCAGCCATGTCCCGCGTGCCGACAGGTCGGTGATGGTGCGGTGCACGGTGGCGGGTGCTGGTATCGCGCTGTCGACGCTGGCGGCCTGCACCACCCCACCCGTGCGCGACATCGGCGAAACTCCGGCCAGCTTCCACGATACGCGCCTGCAGTACGCCTTGGTAACGGACGACCGGAAGACCCTGCATAGCGAATTCGCGATGCAGACCACGCCGACGACAGCGGAGCGCGTCGTCGCGGGTTTGGTGTTGCCCGTCACGGCCGCGGCGGAGACGGTATTCTGGCCGGTGTCCGCGTCGTTCCGAGCCTATTACGAAAGCTACTGACCTGGCTTCAGGCCGAATACGGCGACCGCCCCTGCGTGCGCCGGCTGAGCGGATCCATTGCAGGATTACCTATCCTACCTCAGACCAGCCGGGCCACGTCGGGATGGTCCGCTGTCAGGCGTTTCCGGAACGCTTCGATGGCAGACTCCCGGCCGCGATCATCGCGCGGTAGGTCGACTTGGACCTCTGCCACGACGCGTGCCGGCGGCGCGCACAGGAATGCCAGCCGGTCGGCCAGAGCGATTGCCTCGCGGAGATCATGCGTGACGAACAACACGGTGTGGGGCCGCTCGTGCCAAACTCGTACCAGTTGTTCGCGGATCCGGCGCGCGATGGGCGCGTCCAGCGACACGAAGGGCTCGTCCATGATGAGGAGTGTCGGTTTGATCGCGAACGCGCGAACCAGGGCGACGCGCCGGCTCATGCCGAGCGAGAGGCGCTCCGGGTACTGATGCTGAAATGCCGAAAGCTCCATGACATCGAGCAGATGATCGACCAGATCGGTATCGGCATCCTCGGCCGGAAGCGCGAGTTCGATGTTCTGCCTTACCGTACGCCAAGGCAACAGCCGCGGTTCCTGGAAAACGTGACCGACGCGATGTGGCTCGGTGCTGTCGCCGAACTCCACTGATCCTTCGAAGCTGCAGTCGAGACCGGCGACGATGTTGAGCAGCGTGCTCTTGCCGCATCCGGAAGGTCCCACCAGGCAGACGAACTCGCCTGCATCCAGCGTTAAGGAGAGCCCGGCAAGCACGGTCAGCGGCATGCCATTGGCGCTTGCCGGGAAAGTTTTGCGGGAAACCTCGATCCGCACTTGAGTGGTCATCGGCGCCAGCGTCTGGAACGAAGGTCCAGCGGCTTGAATACGAAAAATTCGACCGTCTGCACGACGATCACGAAGGCGAAGGTATAGGCGAGAATGGCCGAAACGTCGAACATTTGAAAAAACAGCTGCAGTTGGTAGCCCATTCCGTTGCTGCGTCCCAACAGTTCGACGACCAGGATGATCTTCCAGATCAGAGCGAGGCCCGTGCGTGAGGCGGCCATTATGAACGGCAGCAATTGGGGCCAGATTACGTGGCGCAGGGTCTTCCAGCGTCCAAAGCGGTACGCCCGAGCCATCTCCAGCAGGTCCGTATCGAGTGCCCGAGTTCCTTCGCGCAGGGTCACGACGACGCTCGGAACCTTGTTGATGACCACGGCCGTTATGGCTGCCGCCTCGCTCAGCCCCAACCACACGTAACACAGGATGATCGTCACGAGTGCCGGAATATTCAGGAACAGCGTCAACCAGACATCAAAAAAGCGGTCGAGATGCCGGTACCGGCCCAGCATCACGCCGAGCGTGCCGCCGATGGTCATGGCGAGCACAAAACTGACTGCCAGCCGGGCCATCGTAATACCCAGATGGTACAGTAGCGCTCCTTCTGCCACTTCGACGACGAATACCTTGAGCACCTGCACCGGCGTAGGCAGCAGTGGGGAAGTGGCCCATAGCGCGGCGGCGTGCCATGACGCCACGAGCAGCACGAGGGCGGCGAACGGGTACCAGCGTTCAGGCCTCATATCGAGCGATGCAATGAATAAGTCCCGGTCAGTCTGAGGGTGAAAGCCATGGCGGCGAATTGTAACGCGCCGGCGGCACGGCGAAGGACTTCCGTCCCCGGTTCAACAGCCGGCATTCCTGACCGTCCCCTCGGACATTCAGCAGGAGAGCCGTGTTCCCGGTAAGCGCGTTCATCGCGATGTCACTTTCAACCACGCTGGTCTCCCGGTTCTCGCTGCGAAGCCTGGTGATTGCGGGCTTTGCGTTGAGTGTGCTGCCCAGTGTGCTGGCGGTCGCCTTCAGCTTTGCGGCGCTGGAGGAATTCGCCCGCTATTCCAAGCGCACGGCGTATCGGGTGGCGGAGATCTCGCAAAAGACGCAGGTCCTGCGCGAACGCCTGCTAGCCAATGAGCGCAAGGTCAAGCAGTTCCTGGTACTGAAGGAGCCGGCGCTGGAAGAGGCCTCCTGGGTGACCCATCGACAGGTCAATCAGATCATCTCCCAGTTGGTCACACAGACGGATGACCCCGGGCTGCATGTTCAGTTGCAGTCGCTGCGAAATCTCAGCGAGACCCTGTTTCGCGAGGTGAATCGTTTGGCCTCGCTGCCGGGAACCGGTAATGCGTCGCTGGCGCCGGAGCGTGAGGCGGCGGCAGTCAAAGCCGCTAGGCCGGCACTGAATCAGCTCCCGGACGCGCTGTTCGACAAAATGAACGAACTCGGGGAAGAGATTGGCCTGACGGCGGCTGCATCCATCGACCGGATGGTCGCTGAACTCGAACTCGAAGCGTCGGACGTACAGAACGGCATACTTCTAACGACGGGAATCCTGGTCCCCGTTTCGCTGCTGGTCATTGCGGTCTTTATCCATCTGATCACCCATCCCGTGCGACAGTTCGACCGTGCCATCCGGCAACTGGGGATCGGCAACCTGCAGGACACGATCAGCGTTTCCGGACCCAGCGACCTTCGTTACCTCGGCCAGCGTCTGGAGTGGCTGCGCGATCAGTTGACGACGCTGGAGTGGGCGAAACAGCAGTTCGTCCGAAATGTTTCGCATGAACTCAAGACACCGCTCGCGAACATTCATGAGGGTGCCACCCTGCTGGCTGACCAGATCGTCGGGGAAATCAACTCGGAGCAGCGGGGCATCATTGAAATCATGCTGAGCAACACCAGCCGGCTCGAGCATCTGATCAGCGAATTGATCCACTACGGTTCCGCCAGCGCATCCCGGGAGGGTGTCAAGTTCCAGCGTGTGGATATGCGGGAGTTGGTTCGCGCCGTGGTGCGCGACTATGAACTGCGGCTGCGGGCGAAATCGGTCAGTCTGGTTCAGCGCCTGAGCCCCGTGGTGATGTCCGGCAATCGTGCCCAGTTGCGCCTCGTCGTTGATAACTTGTTATCAAATGCGGTTAAATACGTGAAGGACTGTGGAACGATAGACATTCTGCTGGCCGAGCGGGATGGCTATCTCCACTTGGAAATCCGCGACGACGGTCCGGGGGTCAGGCCCGATGAGAGAGGCTTGATTTTCGAGCCGTTCTATCGGTCATCATCGGGACGCGATGCCGGGGTCAAGGGCAGCGGGCTCGGACTGGCAATTGTCCGCGAGTGCGTGGCCAGCCATCAAGGGAAGATCGACGTTTCCGATGCTGAATCCGGCCAATCCGGCGCGGTCTTCCGCGTGCGGATGCCGATCGATCCGCAGGTATGATTTGAGCGCTGTGGCGACCATGGCGATTTGCCTCGCTGCGGCTTTCGGGCTTGCGTCCTGTGCCGGCTTCGACCCGCCGAGGGCTCAAGATCCGTACCTGCCTCCTGCATCTGCGGGACCGTACCGTGAGGCCAGCGCGAGTGCGCTGGTGGCCTACGGGGCCTCGCTGGCGGTGCTTGATGCCGCTGGCCGTGCCTTCGAGTGCCAACGGGTGCTGAGCATCTATCGGGGTGATCGTCAGCTGCCGGTCTTGTTCCACCTGTTCGTTGCGCAGACAGCGCCGCCCGGATGCGGCGATCTACGTGCGACCACGCGCGAAGTGCAGGCCATGCGGGCCGTCGTCACCGATCCGATGCTTCGAAACTTTCTAACGGTCCAGATACTTGCTGCCGAGGGACGGGTCGAGGCTGCCGCCGAGCGGCAGGAACTTGAACGCGCGCTTCGTCGAGCGCGTTATAACCTGAAACAATCCATGTCACGGCACCGCCAGTCGATCAGTCAGGTGCGAGACACCTACCGGCGGATGAAGTCGCGCGATGCGGAGGCGCGGCAACTGAAACAACGCGTAGACGAATTGAAATCGGTCGAGCAGGGCCTGAGTCAATCGGTCAGGTCGCGCGATGCGGAGGCCCGGCAACTGAAGGAGAAGCTGGACGCGCTGAAGTCCATCGAGCGGGAGATCAACGAAACCGAGAGGCGGGAAGATTATGATTAGTCGTAAGCGAATTCTGCTGGTCGACGACGACCCGGATCTTCTGCGTCTACTGAAGCTGCGCCTGGTGGCCGCTGGCTTTACTGTTGAAAGTGTTTCCGGCAGTCAGGAAGCCCTGACTTGCTGCGTGTTGTTCCGCCCGCATGTGGTGGTCACCGATTTGCGGATGGACGACATCGACGGGATCGGTCTGTTCAAGATTCTCCGCGAACAGTACCCGACGCTGCCTGTCATCATCATGACGGCGCACGGTACCATCGAGGACGCGGTGGACGCCACGCGGGAAGGGGTTTTCGGCTTCGTGTCGAAGCCGGTCAACCATGGTTTACTGATCGAGAAATTGAACGAGGCCACGCGCTACAACGGCATGTCCGAAGTGGCCGAGGACGTGGAGCCCTGGCGACGGGCGGTGCTCACCAAGAGCCCCTTGATGGAGGAATTGCTGAGTCAGGCCTTCCGGGTCGCTCAGGGACGCGCGAATGTGTTCCTGAGCGGGCAGAGCGGCACCGGCAAGGAACTGATGGCGCGCGCCATCCATGAGGCAAGCCCGCGGCGCGAAGGGCCGTTCATCGCGGTCAATTGCAGCGCGATCCCCGACAATTTGTTCGAGGCCGAGATCTTCGGTTACCGGAAGGGCGCCTTCACGGGTGCGCTGCGAGACCACGATGGACTGTTCCGCGCGGCTTCCGGCGGAACCTTGTTCCTCGACGAGATCGGCGACATGCCGAAGCCGTTTCAGGCCAAGTTGCTGCGCGCGGTGCAGGAGATGTCGGTGCGGCCGATCGGGGCCGTGCAGGATGAGTCGGTTGATGTGCGTATCGTTTGCGCGACGCATATGGACATGGAACAGGCCATGGCCGAGGGGAAGTTCCGGGAAGACCTCTACTATCGTCTCAGCGTCGTCACACTGACGCTGCCGACACTGCAGGAACGCCCCGAGGACATCACGCTGCTCGCCCAACATTTCCTGCGCGAACTTGCGGAAACATATGCGGCCGATGTCCGGGGATTTTCGCCGGAGGCCATGGAGGTGCTCGTTTCGTTCCACTGGCCCGGCAACATTCGGCAATTGCGGAACGTCGTAGAGCAATGCCTGGCGCTGTCGACGACATCGCTGATTCCGCTGAGTCTGGTGCAGAACGCGCTGCGCGACGCACCCGGGACCTTCCTCCCGCTGCAGGAGGCCAAGGAACAGTTCGAGCGCAATTACCTTGCCCGGTTGCTCCAAAGCACCAACGGCAACGTCTCACAGGCCGCCAAACTGGCCAAACGGAACCGGACGGAGTTCTACCGTCTGCTGAGCCGCTACGGTATGAACCCCGGCTTCTTCAAGGAAACCTCCGAATCCTGAGCCCTGATGCCTCGCCCCAGGGTTTAGTGCCACGAAGCGTAAGGCGGTGTCGCCGCGGTCATGCCGCACATACGCAGAACTCGATCCGAAAGCTCATGTCATCAGCCATCAAGCAACACAAGCCGAATGCGCTGGCCGGGGCCACGCTGCTGCTCCGGGGTTTCACCCGGCTCGGGCAGCGGGACATCCGTCTGCTGGTCATCGCACCGTTACTGATCAATCTCGTCGTATTTTCGGTGGCCTTGTGGGTCGCGGGGCACTATTTCGAACTCTTCCTGCAGTGGATTCTGCCAACCTGGCTCGATTTTCTGCGCTGGATCCTATGGCCTGTATTTGGGGCCTTGTTCGTGCTGCTGGTGTTCTTCACGTTCACGCTGGTGGCCAATGTCCTCGGGGCCCCGTTCCATGCACTCTTGGCCGATCGTTTGCTTGGCCAGGCCGGCGTGCTGGATCGCGCTCGCCGCGACAGCATCGTTCGCTCGACCTGGCGCAGCATGTCCGCAGAGCTACGGCGCGTTCTCGGATTCCTGCTGCGCGCCTTGCCTGTTTTTGTGCTGTTCGTGATCCCGGGCATCAACATGATTGCGCCGCCGCTATGGCTCGGCGTCACGGCGTGGTACATCACCCGGAACTACTTCTCCTATCCACTGGATACCCTGGGCTTGACGTTCGCGGAGCAGGAATCCCGGCTCAAGGAACTGGGCCTGCTGCGATTGCTGTTCGGCCTGACGGTGCAAGTCGGTCTGAGTGTGCCGTTACTCAACGTTCTGGTGCCGCCGGCCGCGGTGGCGGCCGCTTCGCTTGCCGTGGTCGAGCGGGAGCGAAGAAGCGCGTGAGCGTTGGTCCCGGCGAGCCGTCACCTGTTCAGTTCCTTTCCTTCAGGGTCGCGTAGGCCGCAAGGGCCTGTTGGCGACTTTCGCGGAGATCGATGATCGGCTCGGGGTAGCTCCGGCCCAGTTCGATACCGGCTGCGGCAAGCCGCTGGCGATCGGCGGTCCACGGCTCGTGCAGCACCTTGTCGTCGAGTTGCGCCAATTCGGGCACCCAGCGCCGGATATAAGCGCCGCGTCCGTCGAACCGCTGCCCCTGCAGAACGGGGTTGAAGATTCGAAAATAGGGCGCGGCATCGGCGCCGCAGCCGGCGCTCCACTGCCAGCCCAGCGTGTTGCTCGCGAGATCGGCATCGACCAGGGTGTCCCAGAACCATCGCGCTCCCGCCAGCCAGGGCAGGCGGAGATTCTTCGTCAGGAATGACGCGACGGCCATGCGGACGCGGTTGTGCATCCAGCCGGTATGCCATAGCTCGCGCATGCCGGCGTCGATCAGGGGGATTCCGGTCTGGCCCCGCTGCCAGAGCGCGAGGGATTCGGCCTGATCGCCGTCGGCCCAGGGGAAATCCACGAAGCGGGGATCCAGCGGTGCGTCGGTCGTCGCGGGGAAATAATAGAGGAGGTGGTAGGCGAATTCGCGCCAGCCTATCTCGCGGACAAAGGTTTCGAGATGCCGCTGAACAGTGGTACTTGGTTGCCGGTCCCATACATGCTGGAGGGCAGCCACGATCTGTCGTGGCCCGATCTCGCCGAAATGCAAATGCGGCGACAGGCGGGACGTGCCAACGCAGTCCGGGCGATCGCGGTCGTCGGCGTAGCTGGCCAGGGGCTGCCGGATGAAATCTTCGAGGCTCTGGGTCGCAGCGTCTTCGCCGGGGGTCCAGGTTGCCTTCAATCCTGCGTCCCAGGCGATTCGTGGCAGCAGTCCCAACTCGGCGACATCGAGGCTGGGCAGTGTCGGTGATACCGAAGGAAGCCGTTCGACCGGCGTGCGGTTTGGGGCGGGGAAACCGATGCCGCGGGCCGAGCGCCAGAAGGGCGTGAAAACCCGATAGGGTTCCTGCTTTTGCGTCGCCACGGTCCAGGGCTCGAACAGCAGGGCGCTGTTATACGACCGAACGTCCAGTCCCTCTTTCCTCAGCTGGGATTTCAACGTCTGGTCCCGCGCAATGTAGGCGGGCTCATAGAGGCGGTTCCAGAGGATCCGGGTAGCACCTGTCTCGGCAATCAACTGTTGCAGCGCGATGGCCGTTGGCCCACGGCGGATGATGAGGCGAGAGCCACGCGCGTTGAGACTTCTGTCCAGGGCTTGCAGGCTATGGTGCAGCCACCACCGGCTGGCGCTGCCGGGAGGCCAGGGCAGGCCGTCGGCGCTGTCGTCAACGAAAACCGGTATGACGGTGCCGCCGACTTCGATGGCCTCCGCCAGCGCCGGATTGTCGCTCAGGCGCAGATCTCTTCGAAACCAGACTAGGGAAGCGTTCATTGCAATGTGTTGGAACCAAGCGTTCTCAAAGGAGTTGGCACCCCTGCCCGTGAACTGTCGCAGCTCACGTTAGCCTGGGACGCTACCGGGGATTTTCTGGAGCTAAGCCAGTTGGGTGCGTAGTTCCGCCGCCTGACGACCGATCGCAACTCGTGTGGGTTCGTCAAAGCGCTCGAGGCTGCGCCATTGCAGCGCGGTGCGCGGGTGGTGCGCAAACCGTGCCCGGTGACGGATCAGGAAATCCCAGTAGAGCGTCGTGAACGGGCACGCTGTTGGGCCGATTGCCTGATCCGGCTTGAACCGGCAACCGTCGCAGTAGTTACTCATGCGCTGAATGTAGCGCCCGCTCGCCACATAGGGCTTCGAGGCGACCAGACCGCCGTCGGCATACTGAGACATCCCCAGGGTGTTGGGTAGTTCAACCCACTCGACCGCATCGACATAAACCGCAAGAAACCACTCATGCACCTGCCGCGGTTCGACGCCGAGCAGCAGTGCGAACAGACCGGCCACCATCAGCCGCTGTATGTGATGCGCGTAGCCGTACCGCAGGGTTTGTCCGATGACTTCGCGCAGGCAGGCCATGTCCGTGTCGGCAGTCCAGTAGAAGTCCGGCAGACGATTCCTCGCCTCGAGTGCGTTGTGGTCCTGATAAGCGGGCATCTGCGTCCAGTAGATGCCGCGGATGAACTCTCGCCAGCCGAGAATCTGACGGACGAAGCCCTCCACGGCGGCCAGCGGCGCATTGCCGGCATCGAGGGACTCCATGGCCGCCGCGAGGACTTCGTTGGGCGCGAGCAGCTTGAGGTTCAAGGCAGGCGACAGCCGTGCATGGAACAGGTAAGGATCTCCGGTCCATAGCGCATCCTGGTAGCGACCGAATTGGGCGAGGCGGTGGTCCAGAAAGTCGGTCAGCGCTGACTTCGCCTGGGTCGGGGTCACCGGCCAGTCGAAATCAGTGGTATGCCCCGGGTGCGATGGAAAGTGCGTCTCGACGTCGCGGAGAACCTCCCGAGTGATGGCGTCGGGCGGAAACCTCGCGGGTGGTCGAACTGGGGGCGGACCCCGGCGTCCAAATGCCTGCCGGTTCTCGGCGTCGTAGTTCCACCGCCCTCCCTGAGGCTCGGTATCCACCATCAGGATGCCCGTGCGACGCCGCAGCAAACGATACAAATGTTCGGACCGCAGTATATTCCGATTGCGCGCCCACAGCGCGAAGTCGCCGGTCGACATCATGAAGTGACGATCGGGAGCCAGGTAGAGCGGCAGGCCATGATCGGTTGCACATCGCGCGACAGCTTCTTGAAGCCTGAACTCTCCAGCCCGGGCCATCAATATCGCAGACGGTTTCAAGGCGACGAGGTCAGCCGATAGGGCGTCCGACAAAGTCGCGAAGGAATGGTTGCCGAGTTGGTGGTAGATGGTCGGAACACCCTCCGCGATGAGGGTCTCCCGGAAGTGGCGCATCGCGCTCAAGAACAGCGCGATGCGGGCCTTGTGCGACCAGACATGACTGGCCTCGCCCGCGACTTCGGCCATCCAGACCCGGTCCTGAGCCGGGTCGAAGTCGTCGAAAACGCCGGAGTCTCGATTCAGTTGGTCGCCAAGTATCACGACCAGCCGGCGGATCGCCGCCTCAGGCACTGCAAGCGCCTTCGCGGCAGCGCTTCAGAAAGTGGCGGCGCGCAAAACGACGGTATACCAGCTCCAGCAGCGCCGTGAGGTGCAGCTTGGTGATGCACCGGGCCAGCCATCGATAGCCCGGCAGCGATGACCAGAGTCGCACGAATGCAGCCGCTCCGGTGTACATGCGCGCGGCGCTGTCGTCCCACACGTGAAAGGCTGCGAGCGCCACCCGTGGATCGACGTCGAATCGGTCCAGCCTTGACGGTTCACGGATGATATCGATCCAGCATATGGATTCAAGCGCCTTTAGGCGCCGATAGTGAGCGATTTCGCGGCTGCATAGCGGGCAACCGCCATCGAAAAATACGGTCAGGTCGTTATTCATTCTGTGCGCCTTGAGCGTTGACTGACCGTTGGAACCGGGGTCGTCCGATGAGTTCCCTGGCCCAGGCCGGAAGGGAGCGGCCCCCTTCCGTTGGATTGTCGCTTTCTATACGGCGGGTTTGGCCGCCGTAAGCATGAAATTGATGGGGTAGTAGCGGCTTAAGCTGAAACGGCGGGTCCAAGGATTGACCCGGACGCCCACGCGGTCCGTGACCTCCAGGCCTTGCTTGTTTAACTCGCGTTCCAGTTCCTCGGGGCGTGGGAATCGGGACCAGCGATGCGTGCCGCGTGGCAGCCAGCCCAGGATGTACTCGCCCATCACGATCGCGCCGAGAAACGACAGGACGGTGCGGTTCAATGACGCGATGACCATCAGCCCGCCGGGCCGGATCAACTGGCAGCACGCGGAAAGAAAGGTTTCGAGATCGGCGACGTGTTCGACGACCTCGAGGTTCATCACGGCGTCGTAGGTCGCGCCTTCCTCTGCCAGGCGCTCGGCGCTGCCGCACTCGTAGCGGACGGAGAGTCCGCTGGTTCTGGCGTGGTGTCGCGCGGTATGGATGTTCTTCTCGACAATATCGACGCCATGGACCTGGGCGCCGAGTCGCGCCAGCGACTCGCTGAGGATGCCGCCGCCGCAGCCGATGTCCAGTATCCGGAGACCGGAGAGCGGGGCAATCGGGTCGTCTGCGGCGCCGAATCGCTGCACCAGCGCCTCGCGAAGGTAGTCGACCCGCACGCCGTTCAGGCGATGCAAGGGCCAGAAGGGACCCTCCGCGTCCCACCATTTCGCGGCCAAGGCTTCGAAATAGGCCGCTTCGGCGGGGTCCACGCTGCGGGCCGCAGGACTGGTGTTCTGGTTCGATGATGGCATTTTTTTCCTCTACCGTTGCCGCGGGCGAATCACCGCGATCGGGACGCGCGCGGCCGGGACCCACCGTTGAGCTAAAACGCGCTATCCTACGCGTTTTTCTCGCCAGAAAGGTACCGTATGATTGACGTCGGTCTGGTCATGGGGAGCCGCAGTGACTGGGATGTCATGCAGCACGCAGCGGGGTGGCTCGAGGAGTTCGGTGTGCCTTTCGAAGCACGGATCGTGTCTGCCCATCGGACGCCGGACCTGCTGTTCGAATATGCTGCCGGCGCCTCTGCGCGTGGCTTGAAGTGTATCATCGCCGGCGCCGGCGGCGCCGCTCATCTACCGGGCATGCTTGCGGCAAAGACCGAAGTGCCGGTGCTCGGTGTGCCGGTGCCGAGCCGCCATCTGCAGGGTCTGGACTCCTTGTATTCCATCGTGCAAATGCCGAAGGGGATCCCCGTGGCGACCTTTGCCATCGGTGAGGCCGGGGCCGCGAATGCCGCATTGTTCGCCATCGCAATACTGGCGACGCGGGATGAGAGCCTCGCGACGCGCCTGCGCGACTTTCGCGCCCAACAGACCGCGTCGGTGCTCAACATGGAGTTGCCGCTGCCATGAGTGTGCGCCATATCCTGCCCAATGCGATGCTGGGCATACTCGGTGGCGGACAGTTGGGGCGCATGTTTACCATCGCTGCGCGCAGCATGGGGTATCGTGTGACCGTCCTCGACCCCGACGTCGAAAGCCCCGCGGGGTCGATCGCCGACGTGCATCTGCGTGCGGCCTATGACGATCGCGCGGCACTGGACCGGATGATTGCCAGCTGCGCCGCTGTCACGACCGAGTTCGAAAATGTCCCCGCCGAGAGCCTGATCTATCTCGGCGCCTCCCTGCGCGTATCCCCGGCTCCCGAGAGCGTCGCGATCGCTCAAGACCGCATTCGGGAGAAGCGTTTCATCGCAGGTGCGGGCCTGCCCGTCGCTCCGTTCATTCCGGTAGAAACGGAAGCGGCCCTGGCGGGTGATCTGGAACCGCTGCTACCGGGCATTTTGAAACTGGCGCGCTTCGGCTACGACGGGAAGGGGCAGTTGCGGGTCGCGAGCCCGGCCGAATGTCGCTCCGCGTTCGCCGAACTTGGTGGCAAGTCGTGTGTGTTGGAGCGGCAATTGCCGTTGCACAAGGAACTGTCCGTTATTGTCGTCCGCACGTCCGCTTCCGAGGTTCGCACCTTTCCGGTGGCTGAGAATCAGCATGCCGCGGGCATACTCGATGTCAGCATCGTGCCGGCTCGCGTCGACCAAGCATCGGCGGAACGGGCGCGGGATATGGCACTGATGCTGGCGGACGCCATGGACTATGTCGGCGTGCTGGCCGTTGAGTTCTTTGTGCTGCAGGACGGCGAGATCGTGATTAACGAGATCGCCCCGCGCCCTCACAACAGCGGCCACTACACGCTAGATGCATGCGCGACCGACCAGTTCGAACAGCAGGTCCGGGTAATGTGCGGATTGCCCCCCGGCGATACGCGGCTGCTGACGCCGGTCGTCATGGTTAACCTGTTGGGCGACATCTGGCGTGACGATGAACCGGCATGGGACGCGTTGCTGACCGAGAGTAACGTAAAGTTACATCTTTACGGCAAGAAAGCGGCGCGTATCGGTCGAAAGATGGGTCATTTCAATGTCTTGGCCGCGAACGTGGAGACGGCGTTGAGTCAGGCGGAGCAACTCAAGTTCATTCTTGGCAGCTGAGCCGGTTCAGCTGAACGGAGCGGCACGCCGGTTTCGCCCGAATGAGGCACCGGCTGCGACGGTCACGCGAGGGCGGGCGGTCCGGCAACGCCAGCCGAGAGCCCGAAACGGTATTGGCTGCGCAGACAATGCTCTAGCCAGCGCTGCAGAAAATAGTTCGAACTCCACTTTTCATCGAGCACTTCAGCGCCGCCGGCGCGTGTTTGGTGACGGCGCGAGGCGAGCGGTGGTCGGTGGGGGGGGAGAGCCTCGGCGCAGCGGCCGTCGAGGTAGACACGCACACAAACGCTGGGCTCGAAGCGCCGGTCGACTTCTGGCCCGAAACAGTGACTGAGTTCCAGTGTCAGCGTGTAAGGCGAGCGCTCGATCACCTTCAGGTGGAGCGGCGGTTTGCCGTGGGCGCGGGCAGTTGCGTCATCGGATAGCGTGGTGAGGTCCGGAACCAACTCGCAGAGCTGACGGAAATTGGACTCACACAGTTGTGCCAGCCAGTAGGATCGGTTTCGGGGTCGGAATTGGCTCATTTTCTGTTAGGGACCGCGCGGGTCCGGTGCAACTCGGCGATGGCGGCAGGATGAGCTGTCCGATCGGACGTCCAGGCCGGGTGGTTAAGTCAACTCTTGATGCCCTTGATCGCTCCGGCAATGCGGTACGGACCGGCATCGGTGGCCACGCAACGCACCACTTCGACAAAGGCTGTCAGGGGCGCAGCGACGCCGCGCTGGGGGACCAGGTGTATCTCCACGGCCGTCCCGGTCGTCAGAGGATCGTCGGCCTCGAACAAGACCCCAGAGCCACTGATATTGATGCAAAACGCCTCGTGCGACACGTCTTTGCCGGCCAGTCGGAAACTCATGGCACAGTCGATTCGGTTACGCGGGGAGTCTCGCCGCTCTTGACGTTCCAACTGCGGGCCTCGTTGATCGTGGTGTGAAACCAGACCCCATTATTCTAAACCAAACCCGCAAGGTTTCGCGGAAACGTGGGTTCCGGCCGGTCGTTGGCTCGACGGTTGATTTATGTCATATTGCGGCACTTTGCGTCCCGGCTACCGGATAGGAGCCTCGGGCTTCGATGGCAGCCAACCCGTGAATGACTGCGGTGGAACTCCGCAGACTGTGCCAGACCAGCCAAGGGTCTGCCAGGACGTATCCAAACTCAGCAAGCGGATCCCCGAATGACCAAGAAATCTGTCGTACTCACTGGTATTACCACTACAGGGACCCCGCATCTCGGCAATTATGTCGGTGCCATACGTCCGGCCATCGAGGCCAGCATGGACCAGCATGTGCAACCCTTCTATTTCCTGGCCGACTATCATGCGCTGATAAAGTGTCAGGATCCGGAACGGGTGCGCGAGTCGACATTACAGGTCGCAGCCACTTGGCTGGCTCTCGGTCTCGATACAGCCAATGCCGTGTTCTATCGACAGTCAGACATCCCCGAAATCGGTGAGTTGGCGTGGATCCTGAGTTGCGTGACGGCCAAGGGCCTGATGAACCGGGCGCATGCGTACAAGGCGGCGGTTCAGGCCAATCAGGAGAGCGGAGAAGCCGATCCTGACAAAGGGGTCACCATGGGCCTGTACAACTATCCGATCCTGATGGCTGCGGACATCCTCCTGTTCCGCGCCAACCGGGTTCCCGTCGGACGCGACCAGATCCAGCACATCGAGATGGCGCGAGATGTCGCGGCGCGGTTCAATCATATCTACGGTGAGCATTTCGTGCTGCCTGAGGCGCAGGTTTCAGAGGAATCCGCTCTGCTATGCGGGCTCGATGGCCGCAAGATGAGCAAGAGCTACGACAACATCATTCCACTGTTCGCCACGGAGAAGGCGCTGCGCAAGCTGATCATGAAGATCAAGACCAACTCGCTGCTCCCGGGCGAACCGAAAGATCCCGAAGGATGCACCCTGTTTGGGATCTTCCGGGCGTTTGCGACCGCCGAAGAGTCGGCGGAAGTGCGAAAGCGCTACGAAGAGGGAATTGCCTGGGGTGAAATGAAGACCTTTCTGTTCGAGTACCTGAACCGGCACCTCGAAGCGAGCCGAGAGCGTTATGAGGCCCTGATCGAAACGCCCGAGAAAATCGAACAGGCCTTGCAGGACGGTGCTGAGAAGGCGCGAGCGCAGGCGCGGCCCTTCATGCAGGCGTTGCGGGCCAGCGTCGGGATTCGGCCCCTGGCCTGAGTGAGCGGGCACCGCGAAGACAGGGACGGTGAGTTTGACGCAGGCACGTCAGATGGGCGCGTCGCGGCCCAGCGAGCCCGATGAGCGCAGATGCCGCTCCGCGGGCCCTGACGCCCCACTCGGATCCGTTCGAGGCAGCGCGATACGCGAACCCGTTTCAGCACATCGCGTTAAAGCCTCCCCGACGGCTGAAGGGGAGGCAACTGCTGGCGAAGACGGGGTGTTGGTTCAGCGCTTCGGCTTAAGCCGTACCGTATCGGCTTTGGCCGTTACGATCTTCTCCACCCCCTTGCGCGATTCGTTGCTCCTTGCCACCACAGTCTTGGATGTAGGGCTTGCGAGCGTCGAAGAGCGCTCGGTTTTTCCCTTCGTCACGGATTTTTGCGGTGTGGCTGTGGCGACTTTGCCTGACTTCCGCGAATCGGCCGTCACTCGCTCAGCGTGGTTTGTGGCGCGAGTCGGGGCCGGAGTCGCGGTCCGGCTGGACTTCGTCGACGCGTGGTGCTCGCTGCTCGAGGTCGGTGTGGGTCGTGCCTTGCCCGTCGTGCTCGCCGAGCGCGCGCGTGCGCTTGCCTCGTTGTGGGTGTTGGTGCGGGGCGCCGCGTAACTGCTCCGCTCCTTGCTGTGCGCCGAGGAACGGCGCGGGGCGGGCGCCGGCTCGGGATCTGTGGCGAACGACGTCGGCTTGAAGGGGTCGGTCTCCGCCTGGAATGGCTGCTCGCTGAACGATGTCGAGCGTGAAGCGGTCGTCGGCTGCCGGGTGGGCTCCTTCAGAGCTTCACTCAGAGCGCTAACCCTCATGGACGAGTACCGAGGCTGCTCCGTTGAGTTCCCGGTTTGGGGTAAATCGCTGGAGCTCACCGTGTAGCGATCAGGTTCGGACTGTAGCGGACGGCTCTCGAACTCGCGGCGCAACAAGTCGCTCTGAGTACTGGCAAGCCGTGCAAGCTCCTTTTTGAACGTCTTGCTCTTGTGTGCCGGCACGAAGAGCCGGACCGATCCGTCCGGGTCTACGAAGGTGTTCTTGAAGCCCGGATTCACGGCGCGAAAGGCTTCAAGAGACATGTCCGCGGCATCTGCCGCGACGGCGAGGTCAAGTTGGTGGCTGACCTTCACCGTCTTGAATTTTGCCTCGTTAGGAATGTCGCGGAGGTCGAGGCCGTAACGGTCCGCACCGGCGAACAGTCGCGATACGGCGAGCAGTCGAGGCACGTACGCTCTGGTTTCTTGAGGCAGGTCCAGTGACCAGAAGTCGGTGGGCAGGCCCTGATAGGCGTTGCGTCGAATCGCACGCTCCACCGCGCCCTCCCCGCAGTTGTAGGCCGCTACCGCAAGGAACCAGTCACCATGGAATTGGCGATTCAGTTTCTTCAGGTACTTGATGGCCGCCTTCGTGGAAGCGTAAACGTCGCGGCGTCCATCATAAGCATGATTCTGCTTGAGGCCGTAGTTGCGGCCGGTCGTCGGAATGAACTGCCAGATACCCGCGGCCTTTGCGGGCGACACGGCCTGTGCCTGGAACGCGCTTTCCACGACTGGCAACAGGGCCAGTTCGCCCGGTACGCCCTGGCGCTCGATCTGTTGTACGATGTTGTAGAGGAAGGGTTCGGCACGCTGTTGCGCTCGCTGCAGGTAAGTCGGATGGTTCACGAACCAGGACAGTTCTCGATCAACTGCACGATTTTGCACGTCGGGCAGCGCGTAGTTGTCGAATAGCCGTTCCCAAAGATTTGCGTATTCGTATTGAACTCGCTTGGTGCGATTCGTGTCCGTAACGTTGACTTGACGAACCCCTTTCTTCGAAAAGTGGAAGAGGCGCGCTTCGGACTGCGGTGAAGTGACCGAACTGACAACGGTCGCCGGTTCTGGCGCATCGTCCGATACTGAGACGGGCGACGGCTTCGTCTTTGTCGTGTGCTGGCTACAACCCGCTAAGGAAAGCGCAACCGCCGACATGTAGCAAAGGAGACGGGGGTTGTTTTTACCGAATTTCATGGCGTGCACCTCACGGTTTCATGCCTGCTGAGCGACCGACCAACTATGCTGCTCAACCTGTTTAGAGGGGACCAGAACACCGCAAGCCCGCGTGGGCGCGAGTTCTTCATCGAATGGTATCGCTCTGCGACATTGGGAAGGATCCTCCAGGAAGTTGAGGTGTCCTATCTTAAAGACTCGCTACAGCTTACTTATAAGCAACGGATATTACAAGTTGGGTCGCTGGGTTGTGAACAACGATACATACCTGATGAATTCCGGCAACAATTAATCGTGTTGTCGCTCGGCAGCGACTGCCGCGAGCTGCGCGGTCGGGACGTGGAGGCCGAGCCCGCTAGCTTGCCGATCGCCTCGGAATCGATCGATCTACTGATACTGCCCCACGTCATCGAGTTCGAGGCAAACCCTCGCGCAGTGTTGAGGGAAGTCGAACGCGTCCTGCGGCCGGAGGGCCGCTTGGTGCTCCTGACGTTCAACCCCTTCAGCATCCATGGTATCGTTCGCCGCTTGGCACGCCGCGATGCCTTTCGCGGGCAGGGGTTCGTTCCCGCGGCGCGACTGCTGGACTGGCTCAGGCTCCTGAAATTCGAGGCACAGTTCGACGTCGCTTTCGACGCCACGACCGCCCAGATCATCGAGTCACCCGAAAGCTTCTTCAAGCGTTCCCAGGCCTTCGTATCGCTTGCCTACGCCACGCGGGCCATTAAGCGGAATTATACCGTGATCCCCATAGAGCCATCCTGGGCCAAGGCGCCCGCCATGTTGGCAGGGCAGGGAGCCGAAATGTCGCGTGTTCTCAACCAAACAGATTAAGGTATGACTGAAAAGGTGTTCGCCTATACGGATGGGGCCTGCCGAGGCAACCCCGGTCCCGGTGGGTGGGGGGTGGTGTTGCGTTTCCGCGACCGCGAGCGTGAACTGTGCGGTGGGGAACTCGCCACGACGAATAACAGGATGGAATTGATGGCTGCCATCCAGGCGCTCGAAACGCTGACCCGCCCCTGTGCGGTGTCGATTTGCACCGATTCGAAGTATGTGCTCCAGGGGATCACGGAATGGCTGCCGAACTGGGTGCGACGCGGTTGGAAGACCGCCGCGAAAACGCCGGTCAAGAATGCGGACCTTTGGCAACGCCTGGTGTCCGCGCAGCGGATACACACGGTCGAGTGGCAGTGGGTCAAGGGCCACTCAGGCCACGCCGAGAACGAAAGGGCCGACAGCTTGGCCAATCAGGGTTTGGTCGAAGCGCTCGAGGCGTCAGGTCTGGTCCGGCAGTAGGCAGTAGGGTGATGCGGCAGATTGTTCTCGATACCGAAACGACCGGCCTGTTTCCCGAGGAAGGGCATCGGATCATCGAGATCGGTTGCGTCGAACTCATCGACCGGATGCTGACCGGTCAACGCTTCCACGTCTACCTGAATCCGCAGCGGCAGGTCGACTCCGGCGCGGCCGAGGTGCACGGGCTCACAAACGAGTTTCTTGCCGATAAGCCCCTGTTTCCCGACATCGTGGACGACTTTCTGGCGTTCATCGCCGGTGCCGAGTTGATCATCCACAACGCGCCATTCGATGTCGGCTTCATTGATCACGAGTTGCGTCTGTCGAATGCCGAAGCGTTCAACCCCCTGCGCGATTACTGTGCGATCACGGATACGCTGGCGCTAGCCAAGAAGAAGCACCCGGGACAGCGCAACAGTCTTGATGCCTTATGCAAGCGCTATCAGGTGGACAACAGCCACCGCGATCTGCATGGCGCGCTTTTGGACGCCGAGATTCTGGCGCAAGTCTATCTGCTGATGACCGGTGGGCAGATCGCCCTCGGCCTCGATGAAGACGTGGCCGTCAATCCGGATGTGAGCGCTGCTGCTGGGGCTCAGCGCCGCTCCGGATTCGGTCGTGCGCTGCGGGTGGCGTACTGCAACGATGCGGAGGCCATTGCGCATGAAGCGCGACTTGACGCCCTCGACAAGGCCAGTGGTGGCGTGTGTCTCTGGCGGCGTTAGTTCTGGTAAAGGGTGGCCTTTTTCGGTAACCTTCCCGCGTCATGACCGGGAGAGGTGGCTGAGCGGTTTAAAGCGGCGGTCTTGAAAACCGTTGATGGGAGACCATCCGGGGGTTCGAATCCCTCCCTCTCCGCCACTGTGGTCATAAAGTTCCCCTTCCAGCCTATAACGGCATTATTCGGTCGGTCTTCGCACGGTAGGCCTCACCACTACAGGCTCTCCTGATTGGCCCGGTTGCCCTGAATCGAGTCCACTCGATCATCTCCTCAGCCATCCTCGTCGACTGTGCCGCGTCGCTACTAGTACTTTCCGAGAAGCTTGTCCGGGGCCTTGTTTTTCCGTAGCCGGGGTCGACGGCCCCCGCAACTTGCGTCCCGACGCCCGGTGTGACGCTGAACCGTTATGGCTTTCGCCGGCCGATGGCGAGGCGCTTGTTGTTTCAAGACGATGCCGTGAACACAGGATGCTTTCCTGCGCCAAGTCAGGCGCGTATGATGTTGTTGTTTCGCGCAGAACTGTTGTTTTTTTGTGGGAGGGGACGGAAATGAGAGCGACATATTTTTTGTACGCGGCCGCACTTCTCGGCGTGCTTGCGCCCGGCGCGCAGGCAGCGGAGTACGGGCAGGACACGATGGCGACCGGCACCGAAGCGGTCGCGCCCGACACGACAATGAGCGGTGCCACCGACCCGGCGGTCGCGGATCCGATGGCGACGGCGACCGAGGCGGTGCCGGCGGAAGCCGATACGGCGGCGGCAGCGATGACCTCGACCTACACCTGTCCGGACGGTAGCTCCATACCGTCGGCCGACTCGCGCTGCGTCGATGATCGCTGGTACTTGTCCCCGTTCGGCACGTTCATGCAGCCCGGCGGTGACCGCAAGGCCTTCGGCGGCTGGGGCGGCGGCATGGGCATCGGCAAGATGATCAACGAATGGTTGAACCTCGAAGTCCGCGGCCTGTGGATGAACTACTCTAACAACATCCCGGACGTGGGTGGCCAAACCGATCTGACCGGCGGCACGTTCGATGCGCTGTTCTTCTTTGACCGCGATGTGTTCTCGCCCTACTGGGTCGCGGCGGTCGGTGGCGTCAACCAAAGCTGGCGCACCGGTCAGGGCTATGGGTCGCAGAATTCGGCGTTCCTGTTCCAGACAGGTCTCGGGGCAGAGGTCGAGTTGGCTGATAATTTCCTGCTGCGGGCCGATGTTCGCTATCAACTGCAGACCGCTCCGACGAACATGCAGTACCGGATGCCCGGCACGGGCGTGCCGAACAATGTCGGCAACGCGGACGTGTTCAACGACCTGGTCGTGAACGCGGGCTTCGTGATTCCGCTGGGCGAGAAGCCGGTGCCGGTAGCGGCGGCAGCGCCGGCGGCGGTTGACGACTGCTCGACGAAGGATTCCGACGGCGATGGCGTCAACGACTGCGACGACAAGTGCCCGGGCACGATGAAGGGCGCCAAGGTCGACGAATACGGCTGCTTGGTCCGCATCGAACTGCGCGGTGTGAACTTCCACTACGACTCGGCGGAACTGACCGAGACGGCGAAGGGCATCCTGGACGAAGTGTCGACTGGTCTGATCGCCTCGGGTGAGACCAAGGACATCGAAGTGCAGGGCCACACCAGCACCGAGGGTACCGACCAGTACAACATGAAGCTGTCGCAGCGTCGCGCGGCGTCGGTGGTCGACTACCTGAAGATGAAGGGCGTGCCGAACAACCTGTATCCGAAGGGCTATGGCGAGATGTACCCGAAGGTATCGCCGGACCGCACCGAGGAAGAGCGTTCGGTTAACCGTCGCGTGGAACTGGTCTGGATGGGCGAATAACGCCTGACGGGTCAGGACAGAATCAGGCCCACGGAAGGGCCCGGACAAACCCGCCGCATGGCGGGTTTGTCGTTTCTGGACCTGCCTGTTGCACGCGGGGCATGCGATGGGTTCAGCCGTTCGGATTCGCCAGGCTTTCTGTCGCCGTCCGGCGTTGCCGAACCCTCGGTTGGAGTGGCTCGCCGGCTTCGTGCACCCGCTAGCACCGCCGCAAGCTCGCGGGGCAGTGGACCATGCCGACACCCGGGATGTGGGATGGGAGGGTTTGGTTCAACGCCGTCGCTGGACTGGGTATCGAGTGGCTTCGCTTGTCAATACAACCATGGCAAGAGCTTTCGCACCCGGTTGGCGTAAGCAGGATAGCCCGGATGCCGTTCAGTGAGCCACCGCTCTTCAATCGTGGCCTTATAGTCGAAGAATAGAAAGCCGGCTACGAGCAGTCCGAGATGTAATGCGCTGAGGGTGTAGATCGTCCAGCCCAGGCCGGCGATGAGTTGGCAGCTGTAGAGCGGGTGGCGGACCCATCCGTAGATGCCGCTGGTCACCAGTTCGCTATGAGCAACGGGGTGGGGCAGGGGCGTCAGGTAGCGGCGGATCTTTATCAGGGCGAGTGCTGCCATCGCAGCCGCTGTACCGCTGAGGATCGATAGCGCGGCCGAGCGTGCAATGCCAGTCGAGGCGAGAGCGTCCGGAGCGAACCAGGGATTCCACGGCGGGGCGAAGAAAAAGGTGCCGACGAGCAAGAACTGCAGCACGACGAGCACTTCGCCTCGGGTTCCATACCATGGGCGATTGATCGCTGTCGCCGGGTTGCGCGGTGGATTCATGGCTCAGCGCTTACCGGTTGCGTGAGTGATTCGGGAACGGAATTGCGAGCAGCGTTCGCTTGCCCGGACGGGCCAGCATGCGCGCCGGGTTCGGCTCTGTCAAACGCGGTGGAGGCGGAGGACAGCGTCGATGGGCGCTGCGAGGCGAGCAGCATGGCCCTGATCTGCATCCAGCGGAGCGGGAGACGGTTACGCTAGGAGGGGCGGACCGCAATGCTGCGCCGTTGCTTCGAGGGCTTGATGTGGGAGTTGGCGATGAACCGGGATGCATTCTTCCAGGCGGCAGTCGATGAGGCGAAGCGGGGTTTGGCCGAAGGCGGTATCCCGATCGGCGCCGTGCTGGTATACCGCGACAAGATCATTGGACGAGGCCACAACCTTCGAGTGCAGAATGGCGATCCACTGCTGCACGGTGAAATGAGTGCCTTCCGGGCGGCGGGCCGCCAGTCTGCGAAGGTTTATCGAGAGTGCGTGCTCTACACGACGCTCTCGCCTTGTCCCATGTGCAGTGGCGCCGCACTGCTGTACCGGATTCCAAAGATCGTGATTGGCGAGAACCGGACTTTCCTCGGTGCCGAAGATTGGCTGCGTTCGCAGAACGTCGAACTCGACGTACTGCAGGACGCGGAGTGCATACAGCTGATGCGAGAATTTATCGAGCGTGCTCCAGCGCTCTGGCACGAGGACATTGGCGTTTAGCTACGTTACCGTCGTGCATGCCTCGGGTTGGATGATTCGGGGAGGCAGGTTGGGTGTCGCGCGTCCTCCGAACCAGGCCTACGCGCGGTTGCCGCGCACGCGGCCCTCCTGTCGGTGGCGCCCTTCTTGGGGGTGTCCCTCCGCAGAGCAGGCTGGGTACAGGACGAACGGTCGGGCGACAGCGCACAGGTCGTTACTGCCGCACCGTTGACCGGTGCGGACAACTCGGTGCGCCGTCGAGATCGCGCGGCTTAACTCCGCCCCGAAGTTGCTTTTCCCAGCCACCTCAGCGCGTCCGGCGATTGCCGGGGTTCGCCATGGTTGCGCAGGCTCGCCGCGCAGACCGCCGCATCAAGTTCGTCAGCCGATGCATTTTCCGTGCGAATCCCGTTTCTCTCCGCCCTGCCTCGCGGCGTCGCGGTGACCTTCGGCGACACAGGTGACAACCTTGCTCGCGAACAGGTCGCCACGGAATGGCAGTATGGGCCAGAAGGGCAGGAGTCGGCAGGTCGAGGCTGCGGAGACACTGCTCATCTGGTGGCCCTCGCTGAACAGGGGCTGTGGATGTCTCCAGTACGGTCTGGCAACGCCCTCGGCCACGGCATAGGCCGGTGGCGCGATGCACAACACTTGCTAACAAGCAACATGTTGTGTACTTTAAACATCAGCAAATGTCCGATGTGCAACACGTGCTGTATCGGCTCCATCATCTGTTCCGACAGGAACAAGGAACGCTTTAAATGACACGACATACCAGGACTGCGGTCGCTTTATCCTTCGTCGGGCTTCTCGTCTGCTCGGCGGCGGAATCGAAAGCGCTCCGCGATACCGAGAACGCTTGGGAAGCCGCTTTCCCGACCTTTCAGAAGCCACAGTGGATGAAAGATCTCGATCTGACCTTCGGAGGTTGGATCGACGCCGGTATCGCGACGAACTTCAACGCCTCGCCGGATAATTTCAATGGCCCGGTTGGTCTGATCGACCGCACCGCGGAGCCGCGGATCAGCCAGCTATATTTCGTGCTCGAGCGCCTCGTCAAGAAAAGCGACGCCTGGGACATCGGCGGGCGATTCGACGTCCTCTACGGTACCGATGCCTTCATCGCTCAGTCCACGAACAATTGGGACAAGGGCCTGATTCCGACCAGCGTGTCGCGCTTCTACAACCTCGCGTTGCCTCAGTTGTACGCCGAAGTTTACGCGCCGCTTGGCAACGGCCTCTCCACTAAGGTCGGCCACTTCTATGGTCTGACCAACTACGAGTCGGTCATGGCGACCAAGAATTTCTTTTATTCCCACAGCATGAGCTTCATGTGGGATGGTCCCTTCACGCACACCGGCGTGTTGCCAACCTACCAAATCGACGACAACTTCGAGTTGACGGCAGGTGGCGTGATGGGCTGGAACAACGTCAACGCGTACATGTCGGTCTGGAACTTTCTCGGAAAATTCGCGTGGACTAGCGACGACAAGGGCACGAACGCCAGTTTTGCAATCATCACCGGCGATCAGCCGAACCTCGACAACCTGACCCGCTACACGTTCCGCATCGAGCACAAGTTTTTGACCGACTGGGAAGGTGTCCTGCAATGGACGAACGGCATACAGCAGAACGATCCGATACGCAACGGCAAGGACACGTCGTGGTACGGCATTCAGAGCTATCTGTTCTACAACGTTGACCAAGAATGGGCTTTCGGCTTGCGGGGCGAGTGGCTGCGTGACCAGGACGGCGTGCGTGTCCGCTACAACGATCGCCCCGGGAGCGCGCCCATCAATGCAGTCGGACCGGCAAGCTCAGCCCCCGGGATCGGCTCCAGTTACTACGAATTCACGTTGGGTGCGCGGTGGTCGCCTCTGAAGTGGGTTACCGTGCGGCCAGAGCTGCGCTATGACTGGGCGGACCAGGCCAATGCTTTCGATGCCGGCAAGCGGCAGGATCAGTTGATGTTCGCGACCGACATCATTGTGCAGTACTGATGGCAAGAACTGCCCTCATCGGACCGAGTTCGCCCGCGGCTGCGGTTCTTGATCCGAACCTGCCACGAATGCCTTGCTGCCCGAATCTACGGAGTCTCGATTGAAGCTACCCTACGTTTTCGCTCGTGCGGTCTGTGGCCTGCTCTGGGCCGGGGCCGTTGCGGCTGGTCCCTCCGACCCGACGCTCGAATTGCCGGCCCGCGACCGCAAGGCCATTGAAGACGTGGCCGGCGCGGGCCTTATCGTCGCGGCATTGCCCGCGCCCCGTCTATCGAATCCGGCTCAGTTCCTCGAACTGGATGCGGCACCGCGGGTTTACCGCGTACGTGACCGCGATAACGGTGAGATTGACGAGACTCATCGCTGGGAGTCTCCCGGCATGCAGAGCATGCAAACGACCTGGCGTTATCGGGCAGGGGATTCCGAGACCGGTCTGGTCGAACGCACGCCCGACGGCAGCTTCGAGATCTCCGGGATCGAGGATTTGAAGGAGAAGGCCCTGACCCGCTACACGCCGGCGGAGCCGCTGCTGGTGAAAGGGATGGTTCCCGGCGAGGAGCGTACGCGGCGCATGGAGGTGCAAGTCTACGATCCAGCCGATGCGACACAGGTCATGCACCGAGGCACCTTGGAACTGGCTCATCGCTACCTGGGTGCTTACCGCATCAATACGCCGAGCGGCGTCCATGATGTCATCCTGACGCGGTCGGTGTTTGACGGCAACGTCGGGCCGGCGCACCTGCGCGACGTCCAGTACCGCTTCTTCGCAAAGGGTATCGGGATCGTGGCGACGGTCGAGGCACGCGACGTCACTGCGGCGGTTATCTACAACTCGGAGGTTCGCGTTGCCCGCTTGCTGGTGGCGCGTCCACTACAGCAGGCGGAGTGTTCGGCAGCTGCGGCTGCGCTGCCCCCCGCGGCCCTCTGCTAGGCCGTCTACCGCTGGTGATGCCGGACATGCCCGCCCCGTTCACGATGTCTGCTGACACCCATGGTGCAGAACCGGATGACCATGCGATCGGTTGGGGCAATCTGTTTTCCGGCGTGCCGGCAGTGCTGCAGGACGAGCGGATCGAATGTCTGGCGGCCTCGGCAGACACCCGAATCCTGCGGATCATATCGATCGGGCACGTCACGCCGCCCGGGACGTGGTACGATCAGCCGGACACGGAGTGGGTCGTTCTCCTTCAGGGGCAAGCGACCTTGCGTTTCGAAAGGGAGGGGCTGAGAGCGCTGCAGCCTGGCGACTTCCTGACGATTCCGGCGGGCTGCCGGCATCGCGTCGAGTGGACGTCAAGTCATCCGGCCGCGATCTGGTTAGCCGTACATTTTCCAACAGGCTGAATCCCCGGGTGCCGGAGCCGAGACGGAGCGCGGCGCCGCAGCGACACAGCGTGCTCACCTCCGATTCGTGTCCAAGCAACTTCTCCGACTATTCCCCTCCCCAGCCGAGTGCGTTCCGTTAAAGGGACTGTATCTCGATCTGGCGCTTCATCAGCTTGGAACCCCTGTCGAGCCCTTCGTTTACGCGAATTTTTTGTGCAGCCTCGATGGACGGATCGCGCTGGAGGACGCCACGGGTCAGACCTATTTGCCGAAAACGCTGACAACGCCGGACGATTTCCGCTTATTCCTCGAGCTGGCTGCGCAGTCGGATTGCCTGATCACGCACGGCGGCTACCTGCGCTCCCTGGCAGAAGGCAGGCTGGGCAACATTCTGCAGATCGGTTTGGCCGAACCCCATCGCGATCTGCTGGCCTGGCGCGTGGCAAATGGATTGCCCCCACAGCCGGATGTCGTCGTCGCGAGCGCGAGCCTCGACTTTCCGATGCCCGACTCGCTGGCCCACCATGGCCAGCGCTGCTGCATCGCGACCGGCGCCGGTGCCGATGCAGAGAAGATCGCGGCGTGGCAGGCGAAGGGCTATGACGTTCTGGTAACGGGGGATGGGGAGATGGTCGAAGGTACGGCGCTGATTCGCGCACTGGGGCAGCGAGGTTACCGTCGGCCTTATCTGATCGCCGGCCCTCACATGCTCGATACCATGTTGCGGGACGGGTGTCTGGCGCGGCTGTTTCAGACGACCACGCACCAGTTGCTCGGTGGACAGGCCTTCCGTACGCTTTTGCCGGGGCCCGAGCTCGGGTCTGCAGGACACCTTAAGCTCGTCTCGATGTATTACGACGACAGTTCACCCGAGGGTACCGGGCAGGTGTTCGCCCAGTTCCGTCCGATGAGGGCCAGCGCGGCCTGAAACCTCATCCCCGTGAACGACGGCGTGCTGGAGTTCATCGTCGTTTGTCCCCGCTGTGGGCATGCCGAACGGGCGCAGTTCCCGACCGATGCGTGCCAGTTCTTCTCGAATACCCAGGCGGCACAACACGGCTGCAGTCCCTGCCAGAGGAAGGACTGCTGCGTTTGCTGCTCGCGTGATTCAGTCCGCTTTCCTCCGATGCAGCATCAGATCGGCCCGCGTTCTTGATCGAGGGGTCGGGTAATGCGCACACTGCACAACGCCCGGACAGACCGAGGAACGTCATTGGTACCGGCTGGCAAGCCGCTCCGGCGAAACGCCGCGCCAGTAGAGCCAGCGCAGCCGCCACATCAGCCCGATCGTTCGCCAGACACCGTGCGCTTCCCAGCGTCGACCCGAGGTGGTGATCCGCGTTCGGAGGCACAGCGGTTGGCTCACACGCCGCAGGCGCTTCGACAGTTCGATGTCTTCCATCAACGGCTGGTCGGGAAAGGCGCCCACTGCCCAGAAAGTCGCCCGACGGACGAATAGCGCCTGATCCCCTGTCGCAATCCCGGAAAGTCGGGAGCGATGATTCATGCACCAGGCGATGACCCGCAGCATCGGATGCCGCCCTGCGATGTCCACGTCGAAACGGCCCCAGTCCCGGCCGCTTCTTCCCAGTCCGTCGAGCACGGCCTCAGCGGCAGTCGGTCGCAGTTCCGTATCCGCGTGCAGGAACAACAGCACTGAGCCGCCGGCGATCGCGGCGCCGGCATTCATCTGCAGCGCGCGTCCCCGTGGGGCCGAGCAGGCCCGGTCCGCACCGGATCGTGCGCGCTCGGCCGTGCCGTCGACGCTGCCGCCATCGACGACGATGAGCTCGTGGCCCTGAGCCCGCAGCGGGGCGAGCGAAGCCAGGAGGCTGTCGATCCGGTCCGCCTCATTCAGCGTGGGGATGATGATGGAGAGGGTCTCAGCCACGGAGCCAGGCCAGGTAGCCGTTTACCCAGCGTAGCAGGCGCGCCGGCGCGTGGGTCCGCTTCCAGACGCCGGCCGCGTATTTGTTGGCTTCTGCCAGCGTCGGATAGATGTGCACGGTCCCCAGCAACTTGTTCAATCCGATCCCGTGCTTCATCGCCATGACGAATTCGGCGATCAGCTCGCCGGCATGCTCGCCCACGATCGTGACACCGAGGATGCGGTCCCGGCCCGGTGCGGTCAGAACCTTGACGAAGCCGTCGGCGACGCTGTCGATGATCGCTCGATCCAGTTCCTTCAGCCGGTAGCGCGTGATTTCGTACCGGATGCCACGGGCGAGTGCCTGTTGTTCGTTGAGTCCGACGCGGGCGATCTCCGGGTCGGTGAAAGTGGCATAGGGAAGCGTCGAATAGTCGGTGCGGAACCGTCGGAGGCTTCCGAACAGGGCGTTCACCACGGCGTACCAGGCCTGATGCGCGGCGGCATGGGTAAACTGGAACGGCCCGGCCACATCGCCGCAGGCATAGATGTTCGGGTAGCGCGTCTGTAGAAATGCGTTGACTTCGATGGTGTCCCGGGCACTGGTCGGGATGCCGAGCGTCTCCAGCCCGTAGCCGGTGGTGTTGGCGATCCGGCCGACAGCGACCAGCACCGCATCGAATGGGATCCGGATCTCGGTACCTTGATGATCCGCTACCAGTTGCGTGGTGCCATTCTCGTTGAGGACCCGCAGCGCGCGGTGCCGTAAGTACAGATCAACGCCATCCGCCTGCAAGTGTTCGGCGACCGATTCGGACACATCCGGGTCTTCGCGCACCATCAGCTGCGGTGCGAGTTCGACGATGCTGACGCGGCTGCCGAAGCGGGCGAAGCATTGCGCCAGTTCACAGCCGATCGGGCCGCCGCCGAGGATCAGCAGGCGTTCGGGCAGGGTGCGCAGGTCCCAGATCGTGTCTGAGGTCAGGTAGCCGGCTTCGGCGAGTCCTGGCAACGGCGGGACAACCGGCCGCGCGCCGGTCGCAACGATGATGTTGCGGGTCGTCAGCGTGATGCGGCCGCCGTCGGTCTCGGTGGAGACGGCCCACGGGCTGACGATTTGCGCGGTGCCTTGAATGACCTCGACCCCCAGTTCGGCATAGCGCTCGATCGAGTCGTGCGGTGCGATCGCGCGGACCACTTCCTGTACGCGTTCCATGGCGGTCGCGAAGTCGAAGTCCGCGCTGGCTCGGCGGATCCCGTACCGGGGGGCTCGCTGGATTTGTGCCAGGAGTCTGGCGGTTCTGATCAGCGCCTTCGATGGCACGCAGCCCGTATTGAGGCAGTCGCCTCCCATCCGTTGCTTTTCGATCAAGGTCACCCTGGCCTTTAGGGCGGCCGCCAGGTAAGCGCTGACGAGCCCGCCCGAGCCGGCGCCGATCACAATCACGTTGCGGTCGAAGCGCGCAGGTTTACACCATCCGCGGTAGACCTTGCGTGCTCGGAGCAGGTCGACGGCCCGGCGTGCGAACAGCGGGAAGACGCCAAGCAAGGCGAAGGCGAACAACAGCCGCGGGGACAGGACGCCGACCAGGGAATCGAGTTGAGCGAGCTGTGTGCCCGCATTGACGTAAACGACCGTGCCGGCGAGCATGCCGAGCTGGCTGACCGCTGCGAAGCTCAGCGGACGCATGGCCGTCAAGCCCATCAGCAGATTAATCACAAAAAACGGAAAGAGCGGCACGAGCCGCAGCGTGAACAGGTAGAGCAGACCCTCGCGCGCGATACCGGCGTCGATGATCTGCATGCGTTCGCCAAAGTGCGCCTGAACGGCATCGCGAAATAGAAACCGCGCGCCGAGGAAGGCCAGCGTGGCCCCGATGGTCGAGGCAAAGGACACGATCACCGTGCCCCACAGAAGCCCGAACAGCGCGCCGCCGGCCAGCGTCAGGACAGTGGCGCCGGGTAGCGAGAGTCCGGTTACGACCACGTAGATGGCCGCGTAGGCACCGGCAGCCAGCAGGGGGTGAGCCTCGCGGTATGCGATCGCAGCGGCTTGTCTTGCGTGCAGTGCCTCCAGCGTCAGCAGGTGGTCCAGGCCGAGCGCGAAGAAGGCGGCAACGCATGCGACGGCAATCAGAAACACGAGGAGACGGGAACGTTGCATCCGGGTGCGGCCTCGCCGTGGCTGGTGAGTGTTTGAAAACGCGGTGCGCGAACGGTAACGTACCATGGAGTGTGCGGCAGCGCTCGCGTCGGCGTCGAACCGTCCCGATAAGACGCGGTCTCATCGGCAAGTGCGCCATTGCCGCAGCCAGCCGACCCGACCGACCCCGCCACTAGCCGAGATTTGCAATGCATGCCACCTTGCCTCTGCTGCACGATAGCGATTTCCCTCCAATTGACCGGGCTGCTTTAGAGGTCGTTCAGGTCAATCTCGGGTATCAATGCAACCAGGCCTGTGTTCACTGCCATGTGAACGCCGGACCGACGCGCCGGGAGGTGATGGTAAGTGAGACCGTGGAGCAGGTGCTGCGGTTTCTGCGGGCCTCCGGAGCAGCGACCCTCGACCTGACCGGCGGTGCCCCGGAAATGAACCCGCATTTTCGACACCTTGTCGCAACTGCCCGGGGGCTGGGAGTCAAGGTCATCGACCGCTGCAATCTGACGATTCTGGAAGAGCCCGGCTATGGCGACCTGGCCGATTTTCTTGCCGACTGTGCGGTCGAGATCGTCGCGTCGTTGCCATGCTACCTGGAAGATAACGTCGACCGTCAGCGCGGACGCGGCGTCTTCGAAGCCAGCGTGCGCGCTTTGCACCGGCTCAATGCACTGGGCTATGGCCAGGAGGGGTCGGGCTTGGCGTTGAATCTCGTGTTCAATCCACAGGGGCCGGTATTGCCACCGCCCCAGCGGGAGCTCGAAGCGGACTACCGGCGGGAACTGGCCGCGCGCTACGGCATCCGCTTCAATCAGCTGTTTGCACTGACCAACATGCCTATCCAGCGCTTCGGCAGTACGCTGGTGTCCCGCGGGGAGTTCGACGCATATATGAGCCTTCTGCGCAACGCGCACCGACCAGGTAACCTGGGGAGCGTGATGTGTCGCAGCCTGATCAGCATCGACTGGCGCGGCTACCTCTACGACTGCGACTTCAACCAGATGCTGGGTCTCCCACTCGGCGGGGCGCGCGTTCACATTAGTCAGCTGGACCCAGGCCGTCTGATTGGGGCGGCCGTCGCGACGGCCAACCACTGCTACGGCTGCACTGCCGGTCCCGGCAGCAGTTGCGGCGGAGCCCTGGGTCTCGACCGATCCGTCCCCACGACCTTGAAGGAAAACTCCCAATGAATGTAGAAAATTCGGTCATCGAACGATACAGCCAGGGCGCCCGCGAACGCGAGGAGTCGCTTTGCTGCCCGGTGGACTATGACCGTGAGCTGTTGAAGCAGCTGCCGCCGGAGATCATCGAAAAGGACTACGGCTGCGGCGATCCATCGCGCTACGTGCGTGAAGGGGATCATGTCCTCGATCTGGGTTCGGGTGGCGGCAAGGTCTGCTACATTGCCGCGCAGCTCGTGGGGGCAGAGGGGCATGTGATCGGCGTGGACATGAATGACGACATGCTGGCGCTGGCCCGAAAGTACGAGGCCGAGATGGCCGCAGCCTTAGGCGGCAATCGGGTAAGTTTCCGCAAGGGATACATCCAGGATCTGGCGCTCGACGTCGAGGCGATGGAGCGTTTTCTGAGCGAGCACCCGGTCCATGACGTGAAGTCGTGGCACGCGCTGCGTGCCTGGCAGGATGAACAACGGCAATGTCGGCCGTTGGTGGCGGACGAGTCGGTCGATCTGGTCATTTCGAACTGTGTCCTGAATCTGGTCGGCGATGCCGATAAGCTCCGCTTGTTCAGCGAGATTTTTCGGGTGCTGAAGCCGGGTGGACGGGTCGCGATTTCGGACATCGTCTGCGACGAACCGGTCCCGCCGGAGCTTAAGGCACAACCCGAATTGTGGAGCGGTTGCATTGCCGGGGCATTTCAGGAGCACGCGTTCGTCGATGCCTTCGCCAGGGCAGGATTCGGCGCGATCCGGATCGACCAGTGGGCCGTCGATCCGTGGCAGGTGATCGACGGGATCGAGTTTCGGGCGGTGACGGTCTGCGCCGTGAAAGGTCGCGGGTCCGAATGCGTGGATCGCGGACATGCGGTGCTCTATCGCGGTCCCTACGCCGAGGTGCGCGATGAGGAAGGCCATGTGTTTCCGCGCGGCGAGCGCATCGCCGTCTGTGAGCGGACTTTCGGTTTGCTCACCGAGGGTCCGAACCGCGGCGACTTCATCGGGATTGTCCCTCGGACCCTGGCCGAGCCGCAGGCCTGGTGCGCGCCGGCGGGCACGCGGCGGACTCCGGCTGAAACCAAGGGTGGACGGCAGGTGGCTGACAGCGGTCAATCCGGCGGCTGTTGCTGAGCGAATGTCCGGCTCGGGGCAGGTCGGGACGAGGTGCCGGCTCGCTGCCGCACTTGATGACCCCGCTCAAAATGCGTGTATGATCTTGTCGCGGCGGGTGGTGCGCCCACGGCAGCGGTAAGTGCGCCGGTCGTATCCCGCAACCTTGGGAAGGGCGCGAGTCAGTCCGTCGCCGGTTCCATTTCCGCCAAAGCAAGGGAGCAATGCCATGTCTGTAAAGCGTTTATCGTATCTGGCGGTCGGTGCGCTGCTGATGGGTGGTCCGGCTGGGGTTAACGCCGCGCCCAACGTCTATTGGCATCACGTCCATACGGTGTTGAATCAGGCGGATTGCCTGAGCAAGGCCGAGGCCGTCATGCTGGGCGACAAGACCGGGCGGATCGTCAAGGACAACGATTCGGTGCGTTCTTGGAGTGAAAAGACGGCCGGGATCGTGGAGTGTCTAAAGATCGACACGGGCGTCTTCGTGATGATCCTCGTCGCCAGTGATGATGCCCAGGAAGCGAGTATTCTGCAGAACAAGCTCGAAAAGGCGCTGACGACCAAGTAGTCGGCCGAGACAGCAAGTGCGGACGGGGCTTTGCTGATCGGCCGGACTGCGGCTAGTCCGCTCACGGCTCCCGGAGTGCAGGGATGGCCGCTTTAAGATAGCAAATCATTGACCAGAGGGTCAGGACAGCGGAAATCGCAAGGAGTGCCTGGCCAATGGGTTTCAGCGGGTGTTCCCACACGTCCATGCTGAACAGCAGGGTGATGATCGCAACCATCTGCGTGGTCGTCTTCCATTTACCCAGCCAGCTTACCGCGACGCGGTTGCGCTGACCGATTTCCGCCATCCACTCGCGCAGTGACGCAATGGTGATCTCCCGTCCGATGATGACCGCCGCGGCGATAGCCACATAGGGGCTCGGGTCTGCCTGCACCACGAGCACCAGTGTGACGACGACCATCAGTTTATCCGCCACGGGGTCCAGAAACGCCCCGAACAGTGTCGTCTGGCTCATCTTGCGTGCCAGATAGCCGTCGAGCCAATCTGTGATTGCAGCGATCAGGAAGATGACCGCGCAGATGATGTGCGCACCCTTCCAGGGCAGGTAGAACGCCAGGACCAGGAAGGGGATGAGTACGATCCTCAACAGGGTCAGGGCGGTAGGCAGATTGAGTTCCATGGTCAGGAATCCCGCTCGTTCAGGGTCTCATAAATGCGTTGGGCAAGCTGGCGATTGATGCCCTGAACACTGCACAGAGCATCGACGCCGGCCCGCCCGATTTCACGCAGCCCACCGAAGTGTTGCAGCAGGGTCTGCCGTCGCTTGGGACCGAGTCCCTCGATCGATTCCAGAATGGAAGTCGTTGCGCCGGAACGGCGCCGTTGGCGATGTCCGGTGATCGCGAAGCGATGCGCCTCGTCGCGGATGTGTTGGATCAGCAGACGCGCGGGCGAGCTTGCGGGCAGTTCAATGCCGATGACCTGATCTGGCCGGAACAGGACCTCCATCCCCGCGCGACGATCGGGTCCTTTGGCGACGCCGAGCACCGCGATCTCGCCCATGCCGAGCGCATCGAGTGCATCCTGGACCGCGCGAACCTGCCCCTTGCCGCCGTCGATGAACAGGATGTCGGGTGCTTCCACCTCGCCGCGGCGAATGCGTTGGTAGCGTCGATCCACCGCCTGGGCCAATGCGGCGTAATCGTCGCCGGGCTGCACGCCCTCGATGTTGAAGCGACGATACGCTGTTTTCAGCGGTCCGTCACGATCGAAAACGACACAGGACGCAACCGTCTGGTCTCCCTGCAGATGGCTGATGTCGAAACATTCGAGCCGGTTCGGCGTTTGGGTCAATCCCAGCGCGCGGCCGAGGTCATCGAAGCGGTCGCGCAGGTCCATGCGCGAGGACAGCCTGGACTTCAACAGACTTTCGGCATTTGTCATCGCCAGTTGCAGGCGTTTCAGGCGTTCGCCCCGAACACGGGAGGAGATTCCGACCGGATGCTGGGCCTGAACGGTCAGGAACTCTGCCAGCAAGGTTTCGTTCCGAAGTTCGTGACTGATGATGAGTTCGCGCGGCACCGGTCGGTCGAGGTAGTACTGAGGGATGAACGCCTCAATCAGGTCTGCGGCATCGGTATCGCTGGGTGCCTGAAGGAAAAAGCTGCGGTCTCCGACGAGTTGCCCGGTCCGAATGAAAACCACTTGGACGCAGGCCATTGCGCCGTGGCAGGCCGCGGCGATGATGTCCAGATCGCCGGTTTCGCCGGTCACGGCCTGCGTCGCCAGCACGGTTCGGAGGCTGGCGATCTGGTCGCGATAGCGGGCGGCCAGTTCAAAGTGCTGTCGTTCCGACGCTTTTTGCATACGTTCGATCAGTTGCCCGATCAACCGTTCGCCCTTGCCCTCCAGAAACATCACCGTATCCGCGACGTCTTCCGCATACCCGGCCGCGTCGATCAGCCCGACACATGGGGCCGTGCAGCGCTGGATCTGATGCTGTAGACAAGGCCGGCTCCGATTCCGAAAAAAAGAGTCCCGACACTGCCGTACCCGAAAAATCTTCTGCAACAGCTTCAGACTTTCGCGCACCGCCCCGGCGCTGGCAAAAGGGCCGAAGTGGCGGCCCTGTTTGGGGCGCGCGCCGCGGTGGAACGACACTCGGGGAAATTCCTGGTGGGTCGAGACGGTGATGTAGGGGTAGCTCTTGTCGTCCCGCAGGTTGATGTTGTAACGCGGCTTGTGTGCCTTGATCAGCTGACTTTCGAGCAACAGGGCTTCGCGCTCGGTATGAGTAACCGTGACTTGCACGTTGCGGACTCGGGTGATCATCGCCCGCTGTTTGCTCGACGCGTCGCCCTGTCCGAAATGGCTTGCCAGACGTTTCTTGAGATTCTTGGCCTTGCCGACATAGATCACTTCACCCTCTTCGTCGAGCATCCGATAGACACCCGGCCGCTGCGTCAGTGTCGCTAGAAAGGACGGTGCGTCGAACGGTAGAGGGTTGGTGTCGGGCGTGTTCATTCAAGGGGACGTGGTTCACGGGCACGCCATTATATGTAAGGTTCCGCATTGAAAGGCGGCCCGTCTGCATTAAAGCGCGTTGCCGTTCGTTGGTGGGATCCGGAGCACAGGGGGGCGCGGCCGCCGACCGAGCCGGGGCGGTCGGGTGGGAGCCGATGATTACCGCCGGGCACATTTGCGCTATCATCGCCGGTTTATTTGTCGCCACGGAACTATCGCCAAGATGCTCCAGAAGCTATTCAAGACCATCCTTGGCAGTCGCAATGAGCGACTGATCAAGAAGAAGCGGCGGATCGTCAAGAAGATCAATCAGCTCGAGCCCACCTACACGGCACTCTCGGATGACGCGCTGCGCCAGAAGACCGTCGAGTTTCGGGAGCGGCTGGCAGCCGGTGAAGCTCTAAACGAGCTGCTGCCCGAAGCGTTCGCCGCGGTTCGCGAGGCCTCGCGCCGGACGCTGAGCATGCGCCATTTCGATGTGCAGCTGATCGGCGGTATGGTGCTGCATGATGGCAAGATCGCCGAAATGAAGACCGGTGAAGGCAAGACGCTGGTCGCGACTCTGGCGGCTTATCTGAACGCACTGCCCGGCAAAGGCGTCCATGTCGTGACGGTCAACGATTACCTCGCGCGTCGCGATGCGGCCTGGATGGGAAAGATCTATGGCTTTCTCGGCATGACCACCGGAGTCATCGTTGCCGGGCTCAGCCAGGAAGAGCGGCGTGACGCCTACGCCGCCGACATCACTTATGGCACAAACAACGAATACGGTTTCGACTATCTGCGCGACAACATGGCCTTTACGCTGGATCAGAAGGTCCAGCGGGGGCGGTTTTTCGCAATCGTGGACGAGGTTGACTCGATCCTCATCGACGAGGCCCGGACGCCCCTGATCATTTCGGGTCCGACCGAGGACCGCAGCGACCTCTATCACAAGATGACGGCCATCATCCCGTCGCTGACAAAACAGGAGAAGGAGGACGGTCCAGGGGACTATTCGGTCGACGAGAAAGCCAGGCAGGTCCACCTGACCGATGCCGGGCACGAGCGCATCGAGAACCTGCTCGTGCGCAACGGGTTGATGAGCCCGAACGAAAGCCTCTACGACGCCGTCAACATCCGCCTGATGCACTACATCAATGCGTGCCTGCGAGCGCACGTGCTGTTTCAGAAGGATGTCGAATACATCGTTCGGGACAATCAGGTCATCATCGTCGACGAGTTCACGGGTCGCGCCATGCCGGGTCGGCGCTGGTCCGAGGGGCTGCATCAGGCGATCGAAGCCAAGGAAAACGTGCCGGTCCAGAATGAGAACCAGACGCTGGCATCGATCACCTTTCAGAATTATTTCCGTCTGTACAACAAACTGTCCGGTATGACCGGCACTGCGGACACCGAGGCACCGGAATTCCATCAGATCTATGGCCTCGAGGTCGTGGTGATTCCGACCAATCAGGCGATGGTCCGGAAGGACCTGGGTGACGTCGTGTACCTGACGACGCGGGAAAAGTTCCTGGCGATCATCGAGGACATCAAGGATTGCGTCGAACGCGGTCAGCCCGTGCTGGTCGGCACCACGTCGATCGAAAACTCGGAACTGCTGGCGGGTCTGTTACGGCAAGCCGGTATCGCCCACAACGTGCTGAACGCCAAACAGCACGAGATGGAGGCCCATATCGTCGCGCAGGCCGGGCGTCCCGGCGCCGTGACCATTGCGACGAACATGGCCGGCCGCGGTACCGACATCGTGCTTGGCGGCAGCCTCGAAGAGGATATCGCGCGGGCCGGCACCGACGACCCCGGCGTCATCGCGGGTCTGCGCGCCGAATGGCAGGAGCGTCACCGGCAGGTCATCGAGGCGGGGGGGCTTCATGTGGTGGGCTCCGAACGTCACGAATCGCGTCGCGTCGACAACCAGTTGCGCGGCCGCTCGGGCCGTCAGGGCGATCCGGGTTCCACCCGTTTCTATCTTGCGCTGGAAGATCCTCTGATGCGCATTTTCGCGTCCGAGCGGGTGTCGGCGCTGATGCAGAAGCTGGGGATGCAGGAGGGCGAGGCAATCGAGCATCCGTGGGTGACACGGGCGATCGAGAACGCACAGCGGAAAGTCGAAGCGCGGAACTTCGACATCCGCAAGCAGTTGCTGGAATACGACAACGTCGCGAATGATCAGCGCAAGGTGATCTACCACATGCGCGAGGAACTGATGGAAGCGGAAGATATCTCCGGGACCGTCACCAGCATGCGCGCCGACATGCTCACCACGTTGATCAATCAGTACATCCCGCCGATGACGATGGAGGAGCAATGGAACGTCAAGGGGTTGGAGGAAGCCCTGGATCGGGAGTTGGGCGCGGCGCTGCCCATCGGCGCGTGGCTGGACGAGCACCCGGATCTGCACGAGGAGACCTTGCGGGAACGAATCATCGAGTCCACTGAAGCCATTTACCGCGGCAAGGTCGAGGCGATCGGACCGGAAGTCATGCATCCGTTCGAGAAGTCGGTGTTGCTGCAGGTGCTGGACAACGCCTGGAAGGAACATCTGGCGGCCATGGACCATTTGCGACAGGGGATCCATCTGCGCGGCTATGCTCAGAAGGATCCGAAGCAGGAGTACAAGCGGGAAGCGTTCGAGATGTTCACGTCGATGCTGGAAGGCATCAAGGACGAGTTCATCGGCATCGTGTCGCGTGTCCAGGTACGAGGCGAAGAGGACATCCGCGTCATCGAGGAGCAGAATCAGCCGGCGATCGACGACATGCAGTACCAGCATGCCGACGTCAGCGCACTCGAACCGGAAGCGGAGGCAGTCCCCGATGAGGCGCCCACGAAGGCGGAGGCGAAGCCGTTCGTCCGCGACGAGCGCAAGGTCGGTCGCAACGAGCCCTGCCCCTGCGGTTCCGGTCAGAAGTACAAGAATTGCCATGGCAAGCTGGCCTGACGGACCCCTGCCATGACCGAACTGCCATTCGCGCCGGTCCCCGGCATCCGCCTCGGGACAGCGGCCGCAGGCATCAAGCGGCCCGATCGTGACGACGTGTTGCTGATGGAAGTTGCACCGGGCGGCAGCGTCGCGGCCGTATTCACGCGCAATGCGTTCTGCGCCGCGCCGGTGCGAGTAGCGCGTGGTCATCTGACCCACGCGCCGCGCTGGCTGCTGGTCAACTCCGGCAACGCCAATGCCGGCACCGGCGAGCGCGGCATGGCCGATGCACTCCGCTCCTGCGAAGCGGTAGCCGCCCTGACCGGTGCGGCTGGCGTGCAGGTCCTGCCGTTCTCGACCGGCGTCATCGGCGAGTATCTGCCGGTCGACCGCATCGAGGCGGCACTGCCGTTTGCGTTGGCCAGCCTCGACGAGAACGCGTGGGGCAGGGCTGCGCGCGCGATCATGACCACTGACACCCGCCCCAAACTGGTGTCGCGCTCGGTGGAGGTCTCCGGACACCGTCTGACCATCACCGGCATCGCCAAAGGAGCTGGCATGATCCACCCGAACATGGCGACGATGCTGAGCTTCATCGCCACGGATGCCAGGATAGCCCAGCCGGTGCTGCAGGCTTGTCTGGCGCGCGTCGCGGACGACACATTCAATTGCATCACTGTGGATGGGGACACGTCGACGAACGACGCCTGCGTCCTCGTCGCCAGTGGGGTGTCCGGCGGCTCGGAACTCGCCGTCGGAAGCCCGGACCTCCAGTGTTTCGAAGCGGCACTCGCGGCCGTGTGTGGTGAGCTGGCTGAGGCGATCGTGCGCGACGGCGAGGGAGCCACTAAGCTGATGCGCATTCGCGTCGAAGAGGCGGCAAGCTCCGCGGAGGCGCGAGCCGTGGGATTGACGATTGCCCATTCGCCACTGGTGAAGACCGCATTCTTTGCCAGTGATCCGAACTGGGGGCGCATCTTGGCCGCAGTTGGCCGCGCCGGCGTGAATGAACTCGACATCGATCGAGTCGGCGTCTGGCTGAACGATGTGGCGATCGTCGCTGCCGGGGCGCGCTCGCCCGATTACACCGAGGAGGCCGGACAAGCGGTCATGGCGCAGAGCGACATTACGGTGCGGGTTGCGCTCGGTCGAGGACAGGCGGTACAGACCGTGCTGACATGCGATCTGTCCTACGACTATGTCCGCATCAACGCCGATTACCGGACGTAACGGCGGCGTTTCCGCCGTGCCAGGCAAGCTGCCGGATGCCATTCACGTCGCGGTTGGCGTCATCCGCAACCCGCGCGGTGAGATCCTGATAGCCCAACGGCTCGCTGGGACGCACCTGGCGGGGCTCTGGGAGTTTCCCGGCGGTAAGCTCGAGCCGGGGGAAACGCCGCTTAGCGGCCTGATCCGTGAGTTGCAAGAGGAGCTCGGGATCGCGGTCACCGCAGCGATGCCGCTGCTCCGGATCCGGCACGACTACCCAGAGCGCCGAGTGCTGCTCGACGTATGGGAGGTGACGGCGTTTGCGGGCCGGCCGGAGGGGCAGCAAGGCCAACCCCTGCAGTGGGTCGTCGCCGAGGCCCTGAGCGGCATCAGGTTCCCGGCAGCGAATCGCCCGATTGCCACGGCGGCCCGGTTACCCGAGCGTTACGCAATCCTCGAGGCCGACAGCCCCGATCCCGGACTGCTGTTGGCGAATCTCCGGCGCCTGACCGAAAACGGGATCCGCCTGATTCAGTGTCGCGCGAAGGCCTTGCAGGCTCAGCCGGGATTCTCGGCGTTCGCGCGGCAGGTCGTCGAGTTCTGTCGGGCTCGCGGTATCCGGGTCTTGATCAACGCCGAGCCGGCGCTGGCCCACACGTTGGGCGCCGATGGGGTGCACCTGACTTCACAGCGTCTGATGCAGCTTCGCGAACGGCCGGGTAACGACGCCTTCTGGGTCGCGGCATCCTGTCACGATGCGGCGGAGTTGCAGCACGCCGGGCGCATTGGTGTCGATTTCGCGGTGCTCGGGCCCGTGGCGGCGACGACGACCCACCCCGGCATGACTCCGCTCGGCTGGGGGCGTTTTGCGGAGTTGGTCGACGCAGTGAACTTTCCGGTGTATGCGCTGGGCGGGCTGGCTGAGATCGATCTTGCCAGAGCGCGTCATTCTGGCGCACGGGGAATTGCTGCCATCCGTGCCTTTCTGTCGTGACGCACCTGTCTGGTGCTTAATGGTCTAAAGTGGTGCGTCATTCGTGTTGGCTGGCGGCGAGAAGGGGGGCGAAATATCGAGGTAGGTCCACTTAGTGGTTGGTATGTTTTCTGCTAACTTATTTGGCCGATATTTGTACAAACGTCCCAAGAGGGGAGAATAATGACACCCAAAGAGATCCTGCAACTGATCAAGGAAAAGGAAGTCAAGTACGTCGACTTCCGTTTTTGCGACACCCGCGGCAAGGAGCAGCACGTCACCGTGCCGGTGCACACGATCGACGAGGACTTGTTCGAGGACGGCAAGATGTTCGACGGTTCGTCGATCGCCGGTTGGAAGGGCATCAATGAATCCGACATGATCCTGATGCCTGACCCGAGCACTGCCGTTATGGACCCGTTCTTCGACGACGCAACCTTGATCTTGCGCTGCGATATCGTGGAGCCGTCGACGATGCAGGGCTATGAGCGGGATCCGCGTTCGATCGCGAAGCGGGCTGAAGCCTACCTGCAATCCAGCGGTATTGGTGATACGGCGTTCTTCGGTCCGGAGAACGAGTTCTTCGTCTTCGACGACGTTCGCTGGGGCGCGTCGATGGCAGGGTCGTTTTTCAAGATCGACTCCGAAGAAGCTGGCTGGAACTCCGAGAAGGTCTACGAGGACGGCAATATCGGACACCGGCCGTCGGTCAAGGGTGGGTACTTCCCGGTGCCGCCGGTCGACTCGCTGCAGGACATTCGCGCGGCGATGTGCAACACCCTGGAGGAGATGGGACAGGTCGTCGAAGTGCACCACCACGAGGTTGCGACTGCCGGGCAGTGCGAACTCGGCCTGAAGTTCAACACCCTGGTGAAAAAAGCCGACGAGGTCCTGATCCTCAAGTATGTTTTGCAGAACGTCGCGCACGCCTACGGCAAGACCCTCACCTTCATGCCGAAGCCGCTGGTTGGCGATAACGGCAACGGCATGCACGTGCACCAGTCGATCGCCAAGGGCGGGGTGAACCTCTTCACCGGCGACCTTTATGGCGGCCTGTCCGAAACCGCGCTGTACTATATCGGCGGCATCATCAAGCATGCCAAGGCGCTGAATGCCTTCTGCAACGCGTCGACGAACAGCTACAAGCGTCTGGTGCCAGGTTTCGAGGCGCCGGTGATGCTCGCCTACTCGGCGCGTAACCGGTCGGCTTCGATCCGCATCCCGTACGTGACCAACCCGAAGGCACGCCGTATCGAAGTGCGGTTCCCGGATTCCACTGCGAACCCGTATCTGGCCTTCGCCGCGATGCTGATGGCTGGCCTGGACGGCATCCAGAACAAGATCCATCCCGGCGATGCGATGGATAAGGACTTGTACGATCTGCCGCCGGAAGAAGAGAAGGCCATTCCGCAGGTCTGCTACTCCTTCGATCAGGCGCTGGAAGCCTTGGACAAGGATCGCGAATTCTTGAAGCGTGGCGGTGTGTTCACCGACGACGTGATCGATGCCTACATTGATCTGAAGATGCAGGATGTCACCCGTCTCCGGATGAGCACCCACCCGGTGGAATTCGATATGTACTACAGCCTGTAGTTCGTCGAGCGACGCTGACCGAAGGGGCGCCCCAATATGGGGCGCCCCTTTTTTTTTCCGGAAGGCACCGGGGCGAGAGTGGCAGTCGATAGCAAGCAGTTGTCCGGAATTCAGGGCAGCCGGAGCGATGTCCGCGGAGTTGCGATTCGGCGTGCCAGTGGTCGCCCTGGCGATACGACTTCCCGGGGAGATCATCGGCGCGTTGTGATGCCTCGTGAAGCTGATGGGGTTTTTGAATATTGGCTCGTGTATTGCTTGCAGATGACCTATGAGTGACAGGCGATCGATTTCCTTCTATCGACAGATCCTGGATCACCTGTCGGATGCCGTGCTCCTTTTCGACGATGCCCTGCGCCTGCGCTATATGAATTCCGCCGGCGAGATGATGTTCGGATTGAGTTCGCGGCAGGTACAGGACACCAAGCTGTTGAACGTGCTCTTCGCCGAGGACCAGCTGTCGGAAGCCGAATTCCGACATGTCGTGGATTCCGGGATATCGCTGACCAAGCGCAATATCCTGTTGTCGCAGCTCAACCGGTCCATGACCGTCAACGTCAACGTCACGCCGCTGTTTATCGGAAAGACGCCGGGCGTGTTGTTGCAGGTGCAGCAGGTGGATCGACACCTGCGAGTGTCGATGGGGGAACATTTGCTGGTACAGCAGAACGCGGCCAAGATGCTGCTGCGGGGTCTGGCACACGAAATCAAGAATCCGCTCGGCGGCTTGCGGGGCGCCGCCCAGTTGCTCGACCGGGAATTGCCGGAAGAGGAATTGCGCGAGTACACGCGCATCATCATCGAGGAATCGGACCGGCTGCAGTCGCTCGTCGACCGGATGCTCGCGCCGAACAAGCCGCCACGGAAGAGCCTGTTGAACATTCACCGGGTCATGGAGCGTGTCCGCCAACTCGTGCAGGCGGAAGCTCCGGATGGCGTCAGTATCGTCCGCGATTACGATCCCAGCATTCCCGATGTTTATGGTGACAGCGACCAGCTGATACAGGCCATCCTAAACATCGTGCGCAATGCGTTGCAGGCGGTGGGCGACAGCGGCGAGATCGTGCTGCAGACACGCATCCATCGGCAGGTCACCATTGGTCACCGGCGCAGCCCGCTGGCGATTCGGATCGACATCGTCGACAACGGGCCCGGTATCGAACCCGAGTTGCTGCAGCAGATTTTCTACCCGATGGTCACCGGGCGTGGCGAAGGTACGGGTCTCGGTCTTTCAATCGCCCAGTCCCTGATCAATCAACATGGTGGTCTGGTGGAATGCAGCAGTTCCCCGGGGCACACGGTATTCTCGATTTTCTTGCCGTTGGAGAAGGAGCATGAAGAGCGCAGCCCAGGTCTGGGTAGTCGACGATGACCGTTCGATCCGGTGGGTATTGGAGAAGGCGCTCCAGAAGGCCTCACTGGAGACGCGCAGCTTCACGAATGGTAACGCTCTGCTAGATGCGCTCTCGTTCGACAAGCCCGATGCGATACTAACCGACATCCGTATGCCCGGCATGGATGGCATCGAGCTGCTGAAGAATATTCAGGCCGGCTACCCCGAGTTGCCGGTGATCATCATGACCGCGCACTCGGATCTCGAGAGCGCGGTGTCCGCCTTTCATGGCGGGGCTTTCGAGTATCTGCCGAAGCCCTTCGATGTCGATGAAGCGGTTGATCTGGTGCAGCGGGCCTGTGCCCACAGTCGTCGTCGCGATGCCGCGATCGAACCTGCCGTCGCGGGCCGAACGCCCGAGATCATCGGCGAGGCGCCGGCAATGCAGGAGGTATTCCGGGCGATTGCGCGTCTGGCGCGATCACACATCACGGTGCTGATCAACGGCGAGTCCGGGACTGGCAAGGAACTGGTCGCCCGGGCCCTGCATCGCCACAGCCCGCGTGCTGACAAGCCCTTCATCGCGCTTAATATGGCGGCGATTCCGCGCGATTTGCTGGAGTCCGAGCTGTTCGGGCACGAGCGCGGCGCCTTTACTGGCGCCCAGGCACGGCGTTCGGGTCGGTTTGAACAGGCGGATGGCGGAACGCTGTTTCTGGATGAGATCGGTGACATGCCGGCCGAGTTGCAGACCCGCCTCCTCCGCGTACTCGCAGTGGGTGAGTTCTTTCCGGTCGGGGCCCATACGCCGAGCCGCGTGGACGTCCGCATCATCGCGGCAACCCATCAGAATCTCGAGACCTTGGTCGCCGAAGGCCGCTTTCGCGAGGACCTGTTCCACCGCATCAATGTCATTCGGATCCATATTCCGCCGATGCGGGAGCGTCGCCAGGACATCCCGCTGCTGCTGCGGCACTTCCTTGCCGAAGCGAGTCTCGAGTTGAACGTCGAAACCAAGATTCTGTTGCCGGAAGTGGAGGACTATCTCTGTCAGCTCGACTGGCCCGGCAATGTGCGCCAACTCGAGAACACCTGTCGCTGGATTACCGTGATGGCGGCGGGTAAGGAAGTGCACCTCGACGATTTGCCCCCGGAGCTGCTGCAGATCAAGCCCGAGTCCACGGCTTTTGCCGAAACCTGGGAGCAAACGTTCCGGCAGTGGGTCGACAACCGGCTGCGGCGCGGTGACCATAATGTCGCCAAGGACGCGATCGATTCCGCGGAGGGCATCCTGATTGCCACAGCCCTGCAATTTACCCGCGGGCGCAGGCAGGAAGCCGCCAAACTGCTCGGCTACGGTCGCAACACTCTGACCCGCAAGATCAACGAGCTTAACCTCGACGTCTAGTGTCGCGGTTTACTTGGTGGGTGGCAGCTTTCGCCGCGTCGCTTGCGGCGTGAGATAATGTTGCCGTGGCGCTTGGGGCGAGAGCCCCTGAATTCACAAGATGACCGGCCATTTCTCTTCCCTGGCCGTCGAGACAGTCTCAATACATTCCGATACCCGATTCCAATCTGAGCCATGCCTGCAACAAAACTGACGAAAACCAGTCCGACTCCGCGGCTTAGCGAGTCACCGATCCTGGGTGAGTCCACCGAGGCGTTCTGCGGTGACATTCGCCGCCATTTCAACTTCACGTTGGGACGGGACAAGAACTGCAAGTCGGCTCACTACGCTTACACCGCTTTGGCGCTGGCCGTGCGCGATCGATTGATGGAATGCTGGCGCAACACACAGTATGCCTACGAGTCTGCCGATAGCCGCAAGACCTACTATCTGTCGCTTGAGTTCTTGCTCGGTCGCGCGCTGAGTAATGCAATTCTGAATCTCGGTGTCGAAGGGCCTCTCGGCACAGCCCTGACCGAACTCGGGGTCGATTTGGAAGAACTGGTCGCGTGTGAACAGGACGCGGGCCTCGGCAATGGCGGTCTCGGCCGGCTGGCTGCGTGTTTCATCGACAGTTGCGCGACGCTGCAGTTGCCGGTCATGGGCTACGGGCTCCGCTATGAATACGGCATGTTTCGCCAAAATGTCGAGAACGGCTTTCAGGTCGAGGAGCCGGATCACTGGCTTCGCAACGGCCATGTGTGGGAGTTGGAGCGGCCGGAGCTGACGCTGCGCATCCGTTTCGGCGGGCGCGTCGAACACTATGCGGAACAGGATCGCCGGCGTCGGGTACGCTGGACCGACACGCACGACGTGCTGGCCGTCCCCTACGACGTGCCGATTCCCGGCTACCGCAACGGTACCGTGAATACGTTGCGCCTGTGGAAAGCGGCAGCGACGGATGAGTTCGACCTGAACGAGTTCAATGCCGGGGACTATGCCGAATCGGTGCGTGCCAAGAATCTCGCCGAAAACATCACGATGGTTCTGTATCCGAACGATGCCAGTGAGAACGGCAAGGAACTACGGCTGCGACAGCAGTATTTCCTGGCCTCGGCCAGTCTGCAGGACGTGTTGCGGAACTGGGTGTTGAAGCATGGCCAGGATTTCACCGAGTTCGCCGCGAAAAACTCGTTTCAACTCAACGATACACACCCGAGCATTGCCGTTGCCGAATTGATGCGCCTGTTGATCGACGAGCACGATCTGTCATGGGACCAGGCCTGGGCTATCACCAATCAGACCATGGCCTACACCAACCATACGCTGTTGCCCGAGGCACTGGAGCGCTGGCCGGTGCGACTATTTGAGCAGATGTTGCCTCGTTTGCTCGAGATCATTTACGAGATCAACGCCAAGTTTCTCGGTGAAGTCGCGAATCGATGGCCCGGGGATCTCGATCGCCTGGCCCGTATGTCGCTGATCGAAGAAGGGTACCAGAAGCAGGTCCGCATGGCCTATCTGGCGATCGTCGGCAGCTATTCCGTCAATGGTGTGGCGGAGCTGCATTCCAATCTGCTGATGCAGGGATTGTTCCGCGACTTCTATGAGCTATGGCCGGAGCGGTTCAACAACAAGACCAATGGCATCACGCCGCGGCGCTGGCTGGCCAGCTGCAACCCCGGATTGAACGCGCTGATCACGGAGGCGATTGGCGACAGCTGGGTCACGGACCTGGGGCAATTGAGCCGCCTGCGCGACTTTGCCGGAGACCGGGCATTCCGGGAGCGGTGGCGCAAGGTCAAACAGGAGAACAAGGATCGACTGATCGATTTCAAGCGACGGGAGTTGGGTCTCGAAGTCGATCGTTTCGCGATGTTCGATGTGCAGGTCAAGCGGATCCATGAATACAAACGCCAGCTCCTGAACATCCTTCACGTGATCCACTTGTACGACCGCATCAAGCGCGGTGATGCGGGGGGCGACTGGACGCCGCGCTGCGTTATCTTTGGTGGCAAGGCGGCGCCCGGCTATGCAATGGCCAAGTTGATCATCAAGCTGATCAACAATGTGGCGACGGTCGTCAATCGCGATCCGGCGCTGAAGGATTTGCTGCGCGTCGCTTTCCTGCCGAATTACCGCGTATCCGCGATGGAAGTGATCTGTCCGGGTACCGACCTGTCCGAGCAGATTTCCACGGCTGGTAAAGAAGCGTCCGGCACGGGCAACATGAAGTTCATGATGAACGGTGCCTTGACGATCGGCACGCTGGATGGTGCCAATATCGAGATCCGCCGCGAAGTCGGGGCCGAGAATTTCTTCCTGTTTGGCTTGACGGCAGAAGAGGTCGAAGCGACGCGAGCCTACTATGACCCTACTTCGATCATCGAGGGTGACGATGACCTGAAGCGGGTCATGAATCTGTTGGAGAGCGGCTACTTCAACCAGTATGAGCCGGGCATTTTCGAGCCTATAGTGCATTCGGTCCGCAGCGCCTACGATCCCTGGATGACGGCCGCCGATTTCGCGAGCTATGTGCTGGCGCAGCAGCAGGCTGCAGCGGCCTACCGGGATCAGGACGATTGGACGCGCATGAGCATCCTGAACACGGCTGCCAGCGGGCAGTTTTCAACGGACCGCACGATCAGCGAGTACAACCGGGATATCTGGAGGCTCAGACCAATCCCGGCGCGGGCCGCGCTCTAGCTATCGGACGCACTCGTTCGCGGGCTGGGAGGCGGTGCGTGTTCCACATCGTGCTCGTCGAGCCGGAAATTCCGCCCAATGCGGGCAACATAATCCGCCTCACCGCGAACTTGGGGGCGCATCTGCACCTGATTCACCCGCTGGGGTTCGAACTCAGCGACAAGCAGCTGCGAAGGGCCGGCATGGACTATCGAGATCTGGCTCGAGTCAGCGAACACGCGTCGTGGATGGGCTTCGTCGAGGCAGTTCGTCCGCAGCGGACTTTCGCGATTACTACGAAGGGCGAGCGTTGCTATGCCGAGGTTCAGTTTCGAGCCGGCGATGGCCTGGTGTTCGGTCCGGAATCGCGCGGCCTGTCCAGGAGCCTGCTCGATACGTTTGATGCCGGCTCCCGCTTGTCGGTGCCGATGGCGGCCGGTTCCCGCAGTATGAACCTGTCGAATTGTGTGGCGGTGGTCGCGTACGAGGCCTGGCGACAATGCGGGTTCGTGAGCGATCCAGTCGTCACGGGGACCGCTGGTTAACGGCCCATCGTCTCCGCCTTCTGGCTGCGCAGCAGCAGATTCCTCACCGCGTCGACGGCGGGCAGATCTTCGTAGAGCATACGGTATACCTGCTCGGTGATCGGCATGTCGACACCAAGTTCCCGTGAGCGCTGATAGACGAGTCGCGTCGTGACGACTCCTTCGATTTCCTGTCCGATCTCCGCGGCAACGTCTTCTCTGCGGAGTCCGCGCCCCAGGCCCAGTCCGAACCGCCGATTGCGCGACTGATTGTCGGTGCAGGTCAGGATCAGATCGCCCAGGCCTGCGAGACCCATCAGCGTTTCGCTACGCGCGCCCAGGACCAGGCCGAGCCGCATGATTTCCGACAGGCCGCGGGTGATCAGGGCGGCGCGGGCATTGGCTCCGAACCCGATACCATCGGCGACTCCAGCGGCGATCGCGAGCACGTTCTTCGTGGCGCCTCCAACCTGTACGCCGATCACGTCGTCACTGGTATAGGCGCGGAACTGCTCGCTATGCAGCCGCGCAGCGACTTCTTGGGCAAACCCGGGCTGACGAGAGGCGACCGTGACGGCGGTGGGGAGGTCCGCTGCGACCTCAGCGGCGAAGGTGGGTCCCGAGATCACGGCGGCTGGCGTGGTCGGACCGAGGAGCTCGGATACCACGTCATCCAGCAGTCGACCGGTGGTCAGCTCGAGCCCTTTGGTCGCCCACGCGATGTGGACGTCCGGAGCCAGCCACGGTGCGACGGTTTGCAGACAGGACCGAAACGCATGGCTGGGCAGCACGAGCACGACCAATCCGACACCAGCGACGGTTGCCTGGAGGTCCTCGCAAACATCGAGTTGCGGCGGGAAAGGGATGCCGGGCAGATACTGTTGGTTGCTGCGGTCGGCGCGAAGCCGAGCAATATGGGCCGGATCGTGGCCCCACAGCATGCAGCGATGGCCGTTGCGCGCCAGCCGGATCGCCAGAGCGGTACCCCACGAACCGGCACCCAGGATTGCGATCGTCGATCCCGTCATCTAACCCGGCTTATCGCCCTCAAGCCTCGTATCCCGCAGCTTGGCTTGCGGTCAATGGCTGCGCTGTGAGGCGTCGGGCGAGGCCTCCTGAGCCTGTTGCAGGTGTTGGGCATAAAGCGCGTCAAAGTTCACCGGCGCGAGCAGCATCGGTGGAAATCCGCCCTTGATGACCAAATCCGAGACCGCTTCGCGCGCGAACGGGAACAGGATGTTGGGGCAATAGCTACCGATCAGCGGGCCGAGTTCTGCCGCGGAAAAACCCATCATTGCGAAGATGCCGGCTTGAGACACCTCCACGAGATAAGCGGTCTTGTCCTCGAGTTTGACGGTGACGGTCACCGTCAGGGTGACTTCGTAGAGGTCTTCCTGCAGCGTGGTGGCATTGGTGTTGAGGTTGAACTCAACCGCTGGCTCCCATTTGAGCGTGAACACGTTGGGGCTGTTGGGGGTCTCGAACGAGACATCCTTGACATAGAGCTTCTGCAGCGCGAGCTGCCGTTCGGGTTGCTTGCCTTCGTCGGCCATCCGAGAACCTTCGTGAAAGTGATTGTAGGGTTGATGAGGGTCAGCGTTAATTCTTCGAACGCTTGCGGCTTATCGGCAGTTTTGCCTCTTCCCAGGCCACCATGCCGCCTTGCAGTTCGTATACGTCGGTGAATCCGAGCGCTGCAAGCTTGCGGCATGCCTGCGGTGAGCGGGTACCCGACTGACAGGCGACGATCACCGGGGAGGTTTTGGATTCCTGCAGCTCGTAGGCGCGGTCATCGATCTTGCCGAGGGGTATGTGGCGCGCATTTTCAATGTGCCCTGCCGAGAATTCGTGAGGTTCCCGGACATCGATCACGATGGTTTGTTCGCCATTCATGAGCGCAACTGCCCCGGCGGGCGTCACCAGTTTGTGCTTGCGCAGCATGGTCTCGATGAGATCCTGGGCCAGCAACACTGCGACTACGACGGTCGCTCCAACCATGATCCAATGGTTGCCGAGAAATTCGAAAATACGATCCAGATCCATACAACGGGCCTTGAAATTTGACGGGGAAACGAGCTAGGAGGGCGAAGCGGCCGCTCACAGGTAGCGGGCTCAGTGCGGACAAAACACTTCTTTCATCATCTCGATCAGCTGCAGTGTCCGCTTGTCGTCGACGTAGTAGTACACCCGGTTTGCGTCCTTCCTGCAAGCCAGAATCCCTTTCTCTCGCAGGATCCCTAGGTGCTGCGACACGTTGCTCTGCGTGGTTCCGACGCGGTCGACGATATCCTGTACGCTGATGCTTGCGTGACCCAGCGTGCACAGGATCTTCAGCCGCAAGGGGTGTGACATGGCCTTCAGGCAATGTGCAGCGCGCCGAATGTCGGCGTCGTCGGCGATCAGCAGGTTCTTGGGGTCGGTCATCTCGGGGCTACGCTGCGTTTCCGGGAACAGGCTCGTGTCGGGCGACGACTTATGCTCTCAAAAAAGATACAATCATGCTATTGTCGATGTGCACCCTAAATGGTGGCCGGTGGTGGCCACTGAGATCCCAAGGTCCAGTTGCATTGCTGCAGTATACGTTGAACCGTTCGGTTGCCACACCATTTGTCTCCGCGGCGGGCGCGGGCCAGTCATGGTCTCGGACACGCTACGTGTGCGATATTGCGCGTTCGGTCGCTGGTGCACGGCTTACTGCGGCGGTGCGCGGTGCGTCGCTACGGCCCCTTCGAACGCGCGGTTTTTGGTGCCACGGCCTGAGTTCGGGTAAAAGCCCTAGGGCAATGCGCAGAGCCCTGTCCGCCGCGCATCAACCGAGCGCTCTCAGCTGACCGGGTCCGCGTCAGAGGTGCGGGAGATCCGCCTGCGGCGCGAGCGCGGCAGGCCGCCAATGTCCCGGCGGCGTGAAGGCCATAGGTTTCCCGGGGCCGCCCGTCCCTTTCCCCGTTTTTCTTCCGGTAGATTTTGATGTTGAGCACACGCCAGTTCGCTACTCGGCTGACGATCCTAACGCTGCTGAGCGGTACGGCTCCGCAGGCGGCCGACAAGCAGCCCGAGCCGGGAGTGGGTGCGATTCCCTACGAGGGGTTGCGAACCTTTTCGGAAGTCTACGGGAGAATCCGGCAGGACTATGTCGAATCCGTTCCCGACGAAAAGCTGCTCGAAGATGCCATTCGAGGCATGCTGACGGGTCTTGACCCGCATTCGGCTTACCTCGATCAGGAGCAGTACAACGAACTGAAGGTGGGTACGACCGGACAGTTCGGCGGTCTGGGTATCGAGGTCGGTATGGAGAATGGCTTCGTCAAGGTCATCGCGCCGATCGACGATACGCCGGCCGACAAGGCGGGTATCAAGGCGGGCGACCTTATCATTCGTCTCGATGACCGTCCGGTCAAGGGTATGGCGCTGAATGACGCGGTGAAGATGATGCGCGGGGAGCCCGGCACCGACATCGTGCTGACCGTCGTCCGCGAGGGTGTGCAGCAGCCGCTGAAGATCACGATTACCCGCGACGTGATTCGCATCAAAAGCGTCAAGAGCCGCCTGTTGGAGGACGGTTACGCCTACGTCCGCATCACCAGCTTCCAGTCGCAAACCGGTGACAGTGTCGTCGAGGCCATCGACGAACTCAGGAAGAAGGGCGAGATCAAGGGGCTGGTGCTCGATTTGCGAAATAATCCCGGCGGCGTGCTCAACGCTGCCGTCGCGGTCAGCGACGCGTTCCTAGAGAGCGGTCTGATCGTCTACACGGATGGTCGCATCGAGGACTCGAAGATGAAGTTCAGCGCGACCGCGAACGACGTGTTGAAGGGGGCGCCGATCGTGGTGCTGATCAATGCCGGTTCCGCATCGGCTTCGGAGATCGTTGCCGGGGCGCTCCAAGATCACAAGCGCGCCGTCATCATGGGCGAGAAGACCTTTGGCAAGGGCTCCGTGCAGACCATCATGCCCACCAGCAATGGCGGTGCCGTAAAGCTCACGACGGCCCGCTACTACACGCCGTCGGGCCGCTCGATACAGGCCGAGGGGATTGCCCCGGACGTTCCAATTTCGAAGGTCAAGCTCCAGATGGCGGAAAAGTCGGAATTTGCGCCGATCAAAGAGGCCGATTTGGCTAACCATCTGACCAACGAGAAAGCGCCCGTCGGAGACGACGGCAAAGGCGATGATGCTGCGAAGGAAGACGATGCTCTGGCGGTTCAGGATTTTCCGTTGAACGAGGCCCTGAACTTGCTGAAGGGGATCAACATCATGCGGCATACGGGCAGCAAAGGGCTCGCGAAGAAGTAAGGCTCACGAACTGTGCTAGCAAGCCACGTCGCAAGGCGGCTGCGACGGCGTCTTCCCGATCGTTCGCCGAGGCTATTGCCGCCTTCCATTCGCCTGCTGCCGGGAGTCTCACCGCCGGCACTTATCTGCGTGCTCGACGATACAACGGTTGTTTCTCGTCGGTGGCTGCCTGATAGAGGACTGAAAACGTCGTAATCGCTTGCCCTACCGCTTCCGGGCTGATGTCTTCGGTCGGCTCGAAGGTATCGACACCAACGCGACTCAGAAAAAAGATCTGGTCCAGGATGAAGTCGCCCCGGGCCCGCAATTCTCGGGCGAATCCGAAGCGCTCGCGCAGCAGGCGAGCCAGACTGAACAGGCGGCCATCGGCCATCGTGGCAAAGCTCAGTACGATCAGTGGGAAGCGCTGCAGGTCGTCGGCAATCGTGTCAGGCGCATCCCCTGCTTCGAGACGCAAACCGACCGGGTCCGGCCTCGCCATCAGTGCTGTCCGCTCTGCGTGCCAGCGGAGCAGCGACACGGTCACCTGGCCGGACGGCGGTATCGCCGCCTGATCGTCCAGGTGCAGCCATTCGTCGGTTATCGCCCGACCATCCTTAACGATGACCATAAACCTGCTCCTGAAAGGGGGTAATGCCGATCCGGCGCACCGTTTGCAGAAAGGATTCGTCCGGTGCGCGGAGTTCCACGTAGGTCTTCAAGATGGTCGTGACCACGTCGGCGACGTCCGGTTTGGCGATGGCGGGCCCGAGGCGCTCGCCCAGAGCGGCTTCGTTCGCGGATGAGCCACCCAAGGTCAGCTGGTACCACTCCTCGCCCTTCTTGTCGACGCCGAGGATACCGATGTGCCCCACGGTATGATGGCCGCAGCCGTTCATGCAGCCGGAGATATTGATACGCAGGTCACCCAGGTCATACAGATAGTCGAAATTATCGAGGCGTGAATATATTTCCTCGGCAATCGGGATCGAGCTGGCATTGGCGAGTGAACAAAAATCCAGCCCGGGGCAGCAGATGATGTCCGTAGCTTTGTTGATGTTCGGGGTTGCGACGCCCCACTCGCGAAGCTCGGACCAGAGCGTGTGGAGCTCCGACGCCCGCACATCCGCGAAGATCATGTTCTGGTTGTGCGTAACCCTGATTTCGCCGAAGCTGTAGCGGTCGGCCAGTTCGGCAATGGCGTCCATCTGTCGGTGGTCCAGGTCGCCGGGCGGTACCTTGGGGGGTTTCAGCGACAGGAACACGATGCGATAGCCGGGCACTTTGTGCGCGAAGGTGTTGTGGCGGAACCAGGCCGCGAAGGCCGGATCGGATTCGGTCAGCTGTGCCACGGCCCCCGGCAGTTCCGCGGGCAGGGTGTCGTAGGGCGGCTCGGTGAAGTGGGCTTTCACGCGCTCGATCTCGGTGTCGTCGAGCACCAGGTCATCCTTGATCTGTTGCCACTCCTGTTCCACCTGCGCCGTGAAGGCAGCGACCCCGGTCTCCTTCAGTAGAATCTTGATGCGCGCCTTGTATTTGTTGTCGCGCCGCCCGAAGCGGTTATATACGCGGAGTATCGCTTCGAGATAGGACAAGAGGTCCCGCTTCGCGAGAAACGGGCGTATCGTTTCCCCGATGATCGGGGTGCGACCCAGGCCGCCCCCGACCAGCACTGCGAAACCCACTTCGCCGGCCTCATTCCGAACGAGGCGCAGTCCGATGTCGTGCACTTGTACTGCGGCGCGATCCTGTTCGGCCCCGGTGACGGCGATCTTGAACTTGCGCGGCAGATAGCTGAATTCGGGATGGAACGTCGACCATTGGCGGATGATCTCGCAGTAGGGGCGCGGATCTTCTAGCTCGTCGGCGGCCACGCCGGCGATAGGGTCGCTGGTGACGTTACGGATGCAGTTGCCGCTGGTCTGGATCGCATGCATCTGGACCGAGGCGAGGTCCGCAAGAATGTCGGGAACTCGGCTCAGTTCCGGCCAGTTGTACTGGACGTTTTGCCGAGTCGTGAAATGCCCGTAGCCCCGGTCATAGGTGCGGGCGATGTGCGCCAGCATACGCAGTTGCCTCGTCGACAACAGGCCATAAGGGATCGCCACCCGCAGCATCGGTGCGTGCCGCTGCAGGTACAGGCCGTTCATCAGCCGTAAGGGGCGGAACTGGTCCTCTGTCAGTTGTCCAGCGAGGAAACGTGCCGTTTGGTCGCGGAACTGCCGCACCCGCTCGTCGACAATCCGCTGATCGAATTCATCGTACTGATACATGGAAAGCTCTGTTGCACATCGGGTAAAGCCTACTCTCCCAGTCAGGTTAACATGGTGCGCATCCCATTCGGAAGTGATAAAAAATGCTAGCCTTATAACTTCTTACGTCAAGCGAGGCCGCGGGGATACAACGCGCTGTCCCCGATGCCCTGCCCGAAAGGGGATGGCATGGGCGTGGAGGTGTCCAAGCCGAAGACGCTCCTATATAATCGGCGGGTTTTTTTGGGAGTGGCCAACGCCGCACAATGAGCGGCCGTTGGTGTGATGGGTTCCAGTCACCGCATCGAGAAAGAAGAGGGTTTCAACTTGGCACGCGCGCTTGTATTCCTGTCCCTGTCGCTCCTCCTGCCGGAGGTGGCGTTCGCTGAAGAGTTTCAAAATCTTGGACTGACCGGCGCTCAACGCGGCATCTACTGTCTGCTGATCTTCGTCATCGCCTACGCCTTCGTGATGACCGAGGAGTTTACGCACCTGCGCAAGTCCAAGCCGGTCATCCTGGCGGCGGGCATCATCTGGGCACAGGTCGCCTACATGGCGAGCACCAGCAACGTCCCGTCGGAACAGGTCCATCAGGCATTCGAGCATGACCTGAAGGAATACGCCGAATTGATGCTGTTCCTGCTAGTGGCCATGACTTACATCAACGCGATGGCCGAGCGCAACGTGTTCGAGGCGCTGCGGTCCTGGCTGGTCAGTCGCAAGTTCGGTTACCGGAAACTGTTCTGGATTACCGGCGTCATCACGTTCTTCCTGTCATCGGTCGCCGACAACCTGACATCCGCCCTGCTGGTCGGCGCGGTGGTCATGGCCGTCGGGGCCAACAGCCCCAAGTTCGTCAGTCTGGGTTTTATCAACCTGGTAATTGCCGCGAACGCCGGTGGCGCTTTCAGCCCGTTCGGCGACATTACCACGCTGATGGTCTGGCAGGCTGGCCGCGCGGAGTTCTTCGACTTCTTCATGCTGTTCGTCCCGTCGGTCGTCAATTTCGTCGTGCCGGCCGCCATGATGCATTTTGCGATCCCGGACGAGTTGCCGAGTTTCCCCGAGGAAGATCAGGTGCAAATGAAGCCCGGGGCCCTCGTGATTTGTGGTCTGTTCATCCTGACGATCGCCATCGCGGTGTCGTTCAAGCAGTTTCTTCACCTGCCTCCGTTCATGGGCATGATGGTTGGCCTGTCGATTCTGATGTTCTTCGGCTACCGCCTGAAGATGATTTTTCACGATGCCGAGGACCGGTTCGATGTGTTCAACAACGTGCGCGATGCCGAGTGGGACACGCTGCTGTTCTTTTTCGGGGTGGTCTTCGCGGTCGGTGGTCTGGGCTACATCGGATATCTCGAGTTGGCCTCCATCGCGATGTACGACGGGCTCGGCGCAACGACAGCCAACATTCTGATCGGCATCCTGTCGGCGATCGTCGACAACATCCCGGTCATGTTCGCAGTGCTGAACATGAACCCCGATATGGACCTGTATCAGTGGATGCTGGTTACGCTGACGGCGGGTGTGGGTGGTTCGATGCTATCGGTCGGATCGGCGGCCGGCGTCGCACTGATGGGGACTTCGCGCGGGATGTACACCTTCTTCAGTCACATCAAATGGACTCCCGCGGTTGCGGCCGGTTACGCCGCGAGCATCCTGACGCATTACTGGATCAACGGCTAGGATCCGTTCGGATCTCTGTCGGGGGCGAGGGAGCCACGGCACGGGTCGAGGACGCGAGTCTGGGGGAACGCTGGCGCCCGCATAGGGTCTAGGACTTTGTTTGACGATGAAGCGCCCGGTGCTGCACTCGGGCGCGTCGCGCAAGCTGAGTCTCGACGACGCGCGAGTCCTGCGTCGTACGGGCTCGTCCAAACCCCTCAACGAACGGCAGTTTCGTCGGAACTGGAAGACGTCATGAAACAGATCAATGTTCGAGCGCTGGTCCAGGGTACGCTGGTATTCATCGCCCTGTACTGCATTCATTTGCTGATCCTGCCGTGGCTGTCGAAGGCCTTTGCAAAAGGTGATGCCGAGTCGATCGTATTCGGCGTGCATCAGTTCCTCGGCTTGGCGACCTGTATGGCGTCGGGGTACGTAGCGGCAACGGTTTCTGGCAAGAACGGGTTCTTCTACGGCCTGGGCGTGGGTGCTCTGGGAACCCTGCTATCTGCCCTCGCCGCAGCGCTGTGGTCGGTCACCATGGATGCGCCGTTTCCGGAACTGGCGCGACTGCCTTTCTGGATGATGGTCAACGGTTTCCTCGCGGCTTTTGCAGGTCTCCTGGCGACCTACAGTGACGACGCGGCAGATTAGCGCCGCCGTCCGCTATCGGGTGAGGCATGCGCCTAAGCTCCCGGATCTTGCAAGCAGGGGACGCGTGCGTCGCCCGGGTTCCTGAGTATGCCGATCGGCAGGGTCTTCGCACGCTGGGAGTGACGAGGAGCCCGCTCTCGTGCATGACCTCTTGAACCCGTGCGTGGCGTCTTTCAGGGCGAGGATACCGACCCCCTTGAGAGTTTATTCAATAGGATGAGGTTTCCGACTTATGCTCAGTGAGTACGTCGACGGTTTGCCCAATATCAGCGGTTCCGAGGCCGAGATCGGGAACGCTCTCGCGCAGGGTCGCCAATGGATTTACAAGACGCCGGGCACGCCTGCCCTCGAAAGCATCAAGAGCGCTTGTGCGGTCGCGTTGCACATGCATCAGCCCCTGATTCCGGCGGGCGGGCAGGATCTTGCGACCGCCGAGCTGATCAGCAACCTGCAGTACATGATGGAGAACCAGGGGGTAGGTGACAACCACAACGCCCCCGGTTTTCATTGGTGCTACAAGCGGATGGGCGAGATCGTTCCGCAACTGATGGACGAGGGCAAGGAGCCCCGCGTCATGCTGGAATACTCCGGAACGCTGTTCCACGGTCTCCGCAAGATGGGCCTCCATGACGTGTTCGATGCCTTGCGGGTGGTCACATGCGAGCCGCGTTATCAACGCGCTGTCGAATGGTTGGGTGCACCGTGGGGTCATGCGGTTGCGCCCTCGACGCCGACGCAGGACTATCGTTTGCACGTGCGCGCTTGGCAGCACCACTTCGCGGCGATCTTCGGGCTCGAGGCTCTGACGCGGGTGAGGGGCTTTTCGCCCTCGGAGATGGCTTTGCCGAACCACCCCGACGTTGCGTACGAGTTCGTGAAGACGCTTCGCGATTGCGGCTACCAGTGGGTGCTGGTGCAGGAGCACACGGTCGAGAACCCCGAGACGGGACAAGGGCCATCCCTCAAGCATTTGCCTCATCGGCTGGTCTGCACGAATTCCCATGGGGAGTCGGCGAGTATCATCGCCATCATCAAGACGCAGGGCAGCGACACCAAGCTAGTGGCGCAGATGCAGCCGTATTACGAAGCCAAGAGTCTTGAGCGACAGGCGCTTGCTGGCCGGCAGTTGCCCCCGCTGGTGACCCAGATCGCCGATGGGGAGAACGGCGGTGTCATGATGAATGAATTTCCAGGGAAGTACATGGAGGTCGTGCGCGAGGCCAGCGGTTCGCCGACTCCGTTGATGAACGTCAGCGAGTATCTGGAACTGCTCTATGCGGCCGGCGTTACACCGGACGATCTTCCGGTGCTGCAACCCATTCTCCAGAAACCCATCTGGGACCGCTTCAGTCCCGGAGAGGGTCCGGAGAAGATGGCCGCGCTAATCGAGGAGTTGAAGCAGGAAGTGCCGCACTTCCACATGGAGGGCGGCAGCTGGACCAACGACATCTCGTGGGTGCGCGGATATGAGGACGTTCTGCGTCCGATGGATGAGGCCAGCGCACTGTTCTACGAACGGGCGATCAAGCCCGGTGTCCCCAATAGCGATCCGCGCTTCCGCAATGCGCTGTTTCACCTGATGACCGCCCAGACAAGCTGTTACCGTTACTGGGGGCAGGGGCTCTGGACCGATTACGGCCGTGAATTGTGTCGCCGGGTCTCCGACATTCTGCGGCATGATCTTTGACGTTCGCGGGCTGGGCTGCCGTCACAGCCGGTGACATCGGCCTCGCGCACCGGGCGCGGGGCACGATGGATGATGCGGACGGTTGACGCGCTGCGGTGAGTCGCCGACGCCAAGCGTCCCTCGGGCCTGCCCTGTGATCTTCCCCTCCTGGTCGCTCCGTGTTGCGTCGACAGTCTTGACGATGCAATGACCAACCTGATTATCCGATGGAGTTTTTCACTTGATGCTGGTGGATAGCGACGGGCTGAGCGCCGAGGGCAGCCGCATTGAACTCGCCGCAGACGGGCCCGAGTTCTCGATCGTAGTCCCGACTTATAAGGAAAGGGCGAACGTCACCGAACTGGTGGCGAGGCTCAGGCGCGTGCTGGCCGGGATCCACTGGGAAGTGATCTTCGTGGATGACGATTCGCCCGACGGGACAGCTGATGCGGTAAGGGAACTCGGCCGTGTTGACCGGCGTGTACGCTGTCTGCAGCGAGTCGGGCGGCGTGGACTGTCGTCGGCTTGCGTCGAGGGTATGCTGGCCAGTTCCGCACCCTACGTCGCGGTCATGGACGCCGACCTGCAGCACGACGAAAGCCTGTTGCCCGACATGCTGCGTGCGCTGCGTACGGGCGACGTGGATGTCGTGGTCGGCAGCCGTTATGTCGCTGGCGGTGGCGTTGGCAACTGGAACGCCTCCCGACTCCGGAAGAGCCGGTTTGCCACCTGGCTGGCCCATTTTGCGGTCAAGGTGCCTCTTAGCGACCCGATGAGCGGGTTCTTCGCGCTGCGTAGCAATGTCCTGCATGCCGCCGTGCGCCACCTGTCGGCCATTGGCTTCAAGATTCTGCTGGATATTCTCGCATCCTCGGCGCAAGGTCTGCGCGTCCGGGAACTGCCCTATCAGTTCCGGGAACGGATCGCGGGTGAGAGCAAGCTGGATTCCAAGGTCGCTTGGGACTATCTGATGCTGATTCTCGACAAGACGCTCGGGCGATTCATACCCGTGCGCTTCGTCGTGTTCATGATGGTCGGAGGCTTGGGCGTATTCGTGCATCTTGCCGTGTTGACCTGGATGTTCAAGCTGGCGGGAAGCAGCTTCCTGTCGGGGCAAAGTGTGGCGACCCTGGTGGCGATGACGTTCAACTTCATCGTCAACAACGTGTTCACGTACCGCGACCGCCGCCTGTCGGGTTGGGGTTGGCTCTGGGGTTGGCTCACCTTCGTGCTGGCCTGCAGCATCGGAGCGCTGGCCAACGTCGGGATTGCGACCTATCTCTTCCAAGAAGAGAGAGCCTTCTGGGTGCTGTCAGCCATTGCGGGCATCGTGGTCGGTGCGGTCTGGAACTATGCCGTCACATCGATTTACACGTGGAAGTCGAAATAGTGTCACGACTCCAGGGTTCGACCCCATTGTTCATTCCGGGCCTTGGCGAAGATCGCCGGAGCGTCCTCCCTAGCGGTGGTGGCCGGGACTCGCGCTTCGTTGCGTCCCCGGCCACCGCGGCCTAAGCTTCCCCGAGCTTAGGGTGAGGTCATCTTGAATCCGCTGATTTCGAGTACGTCGTCAGTGCCGTACCCGTCTACCTGCGGCATGTTGTCGTCGGCCGAGTGTTGTATCGAGACGTAGGCCTTGGTGCCATCAGTGCTGAAGAAGAACCCGGTCGGTTCGGCCGAGGCATCGACCACCGACAAAATGCGCACGCAGCCATCGCTCTTGTTGTCCCGGTCGCGTCCGTCCCTGAGGCAGGCCCATACATCGCCATTGGGATTGTCCTCGATAACGTAGACGTTGCCAGTGACAGGCTGGAATGCGAGGTTGTCTGGCTGATTCAGTTGACGGTCTCCTTCCAGGAGGCGCTGAGTCGTGACTTTCGAGTCGGCGGCTGAGGAATCGACATCTTCGGCACACATCACCTCACCGTAATGGGCGTTGTCCGCGCGGCCGGTATTGGTCCAACAAAAACGAACGGCGTTGGGCATTGACTTGCGCGCTACGTAAAGCGGATCGCCGTGGAGATCTTCCGGTCGGTAATAGCCAGTGGCCCCGGCCTTGGCGGCGTCAACGGCTGCATTGGTGGCGCTAACCGGAACCCAACTCCCTCTACCGACCTCACAGCCCTGGCCGTACTGTACGCCGCTTTCGAGACAGGACAGGCGCATGGCATAGTTGTTTCCCGAAACCAGGGGCGAATCGCTGAGGGCGTTGATCCGTTCTGCACCGGTGCGCGGGTTAGTGGGTACGAACTTATACATCGCGCCGCCGTCGGAATCAGCGATCTTGTTGCCGCTGGCATCCTCCAGGTCGCCAGGTCGCAATTCATCGCCGAAATAGACGACGCCGTTCGGATACACCTGGAGACCTTCCCAACGGAGCTTCGCCAAAGCCGGGCGTTTGGCGATACGCGTTTCTACCGACTCGTCCGCCTTGACGATGGTTCCAGTGGTGCGATCGGTGATCGTCGAATCGTTGATGAGCGTGGGGCGAATGATCTCGTAGGCCGCGCCGTCATCGGTTTCTTCCGTGGCCACGATGCTTCCCCAAGGCGTCAGCCGTATGCCGTCGCAACCCTCCATGCCGCGCAGAATGGTGTCGACCTTGCCGTCGGACAGCCGAATGCGTTGCACGGAAGGATTCTTGAGACCGTTTTCCAGCGTTTCGAGACCGCCTTCGACGCAACTGATGATATGCGTCGGGGCATTGTCGCTGGGCCAGAAGGCCATCATGTCGGTGCTGTCGGCTGCAGATCGCGTCAGATAGCGGGCGGATAATCCATCGGCCAGGGTGATCAGGCTGGGTGCGGATTGGCCGGGATCTCGGGAAGGCGTGTCCTCCCCATTCGGATCGACGGCAGATTTTGCCAGGGGTGCTTCGACGCCGAAGTAATTCAGGCTGGCGTTGCCGAGCATGCGCTGGACGCGCAGGCCGAAGTCTGGGCTGTTGCCGGCCGCGAAAGCAGCGCTAGAAGTCAGAGCCAGCGCGGACGTGATCACTTGTCGTAGCATCAAACTCATGGTGTTTCCTAACAGAAAGTCAGCTTGGGTTTGCATCGCGCATGGGCGATGGCCGAGAGGGTATCGGCGGCGCGACGATATCCGGCGGATGTGTCGTGCTACTTACGGTAGCGTTACCGTTGCGGTTCATAGTTGGGGATCTCGCCGTGAACTCGCTGTCAAGCACCTAACGCGGCCGGCAAGCGGGCATGTGATCACACCAGCCGAGTCGCGGGCGGGGGCAAGCTTTGTTTCGGCTTAGGCAGTCCTGCCTATGGACTCGATTCTGCGACGGTCGTGGGGTGTTGAGGTCCGGCCGACTCGACCGTAGCGACGCGGTGATCGGGAGTTCGCTGGGCACGGGGTATGGTTCAGCTAAACGACCTGCCCCATCAGCGGCGACAGAGGGCCGGCGAGAGAGTGACCGACAACAGCTCGAGAGAGTTTTGAACTGAGGGTGCCATGAAGAACATGCTATCCCTTACTTTCGGCACAATGCTGCTGGCCTGAAGTATGCCGTCGGCCGCGGCATCCCTGCTTGCGGTCGGGGGATCCTATAGTGGACCCTCGGAGGTCAAGGCTTGCTGTTAAGTGTTCAACGGTAGCGGAACGAGTATCACCTTTGGTGCTCGCCGAACCCTCGATCAGTCGGGAACAGACGTAGCTCTCCCCACTCAGGAAGGGCACTGTGGTCATTTCAACCTGCCCCGAGGGCTCAACAAGCCGTGTCTCGTCAGCGGCAACATCGGAGGCGGTTCCGTCTATGCCTGCAAGATCTGGATCAACGAGCCAAAAACGCTGTTCCGAGGGACCCTCGATCTCCGCGATAGCGCTAATCGGGTGCTGGTCAGTTAGCCTTTGCGGTGATCAGGCAGGGCCCTCCATTGCAGGGGCTGACCAAGGATGCCACTCACGGCCGGGGAGGGAATCAAGGCTCTCGTCATTGTGAAGCGTGCCCGCGAGCCGCGTTCAGCGAGGCTTCCCGCTCGTATGAAATCGCCAGACGGAATCGCGCCCAGGTGACGCGCGCCGTCGGTCTCCGTAGAATAGCGTCCCAGAAGCGCCTGTAGCTCAGTTGGATAGAGTATCTGGCTTCGAACCAGGTGGTCGGGGGTTCGAGTCCCTCCGGGCGCGCCAACTCTTTAGGTTCTCTGGGGCGGCGATAATTGCAAGCGCCGTTTTTGGAACCTGCGCCGTCTTTGTGCCGGGGCGTCCCGTTGTACTGGGGCGTCCTTTAAGGAGGGAGCGAATCGCCAGTCCGCTTCCGGGGTCGCCCTCATGGGGCGGGGTGACGCTTACTGGCGATCCGCTTCAGGTCACGGTAACGGCACGCTGCCGTTGCGGAGCGTGCTAGTCGAGTAACATCGCCGAAAACTTCGGTCAGCTCCAAGGTTTTCCGATGTTAGAGGTTCCGTCTATCCTCTCAGGACGGTTCGTTTCCAGATTCCGATCTGCCCCAACGCAGGACTTCCACCTTCACACGGGCCAGGCCGGCGTGCAAGAAGCCAAGCTCCGTGGCGGCGCGCTTGGACAGGTCGAGCACGCGTCCGCGCGGCAACGGCCCTCGATCGTTTACGCGTACCTCGACGCTACGGTCGTTGCCAAGATTCGTCACCCGCAGAATGGAACCCAACGGATAGCGCGAGTGCACGGTCGCGGCGGTGAGGTCGTGCATGTTATAGCGTTCGCCGCTGGCAGTCTTCCGGCCGTGGAAGCGTTCTGCGTAGAACGACGCCGTGCCTACCGCCGTCTGATGCGCCGAAGCCATGGAGCTTATTGCCTGAGCACCAAAAAAAATAAATAAAAACAGGAACTTTAACTTTTTAGTTGACAAAGCCACGCGGGCCTCCTTCGGTTGGCGGAAAAGCCTCCGCGATCCCATGATAAGCAACAGATATGATTTGTCAAACTTCCCCCTCGTTCGCTTATTACCAGGGCCTTGGATCCGCGTCCAGCACGACGCTCCTCCTCGTGGCCCCCGAGGCCTCCTCGATGCCGTTCCGACGAGTTCATCAATACCTCTGAGGCACTTCCGGATCAGTGTGACGGGTACAGCCGGGAATGTTCATGGCATAATTATTGAAATGAGCAAACCATCGGCTGCCACTTTGGCTGCAATCAAGTCATCCGCTGACGACACCTTCCTTGCCATGGGGCGGCGGGTGATTGCGATTGAGGCCGAAGCGGTAGCGGCGCTTGAGGCGCGTATCGATAGGCAATTCGCTCATGCCTGCCGCCTTTTGATGGAGTGTGCCGGACGCATCGTAGTGACCGGCATGGGAAAATCAGGGCATGTGGGCGGAAAGATTGCGGCGACCCTCGCCAGCACGGGCAGTCCCGCCTTCTTCGTTCATCCTGGCGAAGCCTGCCATGGGGATCTGGGCATGATCACCGCCGCGGATGTCGTGCTGGCGCTATCGAATTCGGGCTGCACCGAAGAGTTACTGACTATCCTTCCTTTGATCAAGCGTTTGGGCGTCCCTCTGGTGGCCATTACCGGCAACCCAGGGTCCACGCTGGCCCGGGAGGCAGATGCCCACATCGACGCGAGCGTTAGGGTCGAGGCCTGCCCGCTCGGTTTGGCGCCAACCTCGAGTTCGACCGCGGCACTGGTAATCGGCGATGCCTTGGCGGTAGCGCTGCTCGAAGCGCGCGGGTTCACGCAGGAAGACTTCGCCTTGTCCCACCCCGGCGGCAGCCTTGGCCGGCGCCTGCTGCTACGGGTTCGCGACGTCATGCATCAGGGCAATGAGATCCCGGTGGTTCCACCGACTGTTGCGGTCAGCGACGCCGTGTTGGAAATGACTGCCAAGAAACTGGGCATGACGGCGGTAGCCGATGCCGAAGCCCGGGTTTGCGGCATTTTCACGGATGGCGATTTGCGTCGCCTGTTTGAAAAGGCCCATGACATCCATGCCACGCCGATCGCCGACGTCATGACCCGGGGTTGCCGGACGCTGGGCCCCGATGTGCTTGCGGCGGAAGCCTTGCGCCTGATGCAAGAGCTGTCTATCAATGCCTTGCTGATCGTTGATTCGGAGCACCGCCTGCTGGGAGCCTTGAACATGCATGACCTGCTGCGCGCCGGAGTGATGTAGATACCTGTGAGCCGATAGAACGCCTTTGCCGAGCCTGCTTCTATGCACAGCCTTCCTCCACCTCTGCCACCCATCGCGCTTGATGTCGCTGCCGACGTGGTGGCGCGGGCCGCGAAGGTCCGGCTCGTGGTCTTCGATGTCGACGGGGTCCTGACCGATGGCAAACTCTTTTTCGACGAGCAGGGCAGGGAGTACAAGGCCTTCCATGCGCGGGATGGCCATGGCCTGAAGCTGTTGCGATCGACCGGGGTCGAGACTGCTGTGATTTCCGGGCGCAAGTCAGAGTCGGTGTCGCGGCGTATGGAAAACCTCGGGATCGATCGTGTCTTTCAGGGTATCGAGGACAAGCTGCCGGTCTTGCAGGTTCTCTGTGCACAGCAGGCGCTGTCCCTCGATCAGGTGGCTTATGTCGGCGACGACTTGTTGGATCTGGCGGTCATGCGGAGAGTGGGGCTTGGCGTTGCCGTGGCCGATGCACATTTCACGCTGCTTGCCATCGCGCACTGGCAGACGCGGCAAGCCGGCGGGCACGGGGCGGCGCGCGAGGTTTGTGATCTCGTCATGTATGCGCAAGGGACTTTGCCTGGGGTCGTCGAGCGCTACGCATGAAGTTCCCGACGTCCGCGTCGCCGCGGAGCGTGTTGCTGTATGGAGTGCTGCTGCTGATCGTCGGCGGCACGGGCTGGCTGGCCCAGTGGTTGGCGCCACCCGCTGAGCCGATCGAACCTAAGCCCAAGGGCACGGTCGACTATTATGCGGTAAACCTGCTGCGCACCATTGCCGACGAAGCGGGTAAGACCAAGAATATCCTGTACGCCGAAAAGCTGACGCATTACGACAACGATGACCATTCGGAGCTGGAAAAGCCGGTGCTGACGATGTTCTCCGGAGACGGGCCGCCCTGGGTCGTACACGGGGAACAGGGTACCGTGTCGTCTCGCGGCAGCGAGGTCTTTCTCAAGGGGCCGGTGCTGGTTCTGCGTGATGCCGACCGCAATGGACGCACGGTCCGGGCGGAAGCCTCCAACGTCAAGATCCTGCCCGACGAGGAGTATGGGGAAACGGACGATTTCGTTCAGATCGTAAGCCCCCCCGACGAGTTGTCAGGCGTGGGCATGCAGGCGCATTTCGGGAAGGCTTTCAAAGTGACGGTGCTGTCGTCGGTGCGGCGCAGGCACGATGTGGTCCGCGCGCCCGACACGCGGCCGCGACGCAAGGTGCGGCCGCAGCAGGCCGGTAAAAGAAACCGGTAAAAGAAAATAGGCTGAGTTTATGTTGACGATTCGGGTCTTGCGTCGTGTTTGTTTGATGCTGGGGGCAGGGTCGCTGGGGATGTCCCCGGCGCTGGCGTTGGACAGCGACTCCAGCCAGCCTATCTTCATCGAGGCCAATCAGGCGACGTTCGACGAGACGACCGGGGAGACCGTCTACATCGGCGATGTTCAGGCTACGCAGGGTAGTCTGGTCGTGAACTCCGATCAGATGACCGTCTACCAGAAGGATTCAAAGACTGACAAGGTCGTCGCGGTAGGCCGTCCGGTCCGCCTGAAACAGACGCCAGAGGGGGGCGGCGAGGAACTGAACGGGGTCTCCCAGCGCATGGAATACTTTCCGGAAACCGGCATTCTGATCCTGCTCGAGCGGGCCGTGGTGACCCAAGGCACGATGACGACGGAGAGCGATCGGATCGAGTACGACAGTGCGAAGGGCGTCGCTAAAGCGGGCAGCCCCGCATCCGCGAGCAAGCGCGTCCATGTGACGCTGCAGCCGAAAGACAAATAGCGTGAATGACCGATGACCGTACTGTCCGCCGTCAATCTGTGCAAGGATTACCATAAACGGAAGGTGGTGGACGGCGTCAGCCTCTCCATACAGTCCGGGGAGATTGTCGGCCTGCTGGGTCCGAACGGCGCCGGCAAGACCACCAGCTTCTACATGATCGTCGGCCTGATCCGGCCGGACAGCGGCGGCATCGCGATCGATGAGGCAAACGTGACTCACCTGCCGATGCACGCCAGAGCCCGGCTCGGCATTGGTTATCTGCCGCAGGAACCGTCGATTTTTCGGCGGCTGACCGTCCGCCAGAATCTGCGTGCGGTGCTCGAATTGCGCGACGAACTGACGAATGGCCAGCGAGAACTGATCATCGAAGAATTGCTCGAGGAATTCGCCATCGGACACCTTCATGCGCAGAAGGCGATGGGACTCTCCGGCGGCGAGCGGCGACGTGTGGAGATCGCTCGCGCCTTGGCGTGCGAGCCGCGCTTCATGTTGCTCGACGAGCCCTTTGCCGGTGTCGACCCCATCTCGATCATCGACATCCAGAAAATCATCAATCACCTGAAGGATCGGGGTATCGGGATTCTGATCACCGAGCACAATGTGCGGGAGACCCTCGGAATTTGCGACCGTGCCTATATCCTGGCCGGTGGCCGTGTGATCGCTGAGGGGGACAGCGAGCAGATTGTCGCTAATCCCGAAGTGCGCCAGGTGTATCTGGGTGAAAATTTCTCAATGTAGGCACTGTGGCATGACGGCGAACTTTGACGGGTGGTGCTCAGGTGGGGCGAGGCGATGTCATCGCCCGATCCGGCGACGCGCCGAGAGCCTCGGGCAAGGTCGTCCAGCAGTAGACTTTTTCGCTCAGCGCGATTCGATTGCCCAATGAAACAAAGCCTCCAACTCCGTCTGGGCCAGCAGCTGGCGATGACGCCCCAGCTGCAACAGGCCATCAAGCTGCTGCAGTTGTCGACCCTCGAACTGCATCAGGAGATACAGCAGGCTCTGGACTCCAACATGATGCTCGAGGCGGCAGAGGATGACGGTGCGTTCCCGGAGTCGTCCGACACCGTTCCCGTGGAGTCGGCCACGACGGATTTTCAGGAGCTGCCTGACCTCGACAAAGCCTCCGACATTCCTCAGGAGTTGCCGATCGACTCCTCCTGGGATGAGGTCTATGAAGGACTGCAGTCCTACTCCAACTCGCTCCCCGACAGCGATGGCGACGATTTCGTCTTCCAGCGGGCTCAACCACAGAGCTTGCGGGATCATCTGGGCTGGCAACTCGACATGCTGCCGTTGAGCGAGCGAGACCATGCTATCGGCCTTGCCATCGTCGATGCGGTCAACGATGAGGGTTACCTGAGCAGCCCGATCAACGACATCGTTCAATCGTTGCAGATGCAGTTGGACGGACTGGACCCGGAGGAAGTCACCGCGGTATTGCATCTGGTTCAGAATCTCGACCCGGCGGGTGTGGCCGCAGCGGATCTGGCCGATTGCCTCGCCATCCAGCTCCGTCAGCTGCCCGAGGCCACACCGCATCGCAAAAAGGCCTTGGAGTTGGTCCAGCACTATCTCGAGGTGCTCGGCAAAAAGGATCTGGCGCGCCTGAAGCGCGTTCTGGACGTTAACGATGCCCAGCTGGCGGAAATCGTCGCGCTGATCCGTACGCTGGAGCCCAAACCGGGGCGTCTGGTGCAGACCGGGGAATCGCAGTATGTCGTTCCCGACGTATTCGTGTCGAAGATCGGATCGCAATGGGTGGTGAACCTGAACCCGGATATCGCGCCGAAGCTGCGCATCAACCCGTTCTACTCGGGCATGGTGCGCCGGGCCGACAGCAGCGCCGACAATGTCGCCATGAAAAATCACCTGCAGGAGGCACGCTGGTTCATCAAGAGTCTGCACAGTCGCAATGAAACCTTGCTGAAGGTCGCGCGCTCCATCGTCGAGCACCAGAAGGATTTTCTCGAGCAGGGACCCATGGCCATGAAGCCGTTGGTACTGCGGGATGTAGCCGAGGAGGTGGGTATGCACGAGTCGACGATCTCGCGGGTTACCACACAGAAGTACATGCACACCGCCAACGGCATATTCGAGTTCAAGTATTTTTTCTCCAGCCACGTGTCGACGAATGCTGGCGGCGAGTGTTCGGCGACGGCAATAAAGGCGCACCTGCGCGCCATCGTCGATGCCGAGAATCCCGAAAAGCCCCTGAGCGATCACGCCATAGCGGATATCTTCAAGCAAAAGGGTATCAACGTGGCACGCCGCACGATCGCCAAGTACCGGGAGGCGCTGGCCATACCGCCTTCCAACGAGCGCAGGCAGGTGATCTGAATGCCTGCCAACTCCACGACACCTTAAGGAAGACAGCCATGCAAATCAGTATTACCGGCCACCACGTGAATCTTACCGATGCGTTGCGCACTTACGTGTCCGAAAAGCTCAGCCGCATCGAGCGTCATTTCGATCACGTGATCGACGTGCATGTCGTTCTGACCGTCGAGAAGCTGGAGCAGAAAGCCGAAGCAACCGTGCAACTCAACGGTGCGAAGATCCATGCCGAGGATGTGCAGGAGGACCTCTATGCGGCTATCGATGGTTTGATCGACAAGCTGGATCGTCAGGTGCTGCGCCATAAGGAAAAGACTCAGCTGGTCAATCGGGGCTGATTCGAAGACCGCTTCGAATAACGGTACAGTCGGCCGCTCAGGTGGTGCCGTGGCGGACTGCGCGACCTACACACGGGGGGACGACATGAAGCTGGTGGTTGTCAGCGGACTCTCCGGTTCCGGCAAGAGCGTTGCGCTGGAAACGCTGGAGGACTGTGGCTTCTACTGCATCGACAATCTGCCCGTCACGTTGCTGGAGTCCTTCCTTACGCAGGCGGTGGCATCTTCACAAGACGCCTTTCGGCGCACGGCGATCAGTATCGATGCCCGCAGTCAGCAGGTCAGCCTTGACCAGTTTCCGGGCAGTCTGGAACTGGCCAGACAGCTCGGCATCGATGCACGGGTTTTATTTCTCAAGGCGGAGGACGGCGCCTTGCTGAAGCGCTTCAGCGAAACGCGGCGCAAGCATCCGCTGACGGGGTCGGGACTGCCTCTCGGGGAGGCGATCGTGTTCGAGCGGGAATTGCTCGAGCCGGTGTCCTGTCGTGCGGATGTCGTGATCGACACGACGCACACGAACGTACGGCAATTGCGGGAACTGGTGCGGGCGCGCTTCGATACCGACCGGAAGCCGCTCATGTCACTCTATTTCCTGTCTTTTGGTTTCAAACATGGCGTACCGCTCGACGCGGACTTCCTGTTCGACGTGCGCTGCCTGCCCAATCCTTACTGGGAGCCCACGTTGCGCGCCATGACAGGCAAGGATGTTGCCGTGGCCGAGTTTCTATCGAACAGCAGCGATGTGAGCGGGTATCTCGACGATCTGACGGGGTTTCTGAGCCGGTGGATACCCCGTTTCCAGGCAGAGAACCGGAGTTATCTGACGATCGCCATCGGCTGTACGGGGGGGCAGCACCGTTCCGTCTACGTTGCCGAAACGCTGGCCCGCCGCTTCGAATCCAGCGCCTGGGATGTGCTGGTCAGGCATCGCGAGGTTGGCGATACGCGGGTCCTGTAACGTCGCCGGCGGCCGTGCAGCGGTTGCAAAAGACGAACCCTTCCGGTCAATCGGTCAGTGCCCCGAAGTCCAGTGACTCGGGCATTTCTGGTATTCTAGCGGGGCTCGTCACGTATCTCTCATAACTCAGGCCTGGACCGATGACCAAAGAAAGGACGATGAATCTTCCGTCGGCCGACGACGTGGGCGAACCCGGATACAACCTGTCGCTGGGTGCGATCCTGATCGAGACGGGCCGTCTTTCGCCCGAGGATCTCGACCGCATTCGGGACGTTCAGGAGGACCAGGGGCTCGAATTCGGCGAGGCCGGCATCGCGATCGGGGTGCTGACGCCCGAAGATATCCAGTACGCGCTGGCGAGGCAATTCAATTACCCCTATCTCGCGCGCGAATCCAGCTTATTGTCACCCGAACTGGTCGCGGCCTTCGAACCGTACGGCCAGCGAGCCGAAGCCTTGCGCGCACTTCGCAGCCACATCATGCTGCGGTGGTTCACCGGCGAGCCGGGTCACCGGGCGCTGGTCATCGTCAGTCCCGCGCGCGGTGAGGGACGGAGCGTGCTCGCTGCGAATCTGGCGATTGTCTTTTGCCAAGTAGGCGAGAAAACCCTGTTGATCGACGCGGACATGCGTCATCCGCGCCAGCATGACCTCTTTCAACTCGATCCGTCGGTCGGATTGTCCTCGGTGTTATCGGGGCGCGCTTCATGGAACGACGCTATCCGCCACATACCTGATCTGGTCGACCTGTGGGTCCTGCCGGCCGGTCCCAAGCCCCCCAATCCTCAGGAACTGCTGGCCCGCGGCGCCTTCAACAAGCGCATCAACGAACTGCGTGAAGATTACGATGTGATCATACTCGACACTCCGGAGGCCGAGGGCATCGCCGACGTGCATATCGTCGCAGCGGCGGCCGGAGCGGCTCTGGTCATCGCCAAGAAGGGCAAGACCAGTTTGTCGGGCGTTGGCAACGTCGCTGAAACGCTGCGCCAGGTGGGGGTCAACGTGCTCGGGTCCGTGCTGATCGACGCTTGATCGGGTGTTTTCCCGCGGGTAGTCCTGCACGTGGTGACATGAGCGCTTCAATGGAGCAACGGCGCTGGCTGGACAGCCCGTCCTGGCCCTACCTGCTGGTTTTTTTGTGCGTCGCGGCACTCTACCTACCGGTTTACATCGGCCTCGCCCAGGACGTGTGGCCAATAGAGGACGATTTTCACGGCCCGATCATTCTTGCCGTTTGCCTGTGGTTGGCATGGCAGCGCCGGCGTGATTTCTCCTCGGCCCCAGCTGATGACCCTGCCGGACGTGTGATTGGCTGGGTGGCGCTCGTTGTCGGTCTGATGTTCTATGCCCTCGGCCGCTCGCAGGACATCTACATGCTGAGCCTGGGGTCGCAGTTGCTGGTGTTTCCCGGCGCGATACTGGCGATCCGTGGCTGGCCGTCGTTGCGTCCGGTCTGGTTCCCTGTCTTCTTTCTCCTATTCCTGATTCCGCTCCCGGACTTTGTCATCAGCGGACTGACCGGCCCGTTGAAGCAATTGGTCTCGGTGATCGCGGAGAATCTGCTCTACGCCGTTGGATATCCGATTGCGCGCAGCGGAGTGATCCTCAGCGTCGGACCCTACGAGTTGCTCGTGGCCGATGCCTGCTCCGGTTTGAATTCCATCTTTACGCTGGTAGCGCTGACGGCGCTTTACCTGTACCTGATGCGTTACCGCAGTCTGTCCTACAACTTGATGCTGCTAGCCTGCGCCGTGCCGATCGCGATTGCCGCCAACGTGGTCCGTGTGGTCGTGCTGGTCCTCGTGACTTATCACTTTGGCGACGAGGCCGGGCAGGGTTTCGTGCATTCCTTTGCCGGTCTGTTGTTGTTCGCCGTTGCGTTGAGCTTGGTGATGGCCCTGGACGGTGTGCTGATGCCGGTGGCGCGGCGCTTGGGTTTCAACCTCGGCCACAGGGCATGATTTCGGGTCCGCGCGCCAGGGCCGTAGTCGTCGCGCTGCTGATGATCGCCAGCGTCGCGGCCGCGTCGGCGCTGCGACCGAGAGCAATCCCGGCCGTCAACGCGATCGATCTGGCCGCCACCATTCCTGCGGCCTTCGGCGACTGGCGCGAGGATCCCAGCATTTTGCCGGTCGTGCCCGAGCCCAACGCGCAGGCCGAGTTGGAGCGGATTTATTCGCAAACGATCGCGCGCTCTTACGTCGCGTCCGACGGCCGGCAGGTGATGCTGTCGATCGCTTACGGCGCGGCCCAAAGCGATAGCCTGCGTCTGCATGAACCCAAGGTCTGTTATCGGGCTCAGGGCTTCGCAGTTGTCGAGCCGTTCAAGGCGACGCTGAAGACCCTGGCCGGGGATCTGCCGGTCATGCGCTTCGTTGCCCGCAAGTCTCTCCGCAACGAGCCCGTGACGTACTGGATGGTCATTGGTGGGCGGCTGGTCCAGTCCGGCTGGGACGCGAAGCTGGTCCGGCTGCACTTTGCGCTGTCCGGAGTCGTGCCGGACGGCTTTTTGGTGCGAGTTTCGAGTATCGACAACGACAACGACAGTGCCTTCGAAATTGAGCAACGCTTCGTCGACGACTTGCTGAAGGCGCTCGACGGCGCGGCGCGAGCTCGAATTTTCGGTCAGCCTGCCGGTTGAGTGCACAAAACGGGTGGTGGGAACGGGTGGGGTTTTCGTTCCCGTTCGCGGCGCGCGTACGCGCCCGACATCAGGCCAAGGGTGATCGCTGATCGGATGCCGGAATGCTGCGTCCGAGGAGTGTGTCCCGCTGTGGATCGGTGCCGGTGATCTCCACGGTCATGATCCGGCTCCCGGCTGTCGGCGGTGGAAATGTTTCGACTCCCACCCGCAGGTAGTTCGGCGAATAACCAGACAGGCTCCGGATTTCATCGGCGCCCGCCGTCTTGAGGTCACCCTCGATCAACACCTCCACGCACTGCCCGACGCAGCTTGCCTGAAAGGCACGGCGCGCCTCCATCGCCGCCTCGCGCAGGCTCAGGGCCCGTGCCTTCTGCGTTTCCGTGGGGACGGCGCCGGGCAACTCGGCAGCCTTGGTGCCCTCGCGCGGCGAGTAGGGGAAGATGTGCACGTGGCCGAAGCCGCAGTCGCGAATGAAGGCCAGGCTTGCCTGCCATTCCTGATCGGTTTCGCCGGGAAAGCCCACGATGACGTCGGTCGTGATGTTGAGCGCCGGAATGGCCTCGCGCGCCTGGTCGACAAGCTGCCGGTAGTCCCTGGTTTTGCAGCGGCGAGCCATGCGACGCAGCGTCGCGTCGCAGCCGCTCTGCAGTGGCAGGTGCAGGTGCGGCATCAGTCGTGGGCTGCGCCACAATTCAAGGAAGCCCTCGGGCAAATCCCAGGGCTCGATCGAGCCGAAGCGAAGGCGCGGGATCGCAGTCCGGTCCAGCACCGTGCGCACGAGTTGGTCCAAACCTTGACCGAGGTCGCTGCCGTAGCCACCGAGATGGACTCCCGTCAGTACGACCTCCTCCACTCCGCTTGCGTGCAGCGTATTGATCTCGTCGACCACGTCAGCGGGTGGCCGGCTGCGTTCCGCGCCGCGCGCGACCGTGACGATGCAAAAGGTGCAGCGGTAGCGGCAGCCGTCCTGCACCTTGACGAAGGCGCGGTGGCGGTTGACCGGCAAGAGCAGCGAACCCTGGTCCGGATCGGCAGCCATGGCCGGCATCGTGGCGACGGCCAACTCCTGCTCTACCCGCTCCAGCAGCCGATCCTTCTCGCTATTGGCGACCACGAGATCGACACCCAGGGCCGCCGCTGCCGACGGGCTCAGCGTCGCGTAGCACCCGCTCAGGACGAGCTTGGCTGCAGGGTGCTCGCGGTGGATCCGGCGCAGCAGGCTGCGTGACTTGCGCACCGCTTCCTGGGTGACGGCGCAGGAGTTCAGAACGACCAGTTCGGGATCCTCGGATGGCGGCACGACCTGATGTCCCGCCGCGCGAAACTCTCGGGACCACCGCTCGATTTCCGCTTCGTTGACGCGACAGCCGAGTGTCTGCAGGGCGACTCGCATGCGCGTGGATTAGGTCCGGTGGTTCGCTATCCGATGGGGCAAGGTTTCACGCCAGTGCCGTCCGGAGCCGGTCGACGGCCTTTTCGAGATTCCCCATGCTGGTTGCGATGGACAGGCGCATGTGTCCCGGGGCGCCAAAGGCCGAGCCCGGCACGGCTGCCACGCCGGCCTGCTCGATCAGGTACTCCGCCAACTGGAGATCATCGGCAATCGCCGGCATCCGGTCGATGACGCCCTGGAAACTCGGCAGCACGTAGAAGGTGCCGTCGGTCCCCAGGCAGTCGACGCCCGGGATCTGGTTCAGCGAGCTGACGACGAAGTCGTGGCGCAGTTTGAAGGCCGACACCATGGTTTCTATAAAGCTTTGGTCGCCGTTCAGCGCGGCTTCGGCCGCGACCTGTGAGATCGATGTCGGGTTCGATGTGCTCTGCGACTGGATATTCGTCATCGCCTCGATCAGGGGCTTCGGTCCAGCCGCATAGCCGATGCGCCAGCCGGTCATCGAATAGGCCTTGGACACGCCATTCAGGACCATGGTCCTGTCGGCCAGCGCCGGGCAGACATTCAGGATGTTCTTGAATGGGCCGCGACTCCACAGGATGTGCTCGTACATGTCGTCGGTTGCGATGACCACCTGCGGATGGCGAAGCAGGACGTCGGCCAGGGCCTTCAGTTCGCTCTCGCTGTAGTTCATGCCGGTCGGATTCGACGGGCTGTTGATCACGAACAGGCGGGTGCGCGGGGTCAGCGCACTCTCAAGCTGGTTCGCGGTGATCTTGAATTGTTGCTCCTGTCCGGCCGTGACGATCACCGGCGTGGCGCCTGCCAGCATGACCATGTCGGGGTAAGATACCCAGTAGGGTGCCGGGATGACCACTTCGTCGCCGGGGTTCAGCAGCGCTTGCGCGAGGTTGTAGAAGCTCTGCTTGCCGCCGCACGACACGAGGATCTGGTTCGTCGGGTATTCGAGCGCGTTTTCGCGGCTGAACTTGGCGGCGATGGCCTTCTTGAGGCCCGCCGTGCCGTCGACCGCGGTGTATTTGGTGAAGCCGTCGCGTATGGCCTTGATCGCCGCTTCCTTGATGTGCTCCGGCGTGTCGAAGTCCGGCTCGCCGGCGCCTAGGCCGACGATGTCCTTGCCGGCGGCCTTCATGGCGGCGGCGCGTGCGGTGACGGCGAGTGTCGGGGAGGGCTTGATGGCTTGAACGCGATCGGAAAGACGGATGCTCATGGGGTAGGCTCGAAGCTGGAAGTCAGACAGTTGAACAAAGCGCCCGCCCGGATGGGCGGAATGGAAAGCCTTGCGTAGCGAGGGGGACCGCGTCGCGGTGATGCCCGATACGAAACACAATCGAAACAGGGATTTCCACAGCCGGCTTTGTCTCGCGATGCGGCTGAAACCTTGAAAAAGCCCGATATGATAACCGATCAAACCAGCAATCTGTATCCGCTGAAAGATAAGAAACTGCGCCTTAACAGCAGCTTCGCGCCTGCGGGCGATCAGCCCGAGGCCATCCGGCGGCTCGTGGAGGGGCTCGCCGACGGGGAGGTCCACCAGACCCTGCTGGGTGTCACCGGGTCGGGCAAGACCTTCACGATGGCCAATGTTATCGCGACAGTGCAGCGCCCGGCGCTGATTCTGGCGCCGAACAAGACCCTGGCAGCGCAGTTGTACGGCGAGATGAAGGAGTTCTTTCCGGAGAACTCCGTCGAGTACTTCGTCTCGTATTACGACTATTACCAGCCCGAAGCTTACGTGCCGTCGTCCGACACCTATATCGAGAAGGACGCGTCGCTCAATGAGCACATCGAGCAGATGCGGTTGTCGGCGACCAAGGCGCTGCTCGAACGACGCGACACGGTCATCGTGGCGACCGTCTCGGCCATCTACGGCCTCGGCGAACCGGCCTCGTATTTTGCGATGGTCTTGCATCTGGTCCGCGGCGACATGATCAGCCAGCGCCAGATGTTGATGCGCCTCGCCGAGCTGCAGTACACCCGCAACGAGACCGAGTTGCGACGCGGTACTTTCCGGGTGCGAGGCGATGTGATCGACATCCACCCGGCGGAGAGCGAGAAGGAAGCCCTGCGGGTCGAGTTGTTCGATGACGAGATTGAGCGCCTGTCGCTGTTCGATCCGCTAACGGGGGAGGTGCTGAGCCGTATTGCCCGCTATACGGTTTACCCGAAGACCCATTACGTTACGCCGCGCGAGAAGATCGTCGCCGCTGTCGAGGAAATCAAGGTCGAGTTGAAAGAACGGCTCGAACAGTTGTATTCAATGAACAAGCTTGTCGAGGCGCAGCGACTCGAGCAACGGACGCTGTTCGATATCGAGATCATGCTGGAGGTTGGCTATTGTCCCGGCATCGAGAACTACTCCCGGTATCTTTCGGGGCGGGCCGCGGGCGACTCGCCGCCAACGCTGTTCGATTACCTGCCGCCCGATGCACTGCTGTTCATCGACGAAAGCCATGTGACGATCCCGCAGATCGGCGCGATGTTCCGCGGTGACCGCTCCCGCAAGGAAACGCTGGTCGAATACGGTTTTCGCCTCCCGTCGGCGCTGGACAACCGGCCGCTGCGATTCGAGGAGTTTGAACTGCGCTCGCCGCAGCGCATCTACATCTCGGCCACGCCGGGTCCCTATGAGCAGACACACTCAGGTGTCGTGGTCGAGCAGGTCGTGCGGCCGACGGGTCTGGTAGATCCCGAGGTCGAGGTGCGGCCGGCTACGACGCAGGTCGACGATCTGCTGTCCGAGGTTCGTGAGCGCGTTGGGCGGAAGGAGCGCGTGCTGGTGACGACGCTGACCAAGCGCATGGCAGAAGATCTGACTGAATATCTGCTCGAACATGGCGTTGCCGTGCGTTATCTGCATTCCGATATAGACACGGTGGAACGGGTCGAGATCATTCGCGACCTGCGCCTCGGTGTTTTCGATGTGCTGGTCGGCATCAACCTGCTGCGCGAAGGGCTGGATATTCCGGAGGTTTCGCTGGTCGCGATACTGGATGCAGACAAGGAGGGCTTTCTGCGCTCGACCGTATCGCTCATTCAGACGATCGGACGCGCTGCGCGCAACCTCTCCGGCAAGGCGATCCTCTATGCCGACCGGATGACGGGATCCATGGAGCGGGCGATTGAGGAAACCGAACGGCGTCGGTGCAAACAACGCAACTACAACGAGCTCCATGGGCTAACGCCGCGCGGCATCAGCAAGGCGGTCACCGATATCCTGGAGGTGCCGATTCCGGGTGTGGGGTTTGCGCGGAACAGCAAGCCCGGCCGCAAGCGCGTGGCCGAAACGCCGGCGGAATACGCGCCGATGCCGCCGAAGGAAGCGGCGCGCCTTATCAAACAGCTCGAGGACAAGATGTATGCCCATGCGCGGGATCTGGAGTTCGAGGAAGCGGCGCGGCTGAGAGACCAAATCCAACAGATCCGCTCGGTGTCCTTCGAGGCTTGAAGTCGGCTCCGGCACGCCCGGTCGTTTTCCGGAGGGCAAGCTCAGCAGCTATCGGTTAGCCAGGCCTGCCAGAAAGGCGCAGCTGCCTGGGCGAGGCGCGGTGCCTTGATGCCGCTTTCCGCTCTCAGTGCAGCCGGCTCCAGGCCGGCCTGAGACAGCTCGCAGGCATGGCCGATATACCACCGCTCGAGGCCGGCGCGGGTGACTTCCGGGTGGAACTGCAGCGCCAGCGTCCGTTTGCCCCAGGCAAAGGCTTGGTTCTGGTACCGGGTGCTTGCGGCGAGGTGCGTCGCCCCTTCCGGCAGATCGAAGGTGTCGCCGTGCCAATGTAGTACCTCGACGCCGTCGGCGACGAGATCCGCCAGGGGAGAAGCAGCTGTGAGGTCGGACCCGGGATGGAGTGTCGACCAGCCGATTTCCTTGCCCCGTGCGCCGGGATAGACGCGGGCGCCGAGCGCAGCGGCAATCAGTTGCGCGCCGAGACAAATGCCCAGCGTAGGGCGGTCGGCCGCGAGGCGTCGCTCGAGCAGCCGCAGCTCATCGGCAAGAAATGGGTAGGCACGCTCTTCGTAAACCCCAATCGGGCCGCCCAGCACGATCAAAAGGTCCGGGTCCGCCGCATCGAAAGAGGCTAGATCGTCGAGGCCGGCTTCCCGATACTCCATGGTGAAGCCCGCAGCGGCGAGCGCGGGCGCCAGATTGCCGAGGTCTTCGAAGGGGACGTGGCGAATGACATGGGCTGTTTTCATCGCGATGATGTCAGTGATCAAGTGGGATTCGGTACATTTAACATGATTTTTCGCACCACGGTCCTGCGGGAGGGTGGATGTAAGGTGGCTGCCCTGCCGCATCTCGATGGGCTTGACCCGAGGCCTGAACTCCCGGTAATATGCGCGCTTGCCCTGTCACGGGCAGTGCAGGCGCGTAGCTCAGTTGGTTAGAGCACCACCTTGACATGGTGGGGGTCGTTGGTTCGAGTCCAATCGCGCCTACCAAATGGCTGCAGGAAACAGGCATCGCTCGGCGATGCTTTTTTGTTTCTCGCGGCACGAATTCTCATCACACCTCAGGCTAGAGCGGATCATGCCCGTCATCACGCTGCCGGACGGTTCCCGCCGGGAATTCCCAGGCGTCGTCAGTGTCATGCAGGTCGCCGAATCGATCGGTGCGGGACTGGCTCGGGCTGCTCTCGCCGGTCGGGTCGATGGCCGTCTGGTCGATACCTCGCACCTCATCGAGCACGACGCCGAGGTGGCAATCATCACGGCCAAACAGCCTGAAGGTCTGGAGATCATCCGTCATTCGACGGCGCATCTACTCGCCGAAGCGGTCAAGTCGCTGTATCCGTCGGCTCAGGTCACGATCGGTCCGGTGGTCGAGGACGGATTCTATTACGACTTCGCGTTTGAACGCCCGTTCACGCCAGAAGACCTCGAGGCGATTGAGCGGAAGATGGCGGAGTTGTCCGCGGCAGCGCTGCCGGTTACGCGATCGGTCATGCCCAGGGACGAGGCGGTCGACTACTTCAGCGGACTGGGTGAGCGCTACAAGGCGGAGATTATCCGGGAGATCCCGGCAGGTGAGGTCATCTCGCTGTACGCCCAGGGTGACTTCGTCGATCTGTGTCGCGGTCCGCACGTGCCGCACACGGGGCACTTGAAGGCGTTCAAACTGATGCGGGTCGCCGGCGCCTATTGGCGCGGCGATTCCCGGAACGAGATGCTCCAGCGGATCTACGGTACGGCATGGTCGGACAAGAAAAGTCTCGACGACTACCTGCATCGGCTGGAAGAGGCCGAGAAGCGCGATCACCGCAAGCTCGGCAAGCAGTTGGGGCTGTTTCATCTGCAGGAAGAGGCGCCCGGCATGGTGTTCTGGCACCCGAACGGCTGGACGCTGTGGCAGACGGTGGAACAGTACATGCGCGACGTGTTTCGCGACAACGGCTACCAGGAGATTCGGACGCCGCAGGTGGTGTCGCGTAGTCTCTGGGAAAAGTCGGGTCACTGGGACAAATTCGCCGACGAGATGTTCACGACCCAGGCGGATGAGCGCGACTATGCGATCAAGCCGATGAACTGCCCGTGCCACGTGCAGGTCTACAACCAGGGTTTGAAGAGCTACCGCGACCTGCCGCTGCGCCTGGCCGAGTTCGGCTCCTGTCATCGCAACGAATTGTCCGGCGTGTTGCATGGCGTCATGCGGCTGCGCTCGTTCACGCAAGACGATGCCCATATCTTCTGCTCGGACGACCAGATTCAGCCGGAAGTGTCGCTGTTCATCGACCTGCTATTCCGCGTCTATGCGGACTTCGGTTTCGATCAGGTGCTGATCAAGCTGTCGACGCGCCCGGAAAAGCGGGTGGGCTCCGACGAAGTGTGGGACAAGGCCGAGGCGGCCCTGGCGCAGGCGCTCGATGCCAAAGGTCTCGAGTGGCAGCTACAGCCGGGTGAGGGCGCGTTCTACGGGCCAAAGATCGAGTTCTCGCTCAAGGACTGCCTCGGGCGGATCTGGCAATGCGGCACGATACAGGTGGACTTCTCGATGCCGGAGCGTCTGGGTGCCGTCTACGTGGCCGAGGACAGCTCGCGCCGTACGCCGGTGATGCTGCATCGGGCGATCCTCGGTTCGATGGAACGCTTCCTCGGAATCTTGATCGAGCATCATGCGGGTTTCTTCCCCTTCTGGCTCGCGCCGGTGCAGGCGGTGGTCATGAATATCACCGACCGCCAAGCCGATTATGCGCGCCGCGTGGTCGAATCGCTGGCAGTTCAAGGCTTTCGGGTCCGGGTGGACTTGAGAAATGAGAAGATCGGCTTTAAAATCCGCGATCACTCGATGCAACGGGTCCCGTATTTGCTTGTCGTCGGGCCCAAAGAGGAAGAGTCTGAAACGGTCTCCGTCCGCACTCAGAATGGCGCCGATCTCGGTGCCTTGGTCTTGAGCGACTTGGCTGAACGGTTCAGAAAAGAGGCGGCCGACAAACACGGACCGTCCGGAGAATGACAGCGCTGGAGGAATAAGTATCACTGCCCACGATAAAAAGGATCCGCGCCTTAACGAACAGATCACGGCGCCGATGGTGCGTCTGATCGATGCGGAAGGCAATCAGGCCGGTGTCGTGCCGGTACGGCAGGCCCAGCAGATTGCCTACGATGCTGAGTTGGATCTGGTCGAAATTTCCCCCACCGCAGACCCTCCGGTTTGCCGGGTCATGGATTTCGGGAAATTCCGTTTCGAGCAGAACAAGAAGCTGGCGGCGGCGAAGAAAAAGCAGAAGCTGATTCACGTCAAGGAAGTCAAGTTCCGTCCCGGAACGGACGAAGGCGACTATCAGATCAAGCTTCGGAACCTGACCCGGTTCCTGACCGAGGGTGACAAGGCCAAGGTGACCTGCCGCTTCCGCGGTCGGGAATTGGCCCATCGCGAGTTGGGAATGGAGTTGCTGCAACGGGTCGAGAACGACCTGGTGGAATACGCAACTGTCGAGCAGCATCCGAAGATGGAAGGGAAGCAGATGATCATGACGCTGGCGCCGAAAAAGAAAAAGTAAGCTACCGAAAACGATTGAGAGACCGATCATGCCCAAAATGAAGACGAATCGCGGCGCGGCGAAGCGTTTCAAGCGGACTGCCTCCGGCAGTTTCAAATGCAACCATTCGCACCGTCGGCACATCCTGACCAAGAAGACGACCAAGCGGAAGCGCCAGTTGCGGAAGGCGTATACGATTCACGCTTCCGACAGCAAGTCTGCAGCCCGTCTCCTGCCGTACAGTTGACCCGTTATTTTCGAAGCGAATTTCTGAGGAGGCGGTATGCCTAGAGTCAAGCGCGGAGTCACCGCGAGAGCCAGACACAAGAAGGTCCTGAAGGCGGCCAAGGGTTACTACGGTGCCCGTAGCCGCGTTTATCGCGTCGCCAAACAGGCGGTCATCAAGGCCGGTCAATACGCGTATCGCGACCGCCGTCAGCGCAAGCGGCAGTTCCGTGCTCTGTGGATCACCCGCATCAACGCCGCCGCGCGTGAATGCGGACTGTCGTACAGCCGTTTCATGGATGGCTTGAAGAAGGCTTCGGTCGACATGGACCGCAAAGTGCTGGCTGACATCGCCGTGCACGACAAGACCGCCTTCGCGGAGCTGGCGCGCATCGCCCAAGGCTGACCTTCCTTTCTTTCTCGCGCAGCGGGTGAGCGCACTGACGTTCGCCCCGTGTGCGCTTCCTTCTCGATTCAACCAGACCCCCAGAGAGCAGGGCGGTGCATCCATCCCTCGATGATCTCTACCTGCAGGCCCGGCAGTCGCTGGAGTCGGCCGAATCCCTAGGCAAACTGGAGCAGATCCGGGTTCAGTACCTCGGCAAGAAGGGGCTGCTGACCGAGCGTCTGAAGGGCCTGGGTCAGGCGACCGACGCCGAGCGGCGCGATCTGGGACGGCAGTTGAACGAAATCCGCGACCGCCTGCAGAGCGACCTGGAGAACGCCCGCGAGGCGCTCGAGCAGCGTGAACTCGCAGCGCGGCTTCGCAGCGAGCGGATCGATGTGTCTCTGCCCGGCCGGGGCAGCGAGACGGGTGGTCTGCACCCGGTCACGTTGACGATGCGGCGGATCTCCCGGCTTTTCCGTAGTGTGGGCTTCGAGATCCATGAGGGACCGGAGGTCGAGGACGATTATCACAACTTCGAGGCCCTCAATATCCCAGCGCATCACCCGGCGCGGGCGATGCACGATACCTTTTATTTCGATGCGCACACGTTGCTGCGCACCCACACGTCGCCGGTGCAGATCCGTGTGATGGAGTCGAACCAGCCGCCGTTGCGTGTGATCGCGCCGGGGCGGGTCTATCGCTGCGACTCGGATCTGACCCACACGCCGATGTTTCATCAGGTCGAGGGGTTCTGGGTCGACGAACAGACCAGTTTTGCCGACCTCAAGGGAATTCTGTACGAGTTCCTGAGCCTGTTTTTCGAGCGGCAGATCGCCATACGGTTCCGCCCGTCCTACTTTCCCTTCACCGAGCCCTCGGCCGAGGTCGATATCGGCTGCGTCATGTGCGATGGCGCCGGTTGCCGCGTCTGCGGCGAGAGCGGCTGGCTGGAGGTCATGGGCTGCGGGATGATCCATCCCCGGGTGTTCGACTTCGTCGGCATCGATCACGAGCGTTATACGGGCTTCGCCTTCGGGCTGGGTGTTGAGCGCCTGGCCATGCTGCGTTACGGGATCAACGACCTGCGCCTGTTCTTCGAGAACGATCTGAGGTTCCTTCGACAGTTTCCGCCGTTCTAGCGGCGTTGCCAGCAGTTTTCGGACGGTATCATGCGACTCAGTGAACGGTGGCTCAGGACCTATGTGAACCCCGCGGCGGATAGTGGCCAACTGGTGCACCAGTTGACCATGGCCGGTCTGGAAGTCGACAGCGCAGTCCCGGCAGCGCCGGCGTTTTCCGGTGTCGTCGTGGCGGAAGTCGAAGCGATCGCACCGCACCCGCAAGCGGACCGACTCAAAGTTTGCCAGGTCGGCATCGGTGCGGCGGAGCCCCTGCAGATCGTCTGCGGTGCACCGAATGTGGCGGTGGGCATGCGCGCACCCCTGGCTGTCGAAGGTGCCCGGTTACCGGGCGGCATGGCAATCGGCCGGTCGAAGCTCCGCGGCGTCGAATCGCAGGGCATGCTCTGCTCGGCCAAGGAACTGGGATTGGAGGATAGTGCGTCGGGCCTGTTGCCACTCCCCGCTGATGCCCCAGTCGGCCAGGATTTCCGTGATTACCTGGACCTCGACGATCAGGTCCTGGAAGTCGACCTGACCCCAAACCGTGCCGACTGCCTCAGCGTGGAAGGCATTGCGCGCGAGGTTGCCGTGCTTTTTGGGGAGGCGGCGCCGGAGCCGGTGTCGCCATCCGTCCCGGCCGTCGGCAGCGAGGTCTTCCCGGTTGTCGTGACGGCGCCGGAAGCCTGCCCCCGTTACCTGGGCCGGATCATCCGGAACATTCGTGGCGGCGTCGTCACGCCGCTGTGGATGAAGGAGCGCTTGCGCCGTTGCGGGGTACGATCGCTGGATCCCGTCGTCGACGTGACCAACTATGTCCTACTGGAACTCGGGCAGCCGCTGCACGCCTTCGATCTGGCCCGACTGAAGGGCGGGATCGAGGTCCGCTTTGCGCGCGCCGGAGACCGTCTGACCTTGCTGAACGACCAGACCGTCGAGCCCGATCCGGACACGCTGGTGATTGCCGACCGCGAGCGCCCGCTGGCCTTGGCCGGCATCATGGGCGGTCGCGATTCCGCCGTGACGACCGAGACGCGCGACCTGTTCGTCGAGTGTGCCTTCTTTGCACCGACGGCGATCAGCGGGCGCGCGCGTCGCTACGGCTTGGCGACGGAGTCATCGCATCGCTTCGAGCGCGGCGTCGATCCCGAACTCCAGATGCGGGCGATTGAGCGTTGCACGCAGTTGATCATCGATCTGGTCGGCGGCGAGCCCGGTCCGGTGTTCGACGTCAGTGAACCCGGCAGTTTGCCGGTGCGCGACGAAATCGTCCTGCGCGCCGATCGAGTCGAAAAGGTGCTTGGGCTTGCGATCGACGCAGATTTGGTCGAGAGCATCCTGCGACGCCTGTCGATGCAGGTGTCGAGGCACAGCGATGGATGGAGCGTCCGTCCTCCCAGTTTCCGCTTCGATATCACCCGAGAGATCGATCTAATCGAGGAAGTGGGGCGGGTCTACGGTTACGACCGCATTCCGCAGCGGGCGCCAATTCTACCCGCCACGATGCAGCCGGCCACCGAACACCGGCTCGACGCCGACCGGTTTCGGGATGCGCTCGTCGACCGCGGATATCAGGAAGCGATCACTTACAGTTTTGTGGAGCCCACGCTGCTGCAGCGTCTGGAGCCGGACGTTCCGTCACTGGCGGTCAAGAACCCGATCTCCGCCGAAATGGCCGTGATGCGGACGACCCTGTGGGCGGGCTTGCTGGATGTCGCGCTGAAGAATCAGGCACGCCAGGAATCGCGCGTGAGGCTATTCGAGGTCGGCACGAAGTTCATCAACGCCCCTGAGGGCTTGCGGCAACCGAACGTCCTGGCCGGTCTGGCGATGGGGCCGCGACTGCCAGAGCAATGGTCCGAGGCGGCGGGTGAAATCGATTTCTTCGACGTCAAGGGTGACCTCGAGGCGTTGTTCGTCCTTTCTGGCCGTGCCATCGAGTTGAGCTTCGTTACGGCCGAACATCCGGCACTGCACCCTGGGCAGACGGCCGCCATTCTGATTGCAGGTCAGCGTGCTGGTTGTCTGGGGATGCTGCACCCGGCGTTGCAGAAATCGCTCGGGTTTGGGCAGAACGTTTTCCTCTTCGAACTCGAACTGGGCGAGAGTCTGGGGCGTCGGGTACCCCGCTTCACGCCACTGTCGAAATTCCCACGCGTTCGCCGTGACCTGGCCGTCGTCGTCGATGAGGTCATTACGAGCGCAGACGTGGTGGCTTGCGTGAGGGCCGCCGGGGAAGATCTCATCCGCCGCGTCGTACTGTTCGACGTGTATCAGGGCACCGGCATAGCGGCCGGGAAGAAGAGCATCGCGTTCGGCCTGATCCTCCAGGCGGACGATGAGACATTGACGGACGCGCGCGTCGACCAGGTCGTAGGACTGGTCATGGAGCGGTTAACTACTGAACTGGCTGCCGAATTGAGGGCTTGAACCGATGGCACTGACAAAGGCCGATATGGTCGAAAAACTGCTCACCGAGGTCGGACTCGGTCGGAAGGACGCGAAAGAACTTGTTGACGAGTTCTTCGAAGCCATAAAGAGCGCACTCGCCTCGGGCTCACCGATCAAGCTGTCCGGATTCGGGAATTTCGATCTCCGCGACAAGCGGCAACGACCTGGCCGGAATCCGAAGACCGGCGAGGAAATCCCGGTCACCGCACGCCGTGTCGTCACCTTCAAGGCGGGCCAGAAACTCAAGGCCCGCGTCGAGCAATCCCGACTCGAACCGCCCCCGCACCAGCGTGACGAGAGCGCGGGCTGACAGCGATGCCAGGCCATGCTCCAGCCGGTCGTGGAGGGCGCGCCCCAGTGGAGCACGCACGCGAATTGTTCGGTGACTGTCGCGGTTAGTCGTTAGCATGCGGGCGCTGCTCCGGCTGGAATCGACGGCCCGGGAACAGTTGATCGACGTGACCCGCCAGGTGAGCGATCTCGTCGCGCAAAGCGCGGTCCGCGATGGTATCGTCGTCCTTTACGCTCAGGGCGCCACGGCCGCGATCATGATCCAGGAAAATTGGGACGACAGCGTTCCGCGTGATGTCCTGAGCCTATTGCGACGTCTTATACCCAAGGGTGTCTGGCAGCATGACCAGCAGGACGGGAATGGGGATGCGCATCTGAAGGCGGGGCTTGTGGGGCCCTCGGAGACCATTCCGGTCATCAATGGCCGGCTGGGCCTGTCACGCTGGCAAAACGTTTTCTTTTGCGAGTTCGACGGGCCGCGCTCGGAGCGCACGATCGTCTGCACGGTTATTTCCGACCGGTGCGGATCGAGCGGCTGATGTCTCTTCGTTGCGCGTGTCCTGTTGCGGCTGCAGACAGGTCCTCTGTGCGCCCGGTCTTCACGACGCGGAAACATTAGCTAGAACGAACAACGACTATGGTCGACATAGGCATCGTCGGAGGTACCGGGTACACCGGCGTCGAATTATTGCGCTTGCTTGCGCTGCATCCGCAAATCCGCATCACCGCCGTCACGTCGCGCGCCGATGTCGGCCGCCCCGTGGCGGAGGCCTATCCGAATCTTCGCGGTGCGGTCGATGCCCATTTCGTTCCGGCCGAGGTCGCGTCGCTGATGGATTGCGATGTCGTGTTTTTCGCCACGCCCAATGGCACCGCCATGCGGATGGCGCCTGAACTGCTGGCACGCGGCATCCTCGTCATCGACCTCGCGGCGGATTTTCGTCTTACCGACCCTGACACCTGGGCAGACTGGTACGGTGAGCCGCATGCGTGTCCGCAGCTATTGCCTGAAGCCGTGTACGGTCTGCCCGAGGTCAATCGGGAGTCCATCCGCGCCGCTCGCCTGATCGCGTGTCCAGGTTGTTATCCGACGGCGGTTCAGCTCGGCTTTCTGCCGTTGTTGGAGGCGGGCCTGATCCGGTTCGATGGACTCATCGCAGACGTCAAATCAGGCGTCAGCGGTGCGGGGCGCAAGGCCGAGTTGCCCCTGCTGATGAGCGAGACCGGGGAGAGCTTCAAGGCCTACAGCGCGGCGCGTCACCGCCACTGGCCGGAGATCGTCCAAGGCCTGGAGCGACTGGTCGGCGCGCCGGTCGGCTTGACGTTCGTGCCGCATCTGTTGCCCATGATACGTGGTATCCACGCGACGCTGTATGCCCAACTCGCCGATTCGGCCGCTGATCTTCAGCAGGTCTTCGAAACCCGGTATGCGGACGAGCCTTTCGTCGACGTACTGCGGCCTGGTTCCCATCCCGATACGCGTAACGTCAAGGGTTCGAATCGTTGTCAGATCGCCGTTCATCGTCCGCAAGGGGGCAGCACCGTCGTGGTGTTGGCGGTGATCGACAATCTCGTGAAGGGAGCCGCGGGCCAGGCAGTGCAATGCATGAATCTGGCGTTGGGCTGGGGCGAGGATCTCGGTCTGCGCGGTATCGGGTTGTACCCATGACGAACGACTCTCGGACGACGGTCGTCGGAACCTTGGCGACGATTCGCGACTACATTCGGTGGGCCTCCAGCCGCTTCGCCGAAGCGGGATTGTGTTTTGGCCATGGCACTGCGACCGCATTCGATGAAGCCGCTGCGCTGGTCCTGCATACGCTGCACCAACCACATGATTTGCCGGCGATCTACCTCGGGGCGGCGTTGACGCGGGACGAGCGCGCGTGCATCGTCGATCGGGTGGAGCAGCGCATCGCGGAACGCAAGCCGCTGGCTTATCTGCTTGGCGAGGCCTGGTTTGGCGGACTCGCCTTCCGAGTCGACGAGCGCGTGCTGGTGCCGCGCTCCCCACTGGCCGAACTCATCCTGAATCGTTTCGTGCCCTGGGTCGATCCCGCGCAGATCCAGTCGGTGCTCGATTTATGTACAGGCTCTGGCTGTATTGCGATCCTGTGTGCGCATGTCTTCCCGGAGGCAGCCATCGATGCGGTGGACGTATCTCAGGAAGCCCTCACCGTCGCCAGGGAAAACGTACAGCGCCACGGCGTCGAGGACGCCGTCGAGTTGATCGACTCCGATCTGTTTGCCGGTCTAGGGGCCGCTCGCTACGACATCATTGTCAGTAACCCGCCCTATGTCAGCCGCGGCGAGTGGGAATCCTTGCCAGCCGAGTACCACGCGGAGCCTCGCCTGGGGCTTGAGTCGGGCGAAGATGGACTCGATTGCGTGCGTCAGATCCTCGTCGGGGCAATCCATCATCTGAACCCCGAGGGCGTTCTCGTCGTCGAAGTCGGCAGTAGTGCGGAAGCCCTGATGGCGGCGTATCCGACAGTGCCGTTCACCTGGCTGGACTTCGAGCACGGCGGAGACGGTGTATTCCTGCTCACTGCCCGGGAACTCGCGGAACATCGGGTTGTCTTCGAGTCCGGCGCGCAGCACTGCGGGGGCACGCCGGGTCCATGAATCACTCGCGACCACGGAATTTCTGATGTCCGGCAACACGATCGGCAAGCTCTTCACGCTCACGTCCTTTGGCGAGAGCCACGGTCCTGCGATTGGCTGTATCGTCGATGGCTGTCCACCCGGACTGCCGCTGACCGAGGCGGATTTGCAGGTCGAGCTGGAGCGCCGGCGGCCGGGCAAGAGCCGCCACACGACGCAGCGGCGTGAACCGGACGAGGTGAAGATCCTGTCGGGTGTCTTCGAAGGCAAGACCACCGGGGTGCCCATCGGGCTGCTGATTGAGAACGTCGACCAGCGTTCCAAGGACTACGGCAATCTCGCTGAAAGTTTTCGGCCCGGCCACGCCGATTACACCTACCACATGAAGTACGGGACGCGCGATTACCGCGGGGGCGGGCGCTCATCGGCGCGGGAAACCGCGATGCGGGTGGCCGGCGGTGCGATTGCCAAGAAGTACCTTCGGACGCGCCTCGGCATCGAGATCCGCGGTTATCTGGCGCAACTTGGCCCGATTCGGGCCGAGCGTGTCGTTTGGGATGAGATCGAAAACAACCCGTTCTTCTGCCCGGACCCGGATCAGGTTCCGGCGCTCGAAGCCTACATGGACCGGCTCCGCAAGGAGGGCGATTCGATCGGTGCGCGAATCACGGTCGTCGCGACGGGGGTGCCGCCCGGACTGGGTGAGCCGATCTTCGACCGGCTGGACGCCGAGCTTGCCTATGCGCTGATGAGCATCAACGCCGTCAAGGCCGTCGAAATTGGCGACGGGTTTGCTTGCGTCGATACCAAGGGTACGGCGTTTCGTGACGAAATCACCCCTGAAGGCTTTCTGAGCAACCATGCAGGCGGTGTGCTAGGGGGCATATCCACGGGTCAGGACATCGTTGCCAGCATCGCGCTGAAGCCGACGTCCAGCCTGCGGCTGCCCGGTCAGACGATCAACGTTCGTGGCGAGCCGGTCGAGGTCGTCACGACCGGTCGCCACGACCCCTGTGTCGGCATCCGCGCCACGCCGATTGCCGAGGCAATGATGGCGCTGGTGCTGATGGATCACTGGCTGCGCCATCGCGCACAGAATGCCGACGTCGAGATCCCGTTGCAGGCGGTCCCGGCCGGCCGGTCGTGACCGTTCCGGGCAGTCTTCTCGGCGGCGGATGACCGGACCGCAGGCGCTTCCGTACTGGCGCCTCTCCGGCTTCTATTTCTGGTACTTCACCGCGCTCGGGGCGTTCCTGCCCTACTGGAGCCTGTATCTCGCCGCGCTGAACTTTTCGGCCGCGGAGATCGGGCAACTCATGGCGCTGGTTGCTGGAACTAAGGTCATTGCGCCGAATATCTGGGGCTGGCTGGCGGATCGGACGGGCGCCGACCTGCGGCTGATCCGATGGGCGGGCTTTGCCACCGTCCTCGCCTTTACGGCGCTCCCGTGGCGCGCCGGCTTTTGGTGGTTGTTCTGGATAACACTGGCCTTCAGCTTCTTCTGGAATGCCTGTCTGCCGTTGTTCGAAGCGCTGACGCTGCGACAACTGGCGGGTCAGGTGGAGCGCTACAGCCAGATTCGCGTCTGGGGCTCCATCGGGTTCATTCTGGCGGTCATGCTGCTCGGATCGGCCCTCAGCCATGATCGGCTGACGCTGGCGCAGTTGCCGATCGTGGTGGGCCTGTTGCTCGGCTGCGAGTGGCTTGCCAGCCTCGTGATCCCGAACCGCGGCGCTCCGGCTTCGCGGCACGGTGACCGCTTCGTAAGGACCCTCTGGCGCAGGGAAGTGGTCGCGTTTTTCGGCGTTGTGATGCTGCTGCAAGCCTCGCACGGACCGTACTACGTGTTCTTCTCGATTTATCTCGAAGATCGGGGTTTCGATCCGGAGCAGATCGGACAATTCTGGGTGCTGGGCGTTCTAGCGGAGATCGCCTTGTTCGTGTCCGCACCACGCTTGCTACGACGTTACACGCTGCGTCGAATCCTGCTGGCGAGCCTGCTGTTGGGGGTAATCCGCTGGCTGTTGATCGGGTGGGCGGTCGAGAATGTCGCCCTCCTTTGCTTGGCCCAATTGCTACATGGCGCGAGTTTCGGTGCGACGCACGCAGTCGGCATCCAGCTGACGCAGTCCTACTTTTCAGGCCGTCATCGCAACAAGGGACAGGCGCTCTATAGCAGTGCGAGCTTTGGGTTGGGCGGTGCCCTGGGAAGCCTGCTCAGCGGCGAGGCCTGGGGGCCTTTTGGCGCGGGTAGCGTGTTTTCGGGTGCCGCGGCGGCATGCTTGTTGGCGTGGCTGATCGCCTGGTTATGGGTGGATCGGCGGAGGCCGGGCTTCTCGGCTGCACGGTGATCGGGAGAAATCGAAGTCCCAATCTATACGGGGTTTCGATTCCATCCGGGTTAGAGGGCGCGATTCCCGGTTAACCGACGGCGCGCATATCCACGACCGTCGGTTGCTGATCAATCCGGTCCTGCGCCAGCCCAGCCCCCGGGGTTGAGTAACTCCGGGCGCCGGGTCGGACCCTTCGCCTCAGGCGGGCAGGGCGGTCAGCGGGGTTTTACTCTCGACTGCCAGTTGCCGCTGTTTGCGACGAACCTGATAGCCCATGAGGCCGGCGCCGAGGATCATCAGCGCCCATTCTTCCGGCTCTGGCACGGGAGCGGCAATTGCGCCGGCGCTGAACTTATAGGCGCCGCGACCGAAGCTCGGCTTCAGCTTGCCGCTGATGCGAACCTGATACGAGCCCTCGTCCAGGTTGCCGGCGAAACTCGCAAGTCGGCCGCCACGCACACGAGCGATCACGTTGTTCTCGTTGTCCAGGAGCTTCATCCGGACGCTGCTCCACTGGACCTGCTTACCGAGCTTGCCGCCACCGAACATCCGGGTCAGATTGACGTCCGCATCCTTCGACAGGTCGAACTTGAAAGTGTCACGGAAGTTGCCGTGGGTCTTGTTGGCCCTGACGACATGACGCCCTGTGTTGCCGGAGGCGGTACCCACTGTGCTCGGGGACAACAGGTCACCCATCTGGTAAACCTTGGCACTGGCCGGTGCCGCCAGTACCAGCGCAGTTGCAACGATGAACGCTTTTCCGAGGAACGCGTGCTTCATGAATTTCTCCACATTCGCGGGTTGATGAACGTTTTTTTTAGGCACCTTGAGTTGCATCTGGCACCGTTGCGCACCATACAGCGAGGAATGTGCCAACGTTAAAAACTCTATATAAGACAGTACACAAGTTCGGTATTTGGGCGAGATGGGCCTTGCGAACGCCCTGACTGTAAAGTTTTCGAACAGCCCCTGCGCGAAAAGCGCAGGTAACGCCCGGAAGGCGAGCCCGGGGGCTGCGAGGACAGGTACCCGAGCGACCTCTCCGTCGTAGCAGTTTCCTGCCGCGCGTTCGGCAGATCCGCAGCCATGGAACCCGTTGGTGCGATCCTCTATACTTGCGGCCCTGCAGGTAACCGGCCCCCTTCTGCCGCGGTTGAGCCGGGATTTCGCGCCCGCTGCGCGCGGCTGATCATTGCCTCAACATGAATCCGCGACTGTCCGCTCTTCAGCCCTATCCCTTCGAACGACTCGGTGCGCTCAGGCAAGGCGTGACACCGCCTGCGGGATTGCGGCCCATCGCGCTCTCCATCGGCGAACCCCAGCATCCCACGCCCACGCTCATCAAGGATGCACTGGTTGCGAATCTGGGTGGTCTGAGTCGCTATCCGGTAACCAGGGGGCAGCCAGAGTTGCGACAGTCGATTGCGTCGTGGTTGACCCGCCGGTTCGAGCTGCCGACTCAGGCCGTCGATCCGGAGCGACACGTGCTACCGGTCAACGGTACCCGCGAGGCCTTGTTTTCGTTCGCGCAAGCCGTGGTCGATGCGGCGCGGCGACCGTTGGTGGTGATGCCCAACCCCTTCTACCAGATCTATGAAGGCGCGGCTCTGTTGGCAGGCGCGACGCCGTACTTTGTCAACGGAGGAGCCGAAGCGGGCTTTCTGCCGGAGTTCGATGCGGTGCCGGCTGTGGTCTGGCAGCGGTGCGAGTTGCTCTATGTCTGTTCTCCGGGAAACCCGAGCGGTGCGGTGCTGAGTACCGCAGCCTTGCAGCGATTGATCGCACTGGCCGATCGCCACGACTTCGTGATCGCATCGGACGAGTGCTATTCGGAGATCTATCGGGACGACAACGCCCCGCCTCCCGGCCTGTTGAGCGCGGCGGCTGCGATGGGCAACACCGACTTCCGGCGTTGCGTCGTATTTCACAGTTTGTCGAAGCGCTCGAATGCGCCCGGCCTGCGTTCCGGTTTCGTGGCGGGAGACGCGGACATCATTCGCCAATACGGTCTTTACCGAACGTATCACGGTTGTGCGATGTCTTTGCCGGTGCAACATGCCAGCCTCGCCGCCTGGGAAGACGAATCGCATGTGCAGGAAAACCGGCGGTTGTATCGCGAGAAGTTCGCGGCCTTCCGCAGCGTGCTCGGGGAACTGCTGGATGTATCGCAGCCCGAGGGGGGGTTCTATTGTTGGACCCGAACCCCCGGCAGTGACCAACAGTTTGCCCGCGAACTATACGCGGAACAGAATGTGACCGTGCTGCCGGGAAGTTTCCTGTCTCGGGTAGCGCACGGTCGTGACCCCGGCGCCGAGTACGTCAGAATGGCCCTTGTGGCGTCCCTGGATGAATGCGTCGACGCGGCGCATCGCATCGCCCACTTTGTCAACAGTCGCGGATGAGTCTTATGTCCCTCGAAACCATCATCGAAAAGGCCTTTGAACAGCGGTCGGAGATTACGCCGGCCACGGCGTCCCCGGAACTCCGTGAGGCCGTGGGGGAGTCGCTGCAGCTGCTGGACAGCGGGCGGGCCCGGGTCGCGGAACCGACGCCTGCCGGCTGGGTCGTGCATCAATGGCTGAAAAAGGCCGTTCTGCTGTCATTCCGGATCAACGATAACCGAGTCATGGATGGTGGCGAGACGCGCTATTTCGACAAGGTAGAGCCCAAATTCGGTAGTTTCGGCCCTGATGATTTCCGCCGGACTGGAGCTAGGGTCGTGCCGCCGGCGGCCGTCCGGCAGGGCGCCTACATCGCGCCGAACGTCGTGCTGATGCCGTCGTTTGTCAACATCGGCGCGTTCGTTGATTCGGGCACCATGGTCGATACCTGGGCCACGGTCGGGTCCTGTGCGCAGATCGGCAAGAACGTGCACCTTTCCGGTGGTGTCGGCATCGGGGGCGTGTTGGAGCCGCTGCAGGCCGCGCCGACTATCATCGAGGACGACTGTTTCATCGGCGCACGCTCGGAAGTGGTGGAGGGCGTCATCGTCGAGCGTGGCTCGGTGATTTCCATGGGCGTGTACATCGGGCAGAGCACGAAGATTTATAATCGAATGACTGGTGAGGTTAGCTACGGGCGCATCCCGGCCGGCTCCGTCGTCGTCTCGGGCAACCTGCCTGCCCAGGATGGTAGTCACAGCTTGTACTGTGCTGTAATCATCAAACAAGTTGACGAAAGAACCCGCGGCAAAGTGGGGATCAACGAATTGCTCCGAGATTAGTCTTTGCGCCGGTTGGCGTAGATTGCATGCCGGTTGCGGCGAACAATAACGAAATTGACCGAGAGGGATAGGATTGATGAAACGGGCGATGTTCCTGAGTTTCGCGGTGATGGCAGCCTCCCAGGCTTATGCCGCGACCGACCATTACCTCCGCCGAGACGGTGGTCACGTGCAGCACCTGAAGATCACGACGATCGGTGACGAGATCAATGCCGCCATGGATGTGGATTTCGAACCGAATCCGGAGGAAGCCGCGCGTGGCGTCAAACCGTGCTCGGTCGATGTCGAGGGGGAGGCCAAGAAAACCGGCGACAAGACGATCCTTTTGAAGAAGCAGATCCCCGGCGAGGCGCATTACTGTTCGGTCGAAATCACGCTGGATGGCGATGCTGCAAAGACGAGGCAGTCGGAAGAGTGCCGCTACTTCCTTGCCAACTTCTGCAAGTTTGATTCCGAAGGGAAGTCATTGCTGAAAATCAAATAGTCGCCCGTTTTTGCGTGGATTTCTATCTGGCTTTGGTCGGCCTCGCTGGCGAGTTCGGGATTTCGTTCCGGTCAACGATCGCTGCCGCACCGAGCTAACGTCTACCAAGGTGATGTCATGGGTTTAGGTGTCTGGGAATTGGTACTGATCTTTCTGATCGTTCTCGTGATCTTCGGTACGAAGCGGTTGCGCAACATCGGCGGTGACCTGGGTGGTGCCATCCGCAGCTTTCGCGGCGCAATGAGCGAGAGCGAGGACAAGGCCGAATCGGGCCGCACGATAGATGCCGAAGCGGTCAAGGAGGATTCCGACAAACCGCGGAGCCCCTAGCCGGCGATGTTCGAAATCGGCTTTTGGGAGATGGTGCTGGTCGGAATCGTCGGGCTCCTCGTGTTTGGTCCCGAAAAGCTGCCGCGTGTCGCGCGCGAGACGGCCCTCTGGGTCCGTAAGGCGCGATCCATGGTTTCGTCGGTGAAACAGGAGATCGATCAGGAACTGCAGGTCCAGGATCTTCGCGAATCTCTGAACAAACAGCGGAAGGCGCTGAGCAACGTCACCATCGACGGTTTGGTGGACCGCTTGTCAGTCGAGAAGCCACAGTCTCCAGTCGAGTCTGGGCGGGTCGACGCTACCCCCGAGCCATCCCGCGTCGAGGGGGTAACGCGCGATGGTTGATGGCCATACACCGGACGATACCGCGCAGAGCTTCGTCTCGCATCTGGTCGAACTCCGGGATCGTCTGCTGCGATCCATTGTCGCGATCCTGCTGATCTTCCTTGGCCTTGCCTACTACGCCAACGACATCTACGCCTTTCTGGCTGGCCCGCTGCTGAAGCATATGCCGGCCGGTACGCAGATGATCGCGATCGAAGTCGCATCGCCCTTTTTTACGCCATTCAAACTGACGCTGGTGGTCGCCTTCCTGGCAGCGATCCCTTATGTCTTGTACCAGGCCTGGGCCTTCATTGCCCCGGGTCTGTACCGGCATGAGCGCCGTCTGATGTTGCCGCTGCTGGTAGCCAGTACGCTGTTGTTCTACGGCGGCATCGCCTTCGCCTATTTCGTCGTGTTCCCTCTGCTATTCGGTTTCTTGACTGCCGCCGCACCGAAAGGGGTCACGATGATGACTGACATCACGCGTTATCTCGATTTCGTACTGACCTTGTTCGTCGCCTTCGGTGCGGCGTTCGAAGTCCCGATCGCAACGATCCTGCTGGTCTGGAGCGGGGTCGTCGATCGCAAGAGCCTGGGCGAGAAGCGCCCGTACATCATCGTCGCCGCGTTCATCGTGGGTGCGGTGCTGACTCCCCCGGATGTGGTTTCGCAATCCTTGCTGGCCATTCCGATGTGGCTGTTGTTCGAACTGGGCCTGGTGTTCTCGCGCTTCTTCGTTCCCGCCCGCACCGTTGACGACTCCGTGCAGATCGGCGGTGGCTGACTCGGGGAGGGGAGGCGCCGATCTGGGTGCGGCGAATTTCCCGGAGCCTGAAACCAGCCGGATAACGAGACCGCGGTCCAGGGTTTCGCTGGACCAATGCGACCGGCCTCGCCGCCGCGCATGATTTTCCTGTTCACCGACTTCGGCGACGAAGGACCCTATCTGGGCCAGATGGAGTCGGTCCTCCTGCAACACGGTAATCGGGACATCGTGCGCCTGATGAACGATGCCCCGCGGTTCGACCCGGCCGCCGCCGCATTCCTGCTGGCTGCGCTGGTGCCTTTCACCCCGCCGTCGAGCGTGATTCTAGGAGTCGTCGATCCAGGGGTGGGCGGCGAACGGTCCCCGGTCGCGCTCGAGGCGGATGGCCGATGGTTCGTCGGTCCCGACAATGGCCTCTTCAACACCGCAGCGGCCCGCTGCCGACAGCCAGCCTGGTTTCGCATCGACTGGCGCCCCGGGTTGTTGACGCCGACCTTCCATGGGCGCGACCTGTTCGCGCCGATCGCGGCCCGCATCGCGCAGCGGGATTTTACCTGGGCGCACACGCCCTATGCGGGTCCCGATCTGACGGCCTGGCCCGACGAATTCGATCGCGTGATTTACTTCGATGCCTACGGTAACGCCATGACCGGACGGCGTTACCTCCCGACGTTCGGTGGACGGAGACTTCGTGTCGGATCGCACTGGCTGGAGGAGGCGCGTACCTTCTCTGCGGTGGAGGCGGGCACGGCGTTCTGGTACTGCAACTCGATCGGCTTGATCGAGATCGCCGTCAATCGCGGTTCCGCGAGGGCAGTTCTCGATCTGTCTTTGGGTATGGCGGTGGTTTTGGCGTGATGCCGTCCCCAGCCGGCCTGTGACGACGGCCGGCCGGGCAGAGCCGTGGATGTCATCGGTCGAACGCGAATACCTTCGCCCAGTCGTCCCGGATACTCACGACGGGCCAGCGCCGGCGTTTGGCTTCGTCCAGCGCCAGTTCGAGATGACCCACGCTGGCCTCCCGGTCGTACGCGTATTCGCGGGCTGCGTCGGTATGCCGAATCAAACCTACGAAGCGCGGACCCGAGCCGCCCGAAGTCCATTCCAGCATCTGTAGATCCCCGTCGGCGTTGCCGAATGCCATGAGGGGCCGGCGGCCGATCTGTTGCTGGATGCCGACCGGCTTTGCGGCGTGGCTGTTGATGAAATCGATCTCCGGCAGGCGAACCAGGAGCGATTTTCCCTCCGCCATCTCAAATTTCAGTTTGACGCTGCTGCCGATCACGCGCTCCGGCGGTATGCGGTAGACCCGCTCGGACCAAACCCGAATGAAATCCGCACTGCCGCCGGACACGATCCAGTTCTTGAACTCATGACCCTCGAGGTAGGTCAGCAATTCGAGCATCGGCTGATAGGCAAGTTCGCTGTACGGTCGACCGAAACGCGGGTGCCGAGCGTGCGCGAGCCAGTCCTTCACCGCCGCATCGAATTGATCCGTCGTCAGGCCGGAGTGCGTAGCGATCGTCAGTTGCTGCAGTGCGATGGGTCCCTGGCGGGCGAGGCTGGCGTAATTCCCTTCGAGGGCGGCCTTGAATGGCTGCTTGCTGGGCCATCCGGGAAAACGTGGAGCGAGCGTGCGCAAGCGCTCTAGTACGAAAACGAATTGGGGGTAGATGGGCTGTTCGACCCAGAGTGTGCCATCGTGATCGAACACCGCAATGCGTTCTGGAACGGGCACGAAATCGGGGCTGTTCGGACGTGTCACGCGTTCGACGAAGGCCATGATCGCCTGCTTGTTCACACCCGCAGTCCAGGCCGGTAGCGGATCGACTGCGCCAGTCTCTGCCGCCCACGCAGGCGGCAGGCTCAGGCTGAGCAACAGGAACATCAGGCATCGAAACGGCATGTTGGCTTTCCTATCCATCGTGTTTTCGAGCCGACAGGCGTCAGCGGTCCGTCAGAGTCGCCGAACCGCCGCCTGGCCGGCAGCAGGTACATCTCCGGAGTACCGCGGTCGGCGGGTTCCCCGGCCTGAATTCAGGGATATGCGTCGAGCTGCTGCTGCAAATTCTGTGGATCCTGTTGCGGAGCTGAGCAGCCGCAGGCGGCTCTGACCAGATTGACCATATTGTCCCCGGAGAACTCGCCGGAGGGTCCCGAACAGTTGATCCCTTCCCCGTCGTCGGCGATGGTGCAGGTGATGGATCCGCCGTTGTTGGCACAGCGGCCTTGTACACCTCGATCCGTTCCGAGTTGGGCCGGGCGCTTGTCTACGAGCGTACAGGCCTCGGTAGAGGTGGAAATGACCCAGCCGGTCAGGATCAAGGCCGCGAGATTCGAGAAATGCGTAGTCATGGGACTTCTCCGTGTGTTCGGGGGCCGGGGGCATGACGCACGCCCGTAACGATAGGCCAGGGTTCCTGGCTCTGCCGTCGCGGCACCGCCGGCCACGGCCTCGTATGGCGGGCTTGCTCTGGATGCGTGGCTGAAGCCCACAAAGTCAACGCCCAAAGGTATCACAGGCCTGCAGACGGCCTTCCTTCAAACCGAGCCGAAACCACTTGGCCCGGTCGGCGGAACTCCCGTGAGTGAAGCTCTCCGGAACGACGTAACCCTGAGTCCGGCGTTGCAGGGTGTCATCACCGACCGCCGCTGCAGCGCGCAGTCCGTCCTCGATATCGCCGGGTTCCAGGATGTTTCGCAACTCATGGGCCCGATTCGCCCAGACGCCCGCCAGACAGTCGGCCTGCAGCTCCAGCCGGACTGAGAGTTGGTTCGCCTGGGCCTCCCCGGATCGCTGCTGCAAAGACTGCACCTTGTCCGAAATTCCCAGCAATTTCTGGACATGATGGCCTACTTCATGCGCCAGCACGTAGGCTCGGGCGAAGTCGCCCGGGGCTCCGTAACGGTGTTGCAGTTCATCGAAGAAACGCAGATCCACATAGACCTTCTGGTCGAGTGGGCAATAGAACGGCCCCATCGCTCCCTGCCCGAGGCCGCAGGCCGACGGAGTGGCGCCCGTATAGAGCACCAAGGCGGGTTTGCTGTAGCGTGCGCCCAACTCGTCGAAGATCTGCTCCCAGACGCGTTCGGTGTTGCCCAGCACCTTGGCAACGAAGATCGAGGCCTCATCCTTGGGCCCGGGACGAGCTGGCGTCGCCGCGGTCGAGTGTTGCTCGACGACCTGTCCGCCGACGGACAGGAAGCCGAGGATCAGGCGCGGATCGATCCCGAAGTACGCCGCCACGAGGGCAATGACGATCGCCCAGATGCCAAGCTTGCGCTTTCCGAAGCCGGTCGCCGGCCCGGAACCGCGCCGGTCCTCCACATTCGTACTTTCGGATTCATCTTCCAGTCGCATCCTTCGCTACCTCGGTCGGGTTGAATGTCTGTGACGCGGCAGGATCGCTCAGGCGCGCCGTATTGGCAACCGCTCTGCCGTGGGCCTGTTCTGCGATCGGTCGTCGGCTAGGGGACTGGAGCGGGCGTTGCACCAGCCGCATCGTGCGCCCGTTCCAGGTGCGCCTTGGCATCCGATGCCGTATCGGTCGCGCTGGTCGCATTGTAATGGCTGGCATGGTCGATCGCGTTCTTGAGTTCCGCCTCGCCTTTTTCCAGGTGCTCGATGACCTCTGGTTGCTGCGCATGTGTTTCCTTCGCCGCCTCGATGTGCTTCAGCGCCTCGGAGGCATGTTCCCGGATCGATAGCGAGTCACCGGGTGCATTTGCCGCATCCTGCGCATGCTTCAGGGCTTCCTCGGCGTGTTCCGCCGCGGTGGCGCTGGACAGTCCCGCCAGCAGGATAAGGGCGGTGCCGGTGAGTGTAAGCGCAGTGTTCATCTCGACCTCCTCGGTTCGTCGTTGTGCGTCGCGGCTTCCTCCCACTGCGTCGGGATGCAGGTCGGAAGCCGGGCATGATCATATGTCCGAAGGTGGGTGAGGAGCCAGCGCCACGCCGGCGCCGCGCCGCGGTTCTGACATCAACAGATTCGCGGCAGCGGGTCGTCCTCGAGTTCTTCCAGGATGCGCTCACCGCCCAGCGGCGTCTCCAGCACGACGCTGGGACGCCCGGCTGCGATCTCTCCGATGATCGCGGCATGCCGGTGCCCGAGGCTACGCAGCGCGGCCAGTGCCGCCGTTGCCGCTTCGGGTGAGACTACCGCCGCGACACGACCTTCGCAGGCCAGGTAGCAGGGATCATAGCCCAGCATGTCGCAGACCGCCCGCACCGGGGGGCGGACCGGAATCCGTGCTGCCTGGAGTCGTACCGTGTGGCCCGTGGTTCGGGCGATTTCGTGGGCGACCGTGGCGATGCCGCCGCGCGTGGGATCCCGCATGAAGCGCAGTCCCGGGCCCTTGATCAGCGCCTGAGCGATCGGCAGCACGCTGGTTGCATCCGACCGGAGGTCGCCGCTGAGCCCGAACTGCTCGCGCGCGAGCAGCACCGCCGTGCCGTGGTCGCCGACGGGGCCGCTGATCAGGATGATGTCGCCGGCACGGATCCGGTCGAGGCCCAACTGCAAGCCATGGGGTCGGAGCCCGACCCCGGTCGTTGCCAGATAGAGTCCACCGCCCTGGCCGCGTCCGACGACCTTGGTATCGCCGGCCACGATACGCACGCCGCTTTCCCGGCTCGCCTCACCGATACCGTGAACCAGCCGCTCCAGTGTCGACAGGCTCAGTCCTTCCTCGATGAATGCATTGAGCGTCACGTAACACGGGGTCGCACCCGACACCGCGAGGTCGTTGACGGTGCCGTGAATTGCCAGGCTGCCGATGTTGCCGCCCGGAAATTCCAGCGGATCGACCGTAAAGCCATCCGTCGTGATCAACCACTCGCCATCCCCGGATAAGTCAGGCAACCGCACGGCGTCGGCGTTGGTGTCGAGGTCGGGATTCCCGAGGGCCGGCGCGAAGACTTGTTCGATCAGTTCGCGCATCAGTCGCCCGCCGTTGCCATGGGCCATGGTGATGAAGCTGCCGTCGGGTGTCGTTGTCATGAGATGCTCAGCAGTGTCAGTGAGAGTCGCCGCGCCGTCGATGAGCCATTCGCTTTGGTCAGACCGGGCTGGCGCGGAGCGCCCTGTTGCGGGCACCGGCCTCGATGATCTGCCCATAGGCGATCCCGGCATCGTTGCCGGGAATCTCTTTCGGCAGCAGTGTTTCGAAGCCGGCGGAAGTCAGGTGGGAAGTCGCCTGCTCGGTCAGCAGCCGATTCTGGAAGACGCCGCCTGTCAGGCCCACCCACCCGATGCGATGCCGCGTGCGGACCACGCAAGCCAGTTCGGCGATGGCCTGTGCGAGGCTGGAATGGAACAGCGAGGCACGCTGCGACGCACTTCTGCCTCGATCGACAAGCCGCGGGATCAGGGGTGCCCAGTCGATGACGAGGACGCCCTCCCGATCGGGCTGTAACGGCAGCGCAACACGCTCGTCCGTGGGGGCGGCGAGCGCCTCCAGCGTCATCGCGGCCTGTGCTTCGTAGCTGGTCGTCGTGGACACTCCAAGCAATGCGGCGGCGCCATCGAACAAGCGGCCGGCCGAATGAGTGATCGGGCTGTTCATCCCGCGCTCCCAGGCTTGTCGCAGCAGTCCACTCGGCTCCGGGCAGGCGTGCCAGTCGAGCCCCTGTTCCCAGCACAGTGCCAGGGCGCAGCGCCAGGGTGCGCGGCTGGCCAGCTCGCCGCCCGGCAATCGGAAAGGACGAAGCGTGCCGACACGCTGCCAGGCGCCCGGCCGGCCCAGCAGGGCCTCGCCGCCCCATAGACGGCCGTCCTCGCCGTAACCGATGCCATCCCAGGTAAAGACCAGGATGTCCTCCGACAGACCGAATTCACCCGCCAGGGCCGCAGCGTGCGCGTGATGATGGAATACGCGCTCCACTGGCAGGTGACTGGCACGTGTCCAGCGTGCCGAGCGGTACCCCGGATGGGCATCGCAGACGATGCGTGTCGCGCGCTGCGCATACAGCGACTGCAATGCGTCTATGACCTGCTCGAAAATGGCTTCGCTCCGGGGCGATCCGAGGTCGCCGACATGCGGCGAGATCACCACGCGGTCGCCGAAGCCCAGGGCGACTGTATTCTTCAGATCGGCACCCAGCGCGAGTGTTGGTTCGGCCAGCGCGAATGGCAGGGCATACTCGGCGGGAGCGTTTCCTCGGCCGAGCCGCAAGGGGCGCGGGCTTCCGGCGATACGGCGAAAGACCGCATCGTCGGCCGGTCGCCTGATCGGCCGGTCGTGATGCAGAAACGCGTCCGCGACCGATCCCAGACGTTGCTCGGCCTCATCGCAGTCGGTGAGCACCGGTTCGCCGCTGATGTTCCCCGAAGTGGCCACGAGCGGAGCGCCATAGTCCTCGCACAACAGATGGTGCAGCGGGCTGTAGGGCAGCATGACACCGACCTCGGTGAGGCCGGGAGCGATGTTCGGTGCCAGCGGCGACGGGCTCCGCTTGCGGACCAGCACGATGGGCCGCAGCGGCGACACCAGTATTCGCTGCTCGCTCGCATCGGGGTGCGCGATCTCCATGACGCGGTCGAGCCCATCCGCCCCCTGCCACGGCACCAGCACCGCAAGTGGCTTCGCGGGCCGCTGCTTGCGTTCGCGCAGCCGCGCGACCGCCGCTTCGTCGGCCGCGTCGCAGAGCAGGTGATAGCCGCCGACGCCCTTGATGGCAACGATGGCGCCCGACCGCACGGCGGCCAGGCAGGCAGCAAGCGCGGCTTCGTTACCAACGACCTTGTGTGCCCCGCGGGCGCGAAACGAAAGGCTGGGGCCGCAGTTGGGGCAGGCGAGGGGCTGGGCATGGTAGCGGCGGTCGAAAGGGTCCAGATACTCGGCGCGGCAATCGGGGCAGAATGCGAACCTGGCCATCGCGGTGTTCGGCCGGTCGTACGGTAGCCGATCGATCAGCGTATAGCGTGGTCCGCATTGCGTGCAGTTGATGAACGGATAGCGATACCGCCGCTGGGCGGGATCGCGCATTTCCGCCAGACAGTCTTCGCAGACGAAATAGTCCGGCGGAATCCGGCCGGCAGCGCCGTCGCTAACTTCGCTGGCTTGTATCTCGAACTCTCGAAAGCCCAGGGTGGCCGCCTCATCGACCGCGGGCGGCATGACCCGGGACAGCGGTGGCGCACGTTCGGACAGTTGCCGCACGAAGAGGTCGAGCACTCCCGCGCACGCTTCCGCGTGAATCTCGACACGCCCGGCGCGATTCCGTACCCACCCGGTGACTTCGAGTTGACGGGCGAGGCGGGCCACGAAGGGGCGGAAGCCGACCCCCTGGACGCGTCCTTCGACCGTGATTAGACGGGCGAGCAACTCACCCATGGCGGCGGTCGGGGTGCGTCAGGCCAGGGCGGCGGCTGAGTCCGCGCGTCGCTCCGTAGAGCGCTCCCGAATCCCGCTGGACCACCAGATCCGGCAGGCGCCCTCGTCCGAGACCATGCACGGACCCACCGGAGCCCGTGGCGTGCACGGCGAGCCGTAGATGCGGCACTCCGAGGGCAGGATCTTGCCGAGCACGACGCGGGCGCAGTCGCAGCCCGGCGGCATGGCGCCGGCGTTCCTCCGCGCCTCGTCAGCGTAGCCGGGAAAACGCTGTCGGGCGTCGTGTGTGGCCAGATGCGGCTTCAACGCGAAACCCGATCCGGGGATGGAGCCGATGCCGCGCCAGATTGCGGGAACGATGTCGAAGCAGCGCTCGAGCGCGGCGCGGGCGACCGTGTTCCCACCCGGGCGCGCTGCGGAATAGCAGTTGTCCAGCACGGCGCGCCCTTCCAGACGTTGCGTCAGCACTGACAGCGTCGCTGCGACGATACTCTCCGGGGTGAAGCCGGCGACGGCGGTCGGTAGGCCGTGGTGCTCCGGTACGAAGGTCCATTCTTCCGGGCCCATCAGGGTCGACACATGACCGGGCGCGATCAGCGCGTCGAAACCCGGTTGCCCGGACTCCAGCAGCATCGCCACCGCGGGCCATGTGAGACGCCCACTGACCAAAAGCGACAGATTGTCGGGGAGGCCTTCCTCGATCATGGCGGCGATCGGTCCCAAGGTCGTCTCGAAGCCGACGGCATGGAACACCACCGGCCGCCCCGGGTGCTCACGGGCGATACGGACGGCATCCCGCGGTGATGCGATCGGTTGCACGTCGCCGCCTGCCGCGCGCGCCTGATCCAGCGAGCGGACCGCGCCGCGCGGTACGTTGACCGGAACTCTCAGCATGTCCCCGAAACTGGCCAGGATGACCCGTTCGTCCAGTGCGAGCCGGATCGCCTGATAGATGTCCTCCTCCGGGCAGATGCAGACCGGACATCCGGGCCCCGGTATCAGCCGAATGTCGTTGGGAAGCGCCGTGCGCAGACCGGCCATCGAAATCGTCCGCTCATGTCCGCCACAGACGTTCATGATCCGCACCGGGCCGGACAGCGGGAGCGCGCGGATGGCGGCCAACTGATCGCGCGCGGTGCTCATGGGCCGGCCCGGCCCGGGGCCATGCCCGCAGCGACGGGGACGAAGCGAATATCGGGTGTGGCCGAGGTGTGCAGCCGCGCGCCGTCGGGCTGGATACGGGGGTGCAGGCTCCGTTGCTGCCGGCGCAGTTCGTGGTAGTGACTTCGCTCGCGAGCGAGCCATTCGTGCCAAAGGGGTATCCCATCGCCAGCTTTCGCCGACACGGTGATTACTTCCGCATCGCGCGCCAGCCGGCGCAGGTAGGTCTCCGCGCGCGCGGGCGAAAACTCGGGCAGATGGGGCAGCAGATCGCTCTTCGTGATCAGCATGAGGTCGGCGGCACGGAACATGACCGGATACTTTGCCGGCTTGTCGTCGCCTTCGGTGACCGATAGCAGGGTGACATTGCGATGGTGGCCGAGATCGAAGCTGGCCGGGCAGACCAGATTCCCGACGTTCTCGATGAACAGGATGTCGATCGCGTCCAGATCGAGTTGATCCAGGCCGAGTGCGACGAGGTGCGCGTCGAGGTGGCACGCGGTGCCGGTGGTAATCTGGTGGGCCGTCACGCCGAGGGCGCGGATGCGTTCGGCATCGTTCTCGGTTTCGAGGTCGCCTTCGATGACGGCAATTCGCAGTCCCGTCGGCAGGCTTCTGATCGTCGCTTCCAGGAGCGCCGTTTTGCCCGACCCCGGCGAGGACATCAGGTTGATCGTCAGGATGCCGTGGGCGTCGAGTCGGGCGCGGTTAGCCTCGGCCTGGCGGCGGTTCGCGGCGAGCAGCTCGCCGAGGATCTTTTCGGGGCCTGCGGCCGCCTTGGACGGCTGGGCAAGCGGATGCAGCAAGTGGCGGTTGCCGGGGGTCAGGTTACAGCCGCAGGTATTGCACATGCTAGTGACCTCTTGGCGCAGGGACGCGGTCCAGCGAAACGGGATCGGGTTCGGGTTCGGGAACGAGCAACTCGACCGACGCCAGCGTCAATTCCTCGCCGCGCGTCAGTTTCGTATCGTGGCTGCCGCACGCGGGACAGCGCAAATCGTTCGGGGTTGTTTCGGCATGCATGCCACATGCAAGGCAGCTCACACGGGTCTTTACCCACTCGGTATGGAACTCGGCCCGCTCGGCGACGGTGTCGATGCAGGCACTGCGGAAAGCGTGTTCCAGCAACAGGGGTTCGACCCCGGCCAGGGCGCCGATCCGAACCGAGACCCGCGCGACCGCTTTCGCGCCATGCTGCCGCGTGAGGGCAGTCAGCTGTTCGATGATATCCTCGCAGAGCGACAGCTCATGCATACGACGATCACTCGGCGTCGACGGCGTCCGCCGTCATCAGTTCGTCAAACAGATCGAGCGAGGCTTGCGCCTCTTCGGGCGTGAGCGTCTGGATCGCATAGCCGACATGCACCAGCACGAAATCGCCGACGGCGAGGGCCTGATCCTGAACGAGAGAGAGGCTGACTTCCCGTCTGACACCCTGCACACTGCAGACGGCATTGTGCCCGTCGATTTGGACAATCTGCATCGGGATCGCGAGACACATGGGCGAACACACACCGAAGGTGGCCGGAAACGCCCGTATTCTAACGCGGAAAGGTAGGGAATTGCTTGCGGTCAGGGCGCCGGCTTGCGGATGCCGCGATCGCCGGGTTGGTGTCGGTCGCTGTCGGGACTATAGCACTCCCAGCACGATCACGACCGCTTGCAGCGCCTGCATGAAGTGGCTGACGTGCCGGTAACGAATCCGGGGCATGGCCGATTCAGGTTCCTGGCGTGTCTTGTAGGAGATTTCGCAGCAAAAGCTGTCGCTGGTTTCGATGACGCGCTTCTCGTACACGGGGGGCTCCGCTGTCAGATCAGGGTTCGTTCGGTCTGCTGTCGGCGTTGTCACGCTCTCCTTGTCAATGCCGCGCAGACGGGGTCTTCAAGCGCGCTCAGTATCATCACGATGTGTGTCAGCTTGATGACAGGAGGATCCCCGCACGGTGGCAGGGCTCGATGGCTTGCATCCGCCGGTATTTTCGGCGAACCTTCGGGACAGGTGCCGTTCGCATGCTGCGGTGTGGCTGCCAGCGCGGCACGGTGATGATTCAAGACAGGAGTGGCCATGCGGCGAGGGGTGACCGCGTTACTGGTGTTCGTCATCGAGGCCGGCTCAAAGGTGTCCGCCGCTCCCGTGATGGGACCAGAGGGTTTGGCCGACCAGGCCGACAAGCGGCAACTGGTAGGCGATTTTCTGCAGCTCAGCACGGCCGAAGCCTCGGGCTTCTGGCCGCTGTACGAACGTCTGCAGAGCGAGTGGCGGGCGCTGCAGAGCGATCGCGAGGAGCACCTTAGAAACTACGGTCGCGACTATGCGGCCATGACGGATGCGCTGGCACTCGAGTACACCAAGGAACTGCTGCAGCACGAAGAGCGCCGGATCCGGCTAATGCGCCAGTATCTGCCGTCTTTCCAGAAAGTGCTGCCAGCCCGGAAGGTGGCACGTTACTATCAGATTGAAGAGAAAATTCATGCCGCGGTCAGCGCCGAAACAGCCATCGAGATACCGCTGATCCAATGACCTCGGGCTGTATTGCCGGCGCCAGCGCGGATCCGGGGGTTGCGTGTCGTGATCGTAAGTTTCGGCGTACATTCCGGTGGGCCAGCGTGTTGGTCGCCGGGCTGATGTCCGCGGTCGTGGACGGCGCGGCAGCTGAGCGTGCCGCAGAGAGCCGAACGCTGCCACATACCGGTCCCTCGTATCGCTTGCGGGGCGCCATGCAAGCCAACCCCAGGACGTTTCCTGCGAGTTCGTCGCGCCAGCGTCAGACTGTCAGGCCGACTCCCGATGATGCGATGCAAGAACTTAAACGGTTCAGCGGACGCGTGCACGCACTCGCTCACCGCCAGGCGGGCCGGCTGAGCGATGCCTTCTTCAGCCAACAGGGTACCGGCCTGCCGGGCGGGGCGATCGCACAGACCTCGGGTCCGACCGGTCGTGGCGCCATTCAGCCGAGGGCCGGCAGCGATGAGGTGCCGCTGCGCCGCTTTGCGCACGCGCAGGCAGAGCGACTCGAGGAAGGTTTTTTTCGCGGGCGCTACGACCGTTCGCGAGCGCGCCTGGCCGAGAATATCGCGCTCTGGCGCCAGCGGGTCGATATCGCCAATCCGGGGCCTGATCTCGCCAATTTTCCGAATAGCGCGTTCACGCTTCCGGCCGGTCGGGCCTACGTCGAGGTCTCGCCCCTGACCTACTACGGCAGCGCGGAAGGCGCGCCCGCCCAATACAACGCCGAGTTTCTCCTGCGCTATGGCTTGACCGACGATGTCGAGTTCCGCATTTTCGGCAATGGCGTGAGCTGGTCCGGCGGTGCGGCATCGGCCTGGGGCTTCGCGCCGATTGCTTTCGATACGAAGATCCAGCTGTGGACCGAAAAGCCGGACTGGTACCTGCCGGCTGCCGCAGCCGAAGCCTATCTGCAGACACAGTGGTTCGGCAGTCGCCCCTTCAACGGCGGCACGCAGCCGTCGATCACCCTCAATTTTGACCAATCTCTGCCATTCGAGATCGATCTCGAATACAACCTGGGCGCCACACGTATGCAGAGTGCATCCGGCGAGAACGTCTGGGAGGAGAGCTTCCAGTGGGCCTTGCAGCGGGATTTTTTCGTCGAGGACCTTGCGCTGTTCGTGCACGGCTTCTACAACGCGATGACGTTGCCCCGCCTGCCTAACGTCCGCGTCACGTCAGCCCAACTGGGTGAAGCCAAACAGAACGCGGTGGGTCTGGGTTTCATCTGGACCGTCGATCAGCGACTGGCGATCTATGGCCAGATGAGCGGCGGCACCACGGCGTCCACGCCGTCCACCATAGGGATGCTGGGTTTCGCTGCCGCATTCTGAGAGTACTGGCGGTCTGGCTGTCGTTCGTGCATAACCCGCTGTTTCGAAAGAGCAATCATGCGGCTGTAAAGGGCTCTCTCCCACGCGATCGCGCCGACTCGGCGGGTGCGATACGAAAAATACGAGAAAAAATTCCCTGCGGTGTTGAACATGTCTGTCAACCGCAATTAGAATAATCGCGGTGATTGGGAAGCTAGCGTCTCGTTTCCCGGTCAACGCTACGCGGTCAAGGACCGCGTTTGGTGCTAGTCCTGCCCTACCGGTGGGCTGAACTAGTGGAATGATCTGCGTTCTGTTGAGGTACAAGAATGGAAAACGAAAAAGACAATTTCTGGCTCTACATCGGCGGCATCATTGCTCTGGCTGTCGTGCTCGTGTTTCTGCTGAAGAGCCGCGAGATGGAAAGCGTTCCGGTCAAGGCTTTCGAAGAGACGAAAGCTGAGGTCGAGCGCCAGATCATGAGAAACAAGTAGTAGGCCAGCTCGGCTTTTTCGATTACAAAAAACAATAAGAAAACCCGCAAACAACAATAATAAGAAGCAGGCTGCAAATCTGGGCCCCGCGCCTCATGAAATGCAGCAATGGAACGAAAGTTCAGGAGGAGCAACTATTCGGGTTTGTTGCAGAGCTGGTGATAAACGTCAGCCCTGCAACAAACCTTTCTCCGGCAAGTCCCATTGGCCCACGCCATCCGCATCGCCCTGCCGGACCCGCGAAGGGCGATCACGATTCCAGTCCACCTATCCTGAGCCGCTGCCATACAGCGTGGCCCGGCGCGCTGTGTTTGTCGCGCAGGGGCGGTATTTAGCGCGCATCACATCTGGCCTCGCATTACCGCGACGGCCCGCCATCGTTTCGCCAACCACCAGCCTTTCGCTTACCCGTTTCTTCTGGAGGTGGCCGCTCCCGGCATTCCAGCCCCTGGCAACGCACGCGGCAGTGGAGCGGGGGTACTGCGGTTTAAGTTGCCTTCAGGATGAACGTAACGGGACCATCGTTGACCAGCGAGACGAGCATGTCCGCGCCGAAGCGGCCACGGGCAACGCGCCCTTCGCCGAGGTGCCGCCGGCATTCGTCGACCAGCGCGCTGAACAGCGCTGCACCGAGTGCCGGTTCTGCTGCCGGGGTGAAGCTCGGCCGCCGACCTTTTGCCGTGTCGGCGGCCAAAGTGAATTGCGAAACCAGCAGCAGTTCACCGCCGATTTCGTCAAGACTCAGGTTCATCCGTCCTTCCGGGTCGGGGAAGACACGATAGCCGAGCAACCGCTCGGCCAACCGCTCCACCTGCGCTTCCCCGTCGCCCTTTTCGACAGCGACGAGAGCCAGCATGCCCCGGCCGATGGTCGCGATGCGTTCATCGGCCACGTCGACGGAGGCGCGGGTCACACGCTGGATGACGGCGATCACCGTCCGTGGCTAGTAGCGGGGCAGACTGGGATCGACCTGCACCGACCACGCATCGATGCCCCCGCTCAGGTTGGTTACGTTGCTGAACCCGCGTCCCTCGAGGAATCCTGCGACCTGGGCGCTGCGCATGCCATGGTGGCAGATCACGACAATCTCCGCGTCAGGACTGAGTTCGGTCAGACGCCGCGGAACCTCCTGCATCGGGATATGGACACTACCCGCGATGTGGGCATGCCGAAATTCCAGCGGTTCCCGAACGTCGAGCAAGACGACGGAACGTTTATCATCCGACTGCAAGTACTGGTGCAACTGGGTGGGGGTGATCTGCTTCATCGGGAAGATCTCGCTCGGCAACAGGCTACGTACAGGGGCAGGGGAGTGACGGATGCGCGTTATCGTCAGTACTTGATGCCGCTTTCCGTGAGTGCGCGCATGACGGCCTGGCCGATGTGTGCGGGATTGCGCGCCACATACAGCCCCAACTCCTCCATTGCATCCATCTTGGCGTTGGCCGTGTCGGAAGTGCCGGCGATGATGGCCCCCGCGTGGCCCATCCGGCGCCCGGGCGGCGACGAGACGCCAGCCACGAAGCCGACGATGGGTTTCGTCATGTTGGCTTTCGCCCACTGGGCCGCCGCCACCTCTTGCGGTCCGCCGATCTCACCGATCATGACGATCAAATCGGTGTCAGGATCCGCTTCGAAGGCGCGCAGTACGGTGACAAAATCCGTGCCGTTGACGGGGTCGCCGCCGATCCCGACCGAGGAACTCTGGCCGAGGCCGAGTGCCGACATCTGTTCTGTGGCCTCATAGTTCAAGGTGCCGGAGCGCGATACGACACCGATCCGGCCCCTCTTGTAGATATTCGCGGGCATGATGCCGACCTTGCATTCGCCCGGTGTGATGATACCCGGTGTGTTGGGGCCGATCACGATGCAGTCCTTCCCTTCCCGGTACCGCTGCAACCGGACCATGTCCTGCACGGGCACGCCGTCGGCGATGACGACGACAACCTTGATGCCGGCATCGATGGCTTCCATCACAGCGTCTACGGCGAATGGCGGCGGTACGAAGACTCCCGAGACATCGGCACCCGTCTCCCTGACGGCTGACGCGACGGTATCGAATACCGGCAGGCCCAGGTGGCGGGTGCCGCCTTTGCCCGGCGTGACGCCGCCGACGACCTGGGTGCCGATCTTGATCGCATCCTGAGCATGGAAGGTGGCGTGCTCGCCGGTAAAGCCCTGGAAGATGACCTTGGAATCCTTGTTGACGAATACGCTCATGGTTTAGTCCTGGGCAGCAGCGACAGCCTTCGCGGCGGCGTCGTCGAGGTTTTGTGCGGTGATGAACGAAAGCCCTGAACTCTCGAGGAGTTCCCGGCCGGCCTCGACGTTCGTTCCGGCCAGCCGAACGACCATCGGAGCGGTGATGTTGAGGCTTTCCATGGCCTGGATCAGGCCCTTGGCGATCCAGTCGCAGCGATTGATGCCGGCGAAAATATTGACCAGGATCGCCTTGACATTCGGGTCCTGCAATACGATGCGGCAGGCATTGGTTACCTTCTCTGGAGAGGCGCCGCCGCCGACATCGAGGAAATTGGCCGGCCGTCCGCCGTGCAGTGTGATTGCATCCATGGTGGCCATCGCCAGCCCCGCGCCGTTGACGATGCAGCCGATGCTGCCGTCCAGCGCAATGTAATTCAGACCGTGGCCGGACGCTTCGACCTCTTTCGGGTCTTCCTCGTCGAAGTCGCGCATTTCATTGATCTGGTGCTGGCGATACAGCGCGTTGTCGTCGAAGGTGATTTTGGCGTCCAGTGCGACGAGCTGGTCATTGCTGTTGACTGCGAGCGGATTGATTTCCGCCAACAACGCATCCTTGTCGCGGATACAGCGATAGATGGCCTTCATGATCTTGACGGCCTGCGGCATCAGCTTGCCGCGCAGGCCCATGGCGGCGGCCACCTTGCGGCACTGGAAGTCGCGCAGCCCGATGGCCGGATCGACCGTCTCCTTGATCACTTTTTCCGGGTGCGTCCGGTTGACTTCCTCAATGTCCATACCCCCTTCGGAGGAGGCGATCATCGTGATGCGCTGAGAGCCGCGGTCGATCACGAAGCCGAGGTAGTATTCCTTGGCGATGTCGCTGGCTTGCTCGATCCAGATGCGCTGGACCAAAGACCCCCCGGGACCGGTTTGATGGGTCACGAGCCGACGGCCCAGCATGTTGTCTGCCGCTTGCCGGACCTCGCCGATCGAATGGGCCAGCCGGACGCCGCCGGCTTTGCCACGGCCGCCGGCATGGATCTGCGCCTTGACGACCCAGCGGTCGCCGCTGATTTCTTCGGCGACGTTGGCCGCCTGTTTGTCCGAGTAGGCCACTCCGCCCAAGGGGACGGGAACGCCGTAGGTTTTCAGCAGTTCTTTGGCCTGATACTCATGGATGTTCACGGTGTGCTCTCCTGATCGATTGCATTTGCGCCGCGGGTGTACCGGCGGATCGGCGTTCGAGTCTTCCGCGGGCTTACTGGACGTTCCGGCGGGATTCGATCTGATTTATCTGGGTGACGACGTTTTCGGCCATGCGGATCGAGGCCGCGTCGATCAGTCGCCCGTCGAGTGACACGGCGCCTTTGCCTTCCCGAGCGGCTTGCTGCATGGCCGCGATGATGCGGTGCGCCCGGTCCACTTCCTTCTCGGTCGGGGTGAAGACTTCGTTGGCGAGTGCCACTTGGGACGGATGGATCGCCCACTTACCCTCGCAGCCCAGCGCTGCCGCTCGGCGCGCGGCGGCGCGAAAGCCTTCGGGGTCGCTGAAATCGCCGAACGGCCCGTCGATCGGGCGCAAGCCGTAGGCGCGACAGGCGGCCGCCATTCGGGACAAGCCAAAATGCCATTGATCGCCCCAGTGGAAAAAGCGCTCGCCGCCATCGTTGGGGTCCGTCAGCATGCCGTACTCCGGGTTGGCTCCCCCGATCTGAGTGGTGCGGGCGCGGACCGATGCGGCATAGTCGGCGACGCCGAATACCATAGCTTCCATGCGTTCGGGGCAGCACCGCGCGATGGCCTCGACATTGGCCATGCCCATGGCGGTCTCGATCAGCACGTGAATGTTGATCGGTGCGAAGCCCCTGGCCTGTTCGATCTGCGACAGCATGGTCGCGACGAAATAGACGTCCTCCGGGCTGCCGACCTTCGGGATCAGGATCGTGTCGAGCTTGTCACCGCAGGCCTCGACGATCTCGACCAGGTCGCGATAGCAGAAGTGAGTGTCCAGTCCATTGATACGGATGGAGACGGCGCACCGTGACCAGTCATAAATCGACAGGGCCTCGATGATATTGGCGCGCGCTTGCGCCTTGTCATCGGGTGCCACGGCGTCTTCCAGATCCAGGAACACGATATCGGCTCCCGACGTCGGTGCCTTTTCGAGCATGCGCTTGTTGCTGCCGGGTACTGCCAGTTCACTCCGGTGCAGACGGTTTTTGATGGCCATTTGAATCCTGTTTGATGTATGCCGGTCGTTCGGTCCTGGGATCCGATGGCTCGCTGACTCCTTGTTGTTTTAATGCAGCAGTCGGGTGACTGCCGTCGAGGAGAGCGCCAGCGGAACAAGTCCGCCTGAGGGGCGGTGTCGAGGGCTGCAGACGCGCGCGAAATCCGATACGAATCAAAATTGACCGGCAATTATATAAAATCACTTGCGCTTTGCTTGGTTTATTTCGTTGACACGGTAGATCGTCTGTGGAAATCAAGTTGTTGTACAGATGATTTTTGTGGTAATGTTGGAACGCTGAACAACTATTTGTTGTTGGTATGCAACCGCAACAGTGACAACAGTTTGGAGGGGAGTAGCGATGAAAAAGACCAAGAATACCGCGGCCGTTACGGCCGCAATTGCCGCCTCTGTCGCGGTCCTGGGCGGAGTTTCGGGCTCTGCCGAGGCCCACGGACACAGCGCCAGTTCGACCGCACTGCTGGAAAGCCGTCTGAATTCAATGGAAGCGGAGATGCAGGCACTCCGTTCGGAACTGGCGGCGTCGAAGGCCGAGTCGCAGAGAGCCGCTCAGGAGAGCGCTCAGCGCCTCGAGCAAACCGAGCAGCGCCAGGTCCAGACCGAACAGAAGCTGGCCCAGGACGAGGACAAGGTCAAGAAGCCGAAGAGCCTGCTGTTCTTCCGCGGCGGCTTCACGCACATGACCAGCAACCGCGACGGCGAATTGCTGCTGAACAATCAGCTCCTGAATCCTGGCCCGCTTGAGGCGAATAACGGCGACGGCTGGTACGTGGGTGCCGGTTTCGATCACCGCCTGACGGACGATACCTGGGGCATGACGGACCTGATGGCGGTCGACGGCGAAGTCATGTTCCAGTACATGAACTTCGGCACCAGCTACAACGCTCTGGTCGGAAATTACGCGGCGAGTGTGGTCGGGGCACCGCTGCAGATCGAGAATCAGTTGACCCAGTTGACAATAAGCGCCTCGCCCAAGCTGAAGTTCAACCTGCTCGACGGCAACCTGCGTCCGTGGATCATCCCGTTCGGTCTGTCGATCAACGTCATCAGCCCGCCATCCAGCGGCGTCACGGTGTTGAATCCCGGCCTGATGCTCGGTACAGGTGTCGAGTACCGTCTCTGGGAAAACCTGTGGGCGGGCGTCGACTTCCGGTATAACTTCACCGGCGGCGACTTCAACTACCGCGCGCGCTTGCCCGGCGGCGGTGCGGTCGCTTTGAAGCAGACCAACATCGACGGCCTGATGGTCGGCGGTACTCTGGGCTTCGGCTTCTAAGCTCAGGCGACATCGCAGCGCGAAAAGGGGGATGGCAACATCCCCCTTTTTTGTGGGCTGCCACTCCGCGATCCGCAAGGCGAATGCATGCCTTACCCCATTGTGTCAGGGGGCGGACAGCGGCTAGTATCCGCTCCCAAGTCTTCGCTTCAATTACGGCCTCGGACCCCCGATTCCTCACGCGATGCGTGTTCTGCATCCACCGCTGGAGCCCTATTCGACCCACACCCTGGAGCGCGAGGGTCATCAGGTCTATTTCGAGGAGTGCGGTCATCCCGACGGCGTCCCTGTGCTGTTCCTGCATGGCGGGCCGGGTTCGGGCTGTCGGGCGGAACATCGGCGTTTTTTCGATCCCGCCCGCTGCCGCGCGGTGTTGGTGGACCAGCGCGGTGCCGGCCGTTCCTTGCCGTCGGGCAGGCTGGAGCACAATACCACCTCGGCCTTGATCGAGGATCTCGAGCAGATCCGTATCGCGCTCGACATACCTCGTTGGATCTTGTTCGGGGGCTCGTGGGGAGCGGCGCTGGCCTTGCTCTATGGTCAGTGTTACCCGGAGCGGGTCGCGGGACTGATCCTGCGCGGAAGTTTCCTGGCACGCGAGCAGGATCTGCAGTGGTTCATCCGCGATGGTGCCCCGCGCATTTACCCCGAGGCCTGGGCTCAACTGGCGGCGGGCCTTTCGCCCGGAGGAGGCAGCGATCTGCTGGCCGCAATCGAAGCCCGGCTGCATGGTCCTGACGAACTGGCGCAGCGGCGCATGGCGCGCGACTGGGACGCCTGGTCCAGTCGCGTCGCGCTGGGCGAAGCGTATCGGCCCGCCGCCGAGGGCGTCGAACATGTCTCATTGACCACGGTCCACCGCGCGCGCATCGAGTTGCACTATGCCCGCCGACGTTACTTCGTCGCGGAGGGTCAGGTGCTGGATGCCTGCGCTGCAGTTCGGGATCGTCCGGCGATCCTCATCCATGGCCGCCGCGACCTCGTTTGTCCGCCCGAGGCCGCACTGACCTTGCAGCGCCATCTGCCGGACGCTCAACTGACGATGTTGCCGAACGCCGGGCACCTGGCGGCCGGAGACGAGATGGTGGATGCCCTGGTGAGTGCGGTAGAACGGCTGCTCGATCGGCTCCAAGACGGGGGCTGAGCCGCTGCGCAGGCCAGCGATGCCCTCGTCGCGGGTTCGCGGACCCGGCGGCGCGGTCGGTGCGGCCGTGCCCCGTATCCGGCTGCTGCTGTGGTACGCTAGCCGCGTTTTCGACACCTTTCTCATGAATCTCCCCGAATTCTCCACCGCTCGCCTGCTGGTCGCCGGCGATACGATGCTGGACCGTTACTGGTTCGGGCCCGCCACGCGCATCTCGCCGGAAGCTCCCGTTCCGATCGTGCGAATACAGCAGTACGAGGAGCGTGCCGGGGGCGCCGGCAATGTCGCGCTGAATCTGGCCCGTCTGGGCTGTTCCGTGACTCTGGTGGGTTATCGCGGCCGCGACGAGGCCGGCGATGCGTTGGCGGGCCTGCTCGAACGATCCGGCGTGCGCTGCCGGCTGGAGCAACTGCCGCACCATCCGACGATCACCAAGCTGCGCATCATCAGCCAGCATCAACAACTGATCCGGCTTGACTTCGAGGAACCCTTGATGCCGGAGGAACCGAGCGTGCTGCTGGATCGCTTCGCCGCCGATCTGGCGGACGCCGACGCGGTGGTGCTCTCGGATTATGCGAAGGGCACCTTGAGCCAGATCGAGATTCTGATTGCCCGGGCGCGCGGCGCCGGCAAGCCGGTGCTGGTGGATCCCAAGGGCAATGATTTCGGTCGTTACCGCCATGCGACCGTCCTGACGCCCAATCTGAGCGAGTTCGAAGCGGTCGTCGGTCGCTCCGAGGATGAGGCCGGGTTTTGCGCGAAGGCTGCGGCGCTGCTCCAGGAACTCGACCTGGAGGTATTGCTGGTGACTCGCGGCGAGGCCGGCATGACGCTGTTCGAGCGCGGCCGGCAGCCGCTGCATCTGCGGGCCCACGCAAAGGAGGTCTTCGATGTGACAGGGGCAGGGGATACCGTGCTGTCCGTGCTGGCGGCCTCCCGTGCGGCCGGACAGTCCTGGGCGGATGCGACCCGCCTCGCCAACCTCGCAGCCGGTATCGTCGTCGGCAAGCTCGGCACGGCCACGATCAGCGTGGACGAACTGGGGACGGCTATCGAGGGTCCGCGGGCCGAGCACCACGGGGTCGTGGGCGTCGACGAATTGTTGCGACTCGTGGCCGCGGCCAAGGCGCGTGGCGAGCGGATCGTCGCTACCAACGGCTGTTTCGACATCCTTCACCCGGGACATGTGACCTATCTGCGCCAGGCCAGAGCCTTGGGCGATCGGCTGATCGTACTGGTCAACAGCGATGCCTCGGTCCGGCGACTCAAGGGCGAAGAGCGGCCGGTCAACGGTCTTGACCACCGCATGGACATGCTCGCCGCGCTGGAGTGCGTCGACTGGGTCAGTTTCTTCGACGACGACACGCCGCGCGAGGCAATTTGCCGAATCCTGCCCGACGTTCTGGTCAAGGGCGGCGATTACCGGGACGTCAGCGCGGTGGCCGGGCACGATTGCGTGCTCGCGCATGGCGGGACGGTGCAGTTGCTGGACTATGTCGAGGGCTTTTCGACCAGCCGCCTGATTGCGGCGATACGGGAAGGAACATGACGGATACCGCCTACCAGGAAGACCGGAAGGTCGCTGCCATCAGGGTGCCGCCGAACTCGGTACAGGCGGAGCAGTCACTGCTGGGCGGCTTGATGCTCGACAACGAAACCTGGGACACCGTCGCGGACCGGGTCGGGGAAGAGGACTTCTACACCAAGGAACACCGGACCATCTTCCGTGCGATCCGGAAGCTGGCGGAGACACAGACCCCCTTCGATGCGGTCACGCTGTCCGAGTGGATGGAAAAGGTCGGTGACCTCGAAGCCGCCGGCGGGCTGGCGTATCTGGCGCTGCTGGCCAAGGAGACGCCCAGTGCCGCCAATATCGCGGCCTATGCGGACATCGTGCGCGAGCGCTCGGTGCTGCGCCAGCTGATCCACGTCGGTACCGAAATCGCGGATTCGGCCTACCAGCCCGGCGAACGCCCGATCCAGCGCCTGCTGGAGGAGGCGGAGCAGCGCGTGTTTCAGATCGCCGAGCAGCGCTCGCGCGGCGCGGGCGGTTTCAACTCGATCAAGGGGCTGTTGGCGAAGGCGATCGATCGCATCGACACGCTGTTCAAGCAGGAAGGACACATCACCGGGGTCAGCAGCGGCTTCACCGACTTCGACGAGATGACCTCGGGCATGCAGGCCTCCGACCTGATCATCGTCGCCGGCCGTCCTTCCATGGGCAAGACCACGTTCGCGATGAATCTGGCCGAGCATGTGGCCATACGCGAGAAGGTGCCGGTCGCGGTGTTCAGCATGGAAATGCCCGGCGAGCAGTTGGCGATGCGCATGATGTCTTCGCTGGGACGCATCGACCAGCACCGGGTGCGTACCGGTAAGCTGGAGGACGACGAGTGGCCGCGGATGACGTCGGCTATCAACATCCTGGCGGAGACGGCGATGTTCATCGACGATACCCCGGCACTGACGCCCACGGAAGTTCGCGCGCGCTGCCGCCGGTTGCACCGCGAGCACGGCCAGCTGGGTCTGGTCGTGCTCGACTACCTGCAGCTGATGCAGTCCCCCGGGAGTGGCGAGAACCGTACCGCCGAAATCTCCGATATCTCGCGCTCGTTGAAAGCGCTGGCCAAGGAGCTGAACGTGCCGGTCATCGCACTGTCGCAGCTCAACCGCAATCTGGAGCAGCGCCCCAACAAACGGCCGGTGATGTCCGATCTGCGCGAATCCGGCTCGATCGAGCAGGACGCCGACCTGATCGTCTTCATTTATCGCGACGAGGTCTATCATCCCGATACGGCCGACAAGGGCACGGCCGAGATCATCATCGCGAAGCAGCGTAACGGCCCGATCGGAACGACCCGGCTGACGTTTCTCGGTCAGTTCACGCGCTTCGAGAATTTCATCGCCGATCCGTATTCCGACCAGGGCTTCTGAGCATGACGCCGGCGGCATTCGCGGAGCTCGATCTCGGGGCTCTGGAACACAATCTTTCGCGGTTGCGCGAGGCCGCGCCCAGGGCCAAGGTGATGGCGGTCATCAAGGCCAATGCCTACGGCCACGGCATGGTGCGCGTCGCATCGGCGCTGCCGACCGCCGATGCCTTCGCGGTCGCGCGGCTCGATGAAGGCGTGGCCTTGCGGGAAGCCGGAATCCGGCAACGGATCGTGGTGCTACAGGGGTTCATCTGCCCGGAAGAACTGGAGTTGCACGCGCGCTTCGACCTGGAGCCGGTCATCCACTCGGTGCATCAGATCGACCTCCTGGAGCAACACCCGCCGCGGGACACGCGGCTCGGCGCCTGGGTCAAGCTCGACACCGGGATGCATCGGCTGGGGCTGGATCCGGCCGAGTTCCGGGACTGCTATCAGCGGCTGTCCGGCAATACTCACCTGAAGAATCCCCTGCCGATCATGACGCATCTGGCCAACGCCGACGTCGTGACCGACACGACGACCGAACGGCAGCTGGCGGTGTTCAACGGCGTCGCCTCCGATCCGGTCGAGCGGGTCGCCGCCAATTCGGCCGGTTTGCTCGCCTGGCCGGCGTCGCACGCGGAATGGGTGCGACCGGGCCTCGCGCTGTACGGCGTCTCCCCATTCCCGTTCCGCTCGGGCGCTAAGGACGGTTTCCGGCCGGTTATGACCTTGAAGACGCGGCTGATCGCGATCAAGAACTTGCGGCGCGGCGATCCGGTCGGGTATGGCGGCGACTGGATCTGCCCCCATCCGACCCGCATGGGCATCGCGTCGATCGGCTATGGTGACGGCTATCCGCGGAGTGCCGCCTCGGGCACGCCGGTGCTCGTAAACGAGCAGAGCGCGCCGCTGATCGGCCGCGTATCGATGGACATGATCACAGTCGACCTGACCGAGCACCCGCAGGCCCGCGTCGGCGATACGGTCACGCTGTGGGGGCAGGGGCTGCCGGTCGAGGAAGTCGCCCGCCACGCAAACACGATCCCCTACGTGCTGTTGTGCAACGTCACGCAGCGCGTCCGGATGATAGAGCAGCGCTGAGCGCGAGGCTTCCCGAGGGGTTCGCCCCGCGACCGGCTCAAGCGGTCATTGAGCGTCGAACAGATCCGAGGCCACCGCGTCCGCGAAGTCGCCCTCGACCGTTTCCACCGGTGTCGGTGAGGCATAGGCACGTCCCCAGTCAAAGGTCTGTCGGTCGACGACCCGGTCACGGTAACGGTGGGCGCGGGCGATGATGTCGGGATTCGTCAGCAGGCGCCAGCCATCGATATGGGTCTGCCCCGCGCCCGGCGCTCCCGCGGCCTGGCCGCCGTCATAGCGGGTGATCGTCAGCGACAGGTCGAAGCGGCGAGCGGGGCGGGGTGACGGGATCGCGGCTTTCCGCCGGTCGATCCGGTCGCGGAGGGTCTTGGCCAGCCGTCGCAGATCAAGAGCACCGACGTCCAGGCCGGCCACCGCAACGACCTCCACGGCGACTTCGTCCTGGCGGGTGATCCGCTGGTCCGCATCCGGGTCCAGCTCCTGGGTCAGCGTCTTGCCGTCGCCGGCACAGCCCGTGAGCAGGGCAGCGGCGAGCGACAGCAGAACCGCCGCAACGGGTCCGGCGGTGCAGCCTGGGGTGCGAAGGCTCATTTCACGGCGGATTTTACGGCGGTCGGGGTTCGTTTCTCCTTGCGCCACAGCGTCCAGGCCCCGTAGAGCAAGCCGCCCCAGGCCGCGTAGCGAACCAGTGGGGAGGCGACCAGCACCATCAGGCATATGATGATGATGGTGAACCCATCCCACGAAGTGCGCTCGCGCAGACGCGCCTGGATCCAGTCGATCGTGAAGTGTACGGCGGACATCACTGGGCTTTCGGACACGGCTGACATCTCCTTCCAGAGCGTTCCTGGTCAACGGTTGAACATGATCATCGTCGCGGCGGTGATTCCCAGGCCGATTCCGGGCAGCCCCGAACTCGCCTCGCCCGTCGACTAGTGGCTTCCGGCACTGACGCATCAGGTGACAGACCACTGGCCGACCGCGACTGCCGAAGGATGCAGGGGCTAGGCCGATTGTGCAAGTGCCTTGCGCCGCGCGTCACTCGGCAATCGGGCGTTTCGCGTCAAGCCGGGGAGGTCGGCGCGTTCAACTCCGTCGCCGGCTATCCCTGCCGGGCCTGCCATTCCGCCGGTGTGTGGGCCTTGATCGTGATCGCGTGCAGGGCGCCGGTAGACAGCGGATCCTGAACTGCGCTCAACACCTGCTGTTGCCGCTTGACCAGCGACAGGCCCTCGAACGCCTCGCTGACGACGATGACCGAGAAACTGCAGCCTTCACCCTCGACGGCAACGTGCGCCTCGGGGAGGACGACCTGAATCAGGTCGCGAACTTCGGATGGTTGCATAACGACGATTTCACATCTTTGGTGGGATTAAGGGGCTTTTCCAGTCCCGGCGCGGCCATCGGCCGGGCGTGATAGTCTACCGCTTCGTGTCGGAAACCTTGCCGGTTTGAAACATGCGCTGGGATTACGTGTATCTGGGGATTGCGATCGCCGCCGAGGTCGTGGCGACCTCGGCGTTGAAGTCGGCGGAGGGTTTCACGCGGCTGTGGCCCTCGTTGCTCGTTTTTGCGGGGTACGCGGTCGCGTTCTTTTTTCTGTCGCTGACCCTGGATTCGATACCGGTCGGCATCGCCTATGCGATCTGGTCCGGCGTCGGCGTCGTCCTCGTGTCGCTGCTGGGTTGGGTGCTTTACCAACAGGCACTGGATACGCCGGCCTTGATCGGCGTCGCGCTGATCGTGGCCGGCGTAATCGTGATCAACCTCTACTCGAATGCCGTGCGGCACTGAGGGCTACCCCCAGCATGCGCCGCGAGTCGGACGACACCTGCGGGCGCATCGAAACTGCTGGACGGGTTAGGGCGCGGCGCTGGCATGCAGGCCGGTCTTGTTATTGCGCGGGTTCGGATCGACCGGGGCGGCATCGACCCGCGCGGAATTCCATACCCGAGTCGTGCCGGGCGAGCGGGGACGCAGGGTGAGGGTGACGGTCGCTTCGGCACCGGCCGCCAGCGTTCCCAGGTAACAGACTTTGGGAGCTCCGGCGCTGCAGGTGCCCTGGCTGGGTACCGCTGAGGCCTTCAACGGTCCGTCGATCAGCGTGACGTCGTTGGCGGCGTCCGGGCCGTGATTGCTTACGGTGATGGTGTAGGTGATCGGACTGGACGCCGGGAAGGGCGAGGGGCTGACGGTCTGGGTCACGGCCAGGTCGGCCGTGGCCGAGCGATCGATCAGGCGGTCGTGAACGAATGAGTCCGGGGCGTCGTTCGTGTCGCCTGGAACGAGATTGCTGACGCCAGAGAGAAAGGCCACGAAACGCCCATCGGCGGAAAGCCTCGGAAACGCCGCAATATCCTTGCCCGAGGAATCCCCGGTGATGCGGGTCGTCTGGCGGCTCAACCGGTCGTGCACGTAGATATCGAGGGCCCCATTCATGTCGCCGGGGGCGAGATTGGTCGCTTCGGAACTGAAGGCAACAAACCGTCCGTCGGCCGAGAGGCTGGAGTGGTAGGAGGATGTGCCGTTCGCTTGACTGCCGTCGGAAGCGACGCTGACTCGGCTCGTCTGACGCGTCAACCGGTCATAAACGAAGATGTCTTCCTTGATGTTAGTGTCGTCCGGGACAAAGCGATACGTGGAAGCGAAGGCAACAAACTGTCCGTCAGCCGATATCGACGGAAATCCGGAGTAAGCAATGCCGGTCGTGGAATAGTGGGTGATGCGAGTGGTCTCATGTGTCTGCCGGTCATGAACAAGGATAAATTCCCCCCCGACGCCATCGCCAGGTGCGAGGTCGGTACCGAAGGACGTGAACGCGACGAAACGCCCGTCGGCGGAAAGGGCGGGTTCGATCGAATGGTCGCGTCCCTGCAAGCCGGCAGAAGTGACGCTGACGCGGATGGTCTGATGCAACTTGCGGTCATGCACGAAGACATCGTATTGGTTGTTGGTATCGCCGGGAACGAGATTGGAAGCGAATGAAGAAAAGGCCACGAAGCGCCCATCCGCGGAGAGGCTCGGATCGGATGACACGCTATTGCCCTGTTCGCCTAGGGAATCGACGCTGACACGCGTCGTCTGATGGCTCAGCCGATCGTGAACGAAGATGTCCTGAGTTCCATTGGTGTCGCCAGGGACGAGATTGGTCGAGGAGGACGCGTAGGCCACGAAGCGGCCGTCGGCAGAAAGTGCCGTGTGGAGGGGACTGTATCTGGATCTTTGCGCTTGTTCTCCCGTGGAGGCGACGCTGACGCGGGTCGTTTGTCTCGTGCGCCGGTCATGAACAAAGACATCGCCGCTGCGGTTGGTATCGTTCGGGACAAGATTATCGGCATCGCTCACAAACGCCACGAAGCGCCCGTCCGCGGAGAGCGACGGATACAGCGATGTGCGATTGCCCTGTTCACCCGTGGAATCGACACTGACCCGGGTGGTCTCGCCAACCGCGTGGACCGCGGTGGCCAGGGTCAAACCCGCCGCGAACATCAGTGGCGCCACACGTAGGGCTGCGGTGCGCGGGTGAGTCTCTGCCGTCGGTGCCTGGTGTCCGGCCGCTGCCGCTGCCGTTGCTGGATCGCTGTCGCCTTGGCGCAGGCACCCATTCGGACTGCCATTCCCTGGGATCGGGGAGTTCATGGTGGTTTCTCGCGGTTGAAAGTCAGTCAAAACGTCGTCGTGTTGAAAGTCGGTTGCTTGCCGCTCCTGCACTGGCGGGCAGGCAGCGGCAAGCCGGCACCGCGCGGTGTTGGTGTTTGCCGCGCGCCTGTCTCCTATGGCGCGCCATCGATGCGGAGCGTGGTCGCGTTATTCCGCGACAAGGGATCGACCGGAGCGGCGCTGATGCGCGCGGTGTTCGACAGGCGTGGGGTGCCCCGCCACTTGGGTTGCAGGGTCAGCGTCAGGGTGGCTTCGGCGCCGGGCGCGAGCGCGCCGAAATAGCAGACCAGCGGTGCACCCTGGCTGCAGTGGCCCTGGCTGGGCGTGGCGCTGCTCACGGTCGCGCTGCGCAGCGCTGGGCTGTCATAGAGCGAGACTTCGTCGGCGGCATCGGGCCCGTGGTTGACGGCCGTCACGGTATACGTCACCGGGGCGAGCGGCTCGAACGCACTCGGGCTGACGGTTTGTGTGACGGCGAGGTCGGCCGTCGCCGAGCGATCGAGCAGGCGGTCGCGAACGAAGGTGTCAAATTTCTGCGCGGTGTCGGAATTAGTGGTGCATTCGAAGCCAACAACCCGGCCGTCGGCCGATACACCGCCGTTGCGGCAGAAGCCCGTGGGGCCCGGTAGCTCATCGGTCACCAAGGCTGATCGGCCGGTCGTCGAGTCGTAGAGTTGTACGGTCGCCGATAGAAAAGAAACAAAGCGCCCATCGGAGGAGATCACGGGACGCGAGCCGCCGTCCCGGGTCGGCCTTCCTGCGAAGTCGACGCTGGCGAGGATGGTTCGTTCGCCCTGCCGATCCCGAATGTAGACGTCAGTAGTTCCGTTGGTGTCGCTCGGCACAAGTGGCATTCCGGTAGCAAACACGACGAACCTGCCATCTGCGGAGACGACCGGATCGAAGCCGGCTTCAAAGACCGGGTTGTTGGCAGCGTCGAAACTGGCCAGCACCGTCTCGCGCGTCTGACGATCATGCAGATAGATACCCCCATCCGGAGGTGCTGGTATACCCAGTAAGGGATTACTGAAACCCTTGCTGAACGCGATGTAACGGCCGTTGCCGGATATTGCGCAGTCCATCGAATCGGCACGCAGAAACTGATTGCCAGCCGAATCGACGCTGACACGATCCGTCCGGCCGGTGACCCGGTCGTGCACAAACACGTCATTCCGGTCATTGGTGTCATCAGGCACCAGGTTACTGGCAACGGACCAAAAGGCCACGAACCGACCATCGGCGGAAATGGATGGCCAAGCCGAATTGGCGTTACCCTCATTACCCGAGGAGTCGACGCTGACGCGTTCCGTGCGACCCGTTTTCCGATCGTGCACGAAGATATCGGCCGCGCGATTGTTGTCTTGCGGGACGAGGTCGCGGGCAGAAGACCGAAAAGCCACGTAACGGCCGTTCGCAGAAATTGCCACTCGCAGACCGATGAACGTATCTCCCTCACTTTGCTGGCCGTCGGAGGTGACGCTAACGCGGGTCGTTTTCCCGGACACTCGATCGCGGACGAAGGCATCCCAGGCGTTATTGGTGTCATCCGGAACCAGATTGCCGGCACCTGAAATGAAAGCGACGTAGCGTCCGTCGGCCGACAGGGCGCTCTCGCGAGAGGACTTGTCACCGCGCTGCCCCGTTTGGGACACACTGACGAGCGTGGTCTCGCCGGCGGCCAGCGCGTAATCGGTCATCATGACCAGCACGAGTGGCGGGCAGCGAAAGATGGGCCACATTGCCCTGCGGGCTTCTTGAGGGGAACGGGGCGGTGCCGTCATGGTCTGTTTTCCGTTGATTTCAATAGAGTTCGTTCAAGTACAGGGGGCAGGGCGCCTTTGTCGGGTCGACCGCATCGGATGCATCAGCGTGTGGTTGTGGCTTGAGAGGCTGCATCCACCCGGACCGCCGAACGGTTGTTGCCGTTGTCCGGGTCGACGGGTGATGCGCTGATGGAGGCGGTGTTCGACAGGCTCGGAGTGCCTTGCCATCGGGGTTGCAGGGTCAGTGTGACGGTGGCTTCGGCGCCGGGCGCGAGCACACCGAAGTAGCAGACGACTGGTGTGCCTTGGCTGCAATGGCCCTGGCTGGGCATCGCGCTGCTTACGCTCGCGCTGAGGAGTGGCGGGCGATCGACGAGCGCGACCTCGGTGGCAGGATCGGGCCCGTGGTTCACGGCCGTCACGGTGTACGTCACTGGGGCGAGCGGCTCGAACGCACTCGGGCTGACGGTCTGCGTGACGGCCAGGTCGGCCATTGCGGCACGGTCCACCAACCGGTCGCGGACGAAGACGTCGGTGGCTCCGTTGGTATCGTGGTCAATCAGGTCGCTGGCATCCGAGGTGAACGCGACAAAGCGCCCGTCGGCGGATATCGACGCAGGAACGAACGAGCCCGCGTCGCCGGCAACTCCGTCCGGATTGCTGCTGATCCGCTGGGTCTGCCGCGTCAGGCGGTCGTAGACGAAGACGTCGCCGGCCCGATTGGCGTCACCGGAGGCGAAGTTCGGGTCGAGCGAACCGAATGCGACGAAGCGGCCGTCGGCCGAGAGCCTGGGCTCCAGCGCATTGCCAAACGGCGGGGCGGCTCCGGACCGTCCACTGGCCAGAGTGGTCATACCATTCGATCGATCGTGCACGAAAATGTCGTAGACGCGATTGGTGTCGTCGGGTACGAGATTGTCCGCCCCGGAAGAAAATGCGACGTACCGCCCGTCGGCCGACAGGTCTATGCCCCGCAACACCGATCCGTTCTGCTCGGCGCCAGCCGAATCGACACTGACACGGGTGGTTTCCTGCGTTTGCCGGTCATGGACAAAGACGTCGGCTCTGTCGTTGTTATCGCCGGGGACCAGCGCATTGGCACTCGACGTGAAGGCCACGAAGCGGCCATCGGCCGAGATGGCCAAACCGTTGTCGCTGTAGGCCAACGTCGATTGTCTGCCCCGGGAATCGACATTGATGCGCTTGGTCTCGCGCGTGTTTCGGTCGTGGACGAAGAAGTCGCGCTCGCCGTTGGTGTCGCCGGGAACGAGATTCGACGCCGCCGAACTGAAAGCGATGAAGCGACCATCAGCGGAGAGGGCGATCTCGGGACCGGAAGAAAGATTGCCCTGCGTTCCGCTCGAGTCGATGCTGGCGCGAGTCGTCTCACCCGTTTTCAGATCATGGACGAAGACATCCGCGGCGCCATTCGTGTCGGAGGGCACGAGATTGCTGGCGGATGAACGGAAGGCGATGAAGCGGCCATTGGGGGACAGGGACGGTGCATCCGACATCGCGTCAGCTTGCCTGCCATCCGAGCCGACGCTGATCCTGATGGTTCGTCGCGTGGCCCGGTCGCGCACGAACACATCCGATACCCCGTTCGTATCGCCAGCCACCACGTCGCTGGATCGCGAAGCAAAGGCGACATAACGCCCATCAGCAGAAACGCCGGGTCGCTCGTAGCTCGACAACCCGACGCTGCTGCCCGAACGTTCACTGATCCGGGTCGTCTCGCCGCTCGCGGTCGCGCTTGCCGCCGCCATCAGCAGCAACGGGATCAGCATCAGGTAAATGTAGCGACCTGTCGCCGCGGCAGGCGGCTGAGATGAGAACGGTGGTAACGGGTGGCGCGGGTGCGAATGATGAGCGCTCGGCGGACGAACGGCGGGCCGGGCCGAGGCGGACGGCGCTCGGGAAAACGTGATCGAACCCATGGGTGTCTCCTGACAATCCGCTGCGGGGTTATCGATAATCCCCCCAAAAGCCGGTTCGCCATCCCCCGAACCGAGCGGCATCCATGCTCCGACCCCTCCCGGACAGGCATGCCCTTGCGGCCGCCTGTTGTCGAAGCACTATGTCGGCCTAGCCGACGCCGACATCACTATATCAGATTCTTCTTGTAGACTTGATCGCGGCTTGGCCTGAGGTGCGCGGCGCCTGAAGCGCCAGGCCGGGCATCCGCGCGCGCAGTCGGGGCAGGGAGCTCGTCCTGTAATGTGCAGCGAACAGGGACGGCTGTGGCCGGCTGGCACCTGGGACGCTGTCGGACAACCGCGAGGATAGGCTGGAGGTGCCTCAATCCCGCGACACGTATCCCGGCTGTCAGCGATACCTGTCGCTCTTGGATCAGTGGCCGGGGTAAAGCCGGGAGCAAACTCAGCGTAGTGCGGAGGCTGGCCCCAGGTCGCTGGGCGCGTGGGGTCGCTCCTCGCTCAATCCGTCTCGAAGGTGTCGACGACCCGGCCGTCCGGCTCGACCGATTCGAGGAACACGGTGAAGCCCCAGAGGCGGCGGACATGGCGCAGCATCTCGTCGGCGTTGTCGGCGAGGGGGCGGCGGTTGTGGCGGTAATGGCGTAGGGTCAGCGAACGGTCGCCGCGTGTGTCCACGTCGTAGACCTGGATGTTCGGTTCCAGGTTGCCGAGGTTGTATTGGTCGGACAGGCGCTGGCGCACCGCCCGGTAGCCGGCCTCGTCGTGGATGCCGGTAATTTCCAGTTCGTCATCGTCCTCGTCGTCCAGGACGCTGAATAGCTTAAAGTCGCGGATGACCTGCGGCGACAGGAACTGCGCGATGAAGCTCTCGTCCTTGAAGTTCCGCATCGCCCAGTCCAGCGTCTTGACCCAATCGGAGCCGGCCCATTCCGGAAACCAGTGCCGATCTTCGTCGGTGGGTCGCTCGCAGATGCGGCGGATGTCGCTCATCATCGCGAAGCCCAGCGCGTAGGGATTGATGCCGCTGTAGTAAGGCTTGTCATAAGTCGGCTGGAACACGACATTGGTATGCGACGACAGGAACTCCAGCATGAAGCCTTCGGTCACCAGACCTTCCTCGAACATCCGGTTCAGCAGCGTGTAATGCCAGAACGTGGCCCAGCCCTCGTTCATGACCTTGGTCTGCCGCTGCGGGTACAGATACTGGCCGACCTTGCGGACGATACGGATGATTTCGCGCTGCCAGGTTTCGAGCAGCGGCGCGTTTTTCTCAATGAAATACAAAAGGTTTTCCTCGGGCTCCGGCAGGAAACGCTCATGCTTCTGCGCGCCGGCATGGGCCCGGGACGGCACTGTGATGCGCCACAAGTCGTTCAGCTGCGACTGGAGGTAGTCGGCGCGCTCCTGCTGGCGGGTCCGTTCCTCTTCCATCGACAGCGGTGGTGGTTTCCGGTATCGGTCGACGCCGTAGCTCATCAAGGCGTGGCAGGAGTCCAGGATGTCCTCCACCGCCTCCTGGCCGTGGCGTTCCTCGCACTGCGAGATATAGTTACGGGCGAAGACCAGATAGTCGACGATGGCGTCGGCGCTGGTCCACGCCTTGAACAGGTAGTTGTTCTTGAAGAAAGAGTTGTGCCCGTAGCAGGCGTGGGCGATGACCAGCGCCTGCATGGTCATCGTGTTCTCCTCCATCAGATAGGCGATGCAGGGGTTCGAATTGATGACCAGTTCGTAAGCCAGGCCCATCTGCCCGCGCCGGTAACTCTTCTCGACGCTGAGGAACTGCTTGCCGAACGACCAGTGATGGTAGAACACCGGCATACCGGTGCTCGAATAGGCATCCATCATCTGTTCGGAGGTGATGACCTCGATCTGGTTCGGATACGTGTCCAGACCGAATTCCGCGGCGATGCGCGCGATTTCACGGTCGTAGCGTTCGAGCAATTCGAACGTCCACTCGGAGCCTTCGGAAAGCGGCTTCATGCCTGTTGTTTCTGGAACAGTTCGCGGAACACGGGGTAGATTTCGGAGGCGTCGTAGATTGCGCGCATCGCAAAGTTCGGCCAGGCTTCCTCGACCTTTTCGTATTCGGCCCAAAGCCCCTGGCGATTGTCGTTGTTGATCTCGATGTAGGCGTAGTACTGCACCGACGGCATGATCTCGTCGCTGAGTATCGTGTGGCACTTCCCCGAGTCCTCCGGCCAGTTGTCGCCGTCGGAGGCCTGCGCACCATAAATGTTCCACTCGCGCGTCGGATAGCGCTCGTGGATCACGTCGCGCATCAGGTTCAGCGCGCTCGACACGACCGTGCCGCCGCTCTCGCGGGAATAGAAGAAGGTTTCTTCGTCCACTTCCTGGGCGATCGTGTGGTGGCGGATGAATACCACGTCGATGCGGTCGTAGTTGCGGCGCAGGAACAGGTACAGCAGCAGGAAGAAGCGCTTCGCCAAGTCCTTCTTGGCCTGATCCATCGAGCCGGAGACGTCCATGACGCAAAACATGACGGCCTTCGAGGTCGGCGCCGGCAGTTGCACGCGGCTGCGATAGCGCAGATCGAAGGTGTCGATGAACGGTACGGCGTCGATTTTTCGCTGCAGGGCCTCGATCTCCTCGCGCAACACAGCGATGCGTGTCCGGTTACCGTCGGTCTCCGGCAGCAGCGCCTCCAGTTCCTCTTCGAGCGCCAGCTTTTCGCGTCGGTGAGGACCGGACAGGGCGGTGCGACGGGCCAGCGCGCCACGCAGCGAGCGCAGCACGTGCAGGTTGGCGGGCACGCCATCGGACGTGAAGCCGGCTCGCACACTCTTTGGGGTTTCCTCGCGCGCGAGTTGCGTCTTGACCAGATTCGGCAGTTCCAGGTCTTCGAAGAAATAATCGAGGAATTCTTCCCGCGTCAGTTCGAAGACGAAATCGTCGGTGCCTTCGGTGGAGTCGTCACCCTGACCGCCGCCCTTGCCGCCGCCGCCCTCGGGTCGGGCGACGCGGTCGCCCGTGACGAACTTCTGGTTGCCCGGATGGACCATCTCGCGCCGTCCGCCGGGTCCGTGCTTGAAGTAGGGTTCGGACGTGTCGCGCGATGGAATGCGAACTTTCTCCCCGCTTTCGATGTCGGTGACCGAGCGTTTCGAGATCGCATCCGCGACCGCCCGCCGAATCTGCGTGTGAAAACGCTTCAGAAAGCGCTGACGGTTGACGGCGCTCTTGTTCTTCGGATTCAGCCGGCGATCGACGAAGCTGGACATAGGCTGGGCCCTGCCTCAGGAGGACTTCCTGACGCGCAGATACCATTCGGACAAGAGCCGCACCTGCTTCGGCGTGTAGCCCTTCAGCACCATGCGGTTCACAAAATCCTCATGCTTTTTCTGATCGTCCGCCGAGGCCTTCGCATTGAAGGAGATGACGGGCAGCAACTCCTCGGTGTTGGCGAACATCTTCTTCTCGATAACCGCGCGCAGTTTCTCGTAGCTGGTCCAGGCCGGGTTGCGCCCGGCGTTGCTGGCGCGTGCACGCAGCACGAAGTTGACGATTTCGTTGCGGAAGTCCTTCGGGTTGCTGATGCCGGCCGGTTTCTCGATTTTTTCCAGTTCCTCGTTCAGTGCGCGGCGGTCGAAGTTTTCGCCGGTGTCCGGATCGCGGTATTCCTGATCCTGGATCCAGTAGTCGGCATAGGTCACATAGCGGTCGAATATGTTCTGCCCGTATTCCGAATAGGATTCCAGGTAGGCGGTCTGCACTTCCTTGCCGATGAAATCGACGTAGCGCGGCACCAGGTATTCCTTGATGAAACGCAGATAACGCTCCTGTGTTTCGGGCGGAAACTGTTCCTGCGCGATCTGCTGTTCCAGCACGTACAGCAGATGGACCGGGTTGGCCGCAACCTCGGAATGGTCGAAATTGAAGACCTTCGACAGGATTTTGAACGCGAAGCGGGTCGACAGGCCTTCCATGCCTTCGTCGACGCCGGCGTAGTCCTTGTACTCCTGGTAGGACTTGGCCTTCGGGTCGGTGTCCTTCAGGTTCTCGCCGTCATAGACCCGCATCTTCGAGTAGATGTTGGAGTTTTCCGGTTCCTTCAGCCGCGACAACACGATGAACTGCGCGAGCATCTTCAGCGTGTGCGGCGCGCACGGCGATTCGGACAGCGAACTGTGTGCGAGCAGCTTTTCGTAAATCCGGATTTCGTCGCTGACGCGCAGGCAATACGGCACCTTGACCACATAGACGCGGTCCAGGAAGGCTTCGTTGTTCTTGTTGTTGCGGAACTGCGTCCATTCGGACTCATTCGAGTGCGCCAGGATGATGCCTTCGAACGGGATGGCCGACAGCCCTTCCGTACCTTTGTAGTTGCCTTCCTGCGTCGCGGTCAGCAGCGGGTGCAACACCTTGATGGGCGCCTTGAACATCTCGACGAATTCCATGATGCCGCGGTTGCCCAGGCACAGCCCGCCGGAGAAGCTGTAAGCGTCGGGATCGTCCTGCGAATAGCGTTCGAGCTTGCGGATGTCGACCTTGCCGACCAGCGACGAGATGTCCTGATTGTTCTCGTCACCCGGTTCGGTCTTGGTGACCGCGCGCTGATCCAGGATCGAGGGGTACAGCTTGACGACCTTGAACTGCGTGATGTCGCCGTTGTACTCATGCAGGCGCTTGACCGCCCACGGCGACATGATTCCGTTCACGTGGCGACGCGGGATGCCGTATTCCTCTTCGAGGATCGCGCCGTCTTCGTCCGGCGAGAACAGGCCGAGCGGCGATTCGTTCACCGGCGATCCCTTGATCGCGTAGAACGGCACTTTCTCGATCAGCGATTTCAGTTTTTCGGCGAGCGACGATTTGCCGCCGCCGACCGGCCCGAGCAAGTACAGAATCTGCTTGCGTTCTTCCAGCCCCTGGGCTGCGTGGCGGAAATACGCGACGATCTGTTCGACGACTTCCTCCATCCCGTAGAAGTCGGAGAACGCCGGGTAGCGCTTGATCATCTTGTTGGCGAACACGCGGCTCAGGCGCGCGTCGGTGCGGGTGTCCACCATCACCGGTTCGCCGATCGCGAGCAGCATGCGCTCCGCGGGGCTGGCGTAGGCGGACGGATCCTCGCGGCAGATCTCCAGAAACTCCTGTAGGCTCAATTCCTCCTGCTTGCTCTTTTCGTAGCGTGTCTGATAACGGTCGAATAGTGCCATGGTCAGTTACCGGTAGATGAGAGAGTGCGCGTTGTGGCTGGAGCAGCGTCGCCGAATGAGCAACACGCGGGGCGCAGTGACGACCGGTGGGTCGCGTGAAACCGCGTCGGAGCGGGTAGAAGTGCGGCAGTCATCGACGTTCGCTGAAGATCGCTGGCAGTGGACCTCGGGCACGGCGCCGGTCAACGGTTTGGCCATGGGAATAGCCTACCACAGAGCAAAGAGTCCCCGCTGTCAGAGTTGGCAATTGGTGATGCAGGTGGTTCGCCGTTCCTTCCCGTGCGCATGGGAACCGTGCGGCATCATGTCCTAGCGCTGCCCAGACAATGGGACGGGACGGAGGGAGGAAGGTTCCATCGCAGCAAGGGCGTCGGCCGTGGACGAGTGCACCGGGGCGCCTATCGGGCGCGGGAGACTCATCCTGCAAGGTCGCAGTTTGACGGATGTCGCTGTCGCAAGGCCAACAGAAAGGCGTAACCTCCGCCCGCAGCAAGCAAATGCTTGAGGCTGTGGCCGCTGACGAAACCCGTAGCGCCAAAGATCCATGCGTCGGCCGCTTCGGCGCCCTTGGCCAGTGCATAAGCCGCGAGCACCGCCCACAGGTAGCGTGTGCCCTGCAGCCGCGAAGGATGGCGCAGCAGGATCAGCGGCATCAGCGCCAGTGGCAGGAACTGCACCAGGGCATAGGGCCGCAGGTCCCCGCGGCCGGCGGTTTCGGTCAGATGCCAGTACAGCACGGTTGCCAGACCCAGGACGACGAGCGGCCATAGCAGCCGCCGTCCGAGTGCTGGTGACAGATGCTCGCCGACGACGGCCGCAAAAAAAGCCATGAACGAGATCGTCATCGGCAGCCGGTCCCAGACCAGTGTCGCGTTGGTCGGATCCAGGTGGTAGTACAGGGAGCCGACTCCGACCAACACCATCCCGGCAAAAAATGCGCGATAAGCCGGCAGCAGTTCGGTCAGGCCGCCGGGCGGATAGCCTGATGACAGGGAGCGCAGTCCCAGTGCTCCCACCACGATGAAGGGCAGGTTGCTGAGCGCGTCAGCGCAATTCGGGATGCCGAGCAGAGTGCGCCGGTCGGCGAACGCGTGATAGGCCGGATCCTGCGCGATAGGCGGCAGCAGCGCGGCCGCAATCGCAGCGACGACCGTGATCAGTACCAGTGGCATGGCCGATCGCTGAACCACGTCAGGACTCCGGCGCGACAGCTATGCCGACCAGTCGCGACTCCCTTTGGTGAAAGACCCACAACATAAGCCCGCACAGCGCATAAATCAGCGCAAATTCCGGTGCCGCGTTGAGTCCGAAGCGGTTCTGCACGCCCTGCGGGGTTAGCGTGTAAGCGTGGATCACGCCAAAGAAAGACAGTGCGGCGGCGCCGAGCGTCCAGGCGGCGGCCCTATCGAAACGCCGGTCGATGATGAAGGCCAGCACGGCGGCCAGGATGGTCGACGTGAACACGAAGCCCTGGCTCAGCGCGATCAAGCCATAGATATGCAGATCGCCGCCGAAACGGTCGGCCACCGTGAACAACGAACTGCCGGCGACGCGTAGCGCGGTCTCGATCAGCAGCAGCGCCCAGGCCGACAGCGACGGGACCATGCCGAAGCTGACTGCCAGCGCATGCCGACGCGGCGTTTCCTGGAAGGCCTGGGCCGTGATGATCAGGCCGATCCACAGCAGGATGCCCAGCGTGGCTTCGACCGGCACGATGCGCAGTACCCAGGCGTACGCGCCCGTGAAGCACAAGAGGCTCATTGCCAACCCGTTCAGAACCGAATAGCCGGTACCGGCGCCCATAGTTTTCCAGGCGGGATGACCGATGTAGATCGTCGTCGGGAAGGCGCTGCCGAACGAGGCCGCGACCAGGCTGCCGACGCCGTTTGCGAGCAGTGACGGGCGCGTCTCGTAGCGGTCGCCGGCTGCCTCGGCGCTTTCCAGGTTCTGCAGTGAGCCGATGATGTTCAACAGGCCCATCGGGAAAATCACCGCAAGGTATTTCCATCCCAGCGGCGAGCCGATCAGTTCCAGCATGGCGCTGATGACCGGCTGCGGCAGGTGCAGGCCGATCGGCGCAGCTGGCGGGACCGGAGCCGCGGCAATCCAGCCGCCCGCATGCAGTACCCACGCGATGACCATGCCGCTCAGCACCGCGACGAGGCCGCCCGGTAGCCCGAGCGGCAGCGACCGCTTCGAGGCGTAGACCGCCAGGATCAGCATCATCGGGAGCAACGCGATGCCGGGAGTCGCGTAGATCTGGAACACGAAGCCCATGCCGATGAAGGTCAGCGCAATGCCGGCCAGGGCCGACAGCAGTGCCGAGCGCGGGGTATTGCGGCGCAGCCAGTCCGCGCCGAACGCGCCGACCAGTTCCATGCCGGCATTCACGAAGCAGGCGAACAGCCCGACCTTCCAGGCCAGGACCGGGTCGCCGGTCTCGCGGTACACGGGCCCGATGACCAGGAACATAAAGGCCAGCAGGCTGACCGTGTTGATGCCATAGGGCAGGGCGGTGACATCGGCACGCCCGCTGCGCGCCGCGAGGCGCCGCGCCTGCCGGGCGTAGAACAGATTGCCGAACAGCACCGAGAGAGCGGCGCCGGGCAGGATGCGCTCGGCGATCAGTTCCGGTGTGAAGCCGCAGACCACAGGACCGAGCAGCCCGATCAGCATCAGTTGCAGCAGGTTGTCGATGAACAATCCGAAGAAGCCGTCGAGGTCGCCGCGGGTGAATTGGGGCAGTGGCATGCGGTGGAAACTGTCGACTGGGTTGCAGCGTAGTGTCGGCTACCGGAAATGACGGATCAGGCAGAAAGCGGTCGCGAATGACCGCGGGCCTCATGCTTCATTTTGCCATAGGCGGACTTGCGGCGTGTTGGGCTGTTCGCGCCGCAAGGCGACTCGCCTTCCTCGCGCGCGTCTACCGTTACCCGGCGTCGGCGGAATGGCGTTTGCCTTCAGCGAGGAGCGGAGGTTCGCATCGAGCCGGCGAATGACGGGCCAGTGCCAGCCTCAGCGTGTTGACACCGGATCTCGCGGGTCACATCCTTTGCCCGCGGTTCAAGCGAACGTCCGCCACTGCTCGGGCTTTCGTCCCGGTCCGCATATCATTCCATCAGTGGGAGTGCCCGAATGAGGTCCGACTTGCTCTTCAGTCCACCTGCCAGGGCCATCCTGGTGGCCGGGTCCTGCGCTCTCGTAATCGGCCTGATGAAGCTGGCGGCGCCGATACTGACCCCGATTCTGCTCGCGGTGTTCATCACGATCGTCGCCACGCCGGCGCTGCGCTGGCTGAGGCGTCACGGGGTGCCGAAATGGGGCGCCTTGGCGCTGATTGTCTTCGTGCTACTAGACCTCGGCAGCCTGTTCGCCCTGATCACCACGGGAGCGCTCGAAGGGTTCCGGGAAAGCCTGCCGAGTTATCAGGAGCGCTTCCTGTTGTTGAGCGACCAATTCGGCCGGTGGGCCGAGAGCGTCGGGATCGGCGGCTCGCGCGAAGCGGTGCCTGACCTTATGGACCCGAACAAGGTGGTCGGTGTCGTGCGCTTGCTGCTGTCCAATGCAGGCGATCTGTTGGCCACCGGACTTATGGTGCTGTTGATCGTGATCTTCATGCTGCTGGAAGCGCCCGCGTTGCCCGCGAAGCTCTCGGCCGCCTTCCATCTGACCGAAGAGGGCGATGCGCGGCTCAAGAAGCTGGTTGGTTCCATCAACCACTACATGCTCATCAAGACGGCGATGAGCCTCGCCACGGGAGTCTGCGCCTGGCTTTTGCTGCACCTGCTGGAGATCGATTTTGCCGTTCTCTGGGGCGTGCTGGCCTTCTTTCTGAACTTCGTGCCCGTGGTGGGCGGCATCGTGATGATGATTCCGCCGGTCCTGCTGGCGCTGGTGCAGACCGACCTACAGACGACCGCGCTGGTCCTGGGAGGTTTTCTGGCCATCCATGTCGTCATCGGCGATGTGCTCGAACCGCGGATCATGGGCAAGGGCCTCGGCATCTCAGCACTAACCATCCTGATCGCGCTGTTATTCTGGGGCTGGCTGTTCGGCACGACCGGCATGTTCCTGTCCGTGCCACTGACGACGGCCCTGGTCATTGCGCTCGACGCGAGCCCGCATACCCGCCCGATCGCGATCCTGCTGGGCCCGGGAGCGCCGGAAACGGGCTCGCCCGTTAAGGATCCAGCGCCCGGGTAGTCGGCCAGGGTAACTCTGCAGGAAGAGCCTTACTTGGCGTCGGGGTACCGAGCCCTCCGCTGCAAATGGGGTGACCGTTCGGTCAAGGCGGCCCACGCCGTTGGGGCATCAGTTTGCGGCCGCGGGGTCGCTGCGGGCGACCCCAATGGCGCGCAGTCAGTCCGACGTCGGTGCCGATGTCTCGTTGGTGCCGTTGCCGTTCGGGTAGGGTGTGGGACGCGGCTCCTCGAACACGGGCGGTGCAGGCTGATGGTCGACGTGCAGAGGTGCGGGCTCGGGCGCCGAGGGTTCGGCACGGGGCGTAAAGCCTTCGCTGAACGACGGGGCGCCGGTCGGCTCCGCCTGTTGCGACGGAGTGCTGTCGTAGTCATTACCTTCAGCCGGCGAGAAGTCGCCACCGCCTTCCTGTTGGTCGGGTGAGGCGCTACCAGTGGACGCCGAGCGGTCACCGCCGCCGCTACCACGGCGGCCGCGCCCGCGACGACGCGACGAACGTCGGCTGGAACGCGGCGGCGGCGTCTCGGCCGATTCCGTGGCGCCTTCGACGCCATCGACAGTCAGGACCGGTTCGTCATCGCTGCGCTCAACTGGGCTGTCATCGCGCACGGGTGCTGACCGCTCGCGCGGCTCCCGTGGCTCGCGGTAGTTCCGGCTCTTCGGATGGGACGAGACCACGGCCATTGCCCGCGCTGCGCTTTCTTCCGTGTCGAAGGTTACGAAAGCTTCTTCGCTGGGTGACCTGATGTCATTGCTTGGAGCGCTCTCCTCGCGCACGACGGGCTCCGGAGCGCGCTCCGGGCTACGGCGCTCTTCGCGCGGCTCGCTCGCGTCGCGCGGGGAATTCGAAGTCGGGCTCGAGCCGTTCGAAGGTGTACGAGAGTCGCCGTCGCTGCGGCGGGAGCGCCGGCGGCGGCTGCTCCGCTTCGAGGGCTCGCGCTTCGGCTCCCCGTGCGAGTCGCTCTCCTCACGGGTCGCGGACGACGAGTGGTTGTTGCTTTCCGAGCGGCGGGGCTCCGCGGCGCGTTCGGTCGGCCTGGGAACCGAACCGTAGGGGCTGCCCGATCGAGGCGGCTCCTTGCGTTCGGTAGTGGGCTCGGCATTTTCCTCCTCGTCCTCCGGCCGACCACCGGTCAGGATATTCAGAAAGCGTTTGATGAAACCGCCGCTGGGGGCTGGCGCTGCCGGAGCCTTGTCGGGAACGCCGGCGGGTGCCGGCTGGGCCGGCAGGAAGTTCCGTATCGCGGGTTCCTGGGTCGCCTGCGACTGTTCGCGGGAGGGCTTCGCCGCAGCCGGGGCGGTCTCGGGATCCTTGATCATCCCGTAGCTCGGTCGGGTCGTCGTCTCGTCGTCGGCGCTGCCGGCGGCCGAACGCACGCGCTGGATGTCGTAAGATGGCGTTTCGTGGTGTTTGCTCGGGATCACGACGATGCCGACATCGTGCCGCTGTTCGATCTGCTCCAGCGTCGAGCGCTTTTCGTTGAGCAGGAAGGTTGCGACCTCGATCGGTACGTGCGCGATGATCTTGTCGGTGTTCCGCTTCATCGCGTCCTCTTCGAGGATGCGCAGGATCGACAGCGACAGCGACTCGACGCTGCGGATCGATCCCTGTCCCTTGCAGCGAGGGCAGGTCAGCAGAGTGGACTCTCCCAATGACGGGCGGATCCGCTGGCGCGACATCTCCATCAGGCCGAAGCGCGAGATCCGGCCGACCTGGATGCGCGCCCGATCGCTCTTGACGGCATCGCGCAGGCGTGTCTCCACCGCGCGCTGGTTGCGCGAGGCCATCATGTCGATGAAGTCGATCACGAACAGGCCGCCCAGATCGCGCAGTCGCAATTGCCGGGCAATCTCGTCGGCCGCCTCCAGGTTGGTGTTCAGCGCCGTTTCTTCGATATCGCCGCCCTTGGTCGCCCGCGCCGAGTTGATGTCGATGGTCGTCAGCGCCTCGGTGTGGTCGATGACGATGGCGCCGCCCGATGGCAGCGGCACGTCCCGGGCATAAGCGCGCTCGATCTGGCTTTCGATCTGGTAGCGGCTGAACAGCGGGACCGTGTCCGCGTAGATCTTCGCGCGCTCGATGAACTGCGGCATGACCTGCTGCAGGAAGCTCTGCACCAGCTTGTGCGTCGCCGGGTTGTCGATCAGGATTTCGTCGATGTCGCCGCGCAGATGGTCGCGCAACGCCCGGATGATGACGTTGCTTTCCTGAAAGATCAGGAACGGTGCGGGCTTTTCGGTCGCGGAGCGCTCGATCGCCTCCCACAGCTGCAGCAGGTAGTTCAGATCCCACTGCAATTCCTCGGGCGATTTACCGCCACCGGCAGTCCGGACGATCAGTCCCATACCCTCGGGAATCGTCAGCTGCGCCATGACTTCGCGCATGTCGGAGCGAATGTCGCCCTCGATTCGCCGGGAGATGCCGCCCGCCTTGGGGTTGTTCGGCATCAGCACCAGGTAGCTGCCGGCCAGACTGATGTAGGTGGTCAGCGCGGCGCCTTTGTTGCCGCGTTCCTCCTTTTCGATCTGGACGATGATCTGCTGACCTTCCTTGATCAGGTCCTTGATGTCGCGCCGGGTATACTCCTCTTCACCGTTCCGCGCGATGTTTTCCGGCGTGATTTCCTTGAACGGCAGGAAGCCATGGCGATCGGCGCCATAGTTGACGAACGCGGCTTCGAGGCTCGGCTCTACTCGGGTGATGGTGCCTTTATAGATATTGGCCTTCTTCTGTTCCTTGGAGGGGACCTCTATGTCGAAATCATAGAGTTTCTGTCCATCGACGAGCGCTACGCGCAGCTCTTCCGGCTGCGTCGCGTTGATCAGCATTCTTCTCATTTATTAGGTCCTTCGGTGTCGCCGCCGACCATTTCCCGGCGCGGAACGCGCCTGCTTTTTCGTTCATGAGGATGGGCCTCTTTCTTGGGTGATCGGCCTGTATCGATATGGCACCGCGCTGTTCTGAGGCCGGCGCTGCCATTCGACATCAGTCCGCATCCCACGGGGCTCTACGCTCCGGGAAAACGATGCGACGGAAGACGACTCGCTCATCTGGGGTCGAGCGAGAAAACCCTGTTCGTTATGCGGCACGAGGCAGTTCGAATGCGAGCTCAAGCTTGAGGGAAACCGGGGAGATCGGTCCGGCGCGCGGTTCGTTCTGGGATATCGATCAGTCGCGTCGAGCTGCGGCCGGTCGCAATGAGGGAAGCCGGCGCTCGGTAGCCACTCACGGAATGCGGCGACGGGAACCCCGCGACCACTGTCGCTCGGTCACGAACCAGCCCGCTACCCGATCTCGATTGCACCCGGAGTTGTTCCCATCGTCCGGTCTGGAGGTCTCTCAGGTCGCCCCGAAAACTCTGCATTGAACTGTCGTCACTATAACAAGCTTGTCATTCAGCATCAATTTCGCGAACGAACTTGTTATTATTCGAGAATGACTGAAACACTCCGGCCTCCTGCGTCGGTCAGGCTTGTTCGTATCGGCGAGGAACACGCCGGACAGCGCATTGACAATTTCCTTCTGACACAGCTCAAGGGCGTTCCGAAAAGCCACATCTACCGGATACTGCGCACCGGGCAGGTCCGCCTTAACGGCGGACGGATCGATGCCGCGCGGCGCATCGCCCGTGGCGATCTGGTCCGCATCCCGCCGCTGCAAGTGGCGGCCAGCCCCGATGAGCCACCCTCCGGTGCCGTCGACGCATTCGCAGAGCGGCTGGCGCCGCGGATCCTGATCGACGATTCCGAACTGCTGGTCATCAACAAGCCGGCGGGCATCGCCGTGCACGGTGGCAGCGGTCTGGTCCTCGGGATTATCGAAGGCGTGCGGAAGTTGCGGCCCGAGGCGCGTTTTCTGGAACTCGTCCACCGGCTGGATCGCGATACCTCCGGCTGTCTCGTGATCGCCAAGAAACGCAGTGCGCTGCGCGGTCTGCACGAACAATTCCGCGAGAATGCCGTCAAAAAGATTTATACCGCGTTACTGACAGGCGCCTGGAATCAGAAATTTCGAACGGTGGACGCGGCTCTCGACAAAAATGTGCTGCAGGGAGGCGAGCGGATGGTCAAGGCCTCCGCCGCCGGCAAAGCGGCCACGACGACATTCCGCCGACTGCGGGCATTCCAGACGGCGACGCTCGTTGCGGCGGAGCCGCACACGGGTCGTACCCACCAGATCCGCGTGCATGCCCAGTTCATGGGGCATCCGATTGCCGGCGATGAGCGTTACGGTTTGTCGGAGCGGAATCGCGCGTTTCGGCAACAGGGTCTGCGCCGGCTTTTCCTGCATGCTTCCCGGCTCACATTCGTGCATCCGGGGTCGGGCCAGCCGCTGACGGTGGAGGCCCCGCTCGATGCCGAGCTGCAGGCCTTCCTGGAACGGTGTCCATGATGGTGAGACGGTTCGATCTGCTGGTCTTCGACTGGGATGGTACATTGCTCGACTCGGTCGATTGGATTGTCGAGTGCCTGCAGAATGCGGCCTTGGAGTCCGGTCTCCCGGTGCCGACCGATCCCGTGGCCCGGTCGGTCATCGGCTTGAGTCTGGACGAAGCGCTGAAGGCGGCCTTCCCGGGAATGGACGGCGAGCGCATCGGTCCGTTGATGGAGGCCTACCGCCGACATTTCTTCACCCGTCAGTTGACAGCAGCGGACCTGTTCGATGGGGTATCCGATATGCTGGGAGAATTGCGGGACGCGGGCTTCCGGCTCGCAATCGCGACCGGCAAGGCTCGGCGGGGGCTGGATCACGCCCTGGAGCAGACCGGGGTTGGCCCGTTCTTCGAGACGACGCGCTGCGCCGATGAGACCGCGTCCAAACCGGATCCCGCGATGCTGCACGAAATTCTCGCAGTCACCGGCATTGCGCCGCATCGGGCCGTCATGATCGGTGACTCGATCCACGACCTCCGCATGGCAGCCAACGCCGGGATCGCCGGGATTGCCGTTACCAGCGGCGCCAACAATCGCGCCGAGCTGACCGAAATGAACCCGTTAGGCTGTCTGAACCGGGTGGTCGATCTGCCGGCAATTCTCCACGCGGGCTGAGCCCTACGCCCGGTCCACTTCGCAAACCCCGACACGGAATACGATGAACGAGGAAATCGCCCCGACCCATACTCACAAGACCTCCAGTGGAACGGAGCCAAGCGCCTGGGAGCGCGGTGTGCTTGAGAAAGTGCTGCTGGAATCCATCCGCGAGCAGCGGATCGCGCGGCGTTGGAATATCGGTTTCAAGCTCGCGTTCCTGGCTTATATCGGGATCGCGCTATGGGCCGCGTTCAAGCCGCTTTCGTCTGCGCGTCCAGGGGCCGGCAAGGCTCATACCGCGGTCATCAAGATCGAGGGGCTGATTGCGGACGGCAGTCGCGCCAATGCCGACGCGATCATCCGGGCGCTGAAGGGGGCGGCCGAGGACGCGGGCACCAAGGGCATCATCCTGAAAATGAACACGCCCGGGGGTACGCCGGTTCAGGCGGCCTATGTGTTTGAGGCGGTTCGGACCCTTAAAAAGGATCATCCGAAATTGCCGGTCCATGCCGTCGTGACCGATCTATGTGCATCCGGCGGTTATTACATCGCCGCGGCGGCAGACAAGATCTTCGTGAACCCTTCCAGCATCGTCGGTTCCATCGGCGTCATCATGAATGGTTTCGGTTTCGTCGGCGCGATGGATAAGCTCGGCATCGAACGGCGCGCATTGACGGCGGGAGACCACAAGGCGCTGCTCGATCCGTTCCGGGCCATACAGCCGACCGAGCAGGCGCACGTGCAGACCGTTCTGAACGGCATCCATCAGCAGTTCATTGCAGCAGTCAAGGAGGGTCGGGGTGCGCGTCTGAAGGACAACCCCGAGCTGTTCTCGGGCTTGATCTGGAGCGGCCCCGAGGCTGTCGCGCTGGGGCTGGTCGATGGCTATGGTGATGTGCGGTCGGTTGCGGAAAAAGAGATCGGAGCCGCCGAGCTTGCCGACTTTACCGAGACGGAGGACTGGTTCGAGCGTTTGTCGCAGCGTGTCGGCACCACGTTTGCCGGGTTGCTGTGGAAAAACCAGTTGCTGACGGCAACCCTGCGCTGAGCAAGGACGCTGTCCCGATGGACAAAGCCTTTTCGGTCGTGGAGGAAGAAACCGTCTACCAGGGCTTCTTCAGCCTGTTTCGTTACCGGTTCCGCCATACGCTGTATCGCGGAGGGTGGTCCGAGGTCCTGGAGCGCGAGCTGTTTCATCGCGGGCGCTGCGTCGCGGTGATCCCCTACGATCCGAAACTGGATCGAGTGGTGTTGATCGAGCAGTTCCGCGTGGGCGCGATGAAGACCGAGCAGGATCCGTGGTTGCTGGAGATCGTCGCCGGGGCGATCGAAGAGGGCGAGGAGCCGCCGGAAGTCGCGCACCGTGAGGCCCTGGAAGAAGCCGGCTGCACGCTCGAAGAGCTGATTCCGGTCTATGAGTTCTTCACGACGCCAGGAGGGTGTTCCGAAAAGCTGACGCTGTTCTGTGGGATCGTCGATGCGAGTCAGATCGGCGGCCATTACGGACTGGCGGAGGAACAGGAGGACATCTGGGTCCGAGTCGTCGATTACCGGGACGCGATCGATCTGCTTGCGCAGGGCAAAATCGATTCGGCGATCCCGATCGTGGCCCTGCAATGGCTCGCGCTGAACCGGGACCAACTCCGAACGCGTTACGGCGCGCTGAACGATCCCGAGCTCTGAACTCCGTTGACTGGCGTGACAGCGTTGCGCCGTGCCTGACTCAATTGCGGAAATGTGCTCCGGCCGATTCCTTCGCCTGCTGGCAGGAAAGCACCGCAGCGCGATACAACTCCAGGTACTGCCGGGCGCTTTGCCGCCACGAGAAATCCTTGCACATGCCGGTACACTGCAGTTTCCGCCAGACTGCCGGCTGACGATAAATCACCAGTGCCCGCTGCACGGCCTTGACCAGGGCCGCCGGTGTCGGTTCGTGGAACAAAATGCCGCTGGCCCGGCCCAGCGTCAGATTGGTCGGGTTGGCATCCTCGACCGTGTCGGCCAGGCCGCCGACGCGCCGGACCACAGGCACGGTACCGTAACGCTGGCTGTACATCTGGTTCAGGCCGCAAGGCTCGAAGCGCGACGGCATCAGGAACAGATCGGCGCCGGCCTCGACCCGGTGAGCGAGCGCCTCGTCATAGCCAATCCGTACGCCGACCTGGCCCGGATAGCGTCTTACGGCCTGCAGCAGCCGCTGTTCGTAGACCGGATCGCCGGTTCCGAGCACCGCCAGTTGCACCCCGGCTTCGATCAGGTCCGGGATCGCCTCAACGACGAGATCAATGCCTTTCTGCTGCACGAGACGCCCGACCAGCACCGCCAGGGCGCGGTCCGGTGCGTCATGCAACGCGAATTCGCGCCGCAACGCCGTTTTGTTGAGGGCTTTCTGATCCAGTGATGTCACGTCGAATCGGGCCTCGATCAACGCATCGCTGGCGGGGTTCCAGTGTCCGTCGTCGATGCCGTTCAGGATCCCGCGCAAGTCGTTGCGGCGCTTTCTCAGCAGGCCTTGCAGACCGCATCCGAATTCGTCGGTTTGAATCTCTTCGGCATAGGTCGGGCTGACGGTGTTGATCCGGTCGGAGAACACCAGCCCGCCCTTGATGAACGACATCTGCTCGTAGAACTCCAGGGCGTCCGGCGACCAGAGCCAGCGCGGTAGGCCCAGCCGGAGGAAGACGTCGTGTGGGAACAGCCCCTGATAGGCCATGTTGTGAACCGTGAAGACGGTTGCCGGGCGCGCCGGCTCATCGGCCAGCAAGGGCGGAATCAGCCCGGTTTGCCAGTCGTTGCAGTGCACCAGTTCGGGCTTCCAGCCCAGACCCACACGGTCCATCGCGATGTCGACGGCGGCCCGGCACAGAAACGTGAAGCGCTCCGCGTTGTCGAGCCACGGCGAGCCGTCCGGCGCCAGGTACGGGTTGCCGGGGCGTTCGGAGAAGTCGGGATGAACGAGCAGCCAGATCGGCACCGAAGTCTCAGGGATCGTCCCCTCGACGAGGCGGAGTTCCGTCCCGGCCTGAACGATGGTGATTTCGCGGGTGTGTGCCAAGGCCGTGAGCGTGTCGCCATAAGCCGGCGTCAGCACGCGGACATCCTGCCCCAGTGCGTGCAATGCGCCCGGCAGGCTGCTGGAGATGTCCCCCAGCCCGCCGGTCTTCATCAGAGGGAAGACCTCGCTGGAGACGAACAGGATTTTCTTCACGGTTCCGAGCCTTCCGCCGTCACCGGCCGGATTACGATGCCCGCCAGCGGCGGTAAGGTCAGACGTATGGAGTAAGGCCTGCCCATCCATTCCCGAGTTTCGGCCTCGAGTTCGCCATTGGCCGTGCCGCTGCCGCCATACACGGTGGCGTCGGAGTTCAGGACCTCACGGTAGTGGCCGTCCAGCGGGACGCCGATGCGGTAATCGTAGCGCGGCACCGGGGTCAGGTTCAGAACAGTCACCGTGAACTCTTCGCCATTGCGGCGCAGGTAGCTCAGCACCGACTGCGTTGCGTCGTGGCAGTCGATCCATTCGAAGCCCTGGCCCTCGAAATCGTGATAGTGCAGTGCGGAATCCTCACGATAAAGGGCGTTCAGGTCTGCGACGAGTCGCTGTACGCCTTTGTGCAGTGGATAATCGACCACGTACCAGTCGAGCTCGCGGTCGAAGTTCCATTCTTCGCCCTGGCCGAACTCGCAGCCCATGAAGAGCAGCTTCTTGCCCGGGTAGGTAAACATGTAGGTGTACAGGGCGCGCAGGTTGGCGAAGCGCTGCCATTCGTCGCCGGGCATCCGGTGCAGCAGTGAGCGTTTGCCGTGCACAACCTCGTCATGCGAGAAGGGCAGAATGAAATTCTCGGTGAACGCGTACAACAGGCCGAAGCTCAGCATGTCGTGATGGTAGTGGCGGTGCACCGGGTCCTTCCCCATATAGACCAGGGAGTCGTGCATCCAGCCCATGTTCCACTTCATCGAGAAGCCGAGACCACCGGTCCAGGTGGGGCGTGTGACCTGGGGCCAGGCCGTGGACTCCTCGGCCATGATGAGCACGCCCGGATGCTGCTGATGAGTCACGGTATTGAGGTCGCGCAGGAAGGCGATCGCCTCGAGATTCTCGTTGCCGCCATACTTGTTCGGAATCCAGTCGCCCGGCTGTCGGGAATAGTCGAGGTAGAGCATGGACGCCACGGCATCGACACGCAGGCCGTCGAGATGGAACTCTTCCAGCCAGAACAGGGCGCTGCCGATCAGGAAGTTACGGATTTCGTTGCGGCCGTAGTTATAGATCAGCGTGCCCCAGTCGCGGTGCTCGCCCAGCCGGGGATCGGCGTGCTCGTACAATGCGGTGCCGTCGAAGTTCGCCAGGCCGTGTGCATCCTTCGGGAAATGCGCCGGCACCCAGTCCAGCATCACGCCCACGCCGTGCTGGTGGCAGTAGTCTACGAAGTAGCGGAAGTCATCCGGATTGCCAAAGCGGCGGGTCGGGGCGAAATAACCGGTGGTCTGATAGCCCCAGGAGGCGTCCAGAGGGTGTTCGGTAATCGGCAGCAGCTCGATGTGCGTGAAGCCCTGTGCCTTGACGTACGGAACCAGTTGGGCCGCCAGTTCCCGATAGCCGATGAACTCACCGTCTGCCGTGCGGCGCCAGGAGCCCAGGTGGACCTCGTAGATCGACAGCGGCTCGTGCAGCCAGTCCCAGCCCTGACGGGCTTCGATCCACGCGGCGTCGGACCACGGGTAGGGTTCGCCGCTGCGGACGATCGATGCCGTGTTGGGACGCAGCTCGAATTCCTGTCCGTAGGGGTCCGTCTTCAGCAGGATGCTGCCGTATTGGCGGTTGCGGATCTCGAACTTGTAGAGCGTGCCGCTCGGCAACTCGGGAATGAAAAGCTCCCAGACTCCGCTGCTGCCGTGGATCCGCATCGGGTGCCGGCGTCCGTCCCATTCGTTGAAATCGCCGACGACGCTGACGCGCTCGGCGTTCGGAGCCCAGGTCGCGAACAAGGTACCGGGGATGCCGTCGATCGTGTGCGGGTGCGCGCCGAGAATCCGGTAGATGTGCCAATGACGCCCTTCGCCGAACAGGTACAGGTCGAAGTCGGACAACTGCGGCGGAAACGTGTAGGGGTCGATGTGATTCTGTCGCTGGCCTTGCTTGTCGAGCCAGTGCAGCCGGTAGTGGTAGGGGATTTCGAGGCCGCTGATGTCCAGTTCGAAAAGGTCGGTCCCGGGGATCCGCGGGACCTCGGGTCCGTCGTCGCCAAGCGTGACGTGCTCGGCTTGCGGAAGAATCAGCCGGATCAGGTCGGCGCCTTCGCGGCGGTGACGGCCGAGCGCCGAAAACGGGTCATGGTGCCGGGCTTCGATCAGTCTGACGAGGTCTTCGGGAAGGTCGGAGCGGATATGGAGGTGGGCTTGCCCTTCGCTCAGGTTCACTTGATCGATCCTCTAATAGTACAATTCGTCCGCCCAGCAGCCGACAACAGGCCTACCAGTTGACCGGCGATGGTAACAAATTTGAGCCCTTATTGCCCGCGCTCAAGGGGCCGTGAACCACTTGCATCGGGAGTTGCACATGCCAGGATCAAGCCATTCATCGCGTTTCGTCAGTCGCCTCACCCGGCAGAGCATGGCCTTGATCCTTGCCGGAGGACGCGGCTCCCGACTTCACAAACTCACGGAATGGCGGGCCAAGCCCGCGGTGCCCTTCGGCGGCAAGTTCCGTATCATCGATTTCGCGCTGTCGAACTGCCTCAATTCGGGTATTCGCCGCGTTGGGGTGCTGACCCAGTACAAGGCCGACTCGCTGATCCGTCATATCCAGCAGGGCTGGGGTTTCCTCCGGGCCGAGTTCGGCGAGTTCATCGACATCATGCCGGCCCAGCAGCGCCTGGTGGATACCTGGTATTCGGGTACTGCCGATGCCGTGTATCAGAACCTCGACATCCTGCGGCAGCGGGCGCCCGAGTATATCGTCGTGCTGGCCGGTGATCACATCTACAAGATGGACTACGGTCTGATGCTGGCCGCCCATGTCGAGAATCAGGCCGATCTCACGATCGGCTGCATGGAAGTCACGCTCGAAGAGGCCAGCGGCGCCTTCGGCGTCATGGATGTGGGTGATGACTCCCGCATCCGGGAGTTCATCGAAAAACCGCTGAATCCGCCGCCGATGCCGGGGCGGCCGGATTACACGCTGGCCTCGATGGGAATCTATATCTTCAACACCGCCTTCCTGTTCGAGCAATTGATCAAGGATGCCGATACGGTCGGCTCCAGCCACGATTTCGGTCAGGACATCATCCCGGCGGTGCTTAAGAACTACCGCGTTTTCGCATATCCATTCCGTAACGTGCAGAGCGGCGTTCAGGCCTATTGGCGGGACGTCGGCACCCTGGATGCGTACTGGTCCGCCAACATCGAACTGATCGATGTCGACCCTGAACTGAACCTGTACGATAATGAATGGCCAATCTGGACCTATCAGGCACAGACGCCGCCGGCGAAGTTCGTCTTCGATGATCCCGACCGGAGAGGTATGGCGGTCGATTCTATGGTTTCCGGGGGCTGCATCATTTCGGGTTCGGAAGTACGCCACTCGTTGCTGTTTTCGAACGTTCGCGTCAACAGCTTCTGTGTCGTGAAAGATTCCGTGATCCTGCCGGATGTCAACATAGGCCGGCACTGCCGGATTACCAAGGCGGTCATCGACAAGGGCTGCAATATTCCGCCGAACACAGTGATTGGTGAAGATCCGGCGGAGGATGCGAAGCGCTTCCATGTCAGTCCGGGGGGTGTGGTGCTGGTTACCCCCGATGACCTGGGCCAAAAATTGCACTACGCCAGGTGAGACCGCTGCCGCGACGTCTTGAGTATTCCGGGTACGCGTTGCGGTACGCTTTTTGGTTGGGGGCAGTCAGCCGACTCAGGGGGGCGGGGCGGTCCTGCCTCCGGGGTCTTAACCGCGAGCACGGGTTTCCGTGCTCGCGCCATTTGATCCGCAAGGGGGATATCAGTCCAGCGTGACACAGGCAAACAGTATTCTCGATCGCCGCCGTGCCGGGGTTCTTCTGCACATCACTTCTCTCCCCGGCGGGGCCGGCAACGGCGACCTCGGTGCCGATGCCCTTCGGTTCGTCGACTGGTTATCCGATTTGGGGCTTTCGATCTGGCAGACCTTGCCGATCAACCCGACCCATCCCGACGGTTCTCCCTACCAATGTTTGTCGGTGCACGCCGGCAGTCCGCTGCTGATTGATCCGCGCTGGTTCGTCGAGAAGGGATGGCTGGCCCGATTCGATCCGGGTTCTACGCCGCTCGAGACCGAGCGGGCCCGGCGGCAGGCCATCGCCGATGCCTTCAAGACTTTTCTGGCCCTGCCAGAAAGCACGCCCGAGCGCGTGGCATTCCGGGAATTCGTGGCCGACCATCAATGGTGGCTCGACGATTACGCGCTGTTCATGGCGGTGCGCGAAGAATGCGGTCAGGACCCCTGGCAGCAGTGGCCGGCCTCGCTGCGTGATCGGTGGCCGGCCGCTCTCGCCGTGGCGCGGCGCCGTCTGGCCGCGGACGTGTCGCGCTTTGAATTCGAGCAGTTCGTCTTCCATGTGCAATGGAACGTCGTGCGGGACTACGCACGACAGAAAGGTGTGCTGCTGTTCGGGGACATGCCGATCTTTGTCGCCGGCGACAGTGCCGACGTGTGGGCCTCCCGCGAATACTTCGATCTGACCCCCGAGGGCCACCCGCGCGTCGTGGCCGGTGTGCCGCCGGACTATTTTTCGGCAACCGGTCAGCGCTGGGGTAACCCGCACTACGACTGGGCGGTCATGGAGGCGGATGGCTTCCAATGGTGGCTCGGTCGGCTGCGCAGTCAGTTCGCGCTGTACGACTGGGTGCGCATCGACCACTTTCGCGGATTCGAAGCCTACTGGGAGATACCTGCGGATGCCGCAACCGCGATTGAGGGGCGCTGGGTCAAGGCGCCGGGAGAGCGTCTGCTGGAGACAGCACTGCGGGCCTTTGCCCGGGACGGCGCAGCGTTGCCATTGATTGCGGAAGACCTCGGGGTGATCACCCCGGAGGTTGATGCGCTGCGCGACCGTTTCGCGCTGCCGGGCATGAAGATTCTGCAATTCGCATTCGATGGCGGACCGGAAAATCCTTACCTGCCGCATAATCATCCGCCGAATTGCGTCGTCTACACCGGTACGCACGACAACGATACGACGGTGTCGTGGTTCGCCGGGCTCAAGCCGGAAGAGCAGCAACACGTTTACGCGTATCTCGGGTTTCCGGAGATTCCAATGCCCGAGGCCTTGATTCGCAGCGCGCTGGCGTCGGACGCGCGCCTAGCCATGATTCCGATGCAGGATCTGCTGGGTCTGGGCGCGGGGCATCGCATGAATACGCCCGGCACGCTCAGTGACGCCAACTGGCGCTGGCGCTTCGCATGGCCGCAACTTTCTCCTCGCTCGTCGGCCATCGTGGCAGACTGGATCCGTCTCTACGGGCGGGCTGGCGAATCAGAGGAAGAACCGCTCGCTTCGCAGCAGGAACAGCGCCTTGATTTGAAGCCCGTTGCGCGCCCATGCATCTGAGCCTGTGGGGCGCTTGGGCGGGGTTCGGTGGGGCATCTGTTTTTGACATCCGCTTCCGCTTCGCGCTATCATCCCGCGCTTATGTCGAAGGGGCTACCGGACATCATCGATCCTGTCGACTTTGCTGAGAAGGGCAGGGTCGTCTCCGGAGCGATCCCACTCGGTGCGATGGAGCGCTTGCGCGATCAAATGGTTGCGACCTCAGGGGAGGTTCGCTTCCGTTTGGAGTTTGGGAAAGAGGGCGTCGTGGTAGGGGCGCGTGGACGCGTCGAGGCCGGAGTGGTCTTGCAATGTCAATCCTGTCTCGGCGATCTGGCTTACGCCATCGAACGGGAAGTGGCCCTGGGCTTCGTCGGCTCAATCGAGCAAGCGGACCTGCTGCCCGAACCCTTCGAACCCGTGATTCTCGATGAGCCGCGCGTGCTACGTGTCGCCGAAATCGTCGAAGACGAGATCCTGCTGTCGATTCCTCAGGTGCCGCGGCATGAGGTCTGCGAAACTGTCGGGCAAGAGGCGGTCGCAGCCGGAGCCGACGGGAACGTAAGGCGGCGGCCGTTTGCCGATCTGGCGGGATTGTTTCCATCCAATACGAAGCAGAATTAGGTAGGAGCTAGGTACAAGGTATGGCCGTACAACAGAACCGGAAAACTCGATCGAAGCGCGGCATGCGTCGTGCGCACGACGCGCTGCGTCCTGCGGCTCTGTCGCTGGAAGCCACGACCGGCGAAACGCATTTGCGCCACCACGTCAGCCCGGATGGCTATTATCGCGGTCGTCGCATCTTTACGCCGAAGAGTGAGGTCGAGGCCGAGTAGGCTCGCCGCGTCGACGCCCTCCCCGCATTCTCGTCCACACGCTGCAGGTAGGTGCGCGTGATCTCGCCCACAACAATAGCTCTCGATGCGATGGGGGGTGACTTCGGTCCCTCGGTCGTGGTTCCGGCCGCGCTGGAGTGTCTGGCGGCCAATCCGGCGCTGAGCCTGATTCTCGTCGGCGATGAGGCTCAGGTGGCCCCCCTCGTGGCGGACGCTGAGCAGCGTCTCGGCGCGCGGCTGCGCGTGCATCACGCTTCGGAGCGCGTGGAAATGCACGAGCTGCCGTCGAAGGCGCTGCGGAACAAGAAAGACTCGTCGATGCGCGTGGCAATCAACTTGGTCAAGGACGGGACCGCACACGCGTGCGTCAGTGCCGGCAACACCGGCGCGCTGATGGCAATCGCCAAGTTCGTGCTAAAGACCCTGCCGGGTATCGATCGCCCGGCGATCATCTCGGCCGTTCCGTCGGTGGCCGGACATACCCATGTGCTAGATCTCGGCGCGAATGTCGATTGCTCGGCCGAGCATTTGCTGCAGTTCGCCGTCATGGGCTATGAACTCGTCCGCGCAGTTGAAGACAAGGATAATCCTCGCGTCGGGCTGTTGAATATCGGCGAGGAGGAGATCAAGGGTAACGAACAGGTGAAGCAGGCCGCGCGCCTGATCGCCGATTCGCATATCAACTTTGCCGGGTATGTCGAGGGTAACGATCTGTATTCCGGGTCTATCGATGTCGTTGTAACCGATGGCTTTGTTGGCAACGTTGCGCTGAAGACCAGCGAAGGTCTGGCCAAGATGATCAGCCAGCTGATGCGGCAGGAATTCGGACGAAACTGGCTCACGAAGCTGGTCGGGCTGGCGTCGGTGCCCGTGCTCAAATCGTTCAAGGACCGGATCGATCCCCGCAAATACAACGGCGCCACATTGATCGGGCTGCGCGGCATCGTCGTGAAAAGTCACGGTAACGCCGATCGCCTCGCTTTCGCGAATGCCATCATGATCGCTGCGAAGGAGGTCGAGAAGGCGGTACCGATGCGTATCGAGGAACGGATCGCCAGTATCTTCGCGGAGAGGAAATCCGCTTGACCCGGTTCGCCCGCATCGTCGGCACCGGCGGCTACGTGCCGGCGAAGGTCGTCACCAACGACGACATTGCCAAGAGTGTAGATACCTCGGATGCATGGATCGTCGAGCGGACCGGAATTCGCGAGCGACGCGTGGCCGAGGAATGGGAAACCGCCTCGAGCATGGCCGAGAACGCGGCCCGCGCCGCGATCGAAATGGCGGATATCGATCCCGACAGCATCAACCTGATCATCGTTGCAACCAGTTGTCCCGACCGCGTCTTTCCGAGTACTGCCTGTCTGGTGCAGCAGCGACTCGGCATACGGCGCTGTGCGGCCTTCGACGTGCAGGCGGCGTGCTCCGGGTTCATCTTCGCACTCAGCGTCGCCGATCAGTATGTCCGTTCGGGACACGCCAAACGGGTGCTGGTGATCGGCAGCGAGATCAATTCGCGTATCGTCGACTGGAGCGATCGGAGTACCTGCATTCTGTTCGGTGACGGGGCCGGCGCGGTTTTGCTCGAGGCTTCGGACACGCCGGGGATCCTCAGCACGCATATCCACTCGGATGGCCAGTATCAGGATTTGCTCTTCCTGCCAAGTCGCTCGGCACCCGGTAGCAACGGGGATGAGTCCGGTTTTCTGCAGATGCAGGGCAACGAGGTGTTCAAGGTCGCCGTCAACACCTTGGGTCGGATCGTCGACGAGACGTTGGCCCAGAACCACATGAAAAAGTCGGATATCGACTGGCTGGTGCCGCATCAGGCCAATATCCGGATCATCACGGCGACGGCGAAGAAGCTTCGGATGTCGATGGATCGCGTGGTCGTGACCATCGAGAAGCAGGGCAATACCTCTTCGGCCTCGGTTCCGCTGGCGCTGGATGCCGCGGTTCGCGACGGACGCATCCGACCGGGGCAGAATATCCTGATGGAGGCCTTCGGCGGTGGGTTCGCCTGGGGTTCCGCGCTGGTTCGGTATTGAACGACGGAGACAGAGCAGACATGACAGTCGCGTCCGAGCAGTTGGCCTTCGTGTTTCCCGGTCAGGGCTCCCAGTCCATCGGGATGCTGCGCAGCCTGTCCGAGGTCCGGCCCGAGGTCGACAGCACTTTCGCAGAGGCCTCGCAGGTCTTGGGCTTCGATCTGTGGCGGCTCGTCAGCGAAGGTCCGGCCGAGGAACTGAATCGGACCGAGAACACACAGCCGGCCATGCTCGCGGCTGGCGTCGCGGTCTGGCGGCTCTGGCAGGCCGAGTCGGACGCGCGTCCGGCCTGGATGGCCGGACACAGCCTGGGCGAGTACACCGCTTTGGTGTGCGCTGGACGCATCGCCTTCGCTGACGCAGTGCAGCTGGTCCGGATGCGCGGCAAGCTGATGCAGGAAGCCGTGCCTGAAGGTGTCGGTGCGATGGCGGCCTTGCTGGGCCTGACCGACGAGCAGGTCGGGCACCTGTGTCGGGAACTGTCGACCCCCGATGCGCTGGTCGCCGCCGCGAACTTCAATGCGCCAGGTCAGGTCGTCATTGCCGGGCATGCGGCAGCCGTTGCGACCGCCGTGGAACAGGCGAAACAGGCCGGAGCGAAACGGGCCATGATGTTGCCGGTCAGCGTGCCTTCGCACTGCGCGCTGATGAGTGACGCGGCCGGCAAACTGCGCGCCTTGCTGTCGTCCTTATCGATCGCTCCGTCGGTCGTGCGCGTCGTTCACAACGTCGATGTGGGCGAGCACCCTGAGGCCGACGACCTCCGTGACGTCTTGGCCGCGCAGTTGCACGAGTCGGTGCGGTGGACCGAGACGGTCCGCCATCTGGTCGGTCATGGTGTGACACACATCGTCGAGTGTGGGCCCGGGAAAGTGTTGACCGGTCTGAACAAGCGAATAGCATCCGACTGCCGGTCGGTGTCGATCCACGATCTGGAGAGCTTCGCTGTGGCACGGGAGTTGTTGGTATGAGCCAGACGATTGCAATAGTGACCGGAGGCAGCCGCGGCATCGGGCGCGCGATTGCGATGCGATTGGCCGCCGACGGTTTGATGGTAATTGCTACCGCAACGACGTCCTCCGGGGCTGACGGTATCGGCGCGATGTTCGCCGACGCGGGCTTGTCCGGCGTCGGTCGTGTGCTCGATGTCTCCGATGTGTCTTCGATCGAGCCCTTTCTGAAGTCGGTCGCCGAGGAATTCGGCGCACCGACCGTACTGGTGAACAACGCCGGCATCACGCGGGACAATCTGCTGATGCGGATGAAGGATGAAGAGTGGGACGGGGTCATCCAGACCAACCTGAGCTCGGTGTACCACCTGTGCAAGGGCTGTATCCGCGGGATGATGAAGGCCAAGACCGGGCGCATCGTCAATATCGGCTCCGTCGTTGGCGCGATGGGTAACGCCGGACAGACAAACTATGCGGCGTCCAAGGCGGGGATGATCGGATTCACGAAATCATTGGCCCGGGAAGTCGGGTCCCGTGGCATCACGGTCAACGCCGTTGCGCCCGGATTCATCGCGACCGACATGACGGACGCTTTGCCCGAGGAACATAAGGCCGCGCTGATCGGCAGCATCGCGCTGGGACGTCTCGGCCAGGCCGACGATATCGCGGCGGCTGTCGCCTTCCTCGTTTCCGATCAGGCGGCATACATCACCGGTGAGACCCTGCATGTCAATGGTGGGATGCTGATGCCCTAACGTGGGCTGCGGGTTCGGTCTGTCCCGCGGCGGGAGCCGTCGGTACACCGGGCGGGTGGAGCTTGCCGCGGTTCGAAGTGCGGACCGGGGGAACGTTCATCGAACGCCGTTTGCGCCGCGGCGGGCGAGTTTTCAGTGGAGGTAGAGGGGTACATCCGTCGTCTTGTATTGATGAATGTTCCCTTTTACTATGTGCGCCTCACAGACAATGAGAACAATCGAGGATTTGAAATGAGCGACGTTGCAGAACGTGTCAAGAAGATCGTTGCCGAGCAGCTTGGGGTGAAGGACGAGATTTCCAACGAAGCCTCCTTCGTGGACGACCTTGGCGCTGACTCTCTGGATACCGTGGAGTTGGTCATGGCGCTCGAAGAGGAATTCGAATGCGAAATTCCGGACGAGGACGCCGAGAAAATCACCACAGTCCAGCAGGCCATCGATTACATCGAAAGCCACTCCTGAGTCTTCACGACCCTCCTGCCATTTCCGCAGCCGGGGCAGCCCCGGGGCGTTCCATCTTTTCGACCAAGCAGGTAGACCCTTGACCAAACGACGTGTCGTCGTCACGGGGCTCGGCATGGTGTCGCCTGTCGGCCTCACCGCTGCCGAGTCGTGGACCAACGTCCGGGAGGGACGCGGCGGTATCGGCCCCATCGAATGCTTCGACGTTTCGGGTTTCGCGACCCGCATCGGAGGCAGCGTCAAGGGCTTCGATATTGCCCGCTACATCCCCGAGAAGGAAGCACGGAAAATGGATGTATTCATCCATTACGGGCTGGCTGCCGGGTGTCAGGCAATGGAGGATTCCGGGCTGACGGCCGAACGGGACGATGCGGAACGGATCGGCGTCGCGATCGGCGCGGGCATCGGTGGCATCACCGGGATCGAAGAAGGTCACAACGCCTTCCTGAAAGGGGGCGCGCGAAAGATCTCGCCTTTCTTCGTGCCGAGCAACATCATCAACATGATCTCGGGAAATCTGTCCATCAAATACGGACTGAAGGGCCCGAACATCGCGATTGTGACCGCCTGCGCGACCGGTACCCACAACATCGGCGAGGCCGCGCGGATCATCCAGTATGGCGATGCGGACGCGATGGTGGCCGGCGGGGCCGAGATGGCAACGTCTCCGACATCGCTGGGCGGGTTCGCTTCAGCGCGCGCGCTATCCCGTCGCAATGACGATCCGGCGAAGGCCAGTCGACCCTGGGATAGGGACCGTGACGGCTTCGTACTCAGCGATGGTGCCGGCGTAGTCGTGCTCGAGGAACTGGAACATGCCCGGCGGCGCGGAGCGCGGATCTACGCCGAACTCATCGGCTATGGCACGAGTTCGGACGCCTACCACATGACTCAGCCATTGCAGGATGGCGAGGGTGCTGCCCGATGTATGCGGCTGGCGTTGCGTGATGCTGCCCTTAACGCCGATGCGATCGACTACGTCAATGCGCACGGGACCTCGACACCGGCCGGTGATCTTGCCGAAACGCAAGCGATCAAGTCGGCCTTGGGCGAGCATGCCTACCGGGTTCCGATCAGTTCGACGAAGTCAATGACCGGACACATGTTGGGTGCTGCAGGCGGAGTGGAGGCGATATTTTCCGTTCTTGCGCTGCAGGATCAGGTAATCCCGCCGACCATCAATCTCGATAACCCTGACCCGGAGTGCGATCTGGACTACGTCCCGCATGTGGCCCGCGAAGCCCCGCTCGAGGTTGCAATGTCCAACTCGTTCGGCTTCGGCGGCACGAACGGCACGCTGATTTTCAAGCGCTGGCGCTGAGCCTGCCAGACAGCTTGAAGCCGACCATGGTGTCGGCGCGGCGTGCAGCCCGGTTTATCCCGGCAGGATTGCATGAGCCGCTGCGAAGACGTGTCTCGCGTCGCGCCCGATTCGCAAGAATGATGAGTGCCATGCTGTTGATCAACGGCCGTTACGGTCACTGCATCGAGGCAGCAGACCGGGGCTTCCAGTACGGCGACGGCGTCTTCACGACCTTGCCGGTCTTGGCCGGACACCCGATTTTCCTCCCGCTTCATCTGATGCGTCTGGCTGGGGACTGTGGCCGGCTCGGTATCCCGTTTCCCACGGATTCCGTGCTGGAGCCCGAGGTCCGGCAATTGTGTCGTGTCAAGAGCCATGGCGTGCTGAAGATCCAGATCACGCGCGGGGCCGGTCCACGCGGCTACCGGCCGACCGCCGACACACAGCCGACGCGGGTGCTGAGTCTGCAGGAGCACGTCAGCCACTCATGCCAGGCTTCGGAACAGGGGGTTCGTGTGAGGCTCTGTCGGTCCCGCCTCGGCGTCAATCCCGCGCTCGCGGGAATCAAGCACATGAACCGGCTCGAGCAAATCCTGGCCCGCAGCGAGTGGGACGATGCGCTCATTCGCGAGGGTCTGATGCTGGACAATGCAGGGGCCCTGATCGAGGGGACGATGTCCAACGTTTTCTTGGTTGTCGGAGGGCGCTTGGTGACACCCGACCTATCTGGATGCGGTGTGGCAGGTGTCATGCGTTCGGTCGTACTGGCGCTCGCAGCGGCTGAGGGGATTGGAACCGAAGTTCGGCGGGTGGCCGTCGATGAATTGGGTGCGGCCAGTGAGGTATTCCTGACCAACAGCCTGATCCGGATCTGGCCTGTCGTGGCGTTGGACAACCTGGCCTGGACAGTAGGTCCGGTGACGCAGCGCCTTCACCGGCAGCTCGAGGCCCGCATTCGGGCCGAAACCGGGGGCACGGTGTGAGTCGCTGGCGCTGGGCGGGTGTCGCCATCCTGCTGGTTGGCCTGCTGTTCCTTGCGGCAGAGTTTCTCGGCGCAGTGAGGGCCGTTTCGGCAAATTCCAGCGAGACCATTTTTGAGATCCGCAAGGGCGAGAGCGTGCGCGGGGTAGCGCGGCGCCTTCGCGCCGAGGGGATCTCCGAATGGCCGAAATGGCTGGTTTTCCAGGCCTACTGGAAAGGCGTGGCGCGCAATCTGAAGTACGGTGAGTACGTGATCCCGCCCCATGTCTCGATCGAACAGTTGCTCGCCTTGCTGGCATCGGGGAAAACCCGTCGCCACGCGATCACCTTTGTCGAGGGCTGGACCTTCGATCAGATCCTGAATGCGGTGCAGGCCCATCCGGCCCTTGAGCACGCCTTGGCGGGTCGTGGCCGCGACGAACTGCTCGCCGCCATCGGTTTGGCCGGAGAACATCCCGAGGGACGTTTTTTCCCGGATACCTATCTGTTCGCCAAGGGCTATCGGGATACCGAATTGCTGCGAAGGGCCAACGAGAAGATGGCCTCGGTGCTCGAAACGGAATGGCGCCAGCGACAGGACGGGCTGCCCTACGCGACGCCGACGGAAGCCTTGACGCTGGCATCGATCGTCGAAAAGGAAACATCGATCGATGCCGAGCGGCCCCGTGTCGCGGGCGTGTTCGTAAGGCGCTTGCGCCGCGGCATGCGATTGCAGGCCGACCCCACCGTGATCTACGGTATGGGGGCCGCTTACCGCGGTGACATCACACGGCAGGCCTTGCTTTCTGATACTCCCTACAACACGTACACCCGGGCCGGTCTGCCGCCGACGCCAATCGCGATGCCGGGGTTGGCGTCACTGCAGGCGGCGCTGCACCCGGATGCGGGCGACAGCCTGTATTTCGTTGCCGCGGGTAACGGGTCTCACGTGTTTTCCAGCACGCTGGCCGAGCATCAGCGCGCGGTAGCGGCATTCTTAAAGAAACAACGGCATGATGAATAGCGGGCGCTTCATCACGCTGGAAGGCGGGGAGGGTGTTGGCAAGACGACCTGCATCGAGGCCGTTGCCGAACGGATCCGGGCCTGGGGCCGCGAGGTTGTCGTGACACGCGAGCCTGGCGGCACGCAACTGGGGGAGGGACTGAGGGCGCTGTTGTTGCACAGCGAACACGTTACCGTCGAGGCGGAGTTGCTGATGATGTTCGCCGCGCGTGTGCAGCACGTTCAGGAACTCATCTGGCCTGCGCTCGCGCGGGGTTGCTGGGTCGTCTCCGACCGCTTCACGGATTCCAGTTATGCCTATCAGGGCGGAGGTCGCGGGGTTCCTGCAGCGACTCTGCGGTTTCTGGAGCGGCTCTTGCCGGGCGCGCTGCAGCCGGACCTCACACTGTTGCTGGATGCGCCGGTCGAGGTTGGAAGGGCACGTGTGCTCGCCCGCGGCGGCACGGACCGTTTCGAGTCCGAGGCGCTCGCTTTTCAGGAGCGGGTGCGTGATGCTTATCTGGAGCGGGCTGCGGCATTCCCGGAGCGCATCGTCGTGATTGGTGCCTCGGGTCCGGCCGACGCAGTGCGATCCCACCTCCTCGCAGCACTGGAGCAACGCTGTGCTTCCTGGTTCTGATTTACTGACCGCCTTGCCATGGCTGGAAGGCCCCTGGTCTGCGCTGCGCACCTACATTGCCGACGGACGTGTGCCGCACGCGCTGCTGGTGCATGGCCCCGCAGGGACGGGCAAGATGGAACTGGCGCGAGCTTTCGCCGCGCGCCGGTTGTGTCCTTCGGAAAGGGGCGAGTTTGCCTGTGGCGAATGCGGATCCTGTCGCCTGCTGGAGGCGGAGACGCATCCGGACTTCGTGATCGTCGAGTCGCCGGAACCGGGCAAGGCGGTGAAGACGGATCTCGTCCGCGACATCATTGCGTCGCTGTCGCTTCGTCCACAATACGCACATAATCGAATGGTGGTACTGCCAAGGGTCGACCGGTTGAATCGCTACGCCGCGAACAGCTTGCTGAAAACCCTGGAGGAACCGGATCTGCAAACCTGTTTCGTGTTGCTGGCGGAACAGCCCGGCGCCGTGCCGCCAACGATTCGGAGTCGCTGTCAGCGGGTGGCGGTGACCTTGCCGCCGCGTGCGGCGACCGAGGCGTGGTTGCGGAACCACGTGCCGGCGGAAGAGGCGCAACTGCGCGTCATCGTCGCGCGAGGTGCTCCGCTGCTCGCACGCAGCCTGGAGCCCTCCCGTCTGGTCGCGCGCCGCGATATCCTGACATCGTTCGAAGCGCTGGCTACTGGCGCCGCAGACCCCATACAGGCCGCGGGCCGTTGGGAAAAGTTCGGCCCTGAGGAGTTGGTATCGTGCTTGATTTCCTGGCTGGAGGATCTCATTCGCCTGAAGATCGCGCCGGGTTCCCGTGCAGTGCACAATCCGGACCTTGGCTCAGGCCTGGGCGCGCTCGCGGCCAGACTCCGCCTGCGTGCACTGTACCGCGTGCTCGATCTTGCTTTCGGTGCCAAGCGCGCTTTGTCCGGTCAGGCAAACCGCACGCTGATGCTTGAAGAACTCGCGATAGCCTGCTGCCGCACGGCTTGCGGCGACCGGTGAGTGGAGCGCGCTGCGTTCGATGAGCGACGAGAACGACAACGCCCGCGTCGGTATTCTGTCGGTCACGATCCGCGACAAGAGTGCGCTTTACGCGGCCTACATGCCGTACGTGCGGAATGGTGGCTTGTTCGTGGCAACCCACCGGAGTTATCAAGTCGGCGACGAGGTGATTCTGATCCTCTCGCTGATGGACGAGAGCGAACGCGTTACGGTGGCCGGGAAGGTCGTTTGGGTCACGCCGAAAGCGGCCGAAGGCTATCGCACGCCCGGTGTCGGAGTACAATTCGGCGAAAACGACGGTGGCGCGACCCGCAGCCGCATCGAGAATTACCTGGCCGGTATCGTCGAGGCTGACCGTCCGACCTTTACGATGTAGTGCGGCGGGGCATCGAAGCCCCGCACTGCCAACGCTGTATGAGCACCGCCGATGTTCGTTGACTCCCATTGCCATCTCGATCGTTTGGACCTGACGCCCTACAGCGGAGACTTTTCGGGTGTCATCGAGCACGCTCACGCGGCCGGTCTCGGCCGTATGCTGTGCGTCTCGATCAATCTCGCCGACTACGTGCCGATGCGTCAACTCATCGACGCTTGGATGCAGATCGATGTGTCGGTCGGCGTCCATCCTAACGAAGGCGAGACGGCTGCCGCCACTGAGGCGGAACTCCTGGCGCTCGGCGCCGATCCGCGGGTTGTCGCCATCGGCGAGACTGGGCTCGACTACCATTGGCAGGACTGCCCGGCGGCCGTTCAGCAGGAGCGCTTCCGCGCCCACATTCGGGCGGCGCAGGCGCTCCAGAAGCCGCTGATCGTGCATTGCCGTGACGCGGCCGAAGATACCCTGAGGATTCTGCGCGAAGAGAACGCCGGCTCGGTCGGCGGTGTTTTCCATTGCTTCACCGGCGATTGGGCTGAAGCCCGTCAGGCACTGGATCAGAACTTCCTGATCTCGTTTTCAGGCATCGTAACGTTCAAGAATGCCCGGGTACTGCAGGAGGTGGCGCGACGCGTGCCGCGCGATCGCTATCTGATCGAGACGGATGCGCCCTACCTCGCTCCGGTCCCGATGCGTGGCAAGCCGAACTACCCCGCTTATGTCGCCCATGTGGCCGATTTCATTGCCGGACTTCAGGGAGTGACCGTGGCCCGGGTTGCCGAGGAGTCGGCCGCAAATTATTACGATTTGTTCAAACCCCGACATTAACCCTCGGGGAGGGGGCGGCACTCCAAGGCGTGTGGCCCCCGGACCGAAACCCCGGACCGGTTGCGCTCTGCCGGTGCGGTTCGATCGTTGCGTTCGCTTTACCAGCCGTCATTGCCGCCATGTCGACGATACACCACGCACTCGTTCTGAATCTCCATCAACCCCCCGGTAATCTCGACTACTTATTGTCCGAGGCGCCCTGGGAGGCCAAGGAAATCTTGTTCGCCTACGATCGGATGGCACGCGCCCTGTGGGACTACGAAGGGCTCGCGCGCGTTCATCTGTCGCTCTCGGGTACCCTGCTCGAAGACCTTGCAAAACCGGATTTCCAGTCCCGGACCTACGGCATCGTCGATTGCGGTTCGGTTCTTTGGCACCTACAAAATCGCGAACTGTTCGAAATTCTTGGGACCGGATACTACCACCCGGTGTTGCCGCTGATCCCGGAGCAGGACCGGGGCGAACATTTGTCACGTTGGCTTGCAACGGCCCGCCACCTGTTCTGGCGGGAGCGCTTCGATGGCTTTTGGCCGCCTGAGATGGCGTTCTCGATGGAGCTGATTCCGCTCCTCAAACGGTATGGCTACCGCTATGTGATCGTCGACAGCGAGCATGTCGAACCGCTGACGGACATGCGTTGGGAGGAGGTGCGCTATCGACCCCATATCGCGACCCATGGCGACGATTCGATCGTGGTCATCGTGCGCGATCGGGAACTGTCCGATGCCCAGGAGTCGGGCATGGAGTACTCGTGGTTTCTGCGGGAAGTGGAAGAGCGCACCCGTTGGTGCGACTTCCCGCCGCTGGTCACGACCTGCACGGATGGCGAAAACGGTGGCTGGTTTCGCAACACGAACATGGCCGCCAACTTCTGGGGTGCCTTTTACGCCGAGTTGCTCGAACACACAAAGTCCGTCGGGCTGATCCGCCCGACCTTCATCACGGACTATCTGAACCGTTTTGGTGCGCATGGCGAAGTGCACGTGAAGACGGGAGCCTGGAATACCGGTTGGCACCACGGTCGGGACTTCACGCAGTGGACCGGTTCCCAATCGCAGCGTGACGCTCTCACGCGTGTCAACGCGGTAAGCCTGCTCGTAAACACAGCCTTGGAACGCGCTGCGAACAACGAGACACCAGCAGCGGAGCTTGATCGAAGCGCCCTCGACGAAGCCTGGTGGCGCCTGCTGCGCGCCGAGACGAGTTGCAACTTCTATTGGGGCGAAGAATGGGTGCACCGGTGCCATGTCGATCTCGACGCCTGCGTCGACGCCCTGAATCGGTGCGGTTCCGCCTGACTTTTACCTCCCGTCTGCGTCGCGCGGTGCGCAGGTCTCGCAGGCGCTGTGCCGTGCATCGCCCAGTTTGTGTCGCTAGCGGCTCCTGCCGACTCCCACGAGTGGTCACGCTGGCCTGAAATACGCTGGGCGTCTCGCTTGGTGTGTCGCATCCAGGGGATGTGTTCCAAGCTTCGACCAACCGTGCGAGCCTTCGGTGAGCATGTTCCAGACCGATAGCCCTTACTCCCGCGGTGCATTTTTGCAAAAGTTGTTGTACTGGTGCGAAAATAGGACAAACCGCCCTAGAATGGTGCGTCTCTGTCTTCTGCTTGTCATGGATCGCTATACAAAACAGTCGACTGGCTTTTGGCATAGGGCGTGCAACATACAACAGCGTGGAAAGTAAGGAGTTTTCGATGACAAAAAACAGAAACGCTGTCTCAGGCTTGGCCCCAATCATCTGCGGGCTGCTGTCCGCCGCGATCGCGGTCCCCGGGCTGGCGAAAGATATCGGCGAGACGACCGGATTCGCCGACTGGGCGTTCGGGGATCCGAACGAGAGCGACTTCATGAAGAATCTGGGGTTGAAGATCGGCGCCTGGATCAACGTGGGTGTCAGCACGAATTTCAACAACTCCCCCGGCGGTTTCAACGGCCCGGTGACTTTTGGCGACCGGACCGGTGAATTGCAGCTGAACCAGACCTACTTCTATATCCAGCGTGAGGTCGCCGGCGAGGGCGACGACTGGGATGTGGGTTTCCGCGGCGACTTCATGTTCGGTACCGATGCCATTTTCACGCAGGCCTACGGCGCGCCGCAGGGACACTGGGACTTGAACCTATGGAACGAGCGCTTCCTCGGCACGGCGATTCCTCAGGCCTATTTGGAAGTCTACGCCCCGTTCGGCAACGGCATCACGGCCAAGATCGGTCACTTCTATACGATCATCGGTTACGAAGTCGTGACCGCGCCGGATAACTTCTTCTACTCGCATGCGTACACCATGCAGTACGGCGAACCGTTCACGCATACCGGCGTGCTGTTCAGCTACAACATCGACGACCAGTTTTCCTTCACCGGCGGCGGCGTGACCGGCAGCCAGTTCGGTGGCTGGGACGGCGGCTTTGATCAGGGGATGAACAACTGGGCCTTCCTTGGCGGCTTGACCTACAAAAACACCGATTGGGGCACGACCCTGGCCGCCACCGGTACGGCTGGCGACGCCAACGGCAAGAACCCGAACAACGTCAGTATTTACAGCCTCGTCGCGCAGCAGGATATCACCGAGGACCTGCACTTTGTCCTCCAGCATGACCATGGCTTTGCCGATCAGGCGGCGATCGACGCATCCGGCAAGGTCCAGAACGCCACTTGGTATGGCATCAACTCGTATCTGTTCTACGACATGACCGACACCTTGGGCGTGGGTATCCGTGGTGAGTGGTTCCGCGATGACGACGGAACCCGCGTGTTCTCACCCGGTCGTACGCTCGGCCAGATCCAGCCAAACGCCTTTGGATTCAACAAGCCAGCAAGCTATTACGAAGTGACGCTCGGCTTGAACTGGAAGCCGCTGCAGTGGGTCATGGTGCGGCCGAACATCCGCTACGACTGGTCGGATAGCGTCAACGCCTTCAACAATGGCGGCGCCGACGTTGGCTACCAGGGCAACCGCAAAGATCAGCTCCTGTTCTCCACGGACGTCGTTGTGACGTTCTGATCCTGGCGTGCCTTGGCGCACGCGGATTGATTATCGGTCGATTGGCGAGAACGACAGGGATGTCGCATTTACAGAGGGCCCACGGGCCCTCTTTTTCTTGATGACTTACAAAAGACTTGTGGTCGAAAGAAATGCGAACAGCTTCCGGGCCCTCGCCTCGTCACTCCACGTCTAACTGAGCGTAGATGTCGGCCTTGGTGAGTAAGGCAGGAGGATCGCGGAGGGGGATCCGACCGTCACTCGTCAGGGGTGCGGCGTGAGGGCCATTACCCCGAGGGCCTTCGGAAGGCTTCAGGACGACGCGGTCGCGCAGTTTTCGAAGCTTGCGTTCTCTTCCAGACTAGAGCGCAGGATACGCTTGGCCTCGGCGGCGCACTTACCGCACTGGTCGCAACCGCCGACCTCTCGGCGCAGGGTGCGCATGTTGTACACGCCGCCTTCGGCAACCGCTCGGCGGATCTGGCTATCAGTAACCTTCTTGCAGATGCAAACGTACATGACACGGGACGCTTTGTTGATTCCGCCCGTATCTTATGGTGGGTGAGAATAATTATCAATAGGCAGTCGTAGTTTTGCTGCGGCCGGCTCTGCGCGGTTCCCAAGTCAGCACTGGGACTGCAGGTAGTTCCGTAAACCGATCTGGTCGATCAGCCCCAGTTGGGTTTCGAGCCAATGGGTGTGATCCTCTTCGGTATCGCGCAACAGTCCCAAAAGGACCTCGCGGGTCCGGTAGTCACCAGCGCTCTCGCAGGCCTTGATCACTTCACGCAGTTCGTGAACGACGCGGTATTCGACCTGCAGATCGTTCCGAAACATATCCGGTACGGTCTGGCCAATATTGAGGGGCAATCGCGATCCGAGGTCTGGAACGCCCTCCAGGAACAGGATCCGTTCGATCAAGGCATCGGCATGGGCCAGTTCTTCCTGCATCTCGTGGTCGATGCGTTCGAATAGCTTCGTGTAGCCCCAGTCCCGGTACATCCTGGAGTGGGCGCGATACTGGTCCGCAGCCGTCAGCTCGCCGGTGAGTAGCGCATTGAGCTTGTGCAGTATCCCGGAATCGCCTTTCATCGTTATTCTCCTGCCGTCAGTCGTGAGCGGGCGGGGTGGCGGCAGCCTACAGACTAGCCTCCCGCAATATTGCGTATACTACGCCATTTCGCGAACGATGCGCTTTGCTGGTTGCGCTTCGCACCGCGCCGGATCCGCTTACTAAATCTTGCTAACGTCATGACAGAAATTTCCTATGAGGTCCGGGAACGCGACCTGATCGCCTTCAATGAGCATCTCGCCCAGCAATCCGACGATTTGCGCAAGCAATTCCGAAGACACCAGGCCCAAGTCCCGGGTTTCATGGTTCTGGTATCGCTGCTCCTGTGGTTCTACTACAAGGATTCGCTCTCTGCGATCTACGTGGCCGTCATCGCGCTGGCCTGGGGCTTCGGAGTGCCTGCCTACATGAAGTGGAGCCTGCGTCGGCAGATACGCGGCCTCTACTCCTCCGATGACAGAGCCTCGATACTGGGCAAGTTTTCGCTGCGGGTCGACCCCGCGAATCTCGTCGAGGTCAATGCAACCGGTGAGTCCTTCACTCCGTGGCAGGATGTCCTGCGCATCGAGGTAACGAAAAAGTACGCCTTCGTCTTCGTCGGCCCTCGCGCCGCCCTGATCGTTCCCAGGGCGACGATTTCCAAGGGTAACCTGCATGAGTTCATCAAGGCAGCAGACGAGCGCATCTCACAGGCCGATTCCGTTTCGGCTTGACGTCGGGCGGCAGCTGGACTTAACGCTACCATTTCGCGCTCGTTTATGCTGAGCTTCGACGCCGTGGCTCTCCGTTGCGGCGGCAGGTTGTTGTTTTCGGATGCCTGCTTCACCGTCCACCGGGGTTTCAAGATCGGCCTGATCGGTGCCAACGGCGTCGGCAAGTCAAGCCTGTTGCGGCTGATTCTTGGCGAACTGGAAACGGACTCAGGCGAGTTCTCCCTGATCCCGAATGCTGTCGTTGCCCATGTCGCCCAGGAGACCCCTGCGGGCGGAAGGGCGGCCATCGACTACGTGATGGACGGCGATGCCGAGTTTCGTCAACTTGAACAAGTCTTGCATCGGGGGTTCGCCGCCGGCGGTCGACGTTTGGACGAGGCGCAGGCTCGGTTCGAAGCGATAGGAGGCTATGCGACGCGCGCGCGCGCGGCGCGCTTGATGAGTGGCCTGGGGTTCGTTGCAGGGGATGCAGAGCGGCCGCTGAATGAATTCTCGGGCGGCTGGCGGATGCGCCTGAATCTTGCGCGCGCCCTTATGTGCCGCTCCGACCTGCTGCTGCTCGATGAGCCGACGAATCACCTCGACCTCGACGCCGTCATTTGGCTGCAGGAGTGGCTTGCGGGTTACGAAGGCACCTTGTTGCTGATTTCGCACGACCGCGACTTTCTGGACGCCGTCGTGGATCGCGTCCTCCACATCGAGAATTCGGCTGTCACGCTGTATACGGGCAACTATTCAGACTTCGAGGCGAAGCGCGCCGAGATGCTCGCTCAGCGTAACGCCGAAGCAGCGAAGCAGCAGCGCGAAATCGCCCGCGTCCAGTCGTTCATCGACCGTTTCAAGGCGAAGGCAACCAAGGCCAAACAGGCACAGAGTCGGATGAAGACGCTGGCCAGGATGACGGTGATTGCCCAGGCACATGTGGATTCGCCGCTCGACTTCCGCTTCGCGAGCCCGGCCAAGCTGCCTGCGCCACTATTGCAGGTCGAAGAGGCGCGCGTCGTACTTGGTCATCAGGTGATCCTCGATCAAGTGAATCTGAGCCTGATGCCAGGCGATCGATTCGCCCTTGTAGGGCGCAATGGAGCCGGTAAGTCGACCCTGATGAAGCTGCTCTCGGGTCAGTATGCGCCGGACACGGGGCACTGGCGACCCGCACCCGATCTGTCGATCGGATACTTTGCCCAACATGCGCTGGAACAACTGCATGCTGGCGACTCGGCGATCGCGCACATCTCGGCGCTGGATCCCGGTGCGACAGAGCGCGACCTCCGATCCTTTCTTGGGGGCTTCGGTTTTTCGGGCGACCGCGTCTTCGAGCCGATAGATTCCTTTTCGGGTGGGGAAAAGGCGCGCTTGGTTCTTGCGATGCTGATCTACCAGAGACCCAACCTGCTGTTGCTCGACGAACCGACCAACCATCTCGATCTCGACATGCGTTTCGCGCTCGCGCGTGCGTTGCAGGACTACACCGGCGCACTGTTGCTGGTTTCCCATGATCGTTACCTGTTGCGGGCGGTATCGGATGAACTCCTGCTGGTCGAGGATCAGTGTGTGACACCTTTTCCGGGCGACCTGGACGATTACCGGCAACGGTCCCGGGAACGGCCGGGCGGCGGCGTGGGTGCGGGCGGCGAGACGAATGCCGTAGGTTCAGCGCGCCACCACCGTCGTACCGCGGCTGAGCGCCGGACCCGCTTGAGGCCGCTGCAGAACGCGGTCCGAAAGGCTGAACTGGAGATCGAAAGCCTGCATGCTCGCATGCTGGAAATCGAACAGGGTCTGGCGGATCCCGGCTTGTATCAGGACCCGGCCGGGGCAGCCCGGCTCGGTGCACTGTCGAGCGAGCGTGACCGTATCGCTCGCTCGCTGGTGGCGGCGGAGACGGAATGGCTGTCGCACAGCGAGGCTCTGGAACTGGCCGAGCTGGAGGAGGCGCTACCCGAGCCCATCGGAGACAGATGATGGAACTGATCGTGCTGTTCGTGGATATCTGTCTGTTCAAGAAAGGGCCACAGGATGTGCCGGCTTCCCGGCTGCTGTTCGGGCTCGCGCTGGTTGCCTACTGGATGGTCGGGATCGCGCTGTTGAGTCTACAGAACGACTGGCTGGAAGCCGTAGGTCAAGCAGTCACCGAGTCGCTGTTGCTGCTCATGTTCTGTTGGGTGCTGTTAAGGGTCACAAACCGGCTGCCGCGGCTGTTGCAGACGGTCACAGCTCTGCTGGCGACGGATGCACTGATCAGTCTGCCGGGCGCACTGTTGCTGTCATGGTGGCTGTCGCGGCCGGACGCTCCCGGATTACAGTTCGGTCTGGTGGCGCTGACCGTGTGGCACCTCGCCGTGATTGCACAGGTGCTGCGTTTGGCGGTGTCGCAGCCGCTCGCCTTCGGCGTGATACTTGCCCTCACCTATGTTGGCGTGACCTATACGATCATGACGATGCTGTTCGGTCTGCCGGCCTGAACGTCCGTCGACTTCAGGCGACAGGGTGTATCATCGGGGCAGAGTGGTCGGTGCGTAGTTCGCCAAAAACAGGAGACGTATCATGCAGGCCTACCGTCACGTTCTTGTTGCCCTCGACTTCTCCGAGTCGGCGACGTTTGTGTGTGAGCATGGAAAAGATCTGGCCGATCGCTATGGGGCCGATCTAACGTTGGTGCACGTGGTCGAGAGCCTCCCCGTCGTTGATTCAACTTATGGTCCCGTCATGCCGTTCGAAATCGATTTGACGGACCAGATGTTGGAGGCGGCCCGCTCGCGCATGGATCAGGCCGGACAGGCTTTCGGCGTGCCGGAAGACCGTCGGCTGATCGAGCTGGGGAGCCCGAAGACGGAGATCGTCCGAATCGCACAGGAGCGCGGTATCGATCTCATCGTCGTCGGCTCGCACGGCCGGCATGGGGTTAAACTCCTCCTGGGATCCACTGCGACGAGCGTTATTCACCACGCCCGCTGCGATGTATTGGCGGTGCGGTTGAAGGACCGGTGATACGGTTCGCGATCATGGGTTCTCCTTCGAGCGGAACCGCGGCTCTCGCGGGTTGTTAACTCGCCCAGGCCGCGGGCCAGATGTTTGTCCGGTAGGCTTCCCGGTCCGCCGCAAGGCGTTTCAAATACTGTTTCCAATCGTTAATAAGGCTGTAACCTCTATGGAAAAAGAGGGTAAGTGCTGCAACAATGCGGGTTGACATCGCAACGGGTAGTGCGGGTTGTTCCAGCTACGTGGCGTGTCCTGCGGTTTTCGGTACCGATCACATTTTTGAGGAGCACTAATGAAAAAATGGTCCATCGTAGCGCTGGCCCTGGCGTCGCTTGGCGCTGGTAATGTCCTGTTTGCGGCCGACGCAGAACCTGTCCGTCGGGAGAGTGCAGAGGATGTGCAGATCGACGTGTTGATCGCGACGGCCAAGACCAAGGCTGATCACCTGAAGATTGCCGCGATGTACTCGGACGAGGCCAAGGCCGAGAGCGCGAAGGCGCAGCAACTGCGCAACCAGGCGCTGGCCTATAAGGAGCACAAGCACGACGTCTACGGCCGTGATCCGAACCTGCTCGACTTGATCGAACATGCTGATGCGGCCTCCCGTAGCTATCAGGAAGCTGCCGATCGTCACGTGTATCTGGCTCACATCCACGAGCAGATCGCTGCGGGTCTGAAGCGGTAAATCCGACAGACCCTTTTACCCCCCCCGGTGCGGTGTCCTCCGGTCAAGGAGACGCTGCGCCAGGGCGGCACAGTCCTCGCTACGACGTCACTTTCGCCAGAAAGTCGGCGTGAAGATAATGAGGGCGGTGAACACCTCGATGCGTCCGAGGAACATGCTGAGGGCACAGATCCAGGTCTGGAAGTCCGTGAGGATCGCATAGTTCGTCGCAGGGCCAACCTTGTTGAGCCCAGGACCTGCGTTGTTGATGCAGGCCAGGATGGCGGAAAAGGCCGACTCCAGGTCCAGGCCGCTGACGATCAGGAGCAGCGTCAAGATCACGATGCTCATGAAATAGACGAAAATGAAGCCGAGAACGGACAGTATGATGTTCTCGGAAATCACCATGTGCCCCAGCTTCAACGGATTTACCGAGGACGGGTGCGTCAGCAGGAACATCTGCAACTGGCTCTGCTTCAGCAGAATCAAAGTCCGCATCATCTTGATTCCGCCTCCGGTGGAGCCGGTGCTGACGCTGATGCAACTCAGGAACAGCATCCAGAGCGGCGCGAAGATGGGCCACTGGTTGAAGTCGGTACTCACTAGGCCGCAATCCGTCGCCATGGACACAAGGTTGAAGCTGGCGTACCTCAGCGCGGTCCAGACGCTGGCATAGGTCCCTTGCTGCCACAGGTAGATCGCGATGCCGGCGCAACTGCCCAAGACCAGGACCAGGAACGGTGTGACTTCGATGTCATGGCGGTAGGGATTCAGGTTGCGGGCATTGAAGGCCAGAAAGTGGGTGGCGAAGTTCATGCCCGCGATCAGCATGAAGAAGATCAGAACGAACTCGATGGCTGGCGAATCGAAATAACCGATGCCGGCATCGTGAGTCGAGAAGCCGCCGAGTCCCATCACCGAGAAGGCGTGGCAGACCGCATCCAGCCAGTTCATTCCCGCCAGCTTCAGAGAGAGCAAACAGGCCAAGGTGATCCCTGCATAGATCAGCCAGAGATTCTTGGCGGTCTCGGTGATGCGCGGTGTCAGCTTGCTATCCTTCATTGGTCCGGGCGTCTCGGCCATGAACATCTGGCGACCACCCACGCCCAGGACCGGCAGGATGGCAACCGCAAGGACGATGATGCCCATTCCGCCCAGCCAATTGAGCTCGTGACGCCAGAAGTTAACCGAGGCTGGCAATTGATCAAGGCCGGTCAACACTGTTGCGCCGGTGGTCGATAGGCCGGACATCGCCTCGAAATACGCGTCCGTAAAGGAAAGTCCCGGGATGGCAGACATCAACGGGTAAGTGGAGAATGCCGCGACTCCGGTCCACGCCATGACGACCAGCAGGAAGCCGTCCTTGGCCTTGAGTTCGCGTTCGAACGGCCGTCCGATGAGGTAGAAGATCAGCCCCGCGGTTGCAGTGACCGTCATGTCCTGCACGAAGTGGGAGGTCATGCCATCCCGATAGGCCAGCGACACGAGAATCGGCGGCAGGTCGGCGAGGCTGTAGACCAGCAACATCGCCCCGAATACACGGATCAGTGTCAGTGTGCGGGTCACGCCTTTGGGACCGCCAGTTGGGAAAGGCTGCGGAGGTACTTGCGCGCGGGATTCATCAGCTTCCGATTACGGCTCATCGCGGAGCGGCTTCGCCCGGGGAGGGCGGCTCCGGCGCGCCGCCATCATCGTCGGAACGCCGGTGACTCAAGTGAGGTCTGCTTCAGATGTGGCTGCGGGGCGGGTCCGACACTGCCAATCGGGCACCCGCTTTGCCTCCGGAAGCAGTTCAGCAACGGTTCAACGAGGCAGTTCCGAACGGCCCATCAGATACTCGTCGACTGCCCGGGCGGCTTGACGCCCCTCGCGTATTGCCCATACCACCAGCGATTGCCCGCGCCGCATGTCACCGGCGACGAAGACTTTGTCCAGCGTCGTGCGGTAGCTGAGCGTGTCAGCTTTGACGTTTCCGCGCTCATCGGTCGCGACCGCCAGTTCCTGAAGCAAGCCCTCATGTACGGGGTGAAGAAAGCCCATGGCCAACAGGACGAGATCGGCCTTCAGGGTGAACTCGCTCCCTGGAATCTCGTTCATGACCCAACGCCCGTTGTCCTGAACCCATTCCACCTTGGCGCACACCATGTGGGTCAGCCGGCCGTCTTCGCCTTCGAACCGCTTGGTGGCAATGCACCACATGCGCTCGCAGCCTTCCTCCTGAGAGGAAGAGGTCCGTAGCTTGTTCGGCCAGTTGGGCCAGGTGACGCTCTTGTCTTCCTTCTCCGGGGGCTTGGGCAGGATTTCGATCTGCGTGACCTTCGCCGCACCGTGGCGGATGGAGGTGCCGATACAGTCGGAGCCGGTATCGCCCCCGCCGATGACGACGACATGTTTGCCGGTGGCGAGAATGCCGATGTCGTCCGCTACGGTGTCGCCGGCGACGCGGCGGTTTTGCTGTGTCAGAAACTGCATGGCAAAGAACACGCCCCCGAGTTCACGGCCGGGAACGGGCAGGTCGCGTGGCTTCTCCGACCCGCCAGCGAGGACCACTGCATCGAAGTGATTGACAATGTTCTGGGCCGGGATGTCTTGGCCGACTGTGGTGTTGGGTCGGAAGATCACGCCTTCGGCCTGCATCTGGGCGATGCGGCGATCGATCAGGTGCTTTTCCATCTTGAAGTCCGGGATGCCGTAGCGCAACAAGCCGCCGATCCGGTCGGATTTCTCGAACACGACGACGTTATGGCCGGCGCGCGCGAGTTGTTGCGCGCAGGCGAGTCCGGACGGGCCCGAGCCGACCACGGCCACTCGCTTGCCGCTCCGGTGCTGCGGGATTTGTGGCTGCACCCAGCCATTCTCCCAGGCCTTATCGATGATCGAACATTCGATCGTCTTGATCGTGACCGGCTCATCGGTCAGGTTCAGCGTGCAGGACGCTTCGCACGGGGCGGGGCAGATCCGGCCGGTGAATTCCGGGAAATTGTTGGTGCTGTGCAATACCTCGATGGCTTCCTGCCAATTGCCCTGGTAAACGAGATCGTTCCAGTCCGGAATGATGTTGTTGATGGGACAGCCCTGGTGACAGTAGGGGATGCCGCAGTCCATGCAGCGTGCGCCCTGGCGGGAGATCTCCTCGTCGGTCAGTGGGACCGTGAACTCGCGGTAGTTGTTGACGCGATCCGCGACCAGCGTGTAGCGGCGGTCCTGCCGCATGATCTCCATAAAACCGGTGGGCTTACCCATCTGCTTGCTTACCTCTTGGCCCGGCGCTGGGGTCGGGCATTGTTGTCATGGTGGTCCGCAGGGGCGAGTTTCCACCCGCCCGAGGGGTCGGCATCGCTGCGCGATTTGGCGGCGGCTAGTGGTGCGCTTCGGAGCGCGCGCTGGACGCCTGCATGGTTTCCAGTGCACGGCGATAATCCACCGGCATGACTTTGATGAACTTGCCAGAGTAGACGGACCAATTGTCGAGAATCTCACGTGCCCGATGGCTACCGGTGTAGTGGAGATGTTTCTCGACCAGGGTGCGAATGCGCTGCAAGTCATTGCGGGTCATGTCGCGCAACAGGTCCACCAGGCCGTGCATTTCGAGATCGCCGCCCTGGTGCTCGGCCTTCTCGAGGGCGCTATCCTCGGCCAGGATCGGCTCGAGTTCCACCATCGCCAGATTGCAACGGGCGGCGAAGTCGCCATTCCCATCCAGCACGTAGGCCACGCCGCCGGACATCCCGGCCGCGAAGTTGCGCCCAGTTTCGCCGAGGACGATGACCACGCCACCGGTCATGTACTCGCAGCCATGGTCGCCGACGCCCTCCACGACGGCGATCGCCCCGGAATTGCGCACCGCAAAGCGCTCTCCGGCAACGCCGCGAAAGTAGCATTCGCCGCTGATCGCGCCGTACAGCACGGTGTTACCCACGATGATGTTCTCGTGTGGAACGATGGGGCACTCCTTTGGCGGATAGACGACCAGTCGTCCGCCCGATAGGCCCTTGCCGACGTAGTCGTTGGCTTCGCCCTCGAGTTCGATGGTTACGCCAGCCGCCAGGAAGGCGCCGAAACTTTGTCCTGCAATGCCTTTCGCCTTGATGTAGATCGTGTCGTCGGGCAGGCCGGCATGGCCGTAGCGCTTCGCGACCTCTCCGGACAACATGGCGCCCACTGTGCGGTTGAAATTGCGGATCTCGGTGCCGATCTGCACGGCCTGACGCTGCTCCAGGGCTGGCTTCGCCTGCGCAATCAACTGGTGATCCAGCGCCTGTTCCAGTCCGTGGTCCTGGTGCTCGCAATTGTAAATCGCGACATCCGGCCCAGCCGGCGGAGTGTAGAGCATCCGCGACAGGTCGATCTTCGATGCCTTCCATTGCGTGATCGCTTTCCGCATATCGAGGCGGTCCGAACGACCGATCATCTCGTCGACGCGGCGGAAGCCGAGCTTGGCCATCCACTGCCGCACTTCCTCGGCAATGAAGAAGAAGAAGTTGACGACATGTTCCGGCTGTCCGGAGAACCGTTTGCGCAGTTCGGGATCCTGCGTGGCGACGCCAACCGGGCAGGTATTCAGATGGCACTTGCGCATCATGATGCAGCCGGTGACGATCAGGGGTGCCGTCGCAAAACCGAACTCGTCGGCACCGAGCAGTGCCGCAATCACGACGTCGCGGCCGGTCCGCATGCCACCGTCGGCCTGAACCGAAATACGCCCGCGGAGGCGATTCAGTACCAGCGTCTGATGTGTTTCGGCCAAGCCGATTTCCCATGGCAGACCGGCGTGTTTGATCGAGGTGATCGGGCTGGCCCCGGTGCCTCCGTCGTAGCCGGCGATGGTGACGTGATCCGCATGGGCCTTGGCCACACCGGCGGCGACCGTACCGACACCAACTTCGGATACCAGTTTGACGCTGATGCGAGCAGCCGGATTCACGTTCTTCAGGTCGTGGATCAGCTGCGCCAAATCCTCGATCGAATAGATGTCGTGATGGGGTGGCGGCGAAATCAGGCCCACGCCCGGCGTCGAATGACGTACCTTGGCAATGACGGCGTCGACCTTGTGACCGGGCAACTGCCCGCCTTCGCCAGGCTTTGCCCCCTGGGAGACCTTGATTTGAATATCGTCGGCGTTCACGAGATATTCGGCGGTGACGCCAAATCGTCCCGACGCCACCTGCTTGATCGCCGAGCGCATGGAATCGCCGTTCGGCAGCGGTATGAACCGCTCGGGCAGCTCGCCGCCTTCACCGGTGTTCGACTTGCCGCCGATCCGGTTCATGGCGATGGCGAGGGTCGTATGCGCTTCATAAGAGATCGACCCGAACGACATCGCACCGGTCGCGAAACGCTTGACGATATCTTTGGCCGATTCGACTTCGTCCAGCGGGATCGGCTCCTTCGCCAGCTTGAAATCGAGCAAGCCGCGCAGCGTCAGCAGGCGTTCGTTCTGCTCGTTGATGCTTTTCGTGTACTCGACGTACTGGTTCCAGTCATTCTTGCGCGTCGCATGCTGCAGTTTGGAGATCGTGTCGGGCGTCCAGGCGTGGTCCTCGCCACGCACCCGATAGGCGAATTCTCCACCGACGTCGAGCGCGCCGCGGTAAAGCGGGGCATCGCTGAAGGCGAGGCGGTGTCGGCGCACGGTTTCTTCCGCGATCTCGATCAGACCCGCACCATCGGTTGTGCAGTCGGTGCCGGTGAAATACGCCGCCAGCAGTCCATCGCTCAGGCCGATCGCGTTGAAGATCTGCGCGCCGCAATAGGACTGATAGGTTGAGATACCCATCTTCGACATGATCTTCAACAGACCTTTGCCAATCGCTTTCGTGTAGCGCTTGTGGACCTCCTCTTCCGACATGGACTCGGGCAATTGACGGCGCAGATCCGATAGCGTGTCGAATGCGAGATAAGGATTCAAGGCCTCGGCCCCGTAGCCGGCCAATAACGCGAAATGATGCACCTCGCGTGCCTCGCCGGTTTCGACGACCAGTCCGGCCACGGTACGAAGCCCGGCGCGGATCAAGTGATGATGGACCGCGGAGGTGGCGAGTAGTGCCGGAATTGCGACATGCTCGGCATCCATCTGCCGATCCGACAGGATCAGGATGTTGTTGCCGTCCTCGACCGCGCGCTGCGCGCTCTCGCACAAGGCCCGCAGCGCCGGCTCCATGCCGGAGGCACCCGTTTCGGCGAGAAAACAGATGCTGAGCGTCTTGGTCTTGAACGCGCCGCCAGTCCGCGCCTCGATGCGCCGCACCTTCTCGAGGTCGCGGTTGCTGAGGATGGGTTGGTGCACCTCGAGCCGCATGTTGTTGCCGCCGGCGCCCAGCGCCAGCAAATTCGGGCGCGGCCCGATATGCGAGACCAGTGACATGACCAGTTCTTCACGAATCGGGTCGATGGCCGGGTTGGTGACCTGCGCGAAACCCTGCTTGAAGTAGTCGTAGAGCAATCGCGGGCGGTTCGACAGCACAGCCAGGGTCGCGTCGGTGCCCATCGACCCGACGGGTTCCTGCCCGCTGAGTGCCATCGGCCGGAAAAAGACCTTGATGTCCTCTTGGGTGTAACCGAAGGCTTGCTGGCGATCCAGCAGGGTCTTCGGGTCGGGAGGCATGGCTGCGACCTCGGGCGGAAGGTCCTCGAGATGGATCTGGGTTTGATCGAGCCAGCGCTGATAGGGCGCGCGCTCGGCGAGCGACGCCTTGATCTCCGCGTCGTCGATGATGCGGCCTTCCTCGGTGTCGATCAGGAACATCTTGCCGGGCTGCAGACGCCACTTTTTGATGATCTTGTGCTCGGGGACCGTTAGGACCCCCATCTCCGACGCCATGATCACGTAATCGTCATCGGTAATCAGGTAACGGGCCGGGCGCAGTCCGTTCCGATCCAGCGTGGCACCGATCTGTCGGCCATCGGTGAAGGCGACTGCCGCGGGGCCATCCCACGGCTCCATCAGCGCGGAGTAGTATTCGTAGAAAGCGCGTCGCTTCTGATCCATCAACGGGTTCCCCGCCCAGGCCTCGGGGATCAGCAGCATCATTGCATGCACCAGGCTATAGCCCCCGGCGACCAGCAGTTCCAGTGCGTTGTCGAAGCAGGCCGAGTCGGACTGGCCTTCGGCGATCAGCGGCCAGATTTTCTCCAGATCCTCGCCCAGCAACTCCGACGACATCGACTGACGGCGCGCCGCCATCCAGTTGATGTTACCTCGGATGGTATTGATCTCGCCGTTATGGGCGATCATCCGAAAGGGATGAGCGAGGTCCCAGGTCGGGAAGGTATTCGTCGAGAAGCGCTGGTGCACCAGCGCGAGGCCCGAGACCATCGTTTCATTTTGCAGATCCCGGTAATACACGCCGACCTGATCCGCCAGCAGCATGCCCTTGTAGACCAGTGTCCGGGATGAAAACGACGGGAAATAGAACATTGAGCCGTCGCTGAGGTTCAACTGCCGGACGGTGTTCTCGATCTGTTTCCGGATCACGAACAGCTTGCGCTCGAAAACGTTCTGGTCGGCGCAGTTCGTGCCCCGACCGATCAGGACCTGGCGGTTGACGGGTTCTACCGGCAGCACGCTCTTGCCCAGCGGACTGTTGTCGACTGGAACGTCACGCCATCCGAGCACGATCTGACCTTCCCGCCGGATGATTTCCTCGGTGATCTGCTCACAGGTCTTGCGGTTGGCAGCATCCTGCGGCAGGCACACCATCCCGATGCCGTAGTGGCCTGCGGGCGGCAGTTCGATCTTGAGCTTGGCACACTCGGCGCGGAGGAAAGCGTCCGGGATCTGCAATAGAATACCGGCGCCGTCGCCGGCGAGCGGGTCGGCACCGACCGCGCCCCGGTGGGTCAGATTGCGCAGTAACTCCAGGCCCTGCTGGATAATGTGATGACTCTTCTTCCCCTTGATGTGTGCGATGAATCCTACACCGCAGGCATCGTGTTCGTGACGGGGGTCGTAAAGCCCTTGCTTCGTCGGTAGCGCAAAATGACTCATGGATTTCCTCGAGTTGGCCGCTGCAGCATGCATCTCAAGCCCCCGGCTGTTGCCGAGTGGCCCTCACCCGCTGCCGCAGTCCGGCAGCGTTCCACCGCGTCAGGCGTTGCAGGAGGGCGGCGGATGAGGCTGTCGCCAAAGACAAAAATGGCTAGAAAGCATATGCGCTGGCTGTCGCGTTTTCAAGCCGGGGACTGTGTTCCTGGGGTAAAATTTGAATTCGACAAAATGAAAGCGATGGGCGAAGCGCGTTCCTGTGTGGAGCGCCGCCGATGGGGAACAAGATGACTCAAGAATATGATGTGGTGATCGTCGGCGGCGGTATGGTCGGCGCGACGCTGGCCTGTGCGCTGGGCGGAAGTTCGTTGCGCGTCGCCGTGGTCGAGGGTGAGCGGCCGCCGGCTTTTTCGGCCGAGCAACCGCGCGACGTGCGCGTGTCGGCCGTCAGCATTGCCTCCGCCAGCATCTTCAGCACGGTCGGTGCCTGGCGTGGCATCACCGAACGCCGCGCCTGTCCTTTTCGGCGTATGCGGGTCTGGGAAGAGCGGGGCGATGTGGAGTTTCGCAGTGAGGACATCAATGAATCCGTGCTTGGCTACATCGTCGAAAACCGGGTAATCCAGCTCGCTTTGCTCGACTGCATTCCGGCCTTCTCGAATGTCGAACTGTTCTGCCCGGCGAGCACCCGCGCAATCGACTACGACCCGCATGGTTCGACCGTGGCGCTCGACGACGGGCGGACGCTATCCTCCCGTTTGATGATTGCCGCCGACGGCGGTTTCTCACGGGTGCGTCAGGTTGCCGGGATGGGGGTCAGCCACTGGGACTACGAGCAGCAGGCGCTGGTGCTCACCGTCGAGACGGGTTACGGGCAGCAGGACATCACCTGGCAGCATTTCACCCCGACCGGGCCTCGCGCCTTCCTCCCTTTGACCGGGTCTTACGCTTCGCTGGTCTGGTACCACACGCCCGACGAGGTCAAGCGACTCAAGGCCTTGCCCGATGCCGAACTGCTCGCGGCCGTACACGCCGCGTTCCCTGACTGTCTCGGCGAAATCCGGAGCATCGTCGCGCGAGGCAGTTTTCCGCTGCGACGCCAGCATGCACTCAGCTATGTCAAGCCGGGGATCGCGCTGATCGGCGATGCGGCGCACATGATTCATCCGCTGGCGGGGCAGGGCGTCAACATCGGCTTGCTGGATGCCGCTGCGCTGGCCGAAGTGCTGGTCCGAGCGGCAAGCCAGCGTCGCGACATTGCGTCGATGGAGGTGCTGCGCGAGTACGAGCGCATGCGCCGTAGCGGCAATTTGATGATGATGACGGCAATGGATTTGTTCTACCGAGCCTTCGGCAATGAGAATGCACCGCTGAAGGTGGTGCGAAACCTGGGGCTTGGATTCGCGGAGCGCTTCGGACCCGCGAAGACTTACTTCATGCGCTACGCGATGGGGCTGGAGGGCAAGCTTCCGAAGCTGGCGCGCGGCCAGACCCTGCCGGTCTAGTTTTCGGGCTTCACAGGTCCCAATCACGCTGGTGCGCTATGTCCGACTCCCTGCGAGAAGCCTTTCAGAGCGTGGTCGAGCGTCACGGTGACGCGCCGGCCATCATCCTACCCGACCGGGACCCGCTCAGCTACGCGACCTTGAGCGACGGCTGCGGGGCTCTGGCCGCGACGCTCGCAACACGCGGGGTCGGCAAGGGCGACCGTGTCGGCCTGTACTGTCCCAACTGCCCCGAGTTCGCGGTCGCCTACCTGGGCATCGTGACAGCCGGTGCCGTCGTCGTTCCCTGCAACTTGCTGCTTTCGCACGAGGAACTCGCGTACATACTGAACGACTCCGCTGCCACGGCGCTTATCGTCCATCCGCAGCTGGCCGCTGCGGGTCGTCAGTTGATGGCGTCGGTTGCCAGTCTGCGTCTATGCATCAGTACGGGTGACGCAGAAGACGGTGCGCTCGCCTGGAGCGATGTGCTGGCCAGCAGGCAGGTTCCGACCGCGCTGCCGCCGCTGACTTCCGAGGACCTTGCCGCGATCCTCTACACCTCGGGGACTACGGGCCGGCCGAAGGGGGCGATGCTGAGTCACGGCAACCTGTTGGCCAACACGCGCAGCGTCCACGCGGCCATGCACTGGCGCCCGGGCGATGACGTCGTGCTGGTCGTGTTGCCCATGTTTCATGCGTTCGCGGCGACTGTCGGCCTGCTGACGCCGCTCACCTGCGGTTGCGCGCTGGTGCCGGTGCCAAAGTTCGACCCCGATCAGGTTGCGAGGGTCATTGAGGCGACGGGGGCGACCATTTTCCTGGGCGTGCCGAGCATGTTCACGATGTTTCTCAAGCTGAAGGAGGATCGTCGCAGCGGCTTGCGGTCGCTGAGCTTTTGCGTCTCGGGTGGTGCGGCCCTGCCGATGGCTGTGCTGGCCCAGTTCGAGGGGATGTTCGGGATACCCGTTTACGAAGGCGACGGCCCGACCGAATGTTCCCCGGTGACTTGCGTGAATCCGATTGGCGGCAAGGCCAAACCGGGCACCGTCGGGTTACCGGTGCCCGGCGTCGAGATGCGGATCCTGGATGAGGATGGCCACGAATTGCCGGACGGGGAGGTCGGCGAGATCGCCGTGCGCGGGGCGAATGTGTTCAAGGGCTACTGGAATCTGCCGGACGAAACCGCGGCCTCGTTTTCCGGCTCATGGTTCCTGACCGGCGACCTCGGCATGCGTGACGAAGACGGCTACTTCAGCATCGTCGACCGGAAGAAGGATCTGATCATCGTTAACGGCATGAACGTCTATCCGCGCATGATCGAGGAAGTCGTGCATCGACTGCCGCAGGTCCGGGAAGTGGCCGTGGTCGGCCAGCCACACCGTCTGCATGGGGAGATTCCCGCGGCCTTCGTGGCCCTGCACGAGCCCGGCTCGCTGACGGAGGCGGCGATTCGTGACTGGTGTCGCCAGCATCTCGGCCGGCATCAGGTGCCGCGCGAAATCGAAATTGTCGCAGCGCTGCCGCGGAACGCCGCCGGCAAGATTCTGAAACGGGAGTTGCGGCGTGCCGGCGAGGTCGAACGCGGGTTCGAACGACCGGACTGAGTCGCTCACTCTTCCTTGCGCCGGTCCATTTCTTCTTCGCGCAGTTCCTTCAGGCGTTCGTCGATCACCGCCGCCACGTAATGGTTGTCGCCGGCCGCGCGTCGCGCGAGAACCAGCTGCTGCATGGCGGCGCGGGTCTGACCCGAGGCGTAGTAATACTCCGCGACGAAACGGTGGGATTCGGCCTCCTGCCCGAGCTGCCCGTAGATCTCGGCCATCAACTCGTAAATGCCCGGGCCCGGCTTGTTGCGCAGCGTGTACTGCTGGAGCAGCTTTCGGGCCTGCTCCGGTTTGCGCGCCGTCAACGAAGTACGCACGTAATTAAGCATCATGGAACGGTAGTCCGGAAAGCGCTTGAGCCCGGCTTCGAAGGTTTGCTCGGCCGCAGCATAGTCCTTCGCCTCCATCTGCGATTCGCCCAGTGCGCTGACGAAGTACGGCTGGTCGGGGTATTTCCGGATTAGCTGGCGCAACAGGTCTTGCCCTTCTCGGGTCTGGAAGTTGCGGATCAGCGCGAGCGCCAGGCCGTAGCGGGCGACATCCTGTTGCTCGGTCGTTCCCTGGCCCTCGATGAGCTTGAAGTAGCTTACGGCATTCTTCGCGTCGCGCGTCGAGGCGACCCGTAGCTTGGCCCTGATCAACTGGTAAACGATCGAATCGGGATATTGGCGATAGGGGAAGCTGTCGGCACGGCCACGTGTATCGGAGATGCGTGAGGTCGTGACCGGGTGGGTCAGCAGGAATTCCGGCGCGGAGTGACCGGAGAAACGCGTGGATTGCTGCAATCGCTCGAAGAACGTCGGCATTCCGCGGGGATCGAAGGCCGATTTCGACAGGATCTGCATGCCGACCCGGTCGGCTTCCGCTTCGTTGTCGCGGGTGAAGTTGATCTGATGCTGTGCCATCGCTGCCTGCGTGGCCAGCAGCGCGGCCTGTCCGCCCTGCGCGGACTGCGAGCCGACCAGCATCGCCGCCAGCATGGCCGCGGCCATCGGCAGCGACAGTCGCGACGAGTCCTGGAAGGCCTGGAATAAATGGCGCTGCGTCACGTGCGCGATTTCGTGCGCCATGACCGATGCCAGTTCGCTTTCCGTTTCGGACGCCAGGATCAGGCCGGAATTCACCCCGATGAATCCGCCGGGCCCGGCGAAGGCGTTGATCTGGGCGCTGTTGACGATAAAGAAATGAAAGGGCTGCTCCGGCTTGTCGCTGTTGGTGGTCAGGCGCTGGCCGAGATTCTGGATGTAGTCCGTGGCCTCCGGGTCCTGGCTGATTTCGAGCTGAGCGTGGAGGTTGCGGTAGAAGGCCTCGCCGAGTTGTTGCTCCTGCAGCGGCGTGAAGCTCGTGCCGGTCGGATCGCCGATATCCGGCAACTGCAGATTCAGTGGTTCATCGGCGCGCGCCTGCGGAACGCAACAGAGCTGCGCTGCGAGCAGGGCGGACAGGATGAAGGGTCGGGATTTGATCATCGGCACCTGGGCCTGCGGGGCCTGGATCTTTCGCTGCTGAAGCGGCTGTCGCGGTACGGCTGCCATGGTGAAGGGGGGAAGGCAGGTCTGAAGACCTGTGCCGCCTCGATGGTATGCCTTAAAATTGGGCCATGCGGTATGCGATTCAAGTCAACGGTGCCCCTGAGACTTCCCTCGCCGCGGTGCATGCTCTACAGTTTATCAGAGCCGCCCTGGCGAAAGGCCATGAGATCTCACTGGTCTTTTTCTACTACGACGGAGTCTGCGCCGGCCTGCTGGCGGCCCACTCGCCGGCTGGATCGACCGCGGGCGAGTGGGCGGAATTGGCGGCCCGGCGCGGGCTCAGACTGATTTTGTGCGTATCGGCCGCGGAACGCCGCGGTCTCGACCCGTCAGGGTCCGGAGACGTCGCGCTGGCGCCGGGGTTCGTCACCGGCGGACTCGGGCAGTGGGTCGATGCCTGCGTTCGTGCGGACCGCTGCGTCGTGTTCGGCGCATGATGCCAGCGGCGCCCCAGTTCCTGTTCGTGATTCGGACTGGACCGGGCGACGGCTCCACGTTGGCGGAGACGCTCGACATGGTCTTCACCTTCGCGGCGTTCGATCAGCCGGTCCGTCTCGTTTTCCTTGACGACGGCGTAAGGCACCTGCTGTCGACACCGGCGTGCGCGTGTGATGAGCGGGCCCAGGCGATGCTGGGTGCGCTCGATCTGTACGATGTGCAGGAGGTTCTCGTGGGGGTAGAGTCGCTGCAGGCTCGCGGATTTTCGGAGCGCGATTGCCGGATTGCGGCGACGATGTTGGCCGAGGATCGGATTCCTCAGTTGATGGCACAACACGAACGGATACAGGTGGCCTGATGCGGGTGCTACATATCGTGGCGCAGGCGAGCCAGCCAGATGCGCCGCTTGCTCGGTGTCTGGCCAGCCTGAACCACGGCGATGCGCTGCTGCTGATAGACGGCGCTGCAGAGGCGGCACGGCGCGGACATGCCGACGCGGCGCGGCTGGAAACGCTGCCCGCGGACGTTGCGGTCTGCGTATTGGCTGAGCCCGCCAGCGCGGCGGGACAGACCGGATCGGAACTGATCCCCCGTGCCAAGTTGGTCGATTTTGCGGGCTTCGTCGATTTGACGGTCGTTTGCGATACCTCGGTTACCTGGTGTTGAACGATGCTTATGGTCGGTGTGCGGGAGATCGCGACCACGGACGACGGCTTTCTGCTCGATGCGTCTGACTGGGATACCGGCGTCGCTGCGGCGCTCGCCGCCGACGTGGCGATCGAATTGACCGACGCCCATTGGGAGATCATCCAGTTCATGCAGGATTATTACCAGCGTTACCGCCACCTGCCGAATATGCGGATGTTCGTCAAGGCGATCCAGAAGACCCTGGGCGACGATAAGGGTAACAGCCGTTATCTTCACCGATTGTTTCCGGACGGGCCGCTAAAGCTGGCGTGCCGGATCGGCGGTCTCCCTAAGCCGCCTTCCTGTATATGAAACGCGGGGCGGCACTCCGTGTTCGGGTGTTCAACTAGACCATGAATCCGGCGCCTCGGCCTCCGTGAGCTTGATTTTTCTCCTGTGCGCCCCAACGATGCGAGCCATCCCCAGCAGAACGTGTCAATCGGAGACCGTATGAATTCCCAAGAGCGCCAAGCTTTGTCCCGTTTTCTGGAGCAGTTGACGGAAGTGCGCCTGACAGACAAGGATCGCGACGCCGACTCCCTGATCCGGGAGGCGACCGCCCAACAGCCCGACGCGGCCTATCTGCTGGTGCAGCGGGCAATGCTGGTCGAGCAGGCATTGGATGCAGCCAAGGCGAGAATCACCGAACTGGAGCGGGCGCGACGCGCGGGACCCGTTGCCAGCGAGGACAGCTTCCTGGGTGGGCGCAATCCCTGGGCGCCTCAAGCCGAGCCGGCATCTGACCGTGCGGCGGTCCCGGGTGCCGGCCACTATCGCGTTCCTTCGTCGGGCCCCGTGGGCGTCACCGCCTCGCCGATGGCGGGTGGCGGCAGCTTTCTTGGCAATGTGGCCACAACGGCGGCCGGTGTCGTCGCCGGGTCGTTTTTGTTCCAGGGGCTCGAAGGCCTGCTCGGACACCATCACGGGATGGGTTCCTCATGGCTGGACCGGACGGGCGAGCAGTTGACGGAACAGACGGTCATTAACAACTACTACGGTACGGATAGCTCCGAGTTTGCGGATTCGCAGCAGTCGGAGCCTGAGGCAAGTCAATTTTTTGCCAACGACACCGACGACCCCTACATGGACGACGGTGCCAGTGATTCCGACTGGATCTGATCCTGCAGTTGCGGGATCCAGCTGTCGGGGCGTTCCGCGCGCCATGTGTTCTGGCCGAAGTGAGCGCGTTCGCTTGCCGGGTTAGTCGCGGCTGGAACATATCCAACGGAAGATGCCAGATGACCTCAGCACCGCTCACTCGCCGTCATTCCGCTCGCATTGCCAGTCTGGTGCCGGGGCGTCTGCGCATCAAACTCAGGCGTGGTGATGAGTTGGCTGGCTTGCTGCAGCGGTTGAAGAGCCGTTTGGAAGAGCGCGACGGCGTGCATCAGGTCAAGGTCAATCCCGTCAGTGGCAGTCTGACCTTGCATTACGACCACGGACGCCACGGTACGGCGGGTGTGCTCGGTTTGCTGGAAGATCTGGACGTGATGGTCGAGTCCATCGGTCACCTTCCGTCAGTGGACGGCTCGGGGATATCGGAGGCCGGTTTCATCGGCGCCGCCGAGGATCTGAACCGCCGCATTCGCCGTTGGACCGGTTTGTCACTGGACATCAAGGTGTTACTGCCGCTGCTCTTTCTCGCGGCTGGATTGTGGTCGACCGCTCGAAAGGGCCTGATGGTGGAGGCCGTCCCGGGCTGGCTTTTCCTATGGTTTGCGTTCGACGTGTTCGTCAAGCTACACCCGCCAGAGCATGCCGGAGTTGAGGCCTCAGCTCCGGCGACCGACAAAAAGGCGGTTTAGCGTCGCCTGAGAGTCTGTTGCGTCCGGGATCGGGTTGCCGCGGTCGCTGCCGAACCCGAATCGCGTCCCAAGAAGTGGACCCGGGACACTCAGCGGGCCGCTGCCTCATCCCGGGCATCGCTTGGTTCTGGCGGGCCGAACGTTACGCCCTGTGCTGCAATCAGCGCGACCAACTGGGTGCGGCTGACCACCCGGAAATGCGCTAGCAGATCGCTGACGTGCTTCTTGACGACGGGTACGGAAATGCCCAGTTTGTTGGCGATATGCTTGTTGGGCCAGCCCTGCACGACATAACGCAGCACTTCTGCCTGACGTTTGGTGATGCCGAAGTGGACCGGGTCGACCGCAGCGGTGATGGAACCGTGGCTCGGCATCGGGCCGGGGCTGATGCAGCGGTGCGGCGGGTGCTCCAGCTGGCCGGAGACCAGATGCGCCGGCAGGAATACCCCGCCGGCCAGGGCTGATCGAAGCGCGGCGATGATCGCATCGGCATCCTCGGATTTCGGGACGAAGCCCATGGCCCCCAGTTCGAGGGCCTGTTCGATTACCTCGCGGCTGGTTCGGTCCCCCGAGATCAGTACCAACGGCAGTGTTGGGCGCGCAGCCTTCAGGGCCCGCAGGCAGCCGAGATCCCGGCCGTCGGGTAAGTTCAGGTCGAGGAACGCCAGGTTCAGCGCGCCGTTCCGGCTGGCCCGGAGTCCGTCGCTGCAGTTCCCGGCATGAATGACCTCGACCGATGGATCCAACTGGTGCAGCAGCGTTTCCAGGCCCGCCCGAAAAACCGGATGGTCATCGATAATAAGAATGCGCATGAGTGACTCGGAGCGGCCAGGGAGACGCCTAACCTACCCTAACCGCAATCCATTTTCATTGCTACCGAGGTACCCCTTTTGCACAGCGGGCGGTGCCCGGGATCGACCCCTCTCGTTCTCCCTCATCTCGCTTGCAAGTCCAATGGTCCGTGCCACTCGGCACCGGAAGCTCCTGCGGTTCTGCTGCCGTTGGCGGGTATGGGACGGGTCAAGGGGGCGCCGAAAGGTACCGTTGACCGCTCCGGGAGCGCGACCCATAATCGTGGCGTTTGCGCCCCGCGGTACAACAGGGCCTGGGTTCTGCATCGCGCAAGCCGCACCCACGCCATAACAGCCGAACGGGGTACTGCCATGGATGCCAATACGACCGCCATCCTGTTGGTCGGTTACCAGAATGACTACTTTTCGCCGGATGGTGCGCTGCATGCGGTCATCGAGAAGCCGGCGCAGGTGATACATACCCTCGACAACACGCTGTTCGTGATCGATGCCCTGGCCGCTAGCCGGGCGCTGATGATCACGACGCCGATCCTGTTTACTCCGGACTATGAGGAACTGATCGAGCCCGTCGGTATCCTGCGGACCATCCGGGATGCGGGCGCCTTTCGGGCTGGCTCGACCGGCGGTGCCACCATCCCGGAATTGCTCCATTATGGTGACCGGCTGCTCGAGGTGCCCGGAAAGCGAGGTCTGAACGCTTTCTCCAACACCGAACTCGACGAGGTACTCGCCGCAAGAGGGATCACCGATGTCGTGTTGTGCGGGGTCGTGGCCTCAATCTGCATCGATTCCACCGGCCGCGCCGCTTTCGAAAGGGGTTATCGTGTGACCGTGCTGTCCGACTGCGTGTCCGGACGTACCCTGGTCGAGCAGGATTTTTACGTCACCCAGATTTACCCTCTCTATGCGCGCGTGATGACCAGCCGCGAACTGGTCGGCGAACTGCTGCACGTCCGTTAGCGCTGCCTGGGAATTGCCATGCAGGATGAACTGGGGATCCAGGCCCGACACCGGCTCATCGAGGCACTCGCGGCGGCCGAGGACGCCGCCCGCGCGCGTCTGGACCAATTGCGGGAAATCGTTTTCGAGACCGATGCCCAGGGGCGGATCGTGTTTCTGAACGCAGCCTGGGAGCGGATCCTCAAACACCGCCGGGACGTTTGCCTCGGCCGCGCTCTTACGGAATTCGTCGTCGACAACGATCGGAGCCTGTGGCACGCGCTATCTTCCCACCCCTCCCCCGCGACGGGTCATGCCGAGATCCGCGTCTCGAATGCCTCCGGTACGGCGCTAGTCTTCGAAGCGGTTGCATCGCGCCTCGGTTCGGGAGGGGTGGTCGGTTCGCTGCACGACGTCTCCGCGCGCAAGCAGGCCGAGGCGGAGCGCCGGGAAGCCCGGATGCGTTACCGAGCCATCCTGGACAACAGTTCGCACTTTATCGGTCTGCTCGATCTGGATGGCTGTCTGGTGGACGTCAACCGGACGGCATTGCGCTTTGCCGGCGTCGAGGCCACACAGGTGCTGGGTATACCTTTCCGGGACACGCCTTGGTGGGATCATTCGATCGATGAGCAGGCGAAGCTCGACGAGGCCATCGAGCAGGCCAGGGCCGGCAGTGCCGTCCGCTTCGAGACCACACACCCGGCGGCCGATGGTGCGATTCGCCATATCGAGTTCTCGCTCACCCCCATCGCCGACACGGATGGTCGAATTGCGTATCTTCTACCCGAGGGCCGCGACATTACCGAGCGCAAACGCGCGGAACAGCGCTTTCGCCTGGTCGTGGAGTCGTCGGCGAATGCCTTGCTGCTGGTGGATGCGAAGGGTGTTATCCAACTGGCGAACGCGCAGGCCGAGTCGTGGTTCGGTTACTCGCGCGAAGAACTGGTCGGGCATGCCGTGGACATGCTGGTGCCGACGATGCAGCGAGCGCAGCACGCACGGAACCGCGAGGCCTATCTGGCTCGGCCTGCCGTCCGGCCCATGAATGCCGGCGGTCGCGAATTGTTCGCGCAGCGCAAGGATGGGTCGACGTTTCCAGTGGAGATCGGCCTGAACCCGATCGAGACCGACGCGGGGCCGATGGTGCTGAGCTCCATCGTCGACGTATCCGAACGGTGGCGGACCCAGGAAGCCCTACATCGGGCCAAGGAAGCCGCGGAGAAAGCCAGTGTTGCGAAGTCCGAGTTCCTGGCGAACATGAGCCATGAGATTCGAACGCCGCTGAACGGGATCCTGAGTGCGACCGAACTGCTGGCGGCGGGCGAAATCCTGCCGTCGCAGCGGGAGTATCTCGACATCATCCAGACCAGCGGTGAGGCGCTGCTGGCCGTGGTCAACGATGTCCTGGATTTTTCGAAGGTCGAGGCCGGCAAACTCGAACTCGAGCATGTCGCTTTCTCGCCACGCGAGCAGGCTCTTGCCGTGCTTCGCCTGTTCAGCGTCGAGATAGCCACCAAGCCGTTGCAGGTGCGTTGCGACCTGGAGCCGGATTTGCCCGATCAACTGGTCGGCGATCCGGTCCGTCTCCGGCAGATTCTAATGAATCTCATCGGCAATGCGATCAAGTTTACCGAGCAGGGCGAGATCGTGTTGCGCGTTAGCCTGGAGTCCTCAGCAGATGATTCGGTGAAACTCCGTTTTACGGTTTCGGACACGGGTATAGGCATACCGAGCGACCGGCTGGCGACCCTCTTCAGCCCGTTCGTGCAGGTCGACAGCTCGACGACCCGTCGGTTCGGCGGGACCGGTCTGGGCTTGGCGATCAGTCGTCGACTGGTCACCCTGATGCAGGGCGAATCCGGCGTTGTCAGCGATTTGGGGCACGGCTCGACGTTTTGGTTCACGGCGACCTTCGGCAGGAACAGGGCGGCGGCCGCAGCCACCTTGCTCGGCGACCGGCAGAAGCCGGACGGAGACGGCGCGCTCCCGTCTGCCAGGGTCTTGCTCGTCGAAGACAATCCGGTCAATCGGACCATGTTGCTGGCGCTGCTGGGTCGTCTGGGCCATCGTGTCGACGCCGTCATCAATGGCCGCGAGTGCCTCGAGGCACTCGCGCAGCGCCGCTATGACGTGATCCTGATGGACTGCCAGATGCCCGAGCTCGACGGTTACCAGACGACGCAAATCATTCGCGATCCCGGGTCCCGCGTGCTCGATCACGCAGTGCCGGTGATCGCGCTGACGGCGCATGCCTTGCCGGGCGACCGCGAGCGGTGTCTCGCCTCCGGCATGGATGATTACCTGACGAAGCCGGTGCGCGGAGAGCAGTTGCGCTTGGCCCTTTCGCGCTGGCTTGGGCTCGGAGAATGTGGTGGCGGCGACTACGCCGAGCCCCGGTGATGACATTCGGTCGTCGCTCGCTGGCGGACGGTCTGTATCGAGCCGGCCCCGCTGGACGGGTTCCGGGTTCCACGGAATCTCGGCTCTTCGCTTGCTTCGAACGGGGCATCCGACAACCGGGGATTCCACGCGCGGGTCACGCGTGATCGCCGATACGGCGGGTATGGACACGGCATAAGTTCAGGCTAATACTTGCGCCGTCAGGTTCCAACAGTCGTTCTCTCCGGCGGCGATCGCGGCCGAGAAGGACTTCAGACACCGGACCCCATCCATGGGGTGCGGCCACCGAAAAGAGACGATGACGTCCGAGGAGGTTATATGCGCAATCCCAACAGTGTTTCCCGCCGCCGTTTCCTGTACCAAAGCGGTCTCGGCCTGATGGCTTATGCCGGCCTGCCAACGTGGCTCCGCGCCATGGAGGGTATGGGCGACATGCCCAGAATGGCACCCAACCGGGCTTCGCCCGACTTCAAGCCGGATGTGGAACTGGAATTGCTCTGCCGGCCCGGTACGGTATCGATCCTGCCCGGGCAGGCAACCCGCGTACAGCAATACATCGGTCGGCTGGTGAACGGCCCCGAGAATTCGCTGGCCGTGCTGCCGGGGTCATACCTCGGACCGCTGATGCGCTTCCAGAATGGGCAGAAGATCCGGATCCATCTGCGCAACGAACTCGACGAACCAACGATCACGCACTGGCATGGCTTGAATGTGCCGGCCTTGATGGACGGTCACCCGGTCTACGCACTGGACAAGGGACAGACCTTCGTCTACGAGTTTGAAATGCGCAACCGTGCGAGCATGATTCTGTATCACCCGCATACCCATGGCATCACTGGGCGACAGGTCTATCAGGGACTGGCCGGCGCGATGCTGGTGAGCGATCCCGAGGAGCAGAAGCTGGGACTGCCGGCAGGTGAATACGAGATCCCAATCGTGATTCAGGACCGGCTGTTTGACGATCAGAACCAGTTGGTTTACGCGCGCAGCATGCATGACCGCATGATGGGCTTCCACGGCAATCGGATCCTGGTCAACGGAAGGCCGGATTTCAGTGTCGACGTCGCCACCCGAGCCTATCGGCTTCGCGTCCTCAACGGGTCGAATGCTCGCATTTACAAGCTCGCCTGGGACGACGGATCTCCGTTGACAGTGATCGGTGTGGATGGAGGTCTGCTCGAGACGCCGGAGACCAAGCCTTATCTGATGCTCGGCCCCGGCGAACGGCTCGACATCTGGGCCGATTTCAGCGGACGCCCGGTGGGCTCACAACTCGTGATGCGGAGCCGGCCCTTCACCGGTGTCCTGCCCAAGATGGGAATGGGTATGATGGGTGGGATGGGCGGCGGAATGGGCATGATGGGCGGCATGCGCCACGGCGGTGACGGAAAATCCATGGACGGTGGCGGCCACGGTATGGGTGGCGGAATGGGCATGGGTGGCATGCACGGTGGCATGGGCATGATGGGGAGCCAGCTTCCGGTCGGCAGCGATTACCCGATTTTCACCGTGCGGGTAACCCGCAAAGTCAGCGAGAGCCCGAGCCTGCCGACACAACTCAGCAAATTCACCCATCTCCGCATCGAGGACACCGCAAATCCAAACAACCCCGTCCCACTCGGAATTTCCGAGGCACCGGGTGCAATGCTGCTGAACGGACGGCCTTACGCCCCCAACGACTTCCTGCCCAGCGAGCGTATCCCGTTCAACACGCTGCAACTGGTTCAGATCTTCCACGCTCACGGTGGCGAGGGCGGTCACGGGGGCGGTGCGTCGGGCGGCGAGGCGAAACCCGGTGGCCATGCGGGCGACAGTAAGCCTGATCAGATGCCCGGCGGCGGAATGCAGCACGGAATGGGCGGAATGGGCGGAATGGGCGGAATGCAGCATGGCGGCGAGGGAAAATCAGGCGGGGGTGGCATGGGAGGCATGGGGATGATGATGTCCATGGCTCATCCAATCCACTTGCACGAAGAACCGTTCCAGATCATCAGTCGCAGCATCGGTGCCGAGGAAGCGGAGGACTATGCGACCGTCAAGGAAGGTTTCATCGACAGCGGCTGGAAGGATACCGTGCTGGTGATGCCCGGCGAGAAGGTCCGGATCATCAAGCCCTACAAGAGTTACAAGGGCGTCTTCATGGTGCATTGCCATAACCTCGAGCACGAGGACATGGGCATGATGCGCGAGTTCCTGGTCGAGTAGCCCTGTCGCTGCGGGATGCTTTCGGGCATCCCGCTCAAGGGCGGTGGTAGAGGTTCATAGCGGAGAGGCGCCGACGTCAGACGGACGCCCAGCCGACGAAGGGGCGGGATGAGGCGCTTCAGACGGGGCCCGAATTCGGGGTAACCTCGGGGGGATCGCGGATCAGGGGAAGACCATTGTGTCGGCGGGTTCAACTCTCCCGCCCGATGTCACCGCCGTACCACGTGTTCTTCTCGTGCCAGCACGCGACCATCCCATCTCGAGTTGGGGGGCGCGCTTCGTCGCGGTGGTCTCCGCGCATCGGACCGTCCTGCCAACGGACGATGTTTGCCACAGCGATCGGTTGCGCAGTCACGCGTGATTTCGCTCGACCCGATCGCCAGCCGTCAGCAGCGCAGGTGTTTGCCCCCATCAACAGGGCCTGGGAGGCGGTGCGATTTGCCGAATCAGGTCGTCGGTGATCAAGGCGAGAATCCCGTCGGGTTCAGGGTCTCGGGTCCGCAAGGCGTGGCTCAGGGGTAGCTGGCGGTAAGCTCCGCGCCCTGCGCTGGCGTGTTCGACGCGTAGCGGTAAATCGAGAAGAGCGCGAATTGCATGCCGAAGATCAGATTGGCCAATAACAGATGCAGCGGCTGCACGACGGCGGGGAAGCCGAAACGGTCCAGCCCGACGCCAGCCGCGATCGCTGCGACCACTAGGCCGGCTAGGGCCATTCCGAACCGGGTGTACCAATGCCGGTGGCCCAGACACTTGAGCAGGGTCCAGGCGAGCCACAGGTTCGTCAACAGGATAATCGACGAAAACGAGCGGTGGATGTAGAACACGGTCGGGAATTCCTCACGCCAGAGATGCCGGTCGGCGGCATGGAACAGCGTGGCAATAACATCGACCGACTCCCGGATCTGGGTCCCCATGGCAATTTGCAGCAGGGTCATGACCATGGCCGCGATCAGCACGGTGCCGAATCGCGGAGGCAGCGCTGCAAAATCTGCTTTCCGGATGCGTGTGCGCTGCGAACGGATCACCGTATAGAGCAGCAGGGAAACGATGACAAAGGCCACGATCATATGGGCCGTAATCATCGCTGGACGCAAATTGCTGGCGACGACCGCCGAGCCGAGCCAGCCCTGAAACCCCACAAGCAACAGCACGGCGCCGGAAAGATAGAACACCGGAGGATCGAGCTTGCGCAGCGGGATCGAGCAGGCGAGGGTCAACATGACCAGCGCGCCGATCGTGACACCGATCAGCCGATTGACGTACTCGGTCCAGGTTTTGAGCGGATTGAATCGCGTGTCGGCATAGCCGCGCTGGGCGTAAATCTCCTGATAGTTCGCTGGCAACTCGGCCTCGGAGGTCGGTGGGATCCACTGGCCGAAACAGGTCGGCCAGTCCGGGCAGCCCATGCCGGCGCCCGACGCACGGACGATACCGCCGACCATGATGAGGAAGTAGACCGCCGCGACGGTGATCAGGCCGATCCTGAAATAACGGCGGGTTGCGGTCTCGTCGATCATGGTGATACTCGGGGGAGGGGTGAAAAAATCGCTCGGATGCTATCACTGGGCACCCTGATCTCCAAGGCTCCGACCCGGAATCTGGCTCGCCGTTGCACTTGCATCGCACCACCACTGCGGTAGTCGGAAAAAGAGTCCTCAGGTTTCGAGCGAGTAGGGGAGGCGTGCCCGCTCGAGCAGCGGGCCGGAAGGCGAACCGAGGCGCAATTCCTGGGCTTGCGCTCCTTCGGCTGTCAGCACGGATAGCAGATCGTAGCAACCCGGCATCTCCGGTGTGTCGGCAGCGATAAGTACCTGGCCGGCCAAGGTGTCGTCGGGACCCATCGCGATGCGCATGCCGGCTTCAGGACGGTGGTCCGACTGCGTCCGCAGCCGATGCATCCGCCGCTTTACCGCGCCCAGGTAGTGAGTGCGCGCGACGACTTCCTGCCCGGTGTAGCAGCCCTTGCTGAAGCTGATACCCCCGAGCAGATCCAGATTGAGCATTTGTGGGATGAATTCTTCCGCCGTCGCGTCGGTGACGCTGGGAATCCCGTCGGCGATCTCGGCCCACTGCCAGAGTTCGTTCGTGATCTCGTGTGCCAGGCCGTCCGCGAGCAACCGGTCACGGAGCGCCGCCGTGACCGCGGACGGTCCCGCGACCAGATACTTTCCGCTGCGTTCGAGGGCAAGCACCCAGGCGCCCGTGGACATCAGCAGCGCTTGGCCGGGCTGGGGTTCGCCAGTCATTCCAAGCACTGCGCCGGCTTCGGGACCGATTGACCCCAATCCGCCCAGCAGGGACCACTCTCCAGCGTCAACGGTCACGGTGATGCGTACCTGCGAGCGCAAGACGTAGGGTATCAGGCGGCGCCTGACGGCATCGATCCTATCCTTGGGCAGCACCAGCAGGCAGCCACTTTCGACTCGCAGTAAACGGAAGACCGCAAGGGTGCGTCCTTTGGGATTGCAGATCGCGCCCAGTGTCATCTGGCCCGGCTTTAGCGCTTTGACGTCGCAGGTGGTCTGCCCTTGCAGGAAGCCGACGGCGTCGGCTCCCTCGATCGCCAGAACGGCGTGATTGTCCAGCGTGGCCAGCCCGAAACCGGACTGGCCAGTGGAGCCGTTGGGGTTCATGCGGAGCGTTCGAGAAGTCGGGGTAAGGTGAACAAGGCAGGACCGGCGCGGCCGCCGTTTGGCGCGTCTACGGTTGCGCGCGCTGCAGGGCTTCGATGCGCTCCTCCAGCGGAGGGTGGCTCAAGAACAGCCGCGACATCCCGCTCACGCCGCCGCCGATACCGAAGGCAGCGAACTCGCCCGGCAATTCCTGAGGGTCGTGAGCGCGCTGCAATGCACGCAGGGCACCGATCATCTTCTGCCTGCCGGCAAGTCGCGCCCCGCCTGCGTCGGCCCGGAATTCGCGCCAGCGCGAGAACCACATGACGATCATCGTCGCAAGGATGGACAACAGGATCTGGGCCACCATCTGTGTGATGAAGTATGCAGGGCCGTAGCCGCCCCGATCGTCGTCAGAACGGAATACCACGCGGTCGACTAGATGGCCGGCGATGGTCGCGAAGAAGTACACGAAGGTATTCACCACGCCCTGCAGCAGGCCCATGGTTACCATGTCGCCATTCGCCACGTGGCTCATTTCATGGCCGAGCACCGCCTCGACTTCGTCGGCGCTCATGGCCTGCAGCAAGCCCGTGCTCACGGCGACCAGTGCATCATTCTTGCTCATGCCGGTAGCGAAGGCGTTGGGGTCCGGGGATTCAAAGATCCCGACTTCGGGCATGCCGATGCCGGCTTTTTCCGCCTGACGGGCGACGACGTCGACGAGCCAGCGCTCTGTCGCATTACCCGGCTGGCCAATGACGTGAACGCCCATTGACTGCTTGGCCATCCACTTGGACATGGCCAACGACATGATCGAACCCGTCATGCCGATCACGCCGGAGTAAATCAGTAGGCTTTGCAGATTCAGGTGTACGCCTTGCTGATCCAGGAATTGCCCCAGCCCCAAAACTTGAAAAATCAGGCTGATGAGCAGCAGAACGGCCGCATTGGTCAACAGGAAAAGCAGGATGCGCATGGGGTCGGCTCTCGGTTAAATCTCAGTGTTACCATACTTGGGCACCCCTGATGAAAAATCAAGACAGCGAAAGTTCTGGCTGCTGGAGGATGAACATGCGACGGGCGAATAACAGGCTGGCTTCGATCGGCTGGCTGCTGCTGTCGTCGGCAGTGACGACTGTGTCGGCAGCCCCCGGCAGCGCTTGGCTGGATAAAATCCGGTTGCCGGGCGGATTCCGGATTGCAATCTTCTCCGACCGGACCCCCAATGTGCGTTCCCTGACCGTTGGCGATGATGGCACCGTGTATGCGGGCACCACCAAGGCTGGCAAGGTGTATGCGCTGCGCGACCAGGATGGTGACGGTGTGGCTGAGGCGGTGCAGGTCATCGCGTCCGGTCTGAATGTGCCGAACGGCGTCGCGTACCGGAACGGCGATCTTTACGTGGCCGAAGTCCAGCGTATCGTCAAATTCGCCGGGATAGGCAGCCGGCTGAACAATCCTCCGGTTCCCACCGTCGTCTACGACGGGTTTCCCGGTGAGTTGCACCACGGGTGGAAGTATCTGCGCTTCGGACCGGACGGAAAGCTCTATGCGCCGGTCGGCGCTCCCTGCAACATCTGTTTGTCGCCCAATGAGATTTTTGCGACGCTGACGCGCATGGACCCGGATGGCAAGAATCTGGAGATCGTAGCGCGAGGGGTCCGCAACAGCGTCGGCTTCGACTGGCACCCCGAGACCGGCAAGCTGTTCTTCAACGATAACGGTCGGGACGAGTTGGGCGACGACCGGCCTCCGGACGAATTGAACGTCGCTCCCGAACTCGGCCGGCATTACGGCTACCCGTTCTGTCATGGGGCCGACATCGGCGATCCTGAGTTCGGCGATGAGCGGCCGTGCACCGATTTCGTCGCGCCGGTGTGGAAGTATGCGGCACATGTCGCGCCGCTCGGCATGCGTTTCTATAGCGGAAAGCAGTTTCCCGAGGAGTACCGGAACCGGCTGTTCGTGGCCGAACACGGTTCCTGGAATCGAACCAAGCCGCAAGGTTACCGGGTCGTCGTGCTGCAGTTCCGCGACGGATCTCCGGTGGCGGAACGCAGCTTCGCCGAGGGCTGGCTGCAGCCCGACGGGACCGTGCTCGGTCGCCCGGTCGACGTGCTGCAGCTGGCCGATGGCTCGCTGCTGGTCTCGGACGATCAGCGCGGCGCGATCTATCGCATCAGTTATCAGGATTGAGTCTGGCAACGTCAATTCAGGGATCACGAAACTCGCATGGCAACGGTAAATTTGGAACGGGCAGCGGATCCGGCCTCCGAGCAAGCTTTCAGCGGACTGATCGGCGCCGAATATGAAATGCTGAAGCTGATCTGCCCGGCCGCGGCGGATATGAGCCGGCAGGTGGGGGCTTTTCTGGCCGGCTGGCAGTGTCCCGGCGCCGTGGCCGGGCGGCGTCTGAAGGTGCTTGAGATCGGCTGTGGTACCGGTATCACCACGGCAGCATTGCTGCACGCGCGCGCCGACATCGAAATGACGGCCGTCGACATCGCTGCGCCCATGCTGGCCCAGGCGAAAGCCAATCTGGCAGCCTGGAGCGAAGCGGGGCGGGTGCATTTCGTCGAGAGCGATGCTTTGGGCTTCGTCAAGGGGCTGCCGACGGACAGCGTCGAGGTGGTTGCGTCGGGCTATGCCTTTCACAATTTTCTCGACGACTACCGGTGCGAAGTCGTGCGCGAGATCTACCGGGTGCTGCGTCCGGGCGGCGTGCTGATCAATGGCGACCGGTATGCGTTGGACGACACCATCGAGCAGACGCGCGCCATACAGGACGAGTTACGCCAGTATTTCCGCGTCTTCGCCGAACTCAAGCGGCCGGATCTGCTGGAGGACTGGACGCTGCATCTGTTCAGCGACGAAGCGCCGGAACATGTCATGCGGCTGGAGCCGGCGCTGGCGCTTTACCGGGGGGTCGGTTTCGACCCGGTCCGCGTGCATGAACGCTACCGGAACAACGCGGTCGTCAGCGCAGAAAAGCCACAGGCGTGACGAAGGGAAAGGCCCAGCGCAGCGTCTATCGGTGCACCGAGTGCGGGCACGTTCAGAACAAATGGGGCGGGCAATGCCCCGGCTGCGGTGTCTGGAACACGCTGGTCGAGAGCATCGAGGACTCAACCCCGGCACGTCGGCATCTCGGGTATGCCGGGGAACAGGACCGCAGCGAACCGGTGCCCTTGGCCGAGGTCGAGGGCGAGTTGCTGGATCGGCAGGAAGTCGGGCTCAGCGAACTCGACCGCGTGCTGGGCGGCGGACTCGTGCGAGGCTCCACCGTGCTGCTCGGGGGGGATCCCGGCATCGGCAAGTCCACGCTGCTGCTCCAGACGGCCGCTGCGCTGGGAGGCCAGTCAAAGACCCTTTACATCACCGGCGAAGAGTCGCTGGGGCAGGTCAGCCTGCGCGCGCGGAGGCTACATCTCGCCTGCGACAACGTGCTGATCCTGGCGGAAACGGCTTTGGAGCGTATCCTCGATACCGCACGTCGTCACTTGCCGGAGATCCTGGTCATCGATTCGATCCAGACGATCTACAGCGAAGCGCTGCAGTCGGCGCCGGGCTCGGTGGCGCAAGTCAGGGAATGCGCGGCGCACCTGGTGCGGTATGCGAAACGGCTGCAATGCAGTGTATTCCTGATCGGGCACGTGACGAAGGAAGGTGCGCTGGCCGGACCGCGCGTGCTCGAGCACATGGTCGACACGGTCCTGTATTTCGAAGGCGACAGCAACAGCCGGTTCCGTGTGGTGCGTTCCTTCAAGAATCGCTTCGGCGCCGTCAACGAACTCGGTGTCTTCGCGATGACCGAAACGGGGTTGCGCGAAGTGCGGAATCCCTCGGCAATTTTTCTGTCGCGGTACGATGAGGATCTGCCGGGCAGTGTCGTGATGGTCATGCGGGAAGGCAGTCGGCCGATCCTGCTGGAGGTTCAGGCCCTGGTCGACGATTGCCGCACCGGGATGCCGCGCCGGGTGGCTGTCGGCATGGAGGCCAATCGGCTCGCCATGCTGCTGGCGGTGTTGCACCGCCATGGGGGCATGCCAGTAATGGACCAGGACGTGTTCATCAATCTGGTGGGCGGGCTGCGCCTCAATGAGACCTCGGGCGACCTGCCGGTGCTGATGGCGATCGCCTCCAGTTACCGTGACCAGCCGGTGCCCCGAGACTGGGTCATTTTCGGCGAAGTCGGCCTGAACGGTGAGGTCCGTCCCGTGACCAACGGCGAGGAGCGTTTGCGCGAAGCCCAGAAGCAAGGCTTCCGCCATGCCCTGGTGCCCGCGCCCAATGCCCCCAAGAATCTCCCTGCGGGCATGGAAGTGACGCCGGTCCGAACCTTGCGCGACGCGCTTGCGGCACTGTGAGCCGGCTTTGTCCGTAACCGGCAGTTGCCGCAGCTTTCGCGATGCGAAAGCCGTGATAAGTTGACCGCGTGGGTGGGAATAGTCATACTCAAAAAAGTGTTTGAAGAACTGCGCAGGGTTTCCAGATGAGTCAAGAAGCCATCCATTTCACCGACAATGCCGCTACGAAAGTCAGCGAGCTCATTCAGGAAGAAGGCAACGAGCAACTCAAGCTGCGTGTTTACGTTTCCGGCGGCGGCTGTTCGGGTTTTCAATACGGTTTCACCTTTGACGAGGCCGCGAACGACGACGATACGCTGATCGAAAAGAACGGCGTAACCGTGCTGATCGACTCGATGAGCATCGATTACTTGCGGGGTGCCGAGATCGACTACAAGGAAGACGTCAGCGGTGCGCAGTTCGTCATCCGCAACCCGAACGCGTCCACGACCTGCGGCTGCGGCTCTTCCTTCTCGGTCTGACAGGCCGGGTGGCGCCTCCGGGCGCCACCGCTTCGCATCCACGCGCGCGTTAGCCCGGTCGTGACCGGCCCGACGTGCTGTTCGTCCGGGACCGTTTCCCCCGCGCGCTCCTCCACAGCCGCGACCCGCGACATTCGCGCTATTCATGCGTGCATTTCCGCTCATGCCGGGGAGTCCTGCGGCTGGTCAGGGGCGAGCGCAGCTTTTAGAATGCGGGCGCTGCGATTTCACGCAACCGATTCCAAGAGGCTGGCATGCTTGACGATACCCTGAATGAACTGCGGCGCGGGGCTGAAGAGGTCCTGAAAGAGCAGGAACTGCAGGAGCGCCTGCAGCAGGGGCGTCCGCTAAGGATCAAGGCCGGCTTCGATCCGACCGCGCCCGATCTGCATCTGGGGCATACGGTGCTGCTGACGAAGCTCAAGCAGTTTCAGGACCATGGTCACGAAGCCATATTTCTGATCGGCGACTTTACCGGCATGATCGGCGACCCGACCGGCAAGAACGCGACCCGGAAGCCGTTGACCCGCGATGAGGTCATCGAGAATGCCAAGACCTATGAGGAGCAGATCTTCAAGGTGCTGTGCCCCGAGCGCACCCTGGTGATGTTCAATTCGAGTTGGATGAACGCGCTGACGTCGGCCGAACTGATCGGGCTGGCGGCGAAGCAGACGGTGGCGCGCATGCTGGAGCGCGAGGATTTCAACAACCGATATAAATCCGGCCAGCCAATCGCGATTCACGAGTTCCTGTACCCGCTGATTCAGGGCTACGATTCGGTGGCACTGAAGGCCGATGTCGAGCTGGGCGGCACGGATCAGAAGTTCAACCTGCTGATGGGGCGGCATTTGCAGGAGTTGCACGGCCAGAAGCCGCAGATTGTCTTGACCATGCCGATCCTGGAAGGTCTGGACGGCGTGCAGAAGATGTCGAAGTCGCTCGGCAATTATGTCGGCATCGCTGATTTGCCGGACGACATGTTCGGTAAGTTGATGTCGATCTCGGACACCCTGATGTGGCGATATTTGCTGCTGCTGAGTGCGCGCAGCGTGGCCGAGATCGAGGCTTGGCGGCAAGCTTGCGCCGAGGGTGCCAACCCACGCGATTACAAGGTGCGCTTTGCCGAGGAAATCGTCGCCCGCTTTCATGGCGCCGCGGCCGGCAAGGGTGCGGTCGAGGCGTTCGAGCGCCGCTTCAGTGACCGTCAGATCCCCACGGACCTGCCGGTCACGATCCTGGGAGTCGATGCGGCAGGCTACCCCGTCGCGAACCTGCTGAAGGATCTGGGGCTCACGGCCAGCACCTCCGAGGCGCTGCGAATGATCGATCAGGGCGCTGTCCGGATCGACGGCGAACGGGTCAGTGATTCGCGGTGTCGGATCCCCGCAGGCCCGCCCCGCGTCGTGCAGGTGGGCCGGCGGAAAATCGGGAAGGTGCAGCTTGATCCCGTGGACGCAGGGAACGGGGTACCCTCGTAAAGCTTGGTTCGGTTGCCAAGGCTGAGCCTATTGTACTATCATCGCCGGTTTTATCCGGCAGCCGCAGTTTTTCTCGGTTGCCTCTCCTTGCCTCACCCGTCCAGCCGGGCTGGGAGGCTCATTTTCCGAAAGGAGTTTTCATGCGCCATTATGAAATCGTCGTGCTGGTCCATCCGGATCAGAGTGCTCAAGTTCCCGCCATGATCGAGCGCTATCGCTCGATCATCGAAGGCGCTGCCGGCACGATTCACCGCCTCGAGGACTGGGGCCGCCGCCACCTCGCTTACCCCATCGCGAAGGTCTTGAAGGCGCACTACGTGCTGATGAACATCGAATGTGATCAGCCGACGCTGGAGGAGCTGGAAAGCGGCTTCCGATTCAACGATGCGGTGCTGAGGAGTCTGACGCTGAAGCGGGATGAGCCAGTCACGGAACCTTCCCCGATGGCGCGCTCGGGTCACTCCGAGAGTGCCGGGGACAGCGACGATGCCAGCAGCGAGACCGCCGAACCCGGCGTTCCGGCCACCGAGTCCGCCGAGACGGATTGAGTCGCGGCTTTCTGATCCCTTATCTCTCATCCCGTCAGCGAGAATCGCACGATCATGTCTACCGTACGTCAGTTCAAACGCAGAAAATTTTGCCGTTTCACGGCCGAGAACATCAAGGAGATCGACTACAAGGACCTCGATCTCCTCAAAGAGTACCTGTCCGAAACCGGCAAAATCGTTCCGAGCCGCATCACCGGAACGAAGGCCAAGTATCAGCGGCAACTCGCGACGGCGATCAAACGGGCGCGGTTCCTGGCGCTGATCCCGTTCTGCGATTCGCATCCGCAGTAAACCGGTCGCCTGATCCGGCGGCTGCCGTTGGCGATTTGACCGGGGACCGCAACAATGCTTCTGCGGGCAGCAGCCTACGCGTTGCGGGGTCGAGTGCAGGCCAGTGTGGTCGTGCTCGGATTCGCGCTGCTCTCGCTGTTCTTTCCCCTGGTCGGCTTGCTGAGTTCGGCTTCGGTCGCGCTGGTCACACTCCGCAAGGGAAGTAGCGAAGGCCTCGCCATCACCGCACTGGTGTCGTCGGTTGTCGGCGTGATCGGTGTCGCGTTGACGGGTTCCGTTCTGACGGCGCTGGCGTACGCAGGGATGATGTGGGTGCCGGCCTGGCTCGTGGCCGTCGTGCTGCGCGTGGCGCGAAATTTTGGCTGGGCGACGGAAGCCGCGGGGGCTCTGGGGCTGTTGGCGGTTGGACTGGTCTACGCCTTTGTAGACGATCCGGCCGCGATGTGGGCCGAGCGTTTTCGGCAGATCCTGGAGCCGCTGACTGCCGCTGGTTCACCGCCCGACGCTGCCCCGTTCGCTCGGCTCAGCGAGGGCTTCGCCCCATACCTTACCGGGCTCATTGCGGCGGGTTCAGTGCTCAGCCTGATCCTGAGTCTCGTCCTGGCCAGGTGGTGGCAGGCGCGGTTATTCAATCCGGGCGGTTTCGCCGCCGAGTTTACCGCCCTGCGTATGCATCCGGTGACGCACTATCTGGCTTTGGTGTGCGCTGGTGCGACCGTAGGTCTGGATGGGCGGGTAGCGGAGCTGTTCGCGAACCTGTTGCTGATACTGGGCGTGCTGTTCGTGGTGCTGGGCTTTGCCATTCTGCACCGTGTCTTCGCATCGCGGCCCGGCCAACGGTTCTGGTTGGTGGGGATTTATGTGCTGGCTCTGTTCGTGCCGCAGATGCTAGGGCCTTTGGCTCTGCTGGGGGTCACCGACCTTTGGATGGACTGGCGGCGGCGCTGGCTCTCCGGTTAGTGTGCTCGGGTGCACCAATCAATCTCTCGAAAACGAATCACTGGGTAAAATCGATGGACCTCATTCTTCTTGAAAAGATCAGCAATCTCGGCAACTTGGGCGACAAGGTCACCGTAAAGCCCGGTTATGGGCGGAACTTTCTGGTGCCCCAGGGCAAAGCCGTCCCGGCCACCGCAGAGAAGCTCGCCGAGTTCGAACAACGCCGCGAGGAACTGGAAAAGAAGGCGGCGGGCGAACTGGCCGCAGCCCAGGCCCGGGCCGATGCGTTGGCGCAGTTGTCCGTGACGATCGCGCAAAAGGCGGGCGACGAGGGGCGCCTGTACGGATCGGTGGGCACCAAGGACATCGCCGATGCGGCGACCGCAGCTGGCGTTGAGCTGCATAAGGCGGAGGTCCGCCTGCCGTCGGGTCCTCTCCGTCACACTGGTGACTATGAGATCGCGGTGCAGCTGCATGGCGATGTCGTCGGTAAGCTGGCCGTTCACATCGTCCCCGAATAAGGCGAGCCTACCGCGGCGGCTGGCCGCAGTCTCTGCGTAGACATGCGGTTCGTTTACACCGCCCTGTTTTACGGGGCGGCTCCGCTCATCGTGCTGCGCCTGTTTTGGCGGGGCCGCAGCAACCCCGGTTATCGCGACCGTATCGGCGAGCGATTCGGTGCTTATGGGGCGGCGACACCGCGTCGCGACGTCATCTGGATTCACGCCGTTTCGGTCGGCGAAACGGAATCCGCCGCACCTCTGGTCCATCAGCTACGAGACCGCTACCCCGATATCCCGCTGCTGTTGACCACGACGACGCCGACCGGTTCGGCACGCGTGCAGGCCCTGTTCGGCAGTTCCGTCGAGCACTGCTATCTCCCCTACGATCTTCCTGGTCCGATCGCTCGCTTCTTCGGTCGTTTCCGGCCCCGTTTGGCAGTGATCCTGGAGACCGAGATCTGGCCGAATCTGTTCGGTGCCTGTGCAGCCCGCAGGATTCCTCTAGTGGTCGCGAATGCTCGGCTGTCCAGTCGGTCCGCCGTCCGATACCGGTACATCGGGGGCCTGGTCAGGCCGGCGCTGGCCGCGGTCAGTGCGATTGCGGCACAGACACCAGAGGACGCCGAGCGCTTTGCCGCAATCGGCGCGGACCCGTCGAAAATCTCCGTGACGGGCAATATCAAGTTCGATGTGGATTACGGTGAGGAGCTTGTCGCCCGCGGTCGGGGTTTGCGGAAGGAACTGTTCGGCAGCCGGCTGGTGATCATCGCGGCCAGCACCCATGCCGGGGAGGAGGAACGTCTGCTGTCCATTTTTAGCGGTTTGCGGCAGCGGTTCCCCGGGTTGCTGCTGATGCTTGTGCCGCGGCATCCGGAGCGCTTTGCGACGGTGGCCGCTCTGGCGCGAGCGGCGGGCTTTAGCACCGTGCGGCGTAGCGACGGTATTCCCTGCAGTGGCGCGGACGAGGTGTTCGTGCTGGATACGATTGGGGAATTGCGCACGTTCTACGCCGCGGCGGACATCGCCTTCGTCGGCGGTTCCCTGGTTCCGGTGGGGGGCCACAATGTGCTCGAACCGGCCATGGCGGGACTGCCGGTCATGTTTGGCCCACATGTCGCCAACTTCCGGGCGATTTGCGCTGCGCTGGTGCAGGCCGGCGGCGCTATCGCGACCGATGGGCAGTCTTCGCTTGCGGCGGCCTTGGAGCGCGTGCTGGAGGATGCGGCGTCGCGGGCGGGGATGGGCGAACGTGCCCAGGCCTACGTTCTCAGGAACCGGGGGGCTCTGAACCGCCTCACGGCCGTCCTGGGCGGTTATCTGGGCACGGACGCTTCAGTGGTTTTGTCCTCGGCCTCAATTGATGGGGCTTCTTCGAACACTTCGAACGGTGCGGGTCGTCCGATGAAGTAGCCCTGTGCCAGGTCTACCCCCAGTCGTCGAATGGTTTCCAGCGTTTCGGCATCCTCCACGCCTTCGGCGATGACTTCCATTTTGTTGCCGTGTGCCAGTGTCGTGATTGCCGACACAAACGCTTCGTCCCGCACGTTGCCGGAGATATAGGTCACGTAACTCTTGTCGATCTTGACGAATTGCACAGGCAGGTGGCGCAGGTAGGAGAAGGACGCGAATCCCACACCGAAGTCATCGATCGCAAATCGGAAGCCGAGCAGCGCCAGTTCGTCCATGATGTCCTTGGCCGTTCCGAAGTCGGCAATGGCGGCCGTTTCGGTAATTTCGAAGATCAGTCGTTCCGGCTGAATCTCACGGTTTTTCAAGGCCAGCTTGAGCGGCTCCGTCCAGTCGCGGTGGGATAGCGCCGAAGCGGACAGGTTGACGTGGATGGCGGTAAAGCGGCCCGAATCCCGATATTTACTAAGGAAGCGGATCGCATCCTCCACCACATAGCGGTCGATTTCGCGGATCAAGCCTGTGAGTTGCGCATACTCCAAAAATTCGCTCGGCGGGATCGGTGTGCCGTCGTCGCCGCGCAGGCGTACCAGCGCTTCGTAGTACGGGATGGCTCCGGTGGCCAGTGACAGGATCGGTTGGTAGTGGAAGATGAAGCGCCGCTGCAGCAGAGCATTCTGTATCGTTTGCTTCCAGTAACTGCGATCGGATATGCGTTCGCGCGCGTGGTCGCTGTAGGAGAACAGATGCACCCGGCTCCGGCCGCTATTCTTGGCCTGATACATGGCCAGGTCGGCGTTGGCGAGTATGTCTTCGATATTGCTTCCGTGGTCCGGGATCACCGCGACACCGATGCTCGCGGACACGTGAAACAGCTTCTGTTGCACGGTGATCGGTAGTGTTTTCAGCCGTGTGTTGAGCAGATTGGCGAACGCCATCGCCCCTTCAAGTCCCTGATGAGGCATCAGGATCGCGAACTCGTCACCGCCCAGGCGCGCAGCGATGTCTGCCTTGCGAATCCGCGTCTTGAGCTCGGAGGCCAGCTTGCCGAGGAGTTCGTCGCCGGCAAGATGCCCAACCGTGTCGTTGATATCCTTGAAATGGTCGAGATCGAACAGGATCAACGCGGCGCGTGCCTGGCTTTTCTCGACCTCGCCGTAGATCCGTTCCAGTTCCTCGTGGAAGCCGCGCCGGTTGTACAGACCGGTCAGTGGGTCATGATTCGCCAACCACATGTAGCGGGTTTCCGCTTCGACCCGCTCGGTGACATCGAGTCCGACCGAGAGCACGGCCACATCGTTCGGATTCTGATCCTTGAGCCGCGTGTGTACCCAGACCACACTGCGTCGCGTGCCCTCCTTGCAGAGCAATTCGGTCTCGTGCTGCAGCCGTTCACGTTGCCCCGACCAGAGTTGGGCAAAGTGCTCTTCGAACTCCTCGCTGACCTTCGTTTCCAGGATTAACGACCGGAACGGACGCCCGCGCAGTTCACGAGGCTCGAACCCGGTGACCTGCAGCGTCAACTCATTGGCCGTCAGGATGCGGCCGGAACTCGACTGCGTCAGGATCATGACCTGAGCGGCGTCGAGTAGCCCCTGCACGAAGTCGCGCTCAGCGGCGAGTTCCCGCGTCTTGTGGGCTATCGCCCGCGCCTGCGATTCGAGCTGCTGCGAAAGCTGGAGCGCAGCGTCGTCGAGTATCAGGACCTCATCTTGCCAGCGCGTCGTTCGCTTGGCTGCTATCAGATGCTCCCGCGCCTCCGCATAGGCGCCCTGTGCCATCAGCGGGAGCGACTCGGCCAGTCGGCCCAGATGTCTGAGCGGGAACTTCATCATCAGGAACAGTAGCAACTCGGCGATCAGCAGCGCGACCGACGCGAGGAAGATGCCATTGCGGGTAGCGTTGTGGATTTGATCGATCTGGTCAGTGACCTCGGCGATGATCAGGGCCGCGGCCTCGGCATGCACGATCGCCTGTAGCGGGATGCTGTGCACCGAGAAATGCCGGCCCCGCCAGTTCTGGATGACCTCGGTCACATGCGAGAGTTCGTCTGGATTCCGCGCGGACAACTCGGCGATCAGCGGTTCGAGCGCAGTCGAATGCGTCAGCGCCGCCAGCTTGTAGCCCCAGGCGAGCGGCCCTTTGGCCGTCTCGGCGGGTGCGGCCGGAATCAGGATGGCGATGTCTGCGCCGGTGAGTGATTGGTACTCGATGACGAGCTGTGCGATGGACTGCCTCAACGCGAAGGCGCCGGCAAGGCGTCCATCAACCAGTACCGGCAAATAGACGCGTAGGGCGCAGTGGGTGCGGCAGACCAGCAGATTGGACGGTTCTTCCCGCTCGAGGACGGTGCGGATCGCCGTCGCTTCCTGCGCCGAATCGAGCTCGGTGGAGGCCTTCAGGCCCCATTGCCAGAACGCGCTTCCGGATGCGTCGAACAACTCCAGGTGCTCGATGTCCAGGTCATGCTGGATCGTGGTGTAAATCGACGCTGAAGAACGCAGCAGCCGTGGGTCTTTCTTGCGCAAGGCTTCGGCCACATTACCGACCGAAGTCAGTACCGGTCCGATCTGCTGCAAACGGGTCAGGGAACGCGACAACAGATCATTGAGCTGCCGGTTCAATAGCGCCTTGTCGAGTTTCTGCTGCTCCTCGAACTGACGCTCGAGATGGAGGTGATTGAGTATCGCAAACGAGGCCCCGATTCCCACCATCAGCAGGCTCAGGAACAGAAAACCCTTCCAGAACAGGCTAAGGAAACGATGCCGGTGTTGGTCACGCACGTGCGTCTGATCCCACTGCGCGGGAGACATTCATGCTCGGGGGAAGCGGCATCGGGTGCGGACCGCGGCGCGACATCCGGCGCACATTCGGCGGCTCCGATCGGCAGCCTTGAATCGCATCATCCCCGTATCGTTCCCTGGAGATCGATCGACATCGGTTTCGGTGTGGGGCCACGCTTCGCACAGCCTGTCGCTTTGGTTCGCGCAAGCATTATAACCAAGGGGCGATACTTCGGGGGGGTTCACCCCCGGACAACTGCTGCGTGCCGGGACATCATTGCGCCGACCCGGTCCGTCAGTGACGAGGGTCGGGAACGGGGGGGGGCGCCCGCTGCGCGCGGGCACTCTGCGGCTGGGTTACAATTCCGGCTTATTCGTCGCGTAAAGGAGTCGCTGTTCATGACGATAGACGTCTTCCCGGTGATCTTGTCGGGCGGTTCGGGGACCCGTCTTTGGCCATATTCCCGTGAGGCTTTTCCGAAACAGTTCTTGTCGTTCATCGGCGATCAGACCCTGTTGCAAAACACGGTAGCGCGCATCGCAACGCTCGACGAAGCGGCTACGGGTCAGCCGATCCGGGTTGGGAAGCCGCTCGTGATCTGCAATGAATTGCACCGTTTCCTCGTGGCCGAACAGTTGCGCGAGATTGGCTTCGAGTCGGCGCCGATCGTGCTGGAGCCCTTGGGCCGTAATACCGCGCCCGCCATGACACTGGCTGCCTTGCAGGCGACGGCGGATGGGCGCAGCGATCCGGTGCTGATCGTGATGCCTTCGGACCATCACATCCAGCAGGATGCGGAATTTCGTAAGAGAGTCGCCGCGGCGGTAGAACTGGCGGCGAATGGAATGCTCGTGACTTTCGGCATCGTGCCCGACCGTCCGGAAACAGGTTACGGCTATATTCGGAAGGGCCGCCCGCTCGGGCAGAATGCCTACGTGCTGAATGCCTTCGTCGAGAAACCTGACCTGGAGACGGCTACCGGCTACCTGCATTCGGGCGATTATCTGTGGAACAGCGGTCTGTTCGTCATGAAGGCCAGCGTCTGGCTCGATGCGATCGCCCGGCATCGTCCCGATATCGATGCCCAGTGCCGGCTCTGCTTCGCCGAGGCAAGTCGGGAGGGCGACTTCATCCGAGTGGATCGCGAGCTGTTCGCGGCCTGCCCCAGCGACTCGATCGACTACGCGGTGATGGAACGTTTGGACGAGGCCGAGCGGGAACGCACCGCCGCCGTTCTGGCCCTGGATGTCGGATGGTCGGATCTGGGCTCGTGGTCCGCCATCAGCGACTTGAAGGCGCGCGACGCGGACGGCAACGTGACGTATGGTGACGTGTTCGCGAAGGATTCCCGCAACTGCCTGCTGTATGCTCAGGGGCGATTTCTGGCGGCGCTTGGAGTCGAGAATCTGGTCGTGGTGGAAACGACTGATGCGGTGCTGGTCGCACACAAGGACAAGGCTCAGGACATCAAGGTCGTGACCGAGTATCTGAAGGTGGCCGAGCGCCACGAGCACGTTTTTCATCGCCAGGTGCATCGGCCCTGGGGTAATTACGAATCCATCGACAACGGCACCCGTTATCAGGTCAAGCGCCTTAGCCTGAAGCCGGGCGCGACACTGTCGTTACAATTGCACCACCATCGTGCCGAGCACTGGGTGGTCGTCAAGGGTACGGCCCGCGTTACGCGGGGCGAAGAAACCTTTCTGCTGACCGAGAACGAGTCGACGTTCATTCCTGTGGGCGTCCGACACCGCCTGGAGAATCCGGGAGCGATCCCGCTCGAAATCATCGAGGTGCAGTCGGGGAGCTATCTGGGGGAGGACGATATCGTCCGCTTCGAGGATCGCTACTGGCGCGCGCCCAAGGACTGAGGAAACCGACAACAACATGGGTGTCCATATCGGAATCGTCGGCTTGCCGAATGTCGGCAAGTCCACGCTGTTCAACGCGCTGACGCGCGCCGCCATCGCCGCGGAAAATTATCCCTTCTGCACCATCGATCCGAATGTCGGAGTGGTCGCCGTTCCCGATCCGCGCCTCGATGCACTCGCGGCGATCGTCAGGCCGCAGGCGACGATCCCCACCACGATCGAGTTCGTCGACATCGCGGGTCTGGTCGCAGGAGCCTCAAAGGGAGAGGGCCTCGGCAACCAGTTCCTGGCGCATATCCGCGAGGTCGATGCGATCGGGCACGTCGTCCGATGCTTTCGAGACGACGATGTCATCCATGTGTCCGGCCGCATCGATCCCGCCTCGGACATCGAGGTGATCAACACCGAGCTTGCGCTGGCTGATATGGGAACTCTGGACAAAGCCCTGCAGCGGGCCGTCAAAGCCTCGAAGTCGGGCAACAAGGACGAACTTGCGCGCAAGGCCCTATTGGAGCATTTGCTGGCGGAGCTCGATCGCGGTGTCGCGGTCCGGGCGGCGAAGCTGTCAGAGGCCGAGCGCGCCCTGATCCGCGACCTTCACTTGCTGACCGCGAAGCCGACCATGTACCTCGCCAATGTGACGGAGGATGGCTTCGAGGACAACCCGCTCCTGGAAAGGGTCCGCGAACTGGCGGCTCAGGAAGGGGCAGAAGTCGTGCCTGTGTGTGCTGCCGTCGAGGCCGAGTTGAGCCAGCTCGAGGATGCCGAGCGGGAGGAATTCATGCAGGCGCTGGGCTTTTTGGAACCAGGCCTGAACCGGGTGGTCCGTGCCGGTTACCGCCTGCTGAGCTTGTGGACCTACTTCACCGCGGGAGTGAAGGAGGTTCGGGCCTGGACGATTCCGGTAGGGGCGACCGCGCCTCAGGCGGCTGGTGTGATTCATACCGATTTCGAGAAGGGCTTCATTCGTGCCGAGGTCATCGCCTACGACGACTTCATTCAGTTCGCCGGCGAGCAGGGCGCCAAGGAAGCAGGGAAGTGGCGGCTGGAAGGGAAGGATTACGTCATGCGCGACGGGGATGTCGTGCATTTTCGCTTCAACGTCTGATGCTGCCGCGACTCCGCCGGTCACCGACCGGCCCCCGCTTCGATCCCGCCGCTGACGGTTGAGCCCGGTACGCGCTTACCGAGGCCCAATCGCTTGCAGAGCCTTGCCAGGTATCGCCCGGTCGATCGATTTCCGGACGATGCCTGGCGAGATGACCGCGGCTGCGGCCCTGCTCAGTCGGTATCGCAGATCAGGTCAGCGGGGCAGTTCCGGTTGATGGCGCCGCCCCGGGCGCGGATCAGATTCACGGTGTCGTAGAAGTCGTACGAATTGTTGGTGCCCGCCTTCTCGAAATACCACCAGTACAAGTGTGTAGCGGCGGCACCGGTGCGCGATATCGCAAAGTCGTATACCTCGCCCAGGGTCAGCGCACCCGTCCCGATCGGATTTATCTTCCACGTCAGCCAGGTCGGTTGTACCGCCGTCAGAATCGGCATACGACCCGCGTACTGCGCCGTCAACACCGGGATCGTTTGTGTACGCCGGGTCGGTGTGGTGTCTGGTCCCCCGATCCCGATGCCGTTATGGTAGAGATGGTTCACCAATTCCGTGGTGTAGGGTTCGGTCGTCCAGTTCACCCAGATCTCTGCCAGGGTATGCGGATAGGCCTCTGCCATGGCCGAGCCCAGGCGCTTCAACTGGTCGACATATTCGCGGTTACTCAACCCATCCAGTACCGGACCATCGATCGCGGCAGTTTCCTCTGTCGTCACGGCTTCGAAATATGGCTCGGTATCGAAGCGTTGGCCCAGTGCCCGGTGCAGTGCGATAAAGCGGTCCATCACCGCCGGTATCCAACGTTTTGCGATGCACCCCGTTATTTCTCCGGCTGAATCGTAGGTGAACATTTCGCCTCCCTGGTAGGTCGGGTCGGTCTGCATGTCGATAGGAACGCAATCCGTTCGCCCTCTAAACTCCTTGTCGGTAATCATGATCGCCATGCGCTTGCCATTCGCTTTCAGAATCGCAAGTTCACTCTCGATCGCCGAAAAATCGTAGACGCCCTGATACGGTTCCAGTGCGGACCAGTCATATTGCAGCAGCGCACCCCGCATTTCCGGCACCTGGATGATTGATTGGAGCCATTGCGGGCTCCGGCTTCCCGGGATCTGCATGTAGTGGCCTGGATGCCATTTCTTTGGGCCAAACTTTGCCGATGGCGCGATGACACCGCGCCCGGTAAGCGCGCTACGATAGGTTCCGAAGCTCGTCCACAGCGTGATCGTTGCAGACCTTTGGCCGAGGTCGAAGGGTGTGAAAGCCAACTGCCAGTAACAGCTCCTCAGCGGCTGAAGAAACTCAGGACAGTTGCTGTAGACTCGCCTGAAGTCGCCCCTTGAAATAGTGAAGCTCGAGACTCTTTCGCGCCTGGTCGCGTTGGTATTGGTGAAGGTGATCGTCCTTTGAGGGCTCGTGCCGAACACTGCGACGCTGCCAAAATCCAGCTGCGCTACCGATATTTGAACGGCGCCCGTGACGGGCGAAAGGATGAAAAGAGAGAACAGCGATAAACGCAGTCGTCGAACTAGACTCATGCTGTATAACCCCCCCAGGTTACATGGATCGTGAAAGATGGAAGTGGCCCAATCCGGCGTCGTCTTGTTTGCTAGGAATACTCTGCCTCCGTGACTTCGCTAAGTTCAGTGCGGACTCATCCAACGGCCCGGCCGCCTATGTCGGGCAAGCTCGCCTCAGCCTTTCGCTCCTGTGATGCGATGATGGAGGCTTGCGAGGGACTCCAAGTCGCCTGTACCCCCTCGGTCTTGGCTTGGGCCTGGGCCCCGCTTCCGGTGCCAGGCATACACCAAAAGAGGTAAGCAAAAAGCACACCTGTTCGCGTTGTGGCGTTGATTTGCAGAGGTTACTGAGTGGTTTTCGGATCATTCCGCGATCGTCAAGATCCCAAAATGTCGTGGAAAGGCGACGCGCGCCCGCTCGGCTCGTGTCAGGGAGCGTCGGGAACATGCAGTTAGCCTGCCGTCCAGTGACTCACTCGCTTTGGATGTTTTGCAAAGAACGTAGCAAACCGCCGCGCGGAGGCGAGCGTTGAGATAACCAATGGCCACCGCGCGCAGCTGGGATCGCTGTCGGGGTTTGGCGACATGGGTATGCGAGGTGAGGCTTAAGCCTCTAGGTGAATGCCCGTCTTACCAACGCGGTAAGCAGGCTGTTTCCTGATGCGTAATTGCTTCCGATCTATCGTCTCGGGTTATCATCCACCCAAAGTAGTAGCCGCGGCTTTCCGCCGGTTCGCGTTCATCCGGGCATGTCATCCGGGCATGTCAGCGCGAGCCGAGCCGTGCTTCCAGCGTTCGGATTGCGGAGTCATCGCCGAATTTTCGCCCCAGCCGGGTCAACAAATGAGGCGGCGGTTCAGGCTTACGTTGCTGCCAATGGCATTGATCCGCCAACGCGCGGCAAAAGGTATATCGACGGGTTGCTGTGTCTTCGATAGCGAGCCGTGCACCCCTTTTGACATGGCGCGATCAGTGCTGGGGTGTGACCGACGGTAATCACGGTGATAGGTCCGAGGCCCGATTCATTAGCCAGCAAGCCAATTCACGGTGACAGATATGCAGATGATGGTCCATGCCAATCTCTGGCGTTGGCGCGGACATTGCTTAAGAGGCTCCTGGTCGGGACCTGGGGTCCTAATGGGAACGGATCGGGGTGCTCAAACGGTGCCTCAGTCTCTCGGATTGTCCGGAGGCTGCCCGTGCATTGAGTTGTAGGCCCGGCAGTGTGGTTGGGTGTATTTGTTTATCAAGAGATTGGGGGGCTGGTATTGATGGAAGCGAAGAAAAGACGCGAACGAATGGCCATTCTGGCCGGGTTGTGGGCGACAGGCATGCCGCTTCTGGCTGCGGCGGATGAAGGTTTGGTTGACATTGCTGCCGACGCGGGTATTGCCGAGAATACCCCTGCTTATCACATGGCGGTCGCCGATTACAATGGCGACGGATGGCCGGATATACTGCTGAATCGTCGCTGGGCTGTACCGTTCCGCCTTTACAAGAATGTGGGCGGAAGCTTTGTCGAGGACCTCAGCATCAATTTCGGCATCCGCGACCGCCTCGATTGCCAATGGGGCGACCCGAACGTGGACGGTCGCCTGGATCTATACTGCGCGCGCGGCGCATCGCATGGCACGGCCATGAAGGCCAACCAGCTTTGGATACAGCAGGCCGATGGGTCATTTCAGGAGCAGGGAATTGCCTGGGGTGCGATCGACCCCTACGGTCGCGGGCGCTCCGTCGGGTGGTTCAACTTCAACGGCGACGAATTTCCCGATCTGTTCGTCGGTAATCACTTCCCGCGAGCCGACGGCATTCCCAGCGCGAACCGTCTCTATGTGAACCAGGCGGGAACCCATTTCGCCGAGTTGGAAATCCCGGGCTTTACCGCTGAGCTGGGAGGCTATTGCGTCTACCCCGTCGATATGGACAAGGACGGTTTCGATGACCTGCTGGTCTGCGGCGGGGGTCGACTTTACATGTTCCGCAACACGGCCGGTACGGGTTTCGCGGAAATGGCGGCCGGTTTGGGGTTGGACAAATACACCCGCAGCGTGTTGGCGCCCGATGTGGACAAGGACGGGCAGCCGGATCTGGTCGTCGTCACCCCGCAAACGGTCAGCATTTTCCACGGCCGGGGTGGATGGAGCTTCAGCGAGCCCCAGGTCATCGGGGGTACGAACATGTACGACGCTGTCGCGGCCGATGTCGACGGTGACGCCGATCTGGACATTTACGTCTCGACCACGAATCCGATCGACAGGCCCAACCTGCCCGACATGCTGCTGCGAAACAACGGGGCCGGCGTCTTCGTACACGAAGCCGTCGCTTCGTCGGCCGAAGGTGATGGCGGACGCGTTGCTGCCATCGACCACGATCTCGACGGCCGTTCCGGCTTCCTGGTGGTCAACAGCCGCGGTGTCGGTCCCGGTGGGCCGGTGCAGTTCTTCGAGGACCCGGCGCCGATCGTCGTTCCGCCCTCGAATCTGGTAGTGAACGGTGACTTCGAGACGGGCACGCTGGCCCCCTGGGACAGTTGGGCCAGCTCTCTCGAACTGGTACAAGACGAGTTGCGCGGCGGCAGCTGGGTCGGCCGGGTGACCAAGGTCCAGGGCGGCGGGCAGACGATTCCCGTCAAGCCGAATACGACATATACACTCCGGGCTGTCGGTCGGGTGGATGTGGCGCATTGGGCGGCTGCTGGAATCCGATACCGTGATGCGCAGTGGAATCAGATCCCCAGTGCGAACAGGAATCTCGTGCCTTTCGGCACGGAATATGAGGAACGCAGCCTAACGTTCGTGACGCCGGCGAATGCCGCCACCGTCCTGGTGCAGGTGTGGAACGGGCCCGGCGGAACGGTCTGGGTCGACGATTTCTCGCTGGTCGAGGTGACCCAGACTCCCTGACGTTCTTCGCACAGCGCGGCGCGGGCAGCAAAGCCACGCCGCGCGCGGCCCTTCTTTCCGCGCCATAGGAGAGTTCCTTACGGGGCGCTGCTTGCGCCCGGGCTTTCAGTCACATACGAATTGTCGTTCCCCGAGATCGTCTGCTCGTGTGACGCTTACCTGGCCCCGACGGGGCGGACCCCGGCGGTCCAGGCCTGACTCCACGGCCTCTTTCCCCAGGTACTGTTTGGCACTCTCTCCACTGAGGTTGCCTCTGGCCGCCCGGGTTTGCGCCGCGTTCAGGCGGACGCGCCCTTCCAGCCTTTAAGGGCTTTTTGCCAGACCCAACCCGTTGGTACGTACCGACCGAAATACACATACTGCAGCACGTTGACGTTCAACACCGCGATGGCCTGACGGCGCTCGCAGGTGGGCGTGCCGGCGAACAGGATGTGGTCGCCGATTTCCAGCGCCGTGTCGGATGGCGGCATCACCAACTCGGTCCCGTCACGGCGGGTGATCATCAAGGCGACGCTGGGTAGATGCGCCTCGCGGTCATCCGGATCGCGGATCAGGTGGTCCAGCCGTAGCACGATAGAGGGTCGGCGGAGGAGATCGACGCAGGCCGGTGCGGCCGAATCAGTCAGTGCGATGGTCCAGATGGTAGGCACTTCGTGCGAGACGTGTGTGCGTAGTTTCAGCAAGGTCGCATCCGCCCACGCGTCATTCTGCGTGGCGACATGGCTCAGGAAGCGGGGTAACAGGGGCGTGTTGAGGCGCGCCAGGCATTCATGCACCACGACCGCGGACGAGGTCACCGTGATGTCCGACTGGAAGGCCTCGAACAGCACTTGCGAGATTTCGCGGTTCTGGCGCACGACGAAGAACAGGTCTGGCTTCATTTGCCGCGCAGCGACGACGATCGACAGATTGCGGATGTCGTCATCGCTGCCGGCGACGAAGCCGCGGGCGCTGTCGATATCCGCTGAAGCGATCAGATCGGACAGCGAGCGGGCGCTTGCGGCGGCGTCGGTCCACCCATGGGGGGGGGCTGGAACGCCGGCAGTGCGCGCGCCGCGTGAGGTCAGTCGGCTGACCACGGTCATGTCCAGACTTTGCAGGCGTTGCGTGACCGCATCCGCGAACAGACTCTCGCCATACACGATCCAGTGCCCGCGTGGCGGTTCCGTCTGACGGCCCAGGCTGGTGCCGGGCATCCCGGTGAGCCACTGCTGGAGCTGGTACGAGCCCGGCGACTCGATGGCCATCGCCAGGTAGTCCCCGAATTTCCGGTGTGGATCGATCATGTGGTCGACCCGGAACAGCGCCATATCGGCAGCCGTAGCCGGCTTGTCGGCCCGACCGAGTACAGTGATGTCCGGATTCAGCAGTCGGGCGGCTGCGGCGATGGCCAGATTGACCCGGTCATCGTTCGTCAGTGCCAGCACGGCGTGGCAGCAGCGATGGCGGAGTCCGGCCGTCAGCAGTATCTCGGGGTTGCACGCATCGCCTGTCAGCGCGGGCGCGTCCATGCGGTATCCGGCAACGTCGACCTCTGCCACGCGGGCGGCTTCCAGGTCGATGACGACAAAGCGGCGTCCCAGGTCGTCCAGCGCACGGCACAACAGGCTGCCCGTGTCGCCGTAGGCGCAGACGATGCAGAACGGTTCCGTCAGTCGCTGAACCTGCAGCCTGAAATGCTGCGTCAGCAACGCCTGACGAAACCAGGGATCCTGTAGCAGAGCCAGCAGCTTAACGAAGGCGTAGCTCCAGCCAATCACGGTCAGGTAGATGCAGAACGTGACCCACAAGCGCTGCGCGTCCGTAAAGGCATGGGGTATCTCACCAAAACCTATCGTCGTCGCGGTATAGCTGACGAAATAGAAGGCGTGCAGGAAATCCATGCGTACCGGGTGGCCAAGTTCGTCGGCCCCGGGAATGATCACCAGACCGGTGATCGTCAACGCGTAGATCAGGATCAGCGCGATCAGCGGCGCGCGCAGGCGCCGAAGAACCAGGAACAGGGAAGAGGGCGGCATCGTGTGCCTAGCGTCGCAGCATGATGGTTTCCGAAATCAGCAGCACGACCGAAATGATGTTGGCGAGCAAGGCGCCGCCCGACAGCGACACGACCGATATGGCCGTTTGCGGCGTGAACCCGGTCTGATGCACGTGGACGGCAATACCCCAGACCACTGCGGCTGCGATAAGCTGCAGATCGGCCACCAGGCTGGTGGACAAATGAATCGCACCGATCTGCGTGCGATCGCCAAGCTTCAGCACCGTCGCGATCAGGTTCACGACGATCGTCGCGAACAGCATATTCACTTCGTGATGCTCGGGGTGATCGATATCACCGATGAAAAAGCCGAAATTCAGCGTCGCCGCGAGCACGATGAAGAAACCGAATACGACTTTTTCCAGATTCATGGGGCTGCCTTGGCCGGAAGGGAATGGCGGCGATTGTAGCGGACATCGCGTCTGCACTCGAACGAGATGGCGCGGCGGCTGGACGGAAGCGCGGTGCCGTTTTGGTATACTCGCGGCCTTTCGCTGGACCTAGCCACCTTGCGTCACCGAAGTCTGCTGCTGAAGTCCGAACCGCGCTTCGGCGTGACCCTCTCCGGCCTGTCGGCCAGGGAGCATCCAAGTCTCAGGAACTGGCTGCAGGAACAAGGTTCGCTGACCCGTCGTCTGCGCGCGCTGTGCGGCCCCTCGTTCCGGGTTGCCGTACTGGGCGAAGCCTGGCGGCAACCGTTCCATGGCGAGGCCGCACGGCTCCGCAGTCATCCGCGAAGACGGGTTTGGACCCGCGAGGTCGCACTGCTCGCCGGGGACCGGCCGCTGATCGTCGCGCGCAGCCTGATGCCGCATGGGATGTTGCGCGGCCGGCATGCACCGCTGATCCGGCTGGGTCAGCGCCCGCTTGGTGACTGGCTGTTCACCAATCCCGATCTGACCCGTCTCGCACTCGAATTCGCGCGGGTCCAGCCGGAGCAATGGCACGGCTTGCCGCCGTTGGCCGATGCCGGCGGGACTGCGGTGTGGGGGCGGCGTGCGCTGTATCGGATCGGCCGCCAGCGCTTGCTGGTCTGCGAGTTTTTTCTCCCCCCCCTGTTTCGCCTGGAGGATGAGGCGCATGGTTACTCGGGCTGAAGCCAGCCGGCGCCCGTTCGAACGCATTCGGCTGTACTGGCGTCTGATGCGTTTCGATCGGCCGATCGGCATCTTCCTGCTGTTATGGCCGGCCATGTGGGCCCTCTGGATCGCCGGCGAAGGCAGGCCCCAGCCATCGGTCGTCGCGGTGATCGTGGCCGGCGTCGTGCTGATGCGTGCGGCGGGTTGCGTCATCAACGACTATGCCGATCGTGAAATCGACCCCCATGTCGAGCGTACCCAGGGGCGGCCCATCGCTGCTGGCCTGGTGTCGCCCCGCGAGGCCCTGTATCTGTTCGTTGCCCTGTGCTTGATCGCGTTCGGGCTGGTGCTGACGACGAATCCGTTGACGGTCGCCCTGTCGTTCCCCGGCGCGTTTCTGGCGGCCAGTTACCCGTTCATGAAACGCTACACCTACATCCCGCAGGCCTACCTCGGGCTTGCTTTCGGCTGGGCGGTGCCGATGAGCTTTGCGGCCGAGACCGGCACCGTGCCCGAGGTGGCGTGGAGTCTCTACGGCGCGACGATTCTGTGGGCGCTGATCTATGACACCATGTATGCCATGGTGGATCGCGAGGATGACCTGAAGATCGGTGTCAAGTCGACGGCGATTCTGTTCGGAGATCTGGACCGGATCACGATCGCGATGTTGCAGGCCTTCATGCTGCTGATGCTTTACGCCGTCGGTCGGAAGCAGGGCCTGCAGGTTTGCTATCTCGCCGGTCTCGGTGTGGCCGCAGCCCTCAGCGTCTATCAGCAGGTCTTGATCGCCAAACGAGAGCGCGCGGGCTGTTTCGCCGCCTTCCTGAACAACCACTGGCTGGGTGCGGTGGTATTCGCAAGTCTCGTTGCTGACTATCTGCTGCGGTCGTGACGGCGGTCCATGTGCCCTAAGGCGTGGGGCGCGGGGAACGTGTCCCCGGCGCTGGGTGTTTTCCGGAGCCCGCATCGTCTGGTAAATTGACCATGCCCCTGACGGGGAAATGAGGCCGGCCGCCGAATCCAGGCGGTCACACCGACGATAACGAAAAGATCACGGAGCGGGGGTTGCAACGATGTTCAAAATCAGGCTCGAAGGTTTCTTGGCACACCCGGTCCTGACGAGCCTGCTGGTGGCGGACGTCGGGATCCTGATGTTCCTGCCGATCGTGCGCCCGCCCGTGCTGCTGTCGATCGTGCTGATCGCGGGCCTGATCTATCTGTCCATGTTCTTCGGCGCGACCTTCGCAACGCCGCGGCCCACTGATGCCGCCGGGTCGGCGTAATCGGTCGACTGGCGGTGACCACGCCGTTTCCGTTAGCGGGCGACGCGCCGGCCAGACGGCAGTGCGCGTGGTCGCCACACCGGTTCGGCGAGCCTGGGCAGGGGCGGTAAGGCAACTGACCCACCCATGTGGAAACTGAAGTCGCTGCTGCGGCGGCTCGCCGGCCTGGTCTATGATCTGTTGCTGCTGCTCGCGGTATTGTTCGTTGCGACGGCGCTGATCCTGCCGTTGAATGGGGGGCACGCTTTCGGCTCGGGGCAATGGGCCTACCCGGTCTATCTTGGACTCGTGTCTTTTGGTTTCGTGGGCTGGTTCTGGACGCACGGCGGGCAGACGCTGGGCATGAAGGCTTGGCACTTGCGCCTCCGCACCGCAGACGGGATGGCGGTGGGATGGGCGCGTGCCGCGCTCCGTTTCGGTTCCGCCCTGCTGTCGTTCGCGTGCTTCGGGCTGGGCTATTGGTGGATCATGGTCGATCGCGATGGCTTGGCTTGGCACGACCGCCTGTCGGGCACCCGGATCGAGTTCGAACCCCGGTCGTCGCGCGAGGTGCGGTCCCGCACCTGAGCCGCCGATCTCGTCGGACTCAACTGGTCGAGGTCCGCCAGATCGCGAACAGCGCGAGGCCCAGCGCCAGCGTTGCCGGGAACGCGGACGAGAACACCGGATTCATGTCGTAGATCAGCCCGAGGTGACCGAACACCTTGTCGAACAGGTAGAAGCCGATACCGAGCGTCACACCCATCACGATCCGCTGGCCGGCGCTGACATCGCGCCGATAGTCGAGCACGAACGGCACCGCGACCAACAGCATCACCAGCGTGACCAGCGGGTTCACGATGCGTCCCCAAAACGCCTGCTCCACCGCCAGGGACTTTTGTCCGTTTTCCTGCAGATAATCAATGTAGTTCGACAAGTCCACGGCCGACAGGTTTTCCGGCCGGATGACGAAGGCGTTCAGCAGGTCCGGCGCCAGCACCGATGACCAGTCCGCTTCGGGGGTACTATCGACCTTGATTTCGTCCAGGCCGAATTGCGTTCGGTTCAGTTTCTTCAGGCGCCATTTCTCCCCGTCATAGATCGCGCGCTTGGCATGTGACGCGGAGTCCAGGCGACCGTAGGGGCTGAGTTCGAAGATGTTGATGTCGCCCAGATTCTCCTGCCGGGCGATCTCGCGGATATTGATGAAGACGTTTCCGTCTCTCAGCCAGAAGCCGTATTTGGTGCGTGACGCAATCTGCTGCCGCAGGGCGGCGGCCTTCAGTTCGGTCGCGGTGCGCTCGCTGATCGGTGCCACGTACTCACCGATCAGCGCCGTCACGAAGGCGATGATGATCCCGCCGCGCAATACGGCCCAGATGATGCGGGGGCGCGAGACCCCGGCCGCCTGCATGGCGACGAGTTCGCGGTTGTTCGCCAGGGCGCCAAGCGTAACGAGGCTGCCGAGCAGCGCGCCCGAAGGAATGAGCTCGTAAAAGTTACGCGGTGAGGTCAAGGTCAGATAGAGAAAGACCGAACCGAGGCCGTAGTCGCCGTCGCCGAGTTCGCCGAGTTCGTCGGTGAAGCTAAAAAAGTTCAGAAGTGCTAGCAGAATCAGCGTCGCGAGGATGGAGCCGCCGACTACCTGGGTCGCAATGTAGCGGTGAAGTATCTTCATGCCTTGATCCTGAACCCGAGATTCGACAGGAACCAGCGCCAGCCGACTTGGCGCATGAGGATGGCCAGGGTCAACAGTCCAACCGCGACATAGGCTGCTCCGAACGCAACCGGGATAGGGGCTTTTTGGGAGATCAGCATGCCGTGGGAGATCTTTTGCAGGTTTTCGTAGGCGATGTAGATCAGGAAAGCCTTGAGAATATTGCCCCAGGCGCCCGCGCGTGGCGGTACCTTGGCCAGCGGCACGGCCAGCAGGCCCAGCGTCAGGATGCCCAGGGGTATCGCCAGCCGTTTCTGCAACTCGGCGAGTTCCCGTGGTGTCCCTGACCGGAGCAGGCTCAGGCTGTCCCGGCCTTCCCGCTCGGTGCCGCGGCTGGTCGGATTCGGATCGTCGATGCGCACGGCATACTGTTCGAACTCGCTGACGACGAAGTCGGCGCGGCCGGGGACGCCCTGGTAGCGCGTCCCGTAGCTGAGCAGCACGAAGTGTTCGTCATTGTCGTTGGTCGTCAGCCGCGCCTGCTCGGCGATGACGACGCCGGTGCGCTCGCCGCTGCGACTCTGAACGAAGATGTTACGCATCGAGCCATCGTCTGCCAGTTCCTCGGCATAGAGGATCACGTCGCCCCGACTGAACTCGTTGAAGCGGCCGGCCTTGATGCCTCTGAGATCGGCACCTTGCTCATCGCGTTTCATCAGGGCCTGGGCCTGACGCTCCGACCAGGGCATGACCTGCAAGGCCAGGACGGCTCCCAGGATCGAGACCGGTAGTACGAACCACATCAGTGATTGGTAGGTGCGGGCCGGGCCGAAGCCGGCCGCGGCCAGCACGGCCATCTCGTTGTCACGGTAGAGGCGCCCCAAGACGACCAGGGCCGCCAGAAACGAGGCCGGGGGCAACAGCATGGAGGTCGCCGACAAAATCTTCAGCGCGAGCAGCGTGGACAGCGTTCCGCCCGACACCTCGCCTTCGATGGCCCGCGCGAGAATGCCCAGGAACTTGCGGCTGACGATGATGATCACCAGGACCGAGAGGATGGCCGCCAGGGTGCGGGCCAAATCCGCGAGCAGCATCCGGTCGAGCAGCGCAGGCAACTGCGGGCGCAGGCGAGCTCGCGGTTTGAAGGGCAGGGATTTCATAAGTAAGCTAAACAGCTTGTGGCCGGATCCGGGGTCTCCGCGATTGGCCGGCAACCCGAACTCGCTTACGGCTCATCTGAAACCCTCGATCACGGATTTTATCATGGACTATCACCTTAAGACCGATGCCCCGGACCGCGTCCCCAGCGACTGCCTGGTCCTGGGTTGCTACGAAGAGCGCAAGTGGCCCACGACGCTCGGCGCGCTTGAGGAACGCCTGGCCGAGAGCATCGTGAAGCTGGCCAAACGCGATCACTTCGAGGGGAAAGTAGGCGAGACGCTGCTGATCAATCCGCTCGACGGCGTCGAGGGCACCCGCTGCGAGCGCTTGCTGTTGCTGGGGCTCGGGAAACGAGAGGCGCTCGACATCGCGAAGATCCGCAAGGCGCTTGTCGCGGCAGTCAAGGTCCTGCGCGATAGCAAGGCCAAGAATGCGGCGCTATGGTTGCCGGAGCTCAGCATCGGCGAGCGGGTGCTGGATGCACGCGCGACCGTTCGGCTGGCGGTCGAGATTATCGAGAGTGGTACCTATCGTTTTGCGCGACTGAAGAAGGAAGCCGACGACAAGCCGGTGCGTCTCGGCGCTGTCACGTTCGTGACCGAGAAAGCCCACAAGGCCGCGGCCGAGCGTGGCGTGCGTGAAGGCGAGGCCATCGGCTATGGTATGCGCCTCGCCCGCGACCTCGCCAATCTGCCGGGCAACGTGTGCACGCCGACCTACCTCGGGACGGAAGCCGCGAAGCTGGTGGGCGATCACCCGGCATTGAAGGTCGAGGTGCTGGACGAGACCCAGCTCGAAGCACTCCGTATGGGGGCATTCCTGTCGGTCGCGAAGGGCAGCCGCCAGCCGCCGCGGCTGATCGTGATGGAATACCATGGCGGACCGGCCAAGGCGAAGCCGGTGGTGCTGATCGGAAAAGGCCTGACCTTCGATGCCGGCGGCATTTCGCTGAAGCCCGCTGCCAACATGGACGAGATGAAGTACGACATGTGCGGCGGAGCGAGCGTGATCGGTGTGCTGGCCGCAGTCGAAAAGCTGCAGTTGCCGCTCAATGTCATCGGTCTGGTGCCCGCGTCCGAAAACCTGCCCGATGGCAATGCAAACAAGCCCGGGGACATCGTCGAGAGCATGGCGGGCCTGACCATCGAAATCCTGAACACCGATGCTGAAGGACGTTTGCTGCTCTGCGATGCGTTGACCTATGCCAAGCGATACAATCCGACCGCCGTCATCGATATAGCGACCCTTACCGGTGCCTGCATCGTCGCGCTCGGACGTCATCCCAGCGGACTCATGGGCAATCACGATGCGTTGTGCGAGGCGCTGCTCCAGGCCGGCGAACGTTGCTGGGATCGGGTCTGGCGGCTCCCGCTGTGGGATGAGTACCAGGAACAGCTCAAGTCCAACTTCGCCGACCTTGCGAACATCGGTGGTCCGGACGGCGGCGCGATCACGGCCGGCTGCTTCCTGTCGCGCTTTGCCAAGGACTTCCCGTGGGCGCATGTCGACATCGCCGGCACGGCCTGGAAGACCGGTCAGGACAAGGGGGCGACCGGCCGGCCGGTGCCGCTGCTGATGCAATACCTGATCGAAAGCGCGGCATGACGCGCATCGATTTCTACGTGCTGCCCAGCGCGACCTCCCACGCCCGGCAGCTGACCGCATGCCGCTTGGCCGAGAAGGCCTATCGCGCCGGTCACCGGGTGTATCTGCAGACCGCGACAGCCCAGGACGAAGTGGCAGTCGATGAACTGCTGTGGACCTTCAAGCAGAATAGCTTCGTGCCGCACGCCCGCTGGTTGGGCGAGGGCGCCCCGGAGGTGCCCGTGCTGGTGGGGCATCGTCCTGCGCCGCCGTTCAGCGAGGATGTCCTGATCCACCTCGCCGAAGCCATTCCGGACGCGTACGATCGCTTCGAGCGCATCGCCGAGATCGTTGATGCGGATGCGGCATGCCGGGATGCCGGGCGCCGCCGCTATCGGTTCTACCGTGATCGCGGCCATACGCCGGTAACGCACCAACTCGCCGACAAGGACGATCCAGCCTGAGGGCCCGCGGCCGGAAGGCTGTGAGCCCGATGCGTCGATGGCCAGGCACTCCGTTACGACAACGAGAATTCACCCGAACAGTCAATCCATGGAAAAGACTTACGAACCACACGCCATCGAAAAAGCCTGGTATCGGCGCTGGGAAGACAGCGGCTACTTCGCACCGGCAGGCGACGGGCCCGCCTACTGCATCATGATCCCGCCGCCGAACGTGACCGGCAGCCTGCACATGGGGCATGCCTTCCAGGACACGATCATGGACACGCTGATCCGTTACCACCGCATGCGTGGCTGCCGCACGTTGTGGCAGGCGGGCACGGACCATGCCGGTATCGCGACGCAGATGGTCGTCGAGCGGCAACTGGCCCAACAGGACAAGTCCCGACACGACCTGGGGCGCGAGGCTTTCGTCGCCAAGGTCTGGGAGTGGAAGCACGAGTCCGGTGGCACGATCACGCAGCAGTTGCGCCGCATGGGCGCCTCGCTGGACTGGACCCGCGAGCGGTTCACGATGGACGAGGGCTTGTCCCAGGCCGTCCGGGAAGTCTTCGTCCGCCTGTTCGAGAAGGACTTGATCTATCGAGGCAAGCGTCTGGTCAACTGGGATCCGGTGTTGCACACGGCGGTGTCCGATCTGGAAGTCGTCTCTCAGGAGGAAAGCGGCCACTTGTGGCACATGCGCTACCCGCTGGCCGATGGCTCGGGTCATCTGGTGGTCGCGACCACGCGCCCCGAGACGATGTTGGGTGACACGGCCGTCGCCGTGAATCCCGACGACGACCGCTACCGACATCTGGTCGGGAAATCCATCCGGCTACCGCTGACCGGCCGCGAGATTCCCGTCATCGCCGACGATTACGTCGACCCGGAATTCGGTTCCGGCTGCGTGAAGATCACGCCGGCCCACGACTTCAACGACTACGCGATCGGCGTGCGGCATGGGCTACCCATGATCAGCGTGCTCGATCCCAGCGCGGCGATCCTGCCGCTGGCAGATATTCCGGAGCGCTACCACGGCCTGGACCGCTACGAGGCGCGCGACCGCATCGTGCACGACCTGAACGAACTGGGTCTGATGGAGGCCATCGTCGACCACAAGCTGATGGTGCCGCGTGGCGACCGCACGGGCGTGGTGATAGAACCGTTGCTGACCGACCAGTGGTTCGTGAAGGCCAAGCCACTGGCCGAGCCGGCCATCGCCGCGGTGCATGACGGACGCATGCGCTTCGTGCCGGACAACTGGAAGAACACCTATTTCCAGTGGATGAACAACATCGAGGACTGGTGCATCTCCCGCCAGATCTGGTGGGGCCACCGGATTCCCGCCTGGTACGATGCCGATGGCGAGGTGTACGTTGGTCTCAGCGAAGATGCCGTGCGCCAGTCCCATGGTCTCGGTCCCGACGTCGCGCTGCGGCAGGACGAAGACGTGCTCGATACGTGGTTCTCGTCCGCCTTGTGGCCGTTCTCGACCCTGGGCTGGCCGGAGCGGACCCCGGAACTGGACACGTTTTACCCCGGATCGGTGCTGGTGACCGGATTCGACATCATCTTCTTCTGGGTCGCCCGGATGATGATGATGGGCATCGAGTTCATGGGCGACGTGCCGTTCCGGGAGGTCTACATCCATGGGCTGGTCCGCGACGCCGAAGGGCAGAAGATGTCCAAGTCGAAAGGCAACGTGCTCGACCCGATCGACCTGATCGATGGCATCGGCATCGACGCGCTGGTCGCGAAGCGCACCCAAGGCCTGATGCAGCCACAGATGGCGGCCCGAATCGAGAAGCAGACCCGCAAGGATTATCCCGACGGCATCCCGTCGTTCGGGACTGATGCGCTGCGTTTCACGTTTGCCTCACTCGCGTCGACCGGTCGCGACATCCGCTTCGATCTGAAGCGCGTCGAGGGTTACCGCAATTTCTGCAACAAGCTCTGGAATGCGGCCCGCTTCGTGATGATGAATACCGAAGGGCAGGATCTTGCCGATCTCCCGCCCGGGACTGCGCTCGGTGCCCCCGACCGCTGGATCCTCAGCCGACTACAGCGCGTGACTCAGGCGGTTACCGAGGCGGTCGGCAGCTACCGCTTCGATCTCGCGGCCCAGGCGCTGTACGACTTCGTATGGAGCGAGTTCTGCGACTGGTATCTGGAACTCGCCAAGATCGAGTTGCAGGGTGAAGACCCGCTGAGCGCGCGCGCGACGCGGCGGACCCTCGTCGGCGTACTCGAAGCCACACTGAGGCTGATTCATCCGATCATGCCTTTCGTCTCCGAAGAGATCTGGCAACGGGTTGCACCGCTGGCGGGAAAGACCGGTGCGACGATCATGCTGCAACCGTACCCCGAAGCGGAGCCGGCGCTGGTCGATCCATCGATCGAACACGAACTGGCCTGGTTGATGGAGGTAGTCATGGGCGTCCGGCGCATCCGCGGCGAGATGAACATCGCACCGGGCCGGCCCTTGCCCGTGCTGATGCAGAGCCCGCAGGGCGCCGACCGCGAGCGTGTCGAGCGACATCGTCGTACCATCGAGAGCGTCGCGCGGCTCGAGACCATCGTTTGGCTTGAGCCGGAAACCCAGGCGCCGGAAGCCGCGATGGCCCTGGTCGGTGACATGAAGGTACTGATACCCCTCAAGGGTCTGATCGATGTGGATGCCGAACTCACGCGGCTGGAAAAGGAGATTGCCCGGATCGGCAAGGAATTGCCGCGGCTGGAAGGCAAGTTGAGCGATGATTCCTTCATCGCCAAGGCGCCGCCGGCGGTGGTCGAGAAGGAGCGACTCCGGCTGCGCGACCTCCAGGCCAGCCTGTCCGAATTGGAGGCCCAGAAGCAAAAGATCGGCGCGCTGCGGTGAGCGGACGGTGCGCCGCAGGCCGGTGCACGGAGGAGGGCGGTGTACCTCTTCAGGTGCTCTCTATGCTTAAGTTCTGATCGTCGGCGCCCGGACGGATTTCAGGCCTTGCAGAGACTGCGTACATGACCGTCGTGACTCCACCAACGCCGCTTAGCGGGCTGGCGCAATGCCTGGTCCGCCAGGGCGTGCTGACCGATGCGACGGCGCAGGCCTGCTGCGCCGAGGCGGCAGAACAGAAGATGTCGCTGGTTTCGTATCTGGTCGGCAGCAAGCGCCTTGAAGGCCGCACCATTGCCGAGATCGTGTCGCGTGAATTCGGCCTGCCGCTGCTGGACCTGGATGCCTTTCTGGTGGAGATGGCGCCCGTCAAGCTCATCAGCGAGCGGCTGATCCGGCAGCACCGCATCCTGCCGCTCTACCGACGTGGCAACCGCCTGTTCGTCGCGCTATCCGACCCTACTGACTTCCATGGTCTGGACGAGGTCAAGTTTCAGACGCGCCTGGCGACCGAATGCGTGGTTGTCGAAGAGGAAAAGCTGTCGCGTTTCGTCGAGGCCGTGCTCGATGCGGCCGATACGCGTATCGCCGATCTTCTGGACAGCGACCTCGACAATCTTCAGATCTCGGCCGGTGACGAAGACCCCGCAGGCGACGTCGAACCGAACGAAATCGACGACGCGCCGATCGTGCGTTTCGTCAACAAGATCCTGGTGGACGCGATCAAGAAGGGCGCGTCCGACATTCACTTCGAGCCATACGAGAAGTTCTTCAGGATCCGGTTCCGCCACGATGGGATGCTGCATGAAGTCGCCAGTCCTCCGGCCAACCTCGCATCGCGAATCACCGCCCGGCTCAAGGTGATGTCACGCATGGATATCGCCGAGCGGCGCGTGCCTCAGGACGGCCGCATCAAGATGTCGGTGTCGCGCACGCGCGCGATCGATTTCCGCGTCAACACCTGCCCCACGCTGTTCGGTGAAAAGGTCGTGCTGCGCATCCTCGATCCGGCGCAGGCCCAGATCGGCATCGAGCGACTCGGTTTCGAGCCGGCCCAGCAGGAGGCCTTCCTGACCGCGATCAACAAGCCTTATGGCATGGTGCTCGTGACGGGACCCACCGGCAGCGGCAAGACCGTGACCCTCTATACCGCGTTGAACATTCTGAACCGCGGGGACTGCAACATCTCGACGGCGGAAGATCCGGTCGAGATCACCGTCGGCGGCATCAACCAGGTCAATGTCAACGTCAAGACGGGGCTGACCTTTGCCGAGGCGCTGCGCGCCTTCCTGCGACAGGATCCGGACATCATCATGGTCGGCGAGGTGCGCGACCTCGAAACGGCCGAGATCGCCGTCAAGGCGGCGCAGACCGGCCACATGGTGTTGTCGACCCTGCATACCAACGATGCGCCGCAGACTCTGAACCGGCTGATGCAGATGGGGATTCCGCCGTTCAACATCGCGTCATCGGTGCTGCTGATCATGGCGCAGCGCCTTGCCCGGCGGTTGTGCGACCACTGCAAGAAGGAACTGACGCTGCCGCACGAAATCCTCATTGCGGCCGGCTTCGCCGAGCATGAGCTGGACGGCTTTCCGGTGTACGGCCCGGTCGGCTGCGACCGCTGCATCAAGGGTTACAAGGGGCGCGTCGGTCTGTTCCAGGTCATGCCCATTTCCGACGAGATCAACCGCATCATTCTGTCGGGGGGCGATGTGATCCAGATCGGTTCGCAGGCCGCCCGCGAAGGGGTCGCAACGCTGCGCCAGTCGGGGCTGCGGAAGGTCAAGTCCGGCATGACCAGTCTCGAAGAGATCGAACGCGTGACACGGGAGTGACCGGTATGGCCAAGGAAACGCTCGACCTGTTTGCCTGGGAGGGCATCGACCGCAACGGGGCCCGGATCAAGGGCGAACTGCCCGGTCGCAGCGAGGCACTGGTGAAGGCCGAGTTGCGGCGGCAGGGCATCAAGGTCATCAAGGCGAAGAAGAAGGCCAAGCCTTTGTTCGGGCCGCGCAAGAAGCCGATCAAGCCCAAGGACATCGCCGTGTTTTCCCGACAACTCGCCACGATGCTGAGTGCCGGTGTGCCGCTGGTGCAGGCTTTCGATATCGTGGGGCGTGGTCACGAGAACCCGAGCATGCAGGACATGTTGTTCGCGATCAAGGCGGACATCGAAGGCGGCAGCACCTTGCGCGAGTCGCTCGCGAAGTTTCCTGAGCATTTCGATGAGTTGTTCTGCAACCTGGTGAATGCCGGTGAGCAGGCGGGTGTGCTCGAGACCCTGCTGCACAAGGTGGCTGACTATAAGGAGAAGACGGAGTCGCTTAAGGGCAAGATCAAGAAGGCCCTGTTCTATCCCACCGCGGTGATCGTCGTCGCCGTGATCGTCACGACGATCCTGCTGCTGTTCGTCGTGCCGCAATTCGAAGAGCTGTTCAAGGGCTTCGGCGCGGATCTGCCGGCTTTCACGCGGATGGTCATTGATCTGTCGAAATGGCTGCAGGAGTGGTGGTATGTACTGCTGGGGGTGATCGCCGCCGTCGGTTTCGTGTTCGTCCGGCTGAAACGGCGCTCGGTCGCGTTCAACCATACGCTGGACCGGCTCGTGCTCAAGATCCCGATCATTGGCGTGATTCTGAACAAGGCGGCGGTCGCCCGGTTTGCCCGGACCTTGTCGACGATGTCGGCAGCCGGGGTGCCGTTGGTCGAGGCGTTGCAGTCGGTTGCCGGAGCGACCGGGAACGTGATCTACTCCGATGCCGTGTTGCACATCCGCGATGAAGTCGCGACGGGGCATCAGCTCCAACTCGCGATGCGCCAGGCCAATCTGTTTCCCAACATGGTCATCCAGATGGTGGCCATCGGCGAGGAATCCGGCTCGTTGGACGGCATGTTGTCCAAGGTCGCGGATTTCTTCGAGGAGGAAGTCGACAATGCGGTGGACGCGCTTAGCAGCCTGATCGAGCCATTCATCATGGCCTTCCTCGGCATCGTCGTCGGTGGCCTCGTGGTAGCGATGTACCTGCCCATCTTCAAACTGGGCTCGGTGGTGTAGGGACCGATGCAATGATGAGTGAAGTGCAGGCGTTGCCGGAGGCGGCGGTGCTGGTGCTGGCCGGAGCGATCGGGCTCCTGGTCGGCAGTTTCCTGAACGTCGTGATCTTCCGGTTGCCGCGTATGCTGGAGCGTGGCTGGCGACGCGATTGCCAGTTGTACCTCGGTCTGGAGGCGGCAGCAGAAACGGGGCCGGACATCAATCTGCTGTGGCCGAACTCTTTCTGCCCAGCGTGTCGAGCACCGATCCGACCCTGGGAGAACATCCCCGTCGTCAGTTACCTGTTGCTGCGAGGACGCTGCCGCGCCTGCGGTGCGCGTATCCCTCTCCGTTACCCCGTCATCGAGGCCCTGACGGCCGGGATCGCGGTGCTCGTGGCCTGGCGCTTCGGCGCCTCCTGGCCCGGCCTGGCGGCGCTGGTGTTGAGCGGAATGCTGATCGCCCTGAGTGCGATAGACCTGGAGCATCAGTTGCTGCCGGATGCCATCAACGGCCCGGGGCTGTGGCTGGGCTTGCTGCTCAGCCTGACGGGCTGGTTCGTGGAACCGCGCGATGCCATCATCGGCGCCGCTGCCGGCTATCTGGCCCTGTGGGGCGTCTATCAGCTTTTTCGACTGGCGACGGGCAAGGAGGGGATGGGGTTTGGCGATTTCAAGCTGCTGGCGCTGCTCGGGGCCTGGCTGGGGTGGCAAGCGATCCCCGTGATCGTGCTGGTCTCGTCAACTCTGGGCGCGGTGGTTGGGTCGGCGATGATCCTGTTCGCCGGCCATGAGCGCGGGAAGCCGCTGCCGTTCGGTCCCTACCTGGCTGCAGCGGGTTTCATCCACTTGTGCTGGGGACAGGCCCTGATCGACGCGTATCTCGGCTGGTTCCACGCGGGTTTCTGAGGTCGCGTCGTTGGGCCTGCTGCGGATCGGCTTGACGGGGGGCATCGGTAGCGGCAAGTCGACGGTCGCCCGCGCGTTTGCCGCGCGCGGCGTACCCGTGCTCGATGCGGACGAAATCGCCCGCAAGTTGGTTCAGCCGGGGACGCCGGCGATCGGTTCCATCGTGGCGGCTTTCGGGTCGGAGTTGCTGCGGGGCGGGCAACTCGACCGGGCCGCGCTGCGCGAGGTGATTTTTCACGATGACCGCAAGCGGCTCCAGTTGGAAGCCATCCTGCACCCTCTGGTCTTTCGCGAACTGGCGCTTCAGGCCGGGCAGCTGTCCGACGAGCCCTATGGCATTCTTTGCATTCCGCTATTGATCGAGACGGGCCGCCGCGATTTCGTCGACCGCTTGCTGGTGGTGGATTGTCCGGTGGCGCTGCAGATCGAACGGGTCATGCGCCGTGACGGCAGTTCGGAGGACACGATCAGGCGCATCATCGCGCGTCAGGCCAGTCGCGAGGAGCGGCTCGCGGCGGCGGATGATGTCATCCTCAACGACGGGGAGCCGGCAGCGGTGGAACGCAGTGTCGAGCGCCTGGACGCGGTTTACCGGCTGTGGGCACGGCGGGCGCGGTGACCGTGTCCGCGCTGCTGTTGGGCGAGGCCTACGGCTATTGACTAAATGTCGCCATCCGTCACAATTCCCCGGCACACTTGCTCTCCGCTTCGCCGAAGCGACCCCCGTACCACCCACTTTCCGATAGCCCCTTGAGCGACAGCATTCTCTACGAGTTCCCGCTGAATGAGCGGATACGCGTCTTCATGCGTCTTGAACGCCTGTTCCAGGAGATCGACTACTTCAACCGTGGTGCGGCGGCGCAGGACTCGCGCGTCGTGGTCGGGCGTCTGATCGAAGTGTTGACCATCTTTTCGCGCTTCGACCTGCGTTCTGAATTGCTGAAGGAGATCGACCGGCACAATCAGGTGCTCGGCAAGCTGCTCGACAATCCCCATGTCGATCAGCCGAAGGTCAGGAACATCCTGTCCGCGCTGGAGGAAATCGGCAGTCAGCTCTACCGCAATACCGGCAAGTTGGGACAGTCGCTGATGGAGGCCGATCTGTTCAAGGGCATCGCTCAGCGGACGTCGATCGCGGGCGGTACCTGTTCGTTCGATCTGCCCTTGTTTCACTACTGGCTGGAACAGGACGGCGCGACGCGCAAGGCAGATCTGGCCTTGTGGCTGGAGCCGTTCGCGAGCATTCGGTCCGCCATCCAGTTATTGATGGGTTTTCTTCGTTCCAGCGCGACTGCGACGACGGAAACAGCGGATGGCGGGTTCTTCCAGAAGACCTTGGACCACAATCTGCCGTTTCAACTGCTGCGCGTGGCGGTCGATCGCCGCTATCCGTGTTTTGCCGAGATCAGTGGCGGCAAGCACCGCTTCACGATCCGTTTCATGACGCAGGTCGACAGCGATCGCCCGACACCCTTCAAGGAAGACGTGGATTTCCGGCTGACCTGCTGCGTGCTATGACGTCGTTGCGACTGCCCGCCGCCGACGCGTTGCGGCTCGACGCGTGTCCCCGCTCCACCGGTGCCGAGTGGATCCATGGGGCTTGAAGAGCGCTCCGCAGCGATGATTCAGGTCCATTGCGAACTGGATACGAGCGGTCTGATGTGCCCGCTGCCGTTGTTGCGTCTGAAGAAGGCACTGGTCGCCATGGAGGCGGGGCAGGTGGTCAGGGTCAGGGCGACCGATCCGGCTTCCGTGCTCGACTTCGGCGTATTCCTGGAGCAGACCGGGCACACGCTACTCGATCGCCGGGAAGAATCCGGAACCCTATCCTATCTCATCCGCAAAGCCTGACGGCCGGCCCCTGGCCGGCTCCCGCGTCGCTCAGCGGAGGCTGATCACCGGCCAGCCGCGCTCGTTCGCCAAGGCCAACAGGTGCTCGTCCGGGTCCACGGCCACCGGGTTGTCGACCAGCGCCAGCAGCGGCTCGTCGTTGTGTGAATCGCTGTAGAACCAGCTTCCGGTTAGGTCCTGGTCGAATTCCTCGAGCCAGGCCCGCAGCCGTGTCACTTTGCCGTCGCGGAAGCAGGGCGTGCCGACGAAGCGCCCCGTGTAACGGCCGTCGAGGAACTCGGGCGTCGTCGCAATGAGATGGTCGATACCGTACAGTTCGACGATGGGCTCGGTGACGAAGCGGTTGGTGGCGGTGATGACGACCAGCAGGTCGCCCTGTTCCCGGTGCCTAGCGATGATTCGGTGGGCCTCGGGCAACAGGATGGGCCGTATCTTCTGCTCGATGAACTCGCGGCGCCAACTGCGCAGCGCATCCGGATCGTTCTCGGCCAACGGTCGCAGGGCGAATCCCAGGAACGCTTCGATATCGAGCCGTCCCGCCTGATAGTCCAGATAGAACTGGAGATTCGCCTCCTCGTAGGCATCGCGGTCGACGACACCCTGTTCAACGAGGTACTGACCCCAGAGGTAATCGCTATCGCCGGCCAGTAGGGTATTGTCAAGGTCGAATATTGCGAGGCTCACGCGATTCCTATAGAGTCATGGGTTTATGCAACAGTGCATTTTTGCTGACGGATCTGTCGCGATGCATCGGCCATCAGCAGTCGATTGCAATGGTCGCGACGGGATTCGCCGGAACGACAGTGTTCAGATGAAGCGAAGTCAAGCCTCGCGGGGCAAATTCTACCAGTACGAGCGGCGCCTGGCCTTGGGTGAGGACATCATCGATTGCGAAGGCTACCGCCTCAGCATCGGTATCGTGCTGTGCAACGGCGACCGGCGCGTGTTTTGGGCCCGGCGCGCCGGGATGCGTTCGTGGCAGTTTCCGCAGGGCGGAATAAAACGGGACGAGGAGCCCGAGTTCGCGATGTTTCGCGAACTCTACGAAGAGGTGGGACTGCGCAACGAGGACGTGGAGATCATCGGCCGGACCGATTCCTGGCTGCGTTACCAACTGCCGGAACGTTACGTGCGAAGGCACTCGACTCCGCTCTGCATCGGGCAGAAGCAGATCTGGTATGTCCTGGGTCTGCGTTCACCCGATTCGTCGATACGGCTCGATTGTTCGGAGCGTCCCGAGTTCGACGATTGGCGCTGGGTGGACTACTGGTTTCCGATCAATGATGTGGTCTATTTCAAGCGCGAGATCTATCGCCAGGCGCTAACGGAACTCGGTGGTTTCCTGTTGTCGGCAACCGGCCCCCGCATCGACGCGTCCGGCTTTCTGCTCCACGGTCGTCCGGCCGAACAGTAGCCAGTGTCTTCGCCATGTGGAATGTCGCGGGCAACGGGTTCCGTCCGCCGGCGTATGACAGCCTGATGTTCAATCGATCGGACAATGCCTGTGGCAATCGCCTGGAGCACTGGGCGCGCCTGAGAACACTGGGGCGTAGCCGCTTCATCTGGTCTTACGGTGTATTGCGCTGGGGTGGTTTCATGTGCTGCTTCTCGCTGGCCGTATTCCACTACCGGCAGTTCGGGAGCCCATGGAGCCTAGAGGGTAATGCGACCTTCCGCGTGATACTGGCGGCCATCGTCTGGGCTTACGTAGGCTATCTCTACGGCCGTTCCGTCTGGAACCGCAACGAACGTGATTATGCCGCCCGTCCCACCGCGACCCGCTAGCGGTCGTTCGCGGCGTCGCTACCCGCTGCTCCCGGTCGTCGTATGGTGTCTGATGGTCGCGGTGCCGGCGCCGGCGGCCGAACTCGGCACAGTGCTCGAAGCGCTCTCACGACGTCATCAGTTCGCCCTCCAGGGGCTGGAAAACCTTGCGCCGGGCGATGCCGTTGACGGACTGCCCACGGGAGACCTGTCCGGCCAGATTCGCCAGTTGCTGCAGCGGTACAACTATCTGTTGGTCTCTGCGGAAGCCCATCGGATCGAGAAGGTGGTAATCATCGGTGCGAAGCCGGAAGCTCCGGCGGCGGAGTCCGCACCCGCCGTCACGCTGCGGCGCGACGGCGTCCATCATCGGGTCGATGCGTCCCTGACGGGGCCTAACGGCCGAGTGATCGACACGACCTTGATCATCGACACCGGCGCCAGCAATCTCGTGTTGCCGTCGTCGATGATCGAGGCGCTGGGGTTCCGGGCGCAGGATCTGGCCGACGCCCGCTCGCAGACGGCGAGCGGTTCCGTGCCCGTGAAGCTGGCGACCCTGCCCGCGGTGGCTGTCGGTGCCAAGCTCGCGCAGGACGTGGCCGTCTCCTTCGTCGAGGACCGCCGCCTCGGCGATCTCCGTCTGTTGGGAATGAGTTTCCTGAGTCGGTTCACGGTGACGATCGACGACCGAAACCGGCGTTTGATCCTGGTCGACCGGTGATGCACGCGAGGAAGATGATCCTCGGCATCGCCTCAACGCGGGGCATGCGGCGGCGCGTGGGCTCGGCGCCCGCCGTCCCGCCCGTTTCTAGCGCCACCGATTCGGCATCTGTACTGGCATGTCAAAAGGGTTTGTGACGGCGAAACCGATGTTCGATTCCCCCGCCCGCATCCTGGTCGTCGATGACGACATCACGAATATCAAGATCCTGAGCGGCCTGCTGAAGACGGAGGGCGAGATACGGCACGCCATCGACGGATCGCAGGGCCTCTCCATCGTGCGCGAGTGGGGGCCGGATCTGGTCTTGCTGGATATGGAAATGCCGGGCATGAACGGCTTCGAAGTGTGCTCGGCACTGCGAGATCGCGGTGAGGATGCCCCGACGGTGCCACCGGCCGTGATTTTCGTCACGGCGCACAGCGGCGCGGAGACCGAGGTCGCCGCGCTCCGGGCGGGCGCCGTCGACTTCATTTCCAAACCCTTTCAGCCCGAGATCGTCCTGGCCCGGGTCTCGGCGCACCTGACGATCAAGCGTCAGGCTGACCTGCTGCGACGCCTGGCGGCGATCGATCCGCTGACGGGCCTGGCCAACCGACGGGCCTTCGATCAGCATCTCGAGGAGGAGTGGCGCCGTGCGTGCCGCACCGGCGACACCTTGGCGCTGATCATGGCCGATGTCGACCACTTCAAGCGTTTCAACGATCGTTACGGCCACCCGGCCGGCGATCAGTGCCTGCGTTCGGTCGGTGCGTTGCTGTTGCTGAATAGCCGCCGCCCCGGCGATCTCGTCGCGCGCTACGGGGGCGAGGAATTCGCGGTCATCCTGCCGGGGCTGTCGATGCCGCAGGCCATGCAGCATGCCGAGCGTCTGTGCGAGGCGGTGCGAGGGCTGGATGCCGCGGCGATCACCGCCGACACCTCCACTCGCGTGACGCTTAGCCTGGGTGTCGCGGTGCGCCATTGCGATCCCAGCCTGCCCCCCCACGATTTGGTGGCCATGGCAGACAGAGCGCTTTACCGAGCCAAAGAGGCCGGCAGGGACGGGTTCCAGTTGGCCGAGGAGTCGCTCTTGCCGGATGGCCATCGCGGCTAGAGTCGATGCAGCGTGTCCTGATCGGCCGGACTGGGCGGACACCGATGCAGCGTGGTCACGTTCTCGCCGTTTGATCATCCCTTTTCACAGCAAGTCGGAAGGTCTATGCAAACCAGTCAAACCCTTCGTTGGCACCTTTATCCAGACACGGCGGAACTGGTCGACCGTGCGGTCAGTGCGATCCACCGGATGGCAGAACACGCGATTCTCGCGCGCGGTGAGTTCAGCATCGTACTGGCCGGTGGCACCACCCCCAAGGCGCTCTACAAGCGGCTTGTGCCCCTCGTCACCGACTGGAGCCGATGGTCCGTCTATTTCGGTGACGAGCGTTGCCTGCCAGTCGATGATCCCGAGCGGAATAGCCGTATGGCTCGGGACGCGTGGCTGACGCACGTGCCGCTGCGTGCCGAACGGATCTTCCCGATTCCGGCGGAACTCGGGCCGGATCTGGGTGCCCGTGCCTACGACGAAGTATTGAAGCATGTGGGTTCATTCGACCTGGTACTGCTCGGGTTGGGCGAAGACGGTCATACCGCGAGCCTGTTTCCTGGGCAGAACTGGGGGCAGCGGATGGACGACCCGATGGCGCTGGCGGTTCGCGGAGCGCCGAAGCCGCCGCCGGAGCGCGTTTCGGTTAGCGCCAATCGTCTGTCGCATGCGCGCGAGGTCATGATCTTGGTCAACGGCGCTGGCAAGGCAGATGCGGTCGCGGCATGGCGGTCCGGGGAGCGTCTGCCCATCGCGGCCATCGTTCCCGACGCCGGCGTCGATGTGCTGATCACGACGGATGCCTGGCGCTGAAGCGAGCCGTCGTCCCAGCCGCGGGGCATGGGTCAGCGCTCCTTCGACGGGCGCGCGAAGCGGTAATGGGAGACTCCCCATTCCTCGCCGTTGCGGTAGCCGAACAGTTCGGAGCAGGCGATGAAGAAGATCCGCCAGCGCTGCCACCACCGCTGCGCGTCCGTACCGTAAACGGCCCGGAAGACCGGCAGAATTCGATTGCGGTGTTCTTCGTGCTGCTGTCGCCAGGCTTCCAGCGTGCGCTGGTAGTGCTGCCCGTTGAGCCGCCACTCGCCTTCGAGCGTCAGGTGCGGCGCCGCCAGGGTCGGCAGCAGCGCATGTGACGGCATCGTGCCGCCGGTGAAGAAGTAGCGCCCCATCCAGTCATCGGTGCCTTCCGCGCCAAAACGATAGGCCCAGTCGCGGTGGGCGAAGACGTGCACGAACAGCTTCCCTTTGGGCCGCAGCCAGCCCGCGACCCGCTGCAACAACAGCCGGTAATTGCGGGCATGCTCGAACATCTCGACCGAGACGATCCGATCGAATGCGCGGTCGCAGTCGAAATCGTTGATGTCCGCGGTGATGCACTCGATGTTGGACAAACCCAGGCCGGCGGCTTGAGCATCGATCCAGCGCCGCTGCGAGTCGGAGTTCGACATCGCGACGATGCGCGCCTCGGGGTACTGCTGCGCCATCCACAGGGTCAGGGATCCCCATCCGCACCCCAGTTCGAGCACGTCCATGCCATTCTCTATGGCGGCGTGGTCGCAGCTCAGCTTCAGCATGGCGCTTTCCGCGGCCGCCAGCCCGCCGACGCCTTCGGGCCAAAAGCCGGAACTGTATTTGAGATGCGGGCCGAGGACGTGTTCGAAGAAGGTCTCCGGCACCTCGTAATGCTGGGCATTGGCCGCGTCCGTGTGTACCGCAATGGGCCCGCTCGACAAGGCCTTGAGCAGTCGCTGCTGCCCGTCGGTGCCTTCTCGGGCGAGTTCGGCGAGACGCTGACGGAGCAGACGACGTATCCCGGCGCGGATCGCGGTCTCGGGGAGCAGCCTACGTTCCATCAGTTCGATGGCGAAAGCCGTCAGCGGGGTCTGGATTTCGGAAACCATGGGAAGAACGCGTTGGTGGTTGCCTGATAAGCGCGGTAGTCATCGCCGCGTTTGAGCACGGCCTGACGCTCGGCGTGGGGGATCCCTGTCCCGTGAAGCAGGGTCAGCAGCATCAGCGCCTGGGTGGCGAGCGGTACCCACCAAGCAGCGGTGCCCAGTCCCAGCGGTACGTAGCTGCACCAGTGCAGCCACTCGAAAAAGTAGTTCGGATGGCGCGAATACCGCCACAGTCCGGCGCGGCAGGTCAATCCCGCCTTCGCGGGCTGGCCGCGCCACGCGGTGAGTTGACGGTCCGCGATGGTTTCCCCGGTCACGGCTATGACCCAGATCGCCATCGCCGGTAGCCACTGCCCCGGCTGCAAGGTTCCGGGCTGGTTGGCCAGCGCGAAAAATGGTAGGGAAAAGAGCACGGCGGCCAGTGACTGAAACTGGTAGAAGACGAAGAACCTCGCCTGGGTCCGTTCGGACCAGTGGGCGCGCAGATAGCGGTATCGACTGTCTTCCACGGCATGGCCGGAACGTTGGTGAATGTGCCGGGCGAGCCGCATCGCCCACAATGCGGGCAGCACACCGACCAGCGCCCGCATCGGCACGGAAGCGGTGCCCAGCAGCGCATACATCGCCGCGAGCGTGCCGATCGCGATTGCCCAGCCGACGTCCACTGCGTTGGCATTGGCCGTGCGGCGCTGGTGCCACCACAGCGCGGTGAAGCCCAGTGAGCATACCAGCCAGGCGGTAGCAAGCTGGCTATAGGGCAAGTCCGTCACGGCGCGACCGCTGCCAGCGTTGCGCGGCGGCATTCAGGCTTCGTCAGCAACATCTGGACGTTGCTGATCGCGCGCTCGGCAAAGCCGCCTTCGCAATACCCAAGATAGAAGAGCCACATGCGGATGAAGTGATCGGAGAAGCCCAGGGCCTTGACCGCGTCGAGCCGATCCATGAAGCGGTCACGCCAGCGCTGCAGGGTTGTGACGTAATGCGGACCGATGTCATCGAGATGGAACACGGCAAGGTCGGTGTGTCGGGCCAGCGACTGCGTAATCGCGGCGACCGAGGGGAGACAGCCCCCCGGAAAAATGTAGCGCTGGATGAAGTCGACGCGATGCTTCGCCGCCTCGAAAGTGCGGTCGGCGATCGTGATGGTCTGCAGCAGCATGAGGCCATCGGGTGCCAGCAACTCGCTGCACTGGCGAAAGTAGGTGTCGTAATAGGCGTGGCCCACTGCTTCCAGCATTTCGATCGAGACGATCTTGTCGTAACGTCCCTGTAGTGTCCGATAGTCCTGCAAAAGCACCGTCACGCGATCCGACAGCCCGGATTCGGCGATACGACGGGTTGCCAGGTCCCACTGCCGCTCCGAAATGGTGGTGGTCGTGATGCGACAGCCGTAATGCCGGGCCGCATGGAGAGCAAAGCCACCCCAGCCGGTGCCGATTTCGAGCAGATGGTCTCCCGGTTTCAACTGCAGTTTGCGACAGATCAGATCATTCTTGGCCACCGAAGCCTCGTAAAGAGTGCTCGAGGGGGCCGGGAACACCGCGCAGGAGTACATCAGCGTTTCGTCGAGGAAGAGCTGGTAGAACTCGTTGCTGAGGTCGTAATGCTGGGCAATATTGCTGCGGCTGCCTCGTAGCGTGTTGCGGTGGAGCCAGTGGTATGCCCTGAAAAGGGGATGAGCCAGGCGCGCGAGGCCCTTTTCCATACCCTCCATGACGGTTCGGTTGACTAGCAGAATCCGGATCAGACCGGTGAGGTCGTCGCTGCTCCACTCGCCATCCATAAAGCTTTCGCCGGCGCCTATCGTGCCACGCAGCGCCATGCGGCGGTAGGCTGCGAGGTCGTGCACCCGTACCGTCACGCGGAGCCCGCACCGTTCGGTCGGTTGGCCGAATTCCACGCAGCCACGGTCGTCTTCGAGCCGGAGCTGGCCGTCGGTCAAATGGCGCAGGCGGGCGTGCAACAAGCCTCGAAACCAAGTGTTCCGCCGCGTGCCGCCGGCGGCCGATGCGGTAAGTCCAGGGGTATTGTGCATAGGGGTTTGGGTCCGTAGACGCGGGTCAGTCAGGGGCGGGCTAGATTCTGTCCGGATGGGTGTGGACCGGAACTCCCTTCAGCCACAGTCGCGCCGCTTCCCAATGAATCGCACCGATGACCTGCAGCGTCATCAGCGGGAAGCGCAAGAGGCTTCGGGCCAGGCTCCAGGCGTCGATGGGTTCCCGGCGCATGGCCAGGGTTGCGTCGAACAACACGGTCGCGTCGCGACACACCTTCATATGCACCGTGAGTCTGTCGTCGGGCCGGTTGTTCTGCCACAGGTAGTCGACGGTCATCGGCAGGAAGGGCGACACATGCAGCGCCTTGGCGAAGCGCCGGCGCGCCGGTTCGCCCTCGGTCGGAGGCACGATCACATAGGCGTGGCGCTCTTTCCAGGGGGTATTGGTAACCTCGGCCAGCACGGCGTCCAGCGACTGACCGTCGGCCCCGAGACAGTAGTAGATGCTGATAGGATTGAAGCAGTAGCCCCAGTAGCGAAGGTGGGTCAGCAAACGGATCGGCCCTTCGGGCCGGTGTCCGGTAGCCGCCTGGACGGTTCGACGCACCGTCTCGGCCAGCGGCTCGCCGGGGTCGCCCAGATGATCGGACCGCCGAAACCAAGCCACATTGGGACGCGACGCAGACCAAAGCCAATAGTCGTCGAAGATGCGATCGATCTCGTCGAGATCCAGGTACAGCATGAACAGACCGTAGCGGAACTCATGCCGGCTCGGCACGAAACGCCGGTGTATGACGGTGCCGCGATAGAGGCAGCTGTTCATGTTGTGGGAGCGAGGCCGGTGAGCGCGCGGCAGACCCGCAGGCCGCTGGAGACTCCGTCCTCGTGAAAGCCGTAGCCCCAATAGGCGCCGGTAAACCAGGTGCGTCGCACGCCATTGATCTCCGACCAGCGCTGCTGGGCGCGCATGCCCTCGCGCGTGAACAGCGGGTGGTGGAAGGTCACGCGATCGATAATTCGGTCCGGCTCGATGTCGTCGCTTGGGTTCAGCGTTACCAGGTAGCGCGTTGGGCTGCGGATGCCCTGCAGGCGGTTCATGTCATAGGTCACCGCGAAGGATCGGTGCGCGCCGGCGCTCCGGCGGGAGTTCCAGGCGGCCCACGCCTGGCTTCGGCGAGGCATCTGTCGCAGGTCAGTGTGCAGCACCGCATCGTTGGTCTGGTAAGGCAGGGCACCTAGTATCGACCGCTCGGCATCGGTTGGATCGGCTAGCAGCCGCAGTGCCTGATCGCTGTGGCACGCAAAAATCACTTGGTCGAAAGCTTCCCTGCCCGCGGCTGTGGTGACCGTCACCGCTCGCTTGGATCGTTGCACGGTGCGCACCGGGCAGTTCAAGCGGATTCGATCGGCGAACGGGGCGGACAAAGCCTTCACGTACTCGCGCGAGCCCCCTCGGATCACGCGCCACTGTGGGCGGTCTCGCAGTGAGAGGAGGCCATGGTTCACGAAGAAACGGACGAAGAACGAGAGTGGCATCTGCAGCGTGCGCTCGCGTTCGGCCGACCAGATGGCCGATCCCATCGGGACCAGATAGTGGTCGATGAATTCGCCGTGGTAACCCTGTTCGGCCAGGTAGTCTCCGAGGGTCGCATCAGAGGCCGGCTGTTCCAGGGCCCGCGGCGCCTCCCGATTGAAGCGGAGGATGTCCACGATCATCCGGTGGAACGACGGGCGGAAAAGATTGCGCCGCTGTGCAAACAGGGTCGCGAGGCTGTGACCGTTGTACTCCAGGCCGGTTTGGGCGCAGCTGAAGCTGAAGCCCATGTCGGTGGGCTGCGAGGCCACGCCGCACTCGTTCATTAGTCGGACGAAGTTGGGGTAAGTCCGGTCGTTGAACACGATGAAGCCAGTGTCGATCGCGACGCGGTCCTGCCCGGTCATCACGTCCACCGTGCGGGTGTGGCCGCCGGCGTAGCTGGCCGCCTCGAACACGGTCACGGAGGCTCGCGGATGAAGCTCGTGCGCGCAGGTCAGGCCGGCAATACCGCTGCCGATGATCGCTATTCTCAAAATACGCTCCGCCGGTGCCTACAGCCGTTGCTTGATGTGCCGGATCACGGCGGATAGCACCGGGATCCGTTCGTAGAGGAACTCGCCCATGTCGAAGTAGTCCCGGTGGTAATTGATCCGCGCGTCGAAGCGCAGGTGGCTCGCGCCGGCCAGGGTGATGATCTCGCCACGGCGAAAGCGCTCATGCTCGACGTGCATGACCCAGGTCAGGACGGCCTGATTGCCTTGCTCGATCGTCTGATCGAAATCGAAGCGACAGGTCTTCACGCCCTCGTAAAGGCGACGGTAGTAGCCGGTTAGTGCCGGCAGCCCCTGAAGTCGGTGCATCGGGTCCTCGAATTCGACATCGGGAGCGTAGATTGACTGGAGTAGATCCAAATTGTCGCCGTTCAGACGGTTGAACACGTCTTTAACGCGAGGTAACAAATGGTTCATCGGCGGGGCTGCGTTTTGTTGTTATGGGAGTCACCGCGGTGGACTTCGCAAGCGCGCGCGTCAAGCGCGTCGCCAAGTGTGCAGACCCCTGAGCAGGCAGAAAAGTTCGGTGGCCGCGCCGCATTTGCGGCGTGTGCACGGCGCGCGGCATTTGCGATAATCGCCCCGCCGGCCCGATGCCGGAAACGATAGCCACGGAGTTTCCCTGACATGAGCGAACTGATCGTCTTTGCCTTTGATGATGACACGACTGCCTATGCCATGCGCGCTGCGTTAAGCCGTATGCAGCAAAGCTATCTGATCGAGATGGAAGATGTCGTGGTCGTCCACAAGGACGAACATGACAAGGTCCGGCTCGACCAGGCGGTCAACCTGACCGCGCAGGGCGCGGTTGGCGGCGGATTCTGGGGCATGCTCATCGGGCTGTTGTTTCTGAACCCGCTGCTCGGTGCGGCGGTGGGGGCAGGAGCCGGCGCGATCAGCGCTTCGCTGACCGACATCGGGATCAACGACGATTTCATGAAGGACCTTGGCGACGGGCTCAAACCGGGGACCTCGGCGCTGTTCGTCCTGTTGCGAAAGGTGACCGCGGACAAGCTGATCGAGGGCTTGCGCGAGTTCACGGGCCGCGCCCGCGTCATGCAGAGCTCCTTGTCCAAGGATCAGGAACAGGACCTGCGGGCCGTGATCGAAGGCCAAAAGGTCGACTGACGCGTAACCACAACCCACAACTCTCAACGTTCCGGGCGGTCAATTGGCCCGGTGCTGCCCTACGACCTGAGGAGTCAACATGGCGGATACACGACAATTCATCTGCTCTGCATGCGGCTACATCTACGATGAGGCCGAAGGCGATCCCGATTCGGGTGTCGCACCGGGAACCCTTTGGGAGGACATCAGCGACGAGTGGGTGTGCCCGGAATGCGGGGTCGACAAGAGCTATTTCGATCCACTGGATTGACCGCTGTCCAACACGGCGGCGGCAGGCCGAGGGTCCTCGACCCCGGCCACCGGTGACGGTTCGGCGCAAGGCTGGCCGGCTTCGGCGCAGGGAGGCCTCGAACGACGTGTCCTGACGGCCATCATCCTCGGCGGTTTCGTCGCGCGGGCCGCCGTCGCCCTGGTTTCCGAAAACATTCTCTGGCCGGACGAGATATTCCAGTATCTCGAGCAAGGCCATCGGGCCGTTTTCGGGTACGGCTACATTCCGTGGGAGTTCCGGTATGCGGCCCGTTCGTGGCTGTTGCCCGGGTTCATCGCGTTTTGGCTGTGGCTCTGCAAGACCGCCCAGCTCGACGCCCCAAGCTTCTACGTTCCCTTCATCAAGCTGGTCTTCTGCGCGCTGTCGACCACGCTGATCTTTAGCGCCTATCGCACCGGACGGAATCTTGCCGGAGCGAGGGCCGGCCTGCTGGCGGCCTTGCTGGTCGCCGGCTGGTACGAGCTGATCTACTTCGCTCACAAGCCGCTGACCGAAGCCGTGGCGACCTATACGCTGGTGGCGTCCCTGGCGTTCGCAACCGAGCCCCGCCCCGTGCAGCGGCAGGCCTTCTGGTATGGCCTATTCGCTGGGCTGGCCGTGGTGCTGCGGCCACAGTATGCGCCTTGCGTGGGGATCATCGGCCTTTATGGACTGTTCCGATGGCCAGTGCGCGCGACGGCTTCAGCCGCGGCGGCCGGGTTCGCGGCCGTGTTGCTGGCCGGCGCGGTCGACCGGTTGACCTGGGGGGGATGGTTCGAGACATTCATCGTCAGCTACCGCCTGAACGCAGTGATGCATGTCAGCGAGTGGTTCGGCACGCTGCCTACCTTGTGGTACGCCGGTGCCATCTCCGCGACCTCGGCCGGCTTGCTCTGGCTGCCGCTGTCGCTGGGCTGGGTTCGGCGCCTATCGGTGTCGAGGCTGCCCGTGGTCTGTGCGGCTGCCGTGCTGGCGACTCACAGCCTGATCGCGCACAAGGAGTACCGTTTCGTCGTGGGGGCGTTGCCGCTGCTGTGGCTGACCGCAGCGGTCCTGCTGGAACGCGCTCTTGCCACACGGTTGCTCGATCGGCGCGGCGCCCTGATGGCGATCGCCGTGTTCTTCGCCGTCTCCGCTCTGGGCCTGACCTACCGTCTGCCGGGGCAGGTGCGGGTCTACGACGCCGGCCCCTTGCTCGGCCGATCGCCGAATCTCGACGCCTACCTGGCCTTGTCGCAGGCGCACGGGCTCGGCGCGCTGCTGTCGAACGAGGATGGACGCTTTGCGCCGCCAGTCTTGGGTACTGGCGGGTATTACTACCTGCACCGGCGCGTTCCGGTTTATTTTCCGTCGGAGCTCCGCGCGGCCGGCGAAACGCCCGCTTCGTTCCGCGACGTCGTCACGCATTTTTTGGGGCCGGCCGACGCTCCGGCAGTCGAGGGCTTCACGCTCCAGACTGCATTGGGTGCCCTGGAAATCTGGCGCCGCTCGTCGGGAGCGGGCTCGTTACGACCGGTCTGCATACCTTACGCACCGGCCGATGGCTTTGTCGATCAGGCCCTGCTTGGTCTGCGGGTGCACCGAGCCCTACCCGGCAACTGTCGCTGAGGGCCCCGGCGACTCATCGGGGAGGACCGATGCCGGGCGTGCCACGCAAATCGCGGGTCGCGTCCGGAGAAGCTCGGGGAAGCGTCCCACGCCGCACGTGAACGACGACAAACAGGTCGGCATACAGTCGCTGCCAATGGCCGCTCTGCTCCAGCCAGGCAACCAGCGGCCGCCCGGGATCGAATAGGGTCCAGGTGACCCGGTACTCGTCCAGCAGCGCGGCAAGGACGCCGGCGTCCTGAAGGTTGATCGCAGCCAGATAGCGCCGCAGGAAGTCCTCGCCGTACAAATCCAGACGACCGTCGATGAACGGCCGGATTCCGCGAAAGATCAAAGGGCCGCCGAAACCGGGGTTGTTCAGGACATTGCCCGTGACACCGTGCTGGCGAGCCACGTCGATAGCTCTGAAGACACCCAGCCGCTCGTCGGGATGTGGGTTCGCCCGATAGGTGCCGCCGATCAGGGCCAGCAGCAGAATGCTGGCCAAAGCGGCCGAGCGAGGGCTGAGCCCGTGGGCGAACCGTCGGCAGAAGCCATTGAACGACCCGGGACCCTGATGGCCCGAAGACGGTTCCGCGCCCTGATCGCGCAGGGGGCCGGCCAGCAGCAGCGGGCTGATCAACCCGAGCAGCGCGACGTGTCGGATGTGGTGCAGTGCCATGTGGATCAGAGCCAGCAACAGGATCAGGCGCAGCGGCGCCAGACGCAGGCCTTGCGTTAAGGCATAGGCCACCAGCAACAGTAACCAGAATTCCAGCGCCTGCGGTTCGTGAAAGTCGGGAGACTGCCATTCCGTGATCATGTCGAGCAGGTACGGATGGCCATAGAGCAGCGCCGGAAACAGCATGCCCCGGATGCCGTAAGGGGTCAGCAGTGCCACGCCCAGGCCGGCAATCAGGAAGCGCAGCCACGCCCCGGCGAGCCGGTTGCGGGCCGGCCCCGTTGCCGCGGACAGCACCACTTCTGCCCCCAGCGCACCAGCGAGCAGTAGTCCGAACGTGAAACTGCCGTGCAGGTTTGCCCAGATCCACAGTATCCCCAGGCTTGCCCAAGGGGGGGGGCGGCTCTCATCCGCGGCGTGGACCAGCGCCCCGACCCATCCCACCAGCAACGGCATGACCAGCACATGGGGGCGCAATAGAAAATGATGGACCGACAGAAAGAAGGCGAGGGCCGTCAATGGCACGGCGTAGACTGGTTGCAAATGCTGCAGCAGGAAACGCAGCAGGATTGAGTAGGACAGGGCGGCGCAGAAGGCGACGAGGATCAGCAGCGCTGGCCAGCCGCCGACATCGAATACCCGTGCGAAGGCGACGGCAGCCAGCCATTCGTGGGCGATCCAGGGGGCATCGAACCGGGAGAACGAGAACGGGTCCGTATGCGGGACGTGCCCGTGGGACAGGATCCATTGTCCTGTTGCGATATGCCAGAAAACGTCGCCGTCGTGAGCGAAGTGTGTCAGCAGGGCCGCGAAGAAGAACAGCAGGGCCAGGATCGGGAGGGGAAGCGCGAAACGCCGTTCCGACCTCGGCGTCGGGGTACTCGCTGTGCGCGCGGGCGTCATCGACCGCAGTCTCCCGCAGCCCTTCTGTTTATGAAGTTAGAATGTATACTGCGCACTTGGAACGATGACGGGGCGGGCGCAGCGTGTCCGACAACGAGTGCCGCTGCGGGTACAACGCCGGAAAGGGAAAGCGTTGAGTGGCTTTCCGCAGCGCCGGCTGGTCATGATAGCTTTTTGTGAGGGGTAATCAATGAAATCCTTGGTCCGGAAACTGCGAGCGCTGCGCCGCGACGAAGAGGGCGCGGAAACCGTCGAGTGGGTGATCGTCGTCGCCGTCCTGGTCGTTGCAATCGTCGGTGGGCTCAGCTTCCTCGGAACATCCGCCAACAATGCGCTGAGCAACATCGGCGCCTACGTGTCCGGGGCAACCGGAGGCCTCGGTGGCGGTGGTACGCCGTAGTCCACCCATACAGGTTCCACGTCGCTGGACCTGACCTGCGGCCAAGGAAGGCCTGCTTGCCTCATGTACCACCCGCGCATCCCGCCATCGCTCTCAGTCTTTGCTTGACGCTCGCCGCGTTGACCGCGGCGGCGCGTTCCGATTGCCGCAGCCGCCGCATTCCCGACGGACTCAACGTCGTGATCTTCCTCGGCGGGTGCGGATTCCAGTTCTGCTTCGCGGGTCCCGATGGACTCGTAACGAGTGTCTTGGGCATGGGTATGGGCTTGGCGCTGAGCCTGCCGCTTTACCTGTTTGCCGGCCTCGGTGGCGGCGATGTCAAACTCCTCGCGGCTGCCGGCGCCTTCCTGGGCCCTATCCACACTGTCACGGCTGCCGTTTGGGCGGCCCTGATGGCCGGGGCAGTTGCCGTGTTGGCCGTGGGCGCGTCGCCAGACCGGATGCTGACACTGAGGCGCTGGGCGGCTTTGCTGCGCTTGGCGCCCCAATCGCCGGCGAGTGTCCACGCTGCCGACCCGGGTAAACGCCGCATGCCCATGGCGCCGGCGTTGACCTTGGGTGTGCTGGCCGTGATATTGCAGTCGGCTGACTTTGCGCGCATATTCGCGATCCGGGAACTGCTGGACCTGATTCGATGCACCGCCTGACCCTATCGACCAATCCCTGGAACACGGCGCTGACGCCGCGGGTTGAGTTCGGCGCTCGTGCCTCGCGGGTTGCCCGGTTACGCTTCTGCGATTGGCGAGTAACGCGCACGTGAACGGGCGACTCCTGAGCATGTTCGTGGCGGCGGTCCTCATGGCCGGCATCGCCTCATGGATGGCGAAACGTTACATCGAGCAGCGGGCAGCGCCTGCTCCCGTCCAGATTGCGACGACGCCGGTCGTTGTCGCGGCTGGCGACATCCCCTTTGCCGCCAAGATCGAACCGAAACATGTGAAGTTGATCGCCTGGCCCAGTCAGTCCATGCCGGCCGGCGCTGTGTCCGATCTGAAGCAGGTGGAAGGCAAGGTGGCGCAGCGGAGCTTCGTGCGCGACGAGCCCGTGACGCGCGAGCGTCTGCGTGATTATCTTGGCGGCAGTACCCTGTCGGCCATGATCAAGCCGGGGATGCGGGCGATCAGCCTCCGCGTGGATGACGTCGCCGGCGTTGCCGGATTCATTCTGCCCGGCAACAAGGTGGATATCCTGGGTACCCTCCCAGATAAGGACAGCTATACGGTGCTGTCCGGCGTCAACGTGCTTGCGGTCGACCAGGAAGCCTCCCCCGAGAAGAACCAGCCGGCCCTGGTGCGGGCGTTGACGGTCGAAGTATCCCCGCAGCAGGCGGAATTGCTCGACCAGGCGGGACATCGCAGCCCGCTCCGCTTTACGCTCCGCAATCCCCATGACGAGCAGCCCCTGCAGCGAGTGCCGGCTGTCCCCGTGCCGCCGGCCGCGCCACGCGCGACCGTTTCGCCGCCGCGTGTCGCGCCGGCGCCGAAAGCTCCGACGCCGCCCGCGTTGACCGTCATCGAGTGGACCGGCAAAGGTCAGGTCGTCGTGGAGCGATGCACTCAATGGCCTTGCGGTGGTCGAGCCTCGTCCGGTGGCAGTCCGCTCCCGACGCCGGCGGCACCGCATGCCGAACTGCTGAACTCGATTTCCGCGGTCGGGCAGGCCATAGAGTGAACGTGGCATTAGGCAACGCGGGGTCGTTCTGGCGCGGGATAGCCCTGTCGCTGCTGCTCGGGGCACTCTCTGGCGTTGCCCAGGGCCGCGTCGTCATGCGCGACGTGGATTCCGACCACATCGAGATCCCCCATCGCAAGGCGCGCGTGATCTCGACCGAGCAAGGCGTCGCCCGCATCTCGATGGCCGATCCTGAAGTGGCTGAACTGATCGTGCTGAATCCGCGGGAAGTACTGATCCATGGCAACAAACTCGGCAGCAGCAATGTGCTGTTGTGGAACGCGGCGGGTCAGGTTTTCAAGACACTCGATCTGGAGGTGATCTACGACCTCGATACCCTGAAGCAGAAGCTGTTTCAGGCGCTGCCCGACGAGCGCGGGATCGAGATCTACGTGTCGGCCTGCCGGATCGTGCTGAAGGGGCAAGTCTCCAGCCTGGCCAGAATGGATGCGGCGCTGAAGATCGCCGGGAGCTTTGCGGTGCAGACCGCGAAGCAATGCGCCGGCGGTGGAGGTGCCGCTGCGGGTGGCGGCGGTGCCGTGCAAGGCGGCCAGGGCGGCCAGGGCAGTGTCGAATGGAATCAGAACGTCATCAACCTGCTGACCGTCGCTGGTGCCCAGCAGGTGATGCTGTCGGTGATCGTCGCCGAAGTCAACCGGAACCTGTTGAAGACCATGGATGTTCGCTTTCGAACGTTCGGCAGCCAGGGCGATTTTCTGGCGGGCCTGGTCGGGCAGGGGGGCGGCAGTGTGCCCGGTGCACTGATTCCGGGCGGGGCGATACTGCCGGCAAGCGGCGCCTTCGGCGGTTCGCGCAACGTCGGGACTCAGGCCCTGGAGACGATCGCCAGCGGCGGGGTGTTCAACTTTCTCGGGAACAATGTGCTGGTCAACGTCGTGCTCGACATCGCCAAGACGCAGAACCTGCTGAAGATTCTGGCCGAGCCGAATCTGACCGCGCAGAGCGGTGAGAAAGCCTCGTTCCTGTCGGGTGGCGAGTTTCCCGTGCCGGTCAGTCAGGGCGGCGGCGCCGGCTTCAATGCGATCTCGGTGGACTTCAAGCCTTTTGGTGTCGGTGTCGAGTTCGTGCCGATCGTGCTCGATCCACAGCGCATCAATCTGAAGACCAACGTGACGGTGTCGGACATATCCAGCGATGCGGCGATTGCAGTGGCGGTCGGCACCACCGGCAACGAGTTCGTGATCCCGTCGCTCAACACGCGTCAGGCATCGACCACCCTGGAACTCAATGACGGCCAGACGATGAGTATTGCCGGCCTGATCAACAACCGGACGCGCGAGGCGTCGTCCCGCTTTCCGTGGCTGGGTGACGTTCCGGGCATTGGCGCCTTGTTCCGGAGCCAGGAGTTCCAGAACAACCAGACCGAACTCGTGATCTTCGTGACGCCACATCTGACCCGACCCATCGATCCGCGCGAGATCCGGCTGCCGGTCGATAATTTCGTCGAGCCCGACGATATCGAGTTCTATCTGATGGGCAAGATGGACGGGGCCGTGCGTCGCGGAACCAGCCTGAACCGATTCATGGAAACCCTGGGCTCAGGAGGGAAGGGCGGACTCGAAGGGCCGGTCGGCCTGCAACTCGACGATGAACCTGAACAGGAGCCTTGACATGGCGACGCCCAGCGAGAGAAGTCTGACGGTCTGTTTGGCTCTGGCTGCGGCGGCCGCGAGCTCGGCGGGCTGCTCGCCGGTGTGGAGCGTGGATCCCCTGCTGCTTGACGACCCGCTGGGTGCGTCGGCCCGGCACACGCTCGTGGCACAGATCTACGATCCCGAGGCGGCGGCGCACCCGGATCCGAATCCGGTGACCCGGTTCGACGGCTACAAGGCCAACAACTCCCTGCAGGATTATCGCCTGACGGTTCTCCAGAGGCAGAACATTCGAACCTTCAGCGTCACCAACAGCAGCCAGTTCACCGGCGGCGGTGGTGGCGGCGGAGGCGGTGGGCAATGAGACACCGGGCCCATGTCCGCATCCTGAGCGCAGCACCGACAGCCTCGAGGCTCCTCCCACGGTCGGCCATGGCGCCACACCCTCGATGCTTCGCGTGGACCGTTCGAGATTCAACTGATCGATGACGCAGCAGACGCTGACCGTATTCCTTGCCGGGCGCTCCGAGCTGAGCCTGAAAAAGCTGCAGCTGGAGCTGCAGGGCATACCGCATGCCGTGATCGAGAGCCTCTGGATTCCCGCGGTCGAGGTCGACCCTCTGGGCTATCTGACCACTCGGCCCGACATCGTCGTGCTGGAACTCGGGGTCGACCCCGACGCCGAGCTCGCAAATCTGGGCAAGACGCCACTCCATCTGCGCCCCGTCATCTTTCTGATCGGCCCGCCGGACAACACCGTCCTGATGCGCAAGGCGCTGCAGGCGGGCGTGCGCGACTATTTCGTGCGGCCCGCGGATGCCAACGAGGTGGCGGCCGCGCTGCGCCGGGTCGTCAAGGAGAAGCTGGAATCAGGCTCCCGTTACGGGCAACTGAACGTATTCATGAACGCCAAGGGTGGCTCCGGCGCGACGCTGATTGCCTCCAACGTGGCACACATCATGAGTGCGGAGCTGGGCATCGCCACGGCGCTATTCGATTTCGACTTCCAGTTCGGATCGGTTGGGCTCAATTTCGATCTGCATGCGACGCACACCACCGCCGGCGTGATCAGCGACATCGACGAGGTCGATCTGGTCGCGCTCGAAGCCTACATGTCGAAGCACCGCAGCGGTTTGAGCGTGCTGACGCATTCCTCCCAGGAAATTTCACTGCCCGGCGAGATACCGGAGGCCAAGGTCAAACGCCTGATCGAACTGTCGCGCCGCTTGTTCGACCAGATCGTCGTCGACATCCCGAGGCTGTTCGATCCCGTGCTGGCGCGGGTCATCGACGAGGCCGACCGGTTCGTCCTGGTCATGCAGCAGAGCGTCGCGCACGTCCGGGATACCAAACGGCTGCTGCAGATTCTCCGGAACGACATGAATGTGCCGGACCAGCGGCTGCTCGTTGTCGTCAATCGCTATTCGGAACGCTCATCGATGTCGCTGGCCGAGCTCAAGCAGACGCTCCGCTTCAACCATGTCTATGCCTTGCCGAACGACTACCAGAATGTCGCGCAGTCCACGAACATCGGTCAGCCCCTGCTCGAATTTGCCGCTAATGCCGAGATTTCCCGCGGTCTGATCTCGCTGGCCGAACTGTTGACCGGGCGGCAGCGTCGTCCCGCGAAAAACCTCATCCAGCGCCTGTTTCCGTTTCTGGATTGAGACTGGAACCGGGGGCGGTTATGGCAGCCATGCGGATGGGAGAGCCCTCACACCGTGGATCGGTTAGCATAGGATCCCCAAGGACTCAACGGCCTGCCTGACTTCGATGAATTCGCCGCTGGATTTACGCAGTAGAATCGGGCTCCTCGGGCAGTCCAAACCGGACCCGGACAAGTCCCGTGCCGTGTCGCCGCGGCGGAGTGCGCGCGATAACGATGCACCGACGCGGGCCTTGGCGGATCCCTCGGCGCCGGTCGAGGGCTACGGCCTCGACCTGCCCGTTCTGAGCGACCGCGAACTCGAGTTCAAGGAGCGCATACACCAGCGGCTCCTGGAGATTCTCGACCTGTCGCTGATCGTCACGGTCGAACCGTCGCAGGCGCGCAAGCAGATCCGCGAGACCGCGCTGCGGTTGTTCGACGAACAGTCCGCGCCCCTGAGTGCCCAGTCGCGGATTCGTGTCTGCCAGTTGATCGAGGATGACATTCTCGGCCTCGGGCCGCTGGAGCCGCTCCTGTCTGAGCCTACCGTGTCGGACATCCTGGTCAATGGGTGTCGTCAGATCTACGTCGAGCGTTTCGGTCGCCTCGAGCCGACGCCGCTGCGTTTCGTATCCAACGAGCATTTGCTGAAAATCATCGACCGTATCGTCTCGTCCGTGGGGCGTCGTATCGACGAGTCCTCCCCGATGGTCGACGCGCGACTCAAGGATGGCTCCCGGGTCAACGTGATCATCCCGCCGCTGGCACTGGACGGCCCCATCCTGTCGATCCGGCGCTTCATGAAGGATCGGATGCAGCTCGACGACCTGGTGCAGCGGACGCGTTCGCTGAACCTGCCCATGGCGGCCTTTTTGAAGGCGGCCGTGGCCGGGCGCCTGAACATACTGATTTCGGGCGGTACCGGCAGCGGCAAGACGACGATGCTGAACGCGTTGTCGCAATATATTCCGCGCTCCGAGCGCATCATCACGATCGAGGACTCGGCCGAACTGCAGCTGCGGCAGGATCACGTGATCCGGCTCGAAACCCGGCCGCGGAACATCGAGGGCAAGGGGGAAGTCACGCAGCGCGATCTGGTTCGCAACAGTCTGCGAATGCGGCCCGACCGCATCGTGGTCGGCGAGGTTCGCGGCGAGGAAGCCTTCGATATGCTGCAGGCGATGAACACCGGACATGACGGTTCTTTGACGACGATCCACGCCAACAGTCCGCGCGATGCGCTATCGAGGATCGAAAGCATGATCTCGATGGCGGGCTTCGATTTTCCGCTGCGGACGATACGGGCGCAGATCGCTTCGGCGATACACGTGGTCGTGCAACTCGAGCGCATGACCGATGGCGTCCGGCGGGTCACCAGCATCCACGAAATCAGCGGTTTCGAGGGGGAAATTGCGACTGCCGAGATCTTTCGTTTCGAGCGGCGCGGGATCGACGAACATGGCCGCGTACAAGGTGCCTTCGTGGCGACCGGCATCGTGCCGCGCTTCAATGAGATCCTGCAGCGCCGCGGTGTGCCGGTGGACATGTCGACCTTCGACGCCGAGTACCGCGACTGAGGTGGACGGTACCGGAGCACGCCATGCCGGATAGCCTGTTGCTGCTGTTCACGCTGTTCGTCTTCGGGGCGGTGCTGCTACTGCTGCAGCTGTTCCTGATTCCCGTGCTGGGCAGTGCGGCGGCGGACAGCCGACGAATCCGCCGCCGCCTGCGGCAGCTTTCGGGCGATCGTGGCGAGGCCAGTGTTTCTCTGGTGCGAGAGAAGTACCTCAAGGAGTTGTCGCCGTTCGAGCGTTGGATGGATAGCCTGGCAGGCATGGATGCGCTGGACATCATGATCGAGCAGTCAGGCCGCCTGTTTCCGGCCTATCGGCTGGTCCTCGGAAGTCTGGTGCTGGCCGCGGTGTTCGGGCTGGCCGGCTGGGTCGCATTGCACGACGCGCGAGCCGCCGCCGCTTTGTCCGTGCTCGCGCTGCTCGCCCCCTATGCAAAGGTTGCCCGCGATCGGCGCAAACGGCTGAAGAAGTTCGAGGAACAACTGCCCGAGGCGCTGGACATCATCACTCGGGCGCTGAAAGCCGGTAACCCCTTCCTGGTGGCCTTGTCCTACGCAGCCCGCGAGATGGACTCGCCGCTGTCGGACGAGTTTTCGATCGTGTTCGACGAGATCAACTACGGTCGCGATCTGGCCGATGCCTTCCGCTATCTGCTGCTGCGGGTGCCCAGCGTCAGCCTGATGGCGATGAGCACGGCGATCCTGATCCAACGCGAGACCGGCGGCAACTTGTCCGAGATCCTCGACAAGATCGCGCGGCTGCTGCGTGAGCGCTTCGTTTTCGAGCGCGAGATCGGCGTGCTGGCTGCCGAGGGTCGAATGTCGGCCTGGGTTTTGTGCCTGATGCCGTTGTTTGTGGCCGGCCTGATCCAGTGGATGAATCCGCGGTATTACCAGGAGATGCTGGCGACCCCGGCGGGCCGCAACCTGCTTGGGGTCGCGGTTGTGCTGCTGCTGGTCGGCATGCTGTGGATCAGCCGGCTCGTGAAGATCGAGGTGTGAACGTGTGCGACCGATCTGAGCGTGGAGACCCCTGAGTGGCCGGATCGTTCGGTTTGTGGCTGCCCGTGCTGCTGGTCGGCGCCGCGTGTTTTCTGCTGGTGTTGGCGATCATGGAATGGTTACTGCGGTCGCAGGACCCGATCCGGCGGCGCCTCGGGCGGATCCACAACACGGAACGTCTGGGCCGCGCGTCCCGGTTCCCCTGGCTGGAGCGGATGGGACGATGGGTGACCCCTCGCGACCGCGAAGCCGTACTGCGGATCCGCGAGCGTCTGTTCCATGCGGGCTTTCGCTCGCGGGACGCGATGTCCGCCTTCTTCACGGTGCGCTACGCGCTGGCTCTGGGACTGCCGTTGTTCATGCTCCTGATCGGGCTGTTCGTGCCGGGTGGCTTGCGGGCCGTCTTCGTCCCGGCGGTACTGCTGCTCGGCATCGGTTACGTTGGCCCGAGTTTCTGGCTCGACCGGCGGATCAAACGTCGGCAGGTCGCCATTCGTCATGCTTTGCCGGATGCACTCGACCTCCTAGTGGTCTGCACCGAGGCAGGGCTCGGCCTGGATGCCGGATTGCAGCGCGTGACGCGGGACATGGATGTCAGCCACCCGGAGATGATGGACGAGTTGACGATCGTGATCGCGGAGATTCGGGCGGGGGTCGACCGGATGGAAGCCCTGCGCAATCTCGGCAAGCGCACCGGTCTGGATGACATCCAGGCGCTGGTGATGACGCTGGCCCAAAGCATGCGGTTTGGCACCAGCATCGCCGAGAGTTTGCGCTACTACTCCGAGGAACTGCGGACCAAGCGCATGCAGGCGGCCCGCGAACAGGCGGCCAAGTTGACGGTGAAGATGGCCTTGCCGCTTGGTGTCTGCTTCATGCCGGGTTTTTTGATCATCACGGCGGGGGCCGCGATCCTGTCGCTGGTCGTCGCGATGAAGTCGATGGGATGAGCAGCGTGCGTTTCACTGCGTCGGGCGGCAGGGTCCGCAGCGACGGGAGATGATGATGTTGAAGATGCCTTGTGCCCGTGTCGCGCTGCTGGCTGTGTGCCTCGGCGCATTGTTGAACGCTTGTGCCGGCGACAAGGGGAAGCTGCCTCCCAAGCCATCGAACGGATCGGAGCAGTTCTCCGGAAGTGCGCAGAAAAGCCTGCTCGACCAGTTGTTTCCCACGGTGCAGTCGGCACCGGAGGCACTCGCCCTCGGGGATGGCAGTCTGCGGGAGGGCAAGGAGGAGCTGGCGCTGGTCTACTACCTGCGCGCCTACGATCTCGACAACCGGAACCTCGACTCGCTGCGGAAGATGGCGGCGATTTACGTCCGCCGTGGCGATACCCGTCTGGCGGATCTCGCCTACCGGGCGATGCTCAAGGCGGCGCCCAACGATGCGGGAGCGAACGAGAGCCTGGGGCTGAGCCGGCTCAATGGTCGGCGCTATGGTGAGGCCGAGGGCTATCTGAAGCGCGCTCTGGCGTCCGATCGACGGCGCTGGCGCTCGATGAATGCACTCGGGATCATCGCCGACCTGCGCGGCAACCACGGCGCCGCGATTGCCCACTACCGCGCTGCCGCGGCCGTAGTGCCGGAGTCCCCGATGTTGCTGAGCAATATCGGCTATTCGCATTATCTGGCGGGCGATCAGCGCCGCGCGCGCGAGTATCTGAACCAGGCCTTGGGGTTGGACCCGCGGTACGGGCGCGCCGCCCGCAATCTCGGCCTGGTGGAAGCCAGGGACGGACACTATCAGGCGGCGATCGGCCTGTTGTCGCAGGTCATGCGGCCGCACGCGGCCTACAACAATGTCGGTTATGTCTGCATGATGAAGGGCGACTACCCGCAGGCGGAGAAATTTTTCTCGGAGTCGATAGCGCTGGCACCGAGCTATTACGAGCGGGCGCACGACAATCTGAAGCAACTGCGGACTCTCACGGGGTCGGCCGCGCAAGGGTCCTGATCCGGCGGCTGCGCGGTCGGAAATGCAGTCGGTCTGATCGGCAGCGGGCGGTGTTGGATTTAGCCGAGTGCAGGACCCGCCTCAGGGTGCCCCGGACGTCATCGTCGCAGCGGGGCGTCTACGTCGTGCTGGTGCCGTTCGTGTTGATCGCCCTGTTCGGGCTGATCGGCCTGACGCTGACCTCCGGCTATGCCTTCACCGATCGCAGCAAGCTGCAGAACCTGCTGGATGCGATGGCCCTCGCCGGGGCTGCTCAGGTCAACATGATGAATGCCCGCGCTTTGCCGAATCAGCAGGACAAGTGCGCTGCCCCGCCGGTGAGTCCACCCACCGGTGTGCTCGGTGTGCGTCGCGCCGTGCTGAACGTGCTGCTGTATACGGCGGCCACCCCGGGCAACGAGGCGTTGGGCGCCGCGATTGCCGAAGAGGATGTCATCATCCAGTACGCCACCAGCCTGAGCTCGGGCGCGTTCTCCACGGCCTGTCCGCAGACGGATTCCTCCCAGCCGATCTATGTACGCATCCGGCTGAGGCAGCCGATCGACACGCCCATCGGATTCAGTGACTTCCTGATGGGCATCATCCAGCCCTGGCTGGTGGATGAACGCTACGATCTGCGGATTTCCGGCAGTGCCGTCGCCGGCCCGGCGGCGGCAGCGCCGGTGTGGGGTGACCGTTTCTTTCCGGTACCGTTGTTTGTTTGTGACCAGAGTGCGTCGGGGCCGATCGCAGGTTGCGGATCAGGCGTCGAAGGGAGCGACTGCAGCTACGGCTACGTGAAGCGCGCCGACTGCGAACTATCGAGCGATCCCGTCGGCACCACGGTTTGTGACGGGATAGTTCGTCAGGCCCAGAATCGCTCTCTACCGGTCGCTGCAGGGTTCACCTGGCTGCAATCCATGGCTGGTGTGCTGGGCGCTTACCCGAATTATCCTACGGCGGATGGTCGTATGTCCCTGGTCGAGCTTAATGTCCAGGCACAGTTGTCCGAGGCTTTGCGGAGCCGGCGTGAAAACGTTCCGTGGATGGTCGTTCCGGTACTCTCGTGCGGCGGTGAAGCCGGGTTCAGCGAACCCCTGATCGGTTACCTCTGTGTCGAGCTCAAGGGCGAGGCGGAGGCAGTGACGCTGCGTGTGGTTGATTCCGGATCAAGGCAGGGACTTTGCGGCGCGGGTCCCATAATCGGCCGCGTGGACTCTCGGCCGCCCCAGGACGGGCGGCTACCCCCGCTGTGGCGCATCGTGCTGTACAAGACCCCAGGCGCTGGCGACTCCTGATGCACGCACGCGTTCCACTGTCGCCGCGAGTGGACGCCGGCTCTCGCTGCAGATGCGCGCAGCAATCGGGCTCCGCCTTCATCGAGTTGTCTTTCGTCGTGTTGACGCTGTTCGTGTTGCTCGTCGGAACGGTCGAGTTGACCTTGCTGCTGCTGGATTACAACCGATTAACGAAGAACGTGCGCGACGCGGCCCAATTTCTGAGCAGCCAGGCAATCGACCCAGCCACCGCCGCCTGGCTGCCGACCTCCACTGCACTGGGCGTGGCCTATGGAGGCGGGTCACTGGAGCAAATCGTCGCCAATCTGGTCCATTGTGGTCGCGAAGCGCCATGCGCGAACCCGCCGGATGGGCAGTCACAGGTCACTGCCGAATTCTGTCGTGATCACGACGGTCTGAGCTACGCCATCGTGCAAGCGGAGTATCCCCATCCGTTCACTTTGTGGCCGGAGCGCTTGAGGACGGTTTTCGGAGAGTCGATCACGCTGCGCGCCAGTGCCATGACGCGTATCGCGTCGTTGGCCGGGGACAACCGCGCGGGCACGGCGTGTCAGCGGTGACGAACGATAGGGGCAACCCCCGCGTGGCCCGCGGGTCGGGGCCCAATCGCCAGCGTGGGGCCCAGGCCGTCGACTTTGCGCTGACCTTTTTTTCGTTCATCGTGATTCTCGTGGGCCTCGTCGAGTTGATCCGGGCGCTGTGGATGTGGAACCTGCTCGGCGAGGCGACACGACGGGCGGCCCGCGTGGCGGCCGTGTGCGACATCAATTCCCCGGCGATCTATCGTGCGGCCACGGACCTGCCCGGGCTCGGTCTGCAGGCGGGGAACATCGCCCTGACCTATCGGTATTGCGTCCCCTCGGCCCCAATGAGCACCAGCTGTGACGGCTTTAACGAAGTCGCTTTCAGCTCGGGTCAGCCTCCGGCTGCGGACCAGCAGGCCGCCATCCACGACTCTCCGCAAATCTTCGTTCGGGTTGGCATCAGGGACTATGCACCCTCGTTCATGCTGCTGTTCCCCTGGGAAGATCGGGACGACGGTGGGCGCGGCCTGCTTCGCCCACCGGAGACATTCCTGCGGCGCTTCGAGACGACATTGCCCGCCGAAAGCCTCGGCTGGAATCCTGAGGGCGGTGCGGATGGGCGCGGTGCGTTCGCCTCGTGCCCCTGATGTTGCTGTTGCGAGGCCACGGTCTGAATCGGTGTGGTCCGTAGCATCGCGACCGGCCGCACGCGGCGGCAGGAAAGCCGGGGAACGTTGTCCGCACACGGTTCGCGATTGACTATAAGCGTTTCCCTACGTATCTTTGAAAGCCTAATTCATTCGCCCATTTGTCAGCGCCGCCGCGGTTCCGACCGACAGTGGCCTCGCTATTGATCCCCAATGAACGTCATTTTCCCGATTGGCCTCTTTCTGGTTGGCCTCTACGCCTATCTCGACAGCAACGACAACTTCCTGATCGCCGTTGTCGTGATGTTCGTGATCTGGCTCGCTGCCTTCATTTTCGACCACTTCCGCCGGTTCTTCCCGAAGAGCGAATAGCCATGGCCGACCGGTTTGGCTCGATCCCGTCAAGCGCTGCTAAATCAGGGCAATAACGCAATGGGACCGGGCGGCATCGACGACGTCTGGCCATGGCGGGTGCGGCTGTTTGCGGCCATCACCGGCTTCGTCGGCGTGGCGATGGGGGCCTTTGGCGCCCACGGCCTGCGTGGCCAGCGGGAGCCTGAACTGCTGGCGGCGTTTCAGACCGGAGTTCAGTATCTGTTCTGGCACGCGCTGGCCTTGCTGCTGATCGCGGCACTGTGGTGCCGATCCCCCGATTCGAGCCTGCTGCGCTGGAGCGCGGCGGCCATGGCCGCCGGCATCGTGCTGTTCTCGGGCAGCCTCTTCGTGCTGGTGTTGACCGAGCAACCTTGGTTGGGCGCGGTCACGCCGTTCGGCGGCGTCAGTTTCATGCTGGGCTGGCTGCTGCTGGCTCGTCACTGCCTGCGCCTGTCGCGCACCGTCCCCTAGAACGAGCCGTTCACCGCTTCCGTTCGGCATACAGCCGCTGCACGACCTCCAGGAACCAGGACGGTCGCTGCAGGATCACATAAAGGCCGATGAAGCCGACGATGGGGAACGGCAGAATGTCGAGCACCATCAAAAGCAGAAGAACGACAAGGCACTTCAGTCGGGTGCTCATGGATAAACCTGTCCTGACACGCGGAAGCCGGCACGGTACTGCGCCATTCGGCCCAACGGGTTCGTGGCCGGTCAGGCTGCGGCACGAGGTCCGACGCCGGCCCGTATAATAGCTGCAATTCACCTCCGAGGTTGTTACCGTGCGCGAAGCGACGCCCCAAGCGATCTACCTGAAGGACTACACGCCACCCGATTACCTGATCGACACGGTGGATCTCGCATTCGATCTCGACGAGGCGGACACGCGGGTGACGTCCAGGCTGGCAGTGCGGCGGAATCCGGCCGGTGCCGGCGGTCGTCCGGCGCTCGAATTGGCGGGCGAGCAACTCGTGCTGGAATCGGTGAAAATCGATGGTTGCCTGTTGGCGCCGAACGAGTTCGCGGTGGGAGAAGAGAGCCTCGTCCTGTCTCGCGTACCGGATGCGCCCTTCGAACTCGAAGTCGTCACCCGCATCAATCCCGGTGCCAACACCGCGTTGGAGGGGCTTTATGCGTCGAACGGGATGCTCTGTACCCAATGCGAAGCGCAGGGTTTCCGCCGCATCACGTATTTTCTCGACCGCCCGGACGTGATGGCTCGCTACACCGCGACGCTGACCGGTGACCGCGACCGCTATCCGGTATTGCTGTGCAACGGCAACCGCGTGGAGGGCGGCGAGTTGCCCGACGGCCGTCACTGGGTCCGCTGGGAAGACCCGTTCAAGAAGCCGTCATATCTGTTCGCGCTGGTGGCCGGAAGGCTGGACTGCCTGGAGGACCGGTTCACGACGATGTCGGGACGGGACATCACCCTGCAGATCTTTGTCGAGGCGCACGACCGCGACAAGTGCTCGCATGCGATGGAGTCGCTGCACCGGGCGATGCGCTGGGACGAGGAGCGCTTCGGCCGCGAGTACGACCTCGATTTGTACATGATCGTCGCGGTCGGCCACTTCAATATGGGGGCCATGGAAAACAAGGGCCTCAACATCTTCAATACGAAGTACGTGCTGGCCCGGCCTGACACCGCGACCGATGCGGACTACGAGCACATTCAGGGCGTGATCGCGCACGAATACTTCCACAACTGGACCGGTAACCGCATCACGTGCCGCGACTGGTTTCAGCTGAGCCTCAAGGAAGGCCTGACGGTGTTTCGCGACCAGGAATTCACGGCCGACCACACCTCGCGCGGGGTGAAGCGGATCGACGATGTGAATCAGCTGCGCATCCGTCAGTTCGCGGAGGATGCGGGACCGCTGTCCCATCCGGTACGCCCCGAGTCCTATATCGAGATCAACAATTTCTACACCCTGACGGTCTATGAGAAAGGGGCCGAGGTCGTGCGGATGATCCAGACCTTGCTGGGGTCTGAGGGCTTCCGCAAGGGCTGTGATCTGTACTTCGCGCGGCATGACGGTCAGGCGGTTACCTGCGAGGACTTCGTGCGCTGCATGGAGGACGCCACCGGTGTGGACCTGACGCAATTCCGGCGCTGGTACAGCCAGGCCGGTACGCCGGAGTTACATCTGGAAGCTCAGTACGATGCCAAGGCTCAGGCGCTGGAACTGACGGTACGCCAGAGCTGCCCGGCGACGCCGGGTCAGCCGGTCAAGCAGCCCTTTCACATTCCGCTCGCGCTGGGCCTCGTCGGACCCGACGGGACCGATCTCCCGATCATCCTCGAGGGGGAGGGAACCGACGGGGGAAAGACCAACCGGGTCTTATCGGTCACCGAGCCGGTGCAGCGCTTTCGCTTCGTCGGTCTGCCGGCAGCGCCGGTGTTGTCGCCGTTGCGCGGATTCTCCGCGCCGGTGCGACTGCACATGCCGCGCAGCGAGCAAGAACTGGCCTTTCTGCTCGCCTATGACAGCGACATGTTCAATCGGTGGGATGCGGCCCAGGAACTGGCAGCACGAGCGATCATCGCGCGGATTCAGGACGGGCGGGACAGCGCGCGAACGCAGACGCTCGACGCCTGTCTCGTCGATGCGATGGGCCGGGTCGCCGCGGGAGAGCTGGACGACCGGTCTTATTGGGCCTTGCTGCTGACGCTGCCGTCGGAAGACTATGTGAGTTCGCTGCTCGAACGCGTGGATCCGGATGCGGTGCATGCCGCCCGGCAGGGTTTGCGACGCCGGCTGGCCGAAGATCTGGGCGCGCATTTCGAGCGTCTTTACGCGGCGCATCACTGCATCGAGTCCGGCCCCGCCGATGCCAGCTCCATCGGCCGGCGGCGCCTGAAGAATGCCTGTCTCGGTTATCTGATGGCACTCGAGACCGACGCTGCCTATCGACTGTGTTCTGCCCAGTTCGATGACGCAACGAACATGACCGATCAGATTGCCGCGCTGACGCTGGCCGTGAACAGCCATCATCCCGAGCGTGGGCCGCTGCTGGAGCGCTTCTACGAACAGTGGCGGGGAGAGGCGCTGGTGATCGACAAGTGGTTCGCGCTCCAGGCGTCCTGCTCGCTGCCGGATACGCTGACGGCGGTCGTGGGTTTGTTGCAGCATCCGGATTTCGATCTGAAGGTGCCCAATCGCGTGCGATCGCTGATCGGCATGTTTTCCCAGGCTAACCCGGTGAATTTCCATGCCAGGGATGGCCGCGGCTACGAATTCCTGGCGGATCACGTGATCGCACTGAATGCCTTGAACCCGCAGATCGCTGCGCGACTGGCCGGCGCGCTGACGCAGTGGCGGCGGTACGACGAGCAACGCGCCACGCTGCTGCGGGCGCAATTGCAACGGATCGCCGGGACTCCGGGCATCTCGAAGGATGTCTACGAGGTGGCTTCCAAGGGGCTGGCTTAGCACCGGTTTCAGGGCGGAGCGGTTTCGCGCGGGAGCATCTGCGATGCGGGCGATGGTGCTGGATCGGGTTGGGAAGGTGACCCCAGACAGTCGGCCGCTGGCCTGGCGCGAGGTGGCCGAGCCTGAACTGCGGCCCGGTGACGTGCTGGTGCGGGTGTCGGCCTGCGGCGTGTGCCACACCGAACTCGATGAGATCGAAGGGCGTCTGACTCCGCCATCGTTGCCGGTCATTCCGGGGCATCAGGCGGTTGGCGTGGTCGCTGCGTGCGGCATCGGAGTTCGTGATCTGGCGGTCGGTGACCGGGTCGGCATCGCGTGGATTTACTCGGCCTGCGGCCAGTGCGCGCATTGTCTGGCCGGCGCCGAGAATCTTTGCTCCGAGTTTCGGGCGACCGGCCGCGACGCGAATGGCGGCTATGCCGAGTGCATCGCGGTGCCGGCGGCGTTCGCGCATCGCATACCACCGGTCTTTTCGGATGAGGAAGCCGCGCCGCTGCTGTGTGCCGGTGCGATCGGATACCGTTCCCTGGCTCTGACCGGCCTGCGTGACGGAGGTCGCCTCGGGCTCACGGGCTTTGGCGCGTCGGCGCATCTGGTACTCACGATGGTCCGGCATCGCTTTCCCAACGCCGAGTCGTACGTGTTCGCCCGCAGGCCGGAGGAGCGTGCCTTTGCGCTCGAGCTGGGCGCGGTCTGGGCCGGCGATACCCTGGACCGTCCACCGGTCCGGCTGGATGCGATCATCGACACGACGCCGGCCTGGCTACCGGTCGTGCAGGCCCTGCGAAACCTCGAGCCGGGCGGGCGCCTCGTGATCAACGCGATCCGCAAGGAAGAGGGGGACAAGGCCGAGTTGACCCGGCTCGATTACCCGCGGGACCTGTGGCTGGAAAAGGAGATCAAGAGCGTCGCCAACGTTACGCGTGCCGATGTGCGCGAGTTCCTGGACCTGGCAGCGACGATTCCGATGCGTCCGGAGGTGGAGATTTACGATGTCGTCGATGCGAACCGGGCGCTGATCGACCTGAAGCTGAAGCGTGTGCGCGGCGCCAAGGTCCTGCGGATCGCCTGAACGCCATGCCGGCCGCTGGGACGACGACTACTCACCGAGCGCACGCCGGAAGCAGTAATCGAACAGCAGTTGCCACTCCCGGAGCTGGATTTTCCGACACAGCATCTCCGTTGGGGCGCGGCCGAGCCGGCTCGCTTCGCACAGGTCGATGAAGGCGCCGGGGTCCCATTGTTTCTGTTCGATGAGAAACCTCGCCTCGGGCTGCTCAGCCTCGGCCAGTGCCTGGTCACGTGCCATCTGCCGGAGCTTGGGGAAGATCGGATGTTTTCCCACCCGGTCGAACCAGTACCGGCTGTTCCAACTATCGGGTTCGCGGCGGTGTAGGATGCCATGCCAGTAACTGCCGCTCGGGGTAGCGATGTCCTGGCTGATCCGGTGGCTTTCGTCCAGGAAGTCGTGATAAAGCCAGATACCGGCAAGACAGCATTGCGCCATCGCGCGGTCGACGATGGGTTTCGGTCCGAAAGCCGTCGCGAGGTCCAGTTGCTCAAGCAACGGACGTGCCTCGGCATTCGGGCGGCCGGGTCCGAGCGCCATCAGGCGCTCCTCGCTGAACAAGGCCGCGATACGCGCGTCTTCGGACGGGATTTCGAACATTTCTCGGCCCCTTGCTGTCGTAGCGTAGTGTGAAGTTAAACCGCCGTCGGGCACGCTGGCAAGCCGCTTGCTCCGGGCTTCGGAAACGAATCGGTGAGCCATAACCTTAACTGGTCGCGCCACCCTGCACGCTGGGTGCTGGCCGCCTCGCTCGTCGTGGCCGGCTGGGTGTCGTTTTCCCATTGGGGGCCTGAGCCGCCGGCAGCCAGGGGTGATCTGTCCGCCGTGTTGAGAGCGTGGGACCGGGAGACCGCTGGTGCCTTTCCGAAACCGGCTTCCGAGCGCGGCCAATTGCGATTTCCGCGTGAACACGGCGTCCATGACGACGTCCCGTTCGAAGTCTGGGACACCTTCATGCGGCTGACGTCGGAGCAGGGCACGCTCTGGCTCCGCGTGCGCTTCGTGCGTCTAGCCGCCGCTGCGCGCGCTCCGAACCGAGGCTCGGCCTGGGCAGCCAGCGAATTCCTGCGGGCCGAGCTGACACTGGTTGCTGGCGCACCTGCCGCATCGGTGCATGTGGTCCGGAACAGCCGCGTCGCTCTGGGCATCGCGGGGCGGGCCAGCGACCCGCCGAAACTCTGGATCGACGGCGACCGCCTGGCGTGGGTTCGTGCCGACGCCAGCGGCGACCAGTGGGAACTGGTGCTGCACGAGAGCGAACTGCAGGCGAGGTTGCAGTTGACGTTGGCACCGCCACGGGTGACGTCGGGGGATACGGAGTTGCCGGGAGGGCCCTGGACGGGCTACCTGCATCCGCATATGGCGGTATCCGGCGAACTCACGACGGCCGACGGAGCACGGCCGGTGCTCGGTACCGGCTGGTTTACCCACAACTGGGGTCCTGTGCCGCCGGTTGGTGGGCAGGTGAGCTTCGACCGCTGGCTGTTGCAATTCGACCAAGGGGATGCCCTGGTCCTGGTGCAGACACGGCGGCGCGACGGCAGTGCCCCCCCATCGTCACGCGTCGTCTGGATCGCGGCGGACGGCCAGATTCGAACGCTGGATCGCCCTGTGGCGCAGGTAAAGACGGGCATGCGTCGTCCCGACGCCTGGAGCTTGATGACGCCGGATGGCCGGACCCGTTTAAAGCTGGAAGCGACGACGAAGTCAACCGACGACACGGCCACCGACCAGGGCATGTCGATCCCCGTGCGTGTGGAAGGTCAGCATGACGGGCGGCCGGTGGCCGGATGGGGTGTCATTGACGTCGGCTCACCCTGAGCCGCAATTCCATGGCCTGGACTCAATTCTGACGGAGGGCATCGTGAACGCAACTGGGCGAGCAACCTCGATCATGGCGGTGGTTCTGCTGCTGTCCGCTTGCGCCCCGGAAGAACCCGCGGTGCGTACGTCGCCTACAGGAATAGTGCCCGCGACGCCGCAGCGGGCCGGCAGTCCGGACCAGGGTTACCGGGCACTGGTCAACGAAGCCTATATCAGCTGCGGCATGCCGACCGCGGCCTGGCGTAAGACCCTCGGCCCCGCCCCTCCGGAACAGCGGCTGCCGGGGCGTGCTCCGGGCAACGAGGAACTGCCGTACTCTCTGACGCGCCATCGCACGCCGGTGGGCGCAGATCTGGTCGTCAGCAACTGCCTGGCCTGCCATGCGTCGTTCTTCAATGGCCAACTCGTGGTCGGCCTGGGCAACGAGAACCTTGATTTCACCGAAGACGTGAGCGAACGCGCGGAGGCGGCCGGTGCCTACGTGGAGGCCGCAGCCGATGTCGCCGAATGGAAACGCTGGGTCAATGTCCTGCGGGCGACGGCGCCCTACACGACGACCGATACCGTTGGCGTGAATCCGGCCATCTCGGCGACGCTGGCCTTGCTGGCGCACCGCGATCCAAAGACGCTCGCCTGGTCGGACACGCCGTTAATGGCGCCGCCGCCGCCGACACCGGCGGCCACCAGCGTGCCGCCCTGGTGGCGCATGGGCAAGAAGCATGCGATGTTCTACAACACCGAGGGGCGCGGCGATCAGGCGCGCATCATGATGCTGGGCGCGTTGCTGTGCGCGGACGATGTCGCGACCGTCAAGGCCATCGACGCCTACGCACCCGACATCCGGGCCTATCTGGTCAGTCTGAAGCCACCCCAGTGGCCCTTCGGCGTCGAGGGGAAACTCGCCGAGCGCGGTCGCGCCGTGTTCGAGCGGACCTGCGCCGGTTGCCATGGAACCTATGGCGCGTCACCGACGTATCCGAACCTCGTTGTGGATCTGGCGACTATCGGTAGTGATCCCGCGATGGCCCGCTTCGCCGCCGGCGGCGAGGGCGATCGGTTCAGCCGCTGGTTCAACGGCTCCTACTACGGCGAAGTGGCGGAATCGGCGCCCGCGATGGGATATATCGCCCCACCGCTGGACGGGGTCTGGGCGACCGCACCGTATCTCCACAACGGTTCGGTGCCTACGCTGGAGCTGCTGCTCGATAGCCCGCGCCGCCCCGCCTACTGGACGCGGTCGTTCGATTCGAAGGATTACGACCCAGCGACCCTGGGTTGGCGCTTCCGCGAATTGTCGCACGGCAAGGCTGGGGCCGAGGATCGTGAAGAACGCAAGCGAATCTACGACACGACGCTGCCGGGGTATTCGAATGCGGGACATACCTTCGGCGATGGGCTGACGGCTGACGAACGGCGCGCCGTGCTCGAATACCTCAAGACCTTATGACCCGGTCAGTACCCGCCGGGCGATCCCCGGGCGCCAACCCAGCCCCACAACCCAGAGACAGGCCCGATGAATGATCTGATCGCAGAGTGGATGCCCGGCTTGAATGCGATGGCCAACGTGCATCCGGTGCTGGTCCATCTACCGATCGCGCTGTTGTTCGGCTATGTCGTGTCCGCGCTGCTGGCGCTGGTGACCGGAAAGGAATCGCTGCGAAATGCCGCGGTGTGGATGCTGTACTTTGGTACCCTCGGGGCTGCCGCTACGGTGGTGACGGGGTTGCTGGCAGCGGGTAGCGTCGAACACGACGAAACCGTGCACGAACTGATGGAGGCGCACGAGCGCTTCGGACTCGCCGTGTTGGGATTGGCGGTGCTGCTTTGCTTGTGGAACGTATGGGTGGGCCGGCGCCCCGCACGGTGGGGGCGTGTTCTCGAACTCGTTGGTGGCTGCGGGCTGCTGGTGCTCATCAGCCTCGGAGCCGATCTTGGTGGGATGATGGTCTACGGCCATGGGGTCGCCGTAGTGACCCGCTCGGATCAGCCCGTCGAGGATTCAGCGTGGACCATGCTCCCAGATCTTCCGCCCGGGGATGCGCCGGCTGAGGCGTTGCCCCGGGATGCGGCCGGGGCAACGCCTCAGCCGCCAGCCGCCGGCCACCGCCATTCCCACTCACATGCCCACGGTCACGGGCATACGCACCAACATAAACATTGAGAAGGGGGCCATTCTCGGGAGTGCAGCGACACGCTTAGGCCTCGAAGCTGTGTCCCGCGGTACGGGACGGCATCGGGGTTTTACGACGCCAGCCACGCTCGCGGTAAATCAGGTAGAGAAACAGGCCCATCAACCCGGTCAGGGCCCAATACTTGATCCAGAAAAGCAGCTTGAGCTTGGCAAGAAAACCGGGATGACCCGCCAGGTAGGCGTTGAAACGGCTGAGGAAGTCTCTGAGCATAGCCTATCTCTCCGCGGTTTCGACCATTCAGGTCGGGTTTGGCTCGATCATCAAGGCATCAGCCCACCATGACTCACCTCGCTGTCAAGGCTGAACGTTTATGTAGAACGCGGTGAACCCCGCGCATCCTCCTGGGCTCTGGCCTTTGGCGGTGATGCGAACCTTGCCCGCCTGGCTGATCGGTGCCGGGGGTAGCACATTCACCTGCAGATCACCGCTACGGAGCGGTGTGATCTGGGTCGGCACAGCGGCTCCATTGATTTCCACCACCAAGGTACTGGCGTCGGTGTCGGAAGCGAGGAAAGCGAACTCCGACAGGGAGGGTACCGTCGAACCGTCAACCGGCACTGGCTTCAGGAACTTCGGATCATCACAGCCGCTGCTGCCGCCACCGCCTCCACCATAGGACCATGCGGCACTCTGAAACCCTACAGTGCCCAACAGGGCGACGACAGAAAGAATACGGCGCGGAGTAAACATGCCTGATCTCCTCTTGCTGGCTAACGGCGCGACGGTAACCGCGGGGGGATAGTGCGCAGGAGGTCCCCCCTCCTGCTCACTATCCATTCCCGCAACGTCTAATTTGAGAATACGGTGGGCCAAGGGTTCCCCAACCCGTCCGGCTTGCGAGCGCGGCGCGCTTCAGCGCAGCGCCGCGACGATTTCGCTGACGATGGCCGGGCCACGGTAGATCAGCGCGCTGTAGACCTGGACCAGGCTCGCGCCGGCTTCCATCTTGGCGCGCGCGTCTTCGCCCGAGAACACCCCGCCGCAGGCGATGATCGGTAGGCTTCCACCGAGCAGATCGGCCAGTTGCGCGACGATCGCGGTCGACCGCTCCCGCAGCGGCCGGCCGCTGAGCCCGCCAGTTTCTTCCCCGTGGCGTAGACCTTCGACGCCGCTACGGGATGACGTCGTGTTGCCGGCGATGATCGCATCGAGTCCGTGCTTGCGGACTGCGCCGGCCAATTCACGCAGTTCTGGCACCTCGAGATCCGGGGCGATCTTCACGGCGATAGGGACGGTCCGGCCGTGCGCTATCGCCAGCGCTTCCCTTTCCGCCCGCAAGCCGGCCAGCAGTCGGTCGAGATGCGCGCCGCGTTGCAGGTCCCGCAGGCCGGGTGTATTGGGGGATGAGATATTGATCGCGATGTAACCCGCCACCGGATACACCTCGCGGAGGCACGTCAGGTAGTCACCGAGCGCCTCTTCGACCGGCGTCGACAGGTTCTTGCCGATGTTGATGCCGAGCACGCCTGGGTATCGGGTTTTCCGGACACGTCCGACCAGCTGTGCGACGCCCTGGTTATTGAAACCCATCCGGTTGATCAGCGCCTCGGCCGGCGGGAGCCGGAACAGGCGGGGCCGTGGGTTGCCGGGCTGGGGACGCGGCGTGACGGTGCCGAGTTCGATGAAGCCGAAACCCAGCGCACCGAGGCCGTCGATGCAGTCGCCATCCTTGTCCATCCCGGCGGCCATGCCGACCGGATTGTCGAAGCGCAGACCCATGACGTCGCGCGGCAACGACGGCACGCGCTGTCTCACCGGATTCAAGGATCCGAGCGCGGCGAGTGCCTGCAGGCTGGCCAGGCTCCAGTGATGGGCGGTCTCGGGAGCGAGCTGGAACAACAGCGGCCGGGAGAGTCGATAGGCAGCGGACAGGAGCTTCGGGTGCATGGGTCTCAGATCTCGACGGGGGATAGGGGCGATGCCGGGGCCATGACGGGAAAGCCGCGGGTCCGTTCTGAAGGCTTGTCGATGTTGCCGCGCACGGCCATCCCGATGTCTTGCAGCAGGCCAGGGTCGATGCGCTGTGTACGTTGATGTCCGCGACACAGCGCGCCGCGAAAGCCCAGATAGTCGGGCTGCAGGGGTAACAGCGCCGGGATGTCCTCGGTGCGTAGCGAACCGGCCAGCCCACACAGGAGGCCTTGGCTTCGCACTTCCGTGACGAAGCGCGACAGCGACTGGAGCGAGCAGATCTCGGTCAGGGAACCGCGCGTCTTGTCGGCCGTGTCCAGCATGCAGCCGGCGAAGCCGGCCCGAGCCAGCATTCGGGGAAGCTCCGCGCTGGGGGGGTGATCGCCGAACAGTACCGCGACCAGCTGTGGGCCGGATCGGGCCAGGGGCTCCAGCGCCGAGAGCGTGCCCGCGAGGTCGCCGCCAGGGAAGAAGCCGAGCTTGACGTAGTCGACGCCGGTCGCGGCCATGGCGCGTGTCGCCGTCAGGATGCGCGCAGGCTCCAGCGGCAGGTCGCCGATGGTAGCGCTGATGCACTGGGAGTCTCCCAGGCGGCGGACGATCTCCGTCACGTCAGCGACGTCCAGTGCTCCAAGGGCGCCGTGCTGGGGCGCTTTCAGATCCAGGATATCGACCGCAGCGGCCGCGGCGATCCGAGCTTCTTCGAGGTTCCGGACGCTGGCGAGAAAACCGGTCATGCCGACACCGCACTGCCTTCCGCCTGCCGCCGGTGCTCGGCGATCCGGTCCGTCAGCCAGCCCCAGGCTTCACGTTCGCGCGGGCCTGCCGTCTTGTCCATGCCGATCTGCAGATAGGCCATCTCACGCTCGATCTTCTCCGCGGGCAACATGCGGAGGCGGCTGACCAGGATGGCGGCCTCGAGGACCGCGAACTGGGCGCGGTTGAAACCCCGAAATGCCCGGTGATGAGCTTCGTGCACGGCACGGCACAACAGCGTGGGACGTGTGTCGTCGTCTCCGATTTCGATGACCTCGACCTCGATGTGAGCCAGCGTGTCGCGCAGGCGACTGCCCGCGATCCGAGCGGCCGGGGCCAGCGGCCAGTCCCGCCGTCCGGTCAGACAGCCGGCGAAGATACGCACGTCATCGGTCATGTTGATGACCGCGCAGCCGGACGCAAGCAGGTTTTCGAGGGTTGTCGAAGGGCGGAAGGGCATGATCAGGTAGCCCGCGTCCACGACATGGACACCCATCGGGGCGATGTGGCACGCGCCGCCGGGTACCTGACTCGTGACGATGGTTTCGAGGATCATTCGTCGTCCTTTGCTTTGCGTTGCAGGGTCGTGCCGGCCTGCTTGTAGGCATGCAGATCCACGCCGGTCGAGGTGTCGTCGTTGGTAGCGCAGCCCCAGCGCAGCGGCTCGTCCTGCGTGTATCGCTTGCCGAGCAGCCAGGCGATCTGGGCGCGGGCTAGCTCGACACCGAGGTAGAAGGCATGCCCACCGTCCTGTTCGACCCCGAGTTCGGGAAACAGCGCGAACGGATCAGTGGCGGTGTGCAGGCCGTTGCGGTTGAAGATGTGCATGCCTTCGCTGCTGACTTGGATACGGTAGCTGGGATCGTGAATCGCTTGCGCCAGGGCGCGGATTTCGTCCGCGGAGTAGGGGAAGGGCGAGCGTTCGTGCAAGGCCATCAGACCGTCGTCAATGAGTTTCGGCAGTGTGCCGAGGCCGGCGGCCGCATGCATGATGCGCCGCGCAAGGTCGGCTTCGGCGACTGCGCGTCGGGCATGCTTGCTGACCTCGGTCGCGAGGATCTGGTTGATCCCGAGCTCGGAACAAACGCCCAACAGGATAGCATTGATGCCCGCGGTATCGGCGTGCGTCAGCTCGGTCAGATTGCCGACCCCCATCATGATCTCGGCGTCCGGGTGCCGCGCGCGCGTGTCCCTGTAGCGCGCCAGCGAGTCGGTGAAACCGAAATGGATAGGGTCTAGGATCGGGTCGAGAATGAACGGCCGGCCGCGGCCTTCGAGTGCGGCTGCGGCCCGCGACAGCGAGTCGAGATCGCCGTGGGTCTCCGGTATCAGGATGGGCGTCGCGGCAACCTCATCGGCGATCCACAGCGAGCTTTCGTGCAGGCTCAGCAGATAATCGGCCCCGGCGCGACCGCCACGCAGCAGATCGTCGTCTTCCAGCGAGTCGACACTCACCTGGAACCCCTCCGCTTTCAGTGCCCGGACCGACTCCTCGAGATGGGGGAAAGGGGTTTCGGGCAGGCAACCGAGGTCGATGACGTCGGCGCCGTCGGCGCGATAGGCTGCGGCACGGCGGCCAATATCCTCGACCGAGAGCCGGGGCGCGTCGGTGATTTCGGCGAAGATCCGCAGGCTGTAATGGCTCAAGTCCGGCTTGCGGGCCTTACGGCCGAAGAATTCCGGCAGATCGCGCAATTCCTCGGGACCGCGCTCGAAGCGGATGCCGAGATCAGCGGACAGCTGGTCGAGGTCGCCCCGACAGCGGCCGGGCACGAGCACGCGGTCGGCGCCGAAGGTGTCCTTCAGCCGTCGCCGGATCATGTCGGCCGTCATCAGCGCGGCAACACTGACGCCGAGTTGGTGCACCGTGTAGGTGAATTCCGGCTGGATCTCGGCCAGCACTTTCCGGAGTTGTGGTTCAGCCAGCTTCCCGGTCAAAAAAAGGACATGGCCGGTCATCGGCGCGAGCAAGGTCTTGCTTGCGGTTTGAGGCCCGTGTCCTTGCAGGGAGCGGGCAGGCCCGTGGTTCCGGGGTGGTTCATGAAACCGTGATATCCGGCGATTGCCGTCCGGTCTGATGCGGCGCCGATCGGAACGGGCAGGGGGTAGGGAAACGGCTCGCAGCTCACCCCGACGGGTGATCCGTGGCGTGGCGCAGTACCGCGTTATGTCGCGATGGTATCAAAACAGACCGGCCGCTGCCCATCGCTGCCTTACTGTAGTTGCTGCAGGCGGGTACGCGGTGCCGGCCGATTGCTGTGTCGTCCCTTTACCGGGGCGGACGTCTACGCAGGGATTTGCTCTCGTTCGATAAAGCTCCCCCGACCAAAGCTCTCCTGACCGTATCCTGCCCGCACTGTCTGCAGTGGGGCATCAAGCGGCTGGGGCCGGCCTCACAAGCGTTGGGCCGAACCCGGAAAGCCCGCTCGGTGCCGAGCAGAGGCGCCAAGGCGACCCATGGTGGAGAGCCCGACCCAATTCGAGGGTTTGCGGTAGGGAGGCGTCTCGACGACCGTCGGAGGCGCGGGTTCCGGCGTGAACGGCGCGGTCTCCTCGCGGACCTCCAGACCCATCGAGCGCAACAGCTCGTTCAAGAGGTGATCATAGGGATAACGTATTTCGCCGGTGCCGATCTGCAGTGGCACACGGCGGCTGCCCAGTTGGTGACCGATCCGTGCCAGCAGGCCCTCATCGTCAATCCGGACTATCGAAACCGCTTCGCGGGCCGCGCGCACCCGGACCACAAGACCCTCGTCGCCCAGCAGGCAGTCGCCGTTGCGCAGCACCGAACCCCGAGCCAGCACCACACCGACTTCACGGCCGCTGTCGAGCTGCGCCAGGAAGCGGCTGCGCTGACGCTCGTCGAAAGGGAGAGTGAGCGTGTCGCTCGCCTGGGCCCCGTTGCTGGCAAAACAGGTCAGCTTCAGCATCTTCGGTAGTCATCCCGGTAAGTCAGGTTCAGCACGTGTCCTTGTCCGGCGGCGGTCCCGGCACTTTTCATCGGCCCGCGCTCGGCGGGGCCAGCCGGGCGCCGTCAAACGGACAGAAACCGTTGCACGATGTCATCGTTCAGGTCGCCCATCGGTCCGGACGCAACGTTCCGACCCTTCTCCATGATCACGAAATGGTCGGCAACGCGGCGGGCGAACGGCAGTTTCTGTTCGACCAGCAACACCGTCACCCCCATTTCCCGGTTGAGCCGGATGATCACGTCCCCGATCTCACGCACGATGTTGGGCTGGATGCCTTCGGTCGGTTCGTCGAGGATCAGCAGCTTCGGATCGATCACCAGCGCGCGACCGATCGCAAGCTGTTGTTGCTGTCCGCCCGACAAGTCCCCCCCGCGCCGGTGCAGCATGGTCTTCAATACCGGAAAGATCTCGAACACCTGGTCGGGTATCGTCTTCCGGCGGTCCGCTCGCGCCGTCAGGCCGATCCGCAGGTTTTCCTCTACCGTCATCAGCGGAAAGATGTCCCGTCCCTGCGGTACGTACCCGATACCCAGGCTGGCACGGGCTTCAGCCCTGACCTTGGTCAGGCTCTGGTCGAGCAAATCCATCGTTCCGGATTTTGTCGGCAAGAGCCCCATGATGCATTTCAGCAGTGTGGTCTTGCCGACGCCATTCCGGCCCATAAGGCAGGTGCATGCCCCCCCCAACACGGTCAGGTCGAGATCCCACAGAATGTGGCTCTCGCCGTAAAACTGGTTCAATCCTGTGACTTTTAGCATCAGGCCCCCAAATAGACTTCGATGACCCGTTGATCCTGCTGGACTTCATCCATCGACCCTTCGGTCAGCACGGAGCCTTCGTGCAGCACGGTGACCTTGCGAGCAATGGAACGGACGAATTCCATGTCGTGTTCGACGACCACAACGGAATGCTTGCCCGCCAGTGACAGCAGCAGCTCGGCAGTGCGCTCGGTTTCCTGGTGTGTCATGCCGGCGACCGGTTCGTCCACCAGCAACAGCTTCGGCTTTTGCATCAGCAGCATGCCGATTTCCAGCCACTGTTTCTGACCATGGGACAAGGATCCCGCTCGCTGCCGGCGCTGTTCCGGGAGACCAATCGTCTGGAGCACGTCTTCGATGTCGTCGCGTTGCGCCCCGCTCAGCTTGGCGAACAGCGTGGGCCAGGTGCGTTTATCCGTACGCATCGCCAGCTCCAGGTTCTCGAAGACACTGAGTTCCTCGAACACGCTGGGTTTCTGGAATTTTCGCCCGATGCCGGCCTGGGCGATCGCGGGTTCGTCGAGTTCGAGCAGATCGATGATCTGCCCAAAGAAGGCGGTGCCGCGGTCGGGCCGTGTCTTGCCGGTGATCACGTCCATCATCGTCGTCTTCCCGGCCCCGTTGGGCCCGATGATGCACCGCAACTCACCGTCGTCAATGTAGAGCGTGAGCTGGTTCAGTGCGCGGAACCCGTCGAAGGTGACGCTGATGTCTTCGAGGTAAAGAATTGGGCCGTGCGTGGTATCCAGGCGAGGATCCGCCACGCCATCGGTGGCGGACGCCGGGCCGGCCGGGTTCGTCGTCAGTACGTGCGCGCCGGTCATGCTCTTTCTCCGCGCCGCTGGCTCAGCAGTCCGATCAGCCCGTTCGGCAGGAACAGGGTCACCAGGACGAACAGCGCACCCAGGGCAAACAGCCACACTTCCGGCAGAATTGCCGTGAACACGGTCTTGGAGTAGTTGACCAGGATGGCGCCCAGCACCGCGCCGTAAAGCGTCGCCCGGCCGCCGACCGCTACCCAGATCACCAGTTCCAGCGAATTCAGCGGGGAAAACTCACCGGGATTGATGATGCCGACCTGCGGTACGTACAGGGCACCCGCGAGGCCGGCGAGCACGGCGGAGAACACGAAGATCCAGAGCTTGAACCACTCGACGCGGTAGCCGATGAAACGGGTGCGCGATTCGGCGTCGCGCACCGCCACGACGACCCGGCCCAGTTTCGAACTCACGACGAAGCGGCAGGCGATGTACGCGAGCCCAAGGCACAGGGCGGTCGTCACGAACAGGAACACTCGCGTGCCGTCAGCCTGCAGGCTGAAACCGAGTATGTCCTTGAAATCAGTTAATCCGTTGTTGCCGCCGAAGCCCATTTCGTTGCGGAAGAAGGCCAACATCAGGGCGTAGGTCAGGGCCTGGGTGATGATCGACAGATAAACACCAGTGACTCGGGAACGGAAGGCCAGCCACCCGAACACGAAAGCCAACGAACCGGGCACGAGCAGGACCATCAACGCGGCGAACCAGAACCGGTCGAAGCCCAACCAGTACCAAGGCAGTTCCGTCCAGTTCAGAAACACCATGAAATCCGGCAGCAGCGGATTGCCATAGACGCCGCGGTCGCCGATCTGCCGCATCATGTGCATGCCCATCGCATAGCCGCCCAGTGCGAAAAACGCGCCATGGCCCAGGCTGAGAATGCCGCCGAAGCCCCAGACCAGATCCACTGCCAATGCCAGCAGCGCATAGCAGAGGTACTTGCCGATCAGGCCCAGCGTGTAAGCGGAAATATGCAGGGGCGATGTCTCCGGCAGCAGCAGATGGAGCGCGGGAAGAAACACACCGACCAGCACCAGTAGCGTCAGAAAGACCCGGCCACCGGCGTCGCGTCCGAGCAATACGGAAATACCCATGTCTCAGCCCTCCGCCGCGCGCCCTTTCTGCGGGAACAGTCCCCGCGGGCGTTTCTGGATGAATACGATGATGAAGATCAGGATCAGGATCTTGGCGAGCACAGCCCCGGCAAAGGGTTCGAGGATCTTGTTGGCAACGCCCAGCGTCATACCGCCGACCAGCGTCCCCCACAGATTGCCGACGCCACCGAACACGACCACCATGAAGGAGTCGACGATGTAGGCCTGCCCGAGGTTGGGGCCGACGTTGGTCAACTGGCTGAGGGCCACACCGGCGACGCCGGCGACGCCCGAACCAAGTCCGAAGGTCATGGCATCGACGCGATCGGTACGGATTCCCATGGCCTTGGCCATCGATCGATTCTGGGCGACCGCTCGCACTTCCAGCCCCAGACGAGTCTTCTTCAGGATCGCCAACAGCGCCCAGAACACCAGCAGGCCGAACACGATGATGTAGAAGCGGTTCAGCGTCAGCGACAGGGCACCGTTGATTTCAACCGAGCCGCTCATCCACGAGGGCGTCGCCACGCTGCGGTTCAGCGGCGAAAAGATAGACCGGACCACCTGCTGCAGAAACAGGCTGACCCCGAAGGTCGCCAGCAGCGTTTCGAGAGGCCGCCCATACAGGAAGCGGATGATGCCGCGTTCGATACCGATGCCGACGAGGCCGGAGAGCACGAAGGCCGCCGGGATCGCCACGAACAGCGACCAATCGAGGTGCTCGGGCATCAACAACTGCACAACATAGGTGGTGTAGGCGCCCAGCATCATCAATTCGCCGTGGGCCATGTTGATGACCCCCATGACGCCAAACGTTATCGCCAGTCCGATGGCTGCCAGCAACAACACGGCGCCCAGGCTGAGGCCGAAGAACAGCGTCTCCGCCAGATGATTGAGCTGGAGCTTGAGTTCCAGGTTACTGATCACGGCGGCGGCAAGATTGCGGACATCGGCGTCCGGTTCGATAAAGCGGCCGTCCTCTCGTGTCTCCACCAGTTCGGCGAGCTTGTTGCGAACCTGCTGGTCGAGATTCCCTTCCAAGGCGCGGATGGCCTGCAGGCGCGTTGCCTTGTCCGCGCTGCCGATGTCGGCTAGCGCGAGTGCCGTGCCGATCGCGGTACGAACACCCGCATCCTTCTCCAATGGATAGCGTGCGCGGAGCAGGCTAGTCGACTCGACATCCGCCTGTTCGGTGAGGGCCTGCACGGCTTGCAGGCGTTGCCCGGCATCCTCGGCGCCCAGTTCGCGTCGCGCGATCAGCCGCTTCACCGCGTTGCGGAGCGTGTTGTTGATGGCGATCTTCTTGATATCGAAGCGGCCAGCGCTGCCCGCGGATTGACCGGATTCGAGGTCGGTCAGATCGAAACCATCGCCAGTCGCGGTGCCGGAGACGATGCGGCCGCTGGCCTTGACGACATAGAGGCGGTTCTCCAGCAGTGCATTCAAAGCTGCCAGGACGCGCGAATCATCGACCGTGGCCAACCGCTCGATCGCTTCCGGCAAGTCCACCGTGGGCGCGTCCTTCAGACGCGATAGGGCATTGACGAAGGCGGTCGATTCCGACTCGGCCTTGACCAGCGCCGGAGTCAGTAAGCAGCCGATGATGATCCAGAGTCCCAGCCCCCAGGACCGCCGTCGAGGAGGTGGGGAAGGGCGACCACCGCCAACACTGGCGGGAAACCGTGAAAAAGTCGTGCGATACGTCAAGATGTCGGCCTCCTTGGTCCCGATTCGAGGTTCCGATTTCATCGTGTGGCCGCTCGCCGCCACCCGGCTGGCCACGGAGGGCCCGTCCGGTGGCGGTGGGGCGAGCCGTCTCAGTATTTCTGACCGGAGCACTTCTTGGTCTTGGTGTTGTAGTTGCCGCAGCTGATCGGCGGCGTCCAGTCGGCCACGATGGCTTTGCTCTCCGGCAGGAAGTCGGACCAGGCATCGCCATCCACCAGGCCTTTGGTCTGCCAAACGGTCTGAAACTGGCCATCCTCCTGAATCTCCCCGATCAGCACCGGCTTCGAGAGGTGATGGGCCTTGTTCATCTTGGCGATGCCGCCAGTGAGGTTGGGGAACTCGGTGCCGATCATGGCCTTCTCGACGGCGTCGGTCGCCGTCGATCCGGCTTTTTCGACCGCCTTGACCCACATGTTGAAGCCGATGTAGTGCGCTTCCATCGGGTCGTTCGTCACCCGTTTGGCGCTCTTGATGAAGGTCTGCCACTTCTTGATGAAATCGACGTTCTCGGGCGTGTCGACGCTCATGAAGTAGTTCCACGCCGCGAGGTGTCCGACCAGCGGCTTGGTGTCGATGCCGGAAAGCTCTTCCTCGCCGACCGAGAAGGCGACCACCGGCAGCTTGTCGGCCGCGATGCCCTGATTGCCGAGTTCCTTGTAGAACGGAACGTTCGCATCGCCGTTGATGGTCGATACCACCGCCGTCTTCTTGCCGGTCGAGCCGAACTTCTTGATCTCCGCGACGATGCTCTGCCAGTCAGAATGACCAAACGGGGTGTAGTTGATCATGATGTCCTTGGGCTTCACTCCCTTGGCCTTCAGATAGGCCTCCAGAATCTTGTTGGTCGTGCGCGGATAGACATAGTCGGTTCCTGCCAGGACCCAGCGTTGCACCTTCAGGTCGTTCATCAGATAGTCGACCGCCGGGATCGCCTGTTGATTCGGAGCCGCCCCGGTGTAGAAAACGTTCTTCGACGATTCCTCACCCTCGTACTGGACCGGATAGAACAGCAGGCCGTTCAACTCCTCGATCACCGGCAGCACGGACTTGCGCGACACCGAAGTCCAGCACCCGAAAATCGCGGCTACCTTCTCCTTGGACAGCAACTCCCGTGCCTTTTCTGCGAACAACGGCCAGTTTGATGCGGGATCGACGACCACTGCCTCAAGCTTTTTGCCCAGCAGTCCCCCCTTCTTATTCTGCTCCTCGATCAGCATCAGCATCGTGTCTTTCAGCGTCGTCTCGCTGATCGCCATCGTGCCGGACAGTGAATGCAAAACGCCGACCTTGATGGTTTCTGCGGCCTGGGGCGCCGTAGCCGGCAATATGGTGGTTAGCGAAACAAGGGCGAAGCGGGACAGGGCTCCGCGAATTGACGTGATTCTCGTCATGGATGAGATGCTCCTGGTTGCGATGGTATTGATGAGGTTGGGATGCCAGAGCGGTCAGATCTGCATCTGAAAGCCCAGCGAAATAGCCGTGGAATTGCCACCCGTCGCGGTGGTCGTGTAGTCAAGGCCTTTGGTCAGCAGGCTGCCGTATTGTCCCAGCAGGGAAATACGCAGGTTGTGGCCATCGATGACATAGTTCACGCCGCCTTCGAACATGTTGCGATCCGGGCTGTTGATCGGCGCGACCTCGACATACCGCACATACGGCTGGAACTGCCCGATCCAGACCTTGTTCGGGATCAGATACATCAGGCTGGTGTCGATCGCGTTACCTTCGAACATCGGGAACGAGTTCGCGTAGCCATTAGCCTTGTCGGCCAGGCGCGCCGCCATGTCGTACCCGTGGATCCCGTAGTTCTTGTACTCCCCGTTGAAGGTGATGACACCCGAGTCGCCTTTGTCGAAAGGCATCTCGAACAGGAGATCCACCGAGGTGGCACGCAGGTTGCCCGGGTTGAGCCGGTTGCCGGCGCCTTCCTCCTGGTATTGGTTGCTGGCCGCGAGTGTCAGGATGTCGCCGCCTTTACCGTAATAGGTGCCCGAGGTGTAGTAAGCGGGATTCTTCTCGACGTCGAGGAAGTTGTAGGCGACACGCTGCGCGTACAGCAGATTGGCATCGTGGTTGGCGCCGCCATTCAAGCCATTGAAGAACCCGAAGGCATATTTGAGGCGCTTCTCGTAGAACTCACCCCAGGCCGTTACACCGTCGTCGCGACCGAATGAACCGGCGGAGATACCGCCGCCCGCGAACACCGGGAAGAAATCGGCCGAGATGAAAGGCGTGCCGGTGATGAAGCCGTTCTGCGAGGAATCGCCTGCCGAAGCGAAGGGCATATAGGTCGGAGAAAAGAACGGTCCGTTCATCTCTCGCCGCTCGGCCGGAACCAGCATGCGGCCGACCCAGACATTGAACAGGGGATGCACATCGAATTTGGCGATGGCGTCGAGCACGCGGACTTCGCCCCCGTCGTTACAGGTCTGGCAATCGGTGTTGAACTCCAGTTTGAAGTATTCGTGCAACTGCGCATTCAAATAGATACGCATGTTGTCGATGTTAAAGTTGTTCGATGACTTGTTGTCGGTGAGCCCGGACCCGCCCGACAGCGAACTGAAACTGGTTCTCAGCCCCAAGCCGATACTGATCCACTTGGTGTCGTCAATCTTGAATGTGGCCCCGGCCTGTGAGGTGGGCGAGTGTCCCAGCGATGCCATGGCCAGCGCTGCCGACAGCAGCGCCGTCGGCTTCATCCGCTCTCTGATTGATGCGCCGAAGTATCGGACTTTTGTCATTGCGATAACCCCTTGGTCGACAGATTGACAGTCAGTGCCGAACCCAGAATGGAACCCGCTTCGAGACGCCGTCCGGCGTCGGAAGGCACCGGAAGGAACGTACCGATACGGGTTTAAGTCTTTGTTCGTACGGGGCTAATTAGAGTTTGGCAACGGGCGCCGCTCAATACGTCAAATGACGTATGGGAGACGATATCGGCATGGTGTCCAATACACGGCTACTTGCTGCGAGGCGGTGGCGCGAAGGCGCTCCTTCCCGGGATTGAGGTCGCGGGAAGGAACGCCACGGACTGCCCGCGACCCCGATCCGGGAACGGCTCGAATCGTGCTGGCGCAGGTCATGGCTGTTGCGTGAACATCAAAGAAGAGAGTGCTTATGCGTGCAATTCCTCCGCTTCTTTCGGCGATCGTCCTGACGTCCTGTGCGACGGGGAACCGGCCTGAGGGCATGATCCCGCTGCCCAACTCCGTCAGGAGTATTCGCCTGCAATTGACTTCCGAGCAACTGGGGCCCGCGTCCGCACTGGGCCGGACCAGCGAGCTTTCCGCGGCGATTGGCCGCAATCTGCGATCTCACGGCTACCCGGTTTACGACGATGATCCTGTCCGGGGCGGCCATGCCGCGTACACGCACGTAATGGGCGCGCGCGTCTCGGCGCCCGAGAAGCGCAGCACCCCGCCGGGGCTGTCGTTTACCTTCGGCAGCTCCGATCCGCGCGCGCTCGATTTCCAGAAAGCGGACGTGGTGTCGATCACCTGCCTGCTGGGCTCCGTCGAGAAGCCAAACGAGGCGGTCACCTTGAAAGGTGATTTCGCGCTGGAGGTGGGGCTCGGCAATTGGCTCCAGGCGCGCCGCGCGCCCGCCTCGATGGCGTTCTATACCGATCGTATCGGCACGGTTTGTCTGAATCTGCTGGCCAATCTGGGAATCCTGAAGGCGCCAACGCCCGAGAGTGCGACCCAGGCGCCCTGGACGCCCGAGGTGCGGGTCGAGGTCCGGGACAAGCCGGGTAGCGTCGATGACGACGTTCTGCCCTGGGTTTCATCCCCGGCTCCCACCGCAACGGCCGAGCCCACCCCGGTGCCGGTCAATCAGGTCGCCGTGCCGGCGGCGGCACCCGTATCGGCCTCCGATGATGTCAAGACCGAGGTCCGGACACCGCAGATCAGCGATCGCAAGCAGGTCGTCATCCACAGCCGCGGCAACCCGGTCATCCTCGAGTTCGGCTACGAGCGCAAGTAAGCCCATCGTCCGGGGTGGGGCGTTTTCCGGTCGCCTCAGCCGAGCGGCTGAACCGGTTTGGTGCGAATCAGGAGGTTCCCTGACCTGAGGTAGTGCAGGACCTGAGAGTGCGGGCCAGCGGCGACACCCGGGGAGTCGCCGCCGCGAGAGTCTGCGCAAACTCAGCCGACTATTTGTTGAGTCAGTGACTGGGGTTTGGATTAGGCGCGGGGCCGATAGCGTCGCCAGGACGGTCGCGGGCCTGTAACTTGCTTGCCACAAATTGTGGCGACGCTCGCCAGCGCTCAAGCTGCATCATCCGCCGACGGGCTGAGGTCCGGGGCTTGGGAACTGACTCAGGCCGGTCACAACGCCAGCGCCCGGAACGAACCCCCGGCACCATCCACCGTCCAGGAACCTTTTCGTGAGGGTATTCAGCCAGCAGTCCGTAGCCAAAGTCCGCCGCGACTACAACGCCTGGGTCGCGGACGAGACCCTCGAAGATTATGCCCTCCGCTTTGCACCGCGTTCGTTCCGCAAATGGTCGGAGTTCAGGGTCGCGAACACGGCCTTCGGATCCGTCTCATTTCTGGTACTCGAAGCGATCGGCGGTTCGCTGACCATCAGCTACGGCTTCACCAATGCCTGCAGTGCCATCCTCGCCGTCGGCCTGATCGTTTTCCTGACCGGGTTGCCGATCGCCTATTACGCGGCGCGGCACAACATCGACATGGACTTGCTGACGCGCGGCGCGGGGTTCGGCTATCTGGGGTCCACGATGACCTCGTTGATCTACGCGGCCTTCACTTTCACGCTATTCGCGTTGGAAGCGTCGATCATGTCGCTGGCGCTGGAACTCTATTTTCACATCCCCATCGCGCTGGCTCACGTCATCAGCGCCCTGGTGATTATCCCCCTGGTGGTTTACGGCATCACCAACATCAACCGTCTGCAGTTGTGGACGCAGCCGATCTGGTTGCTGTTGCTCACGCTCCCATTCGTCGCGGTCTTCCTCCGCGAGCCTGGTGCGCTGCAAGGTCTTGGCGCGTTCGGAGGTCATGGGGAGCACCCGGCGGCATTTGACTGGCTGAAGTTCGGGGCCGCGAGCACCGTGGCGTTCTCGATGGTGGCGCAGATAGGCGAGCAGATCGACTTCCTGCGCTTTCTGCCGGACAAGACGCGGAACAACCGCTGGCGTTGGTGGGCCGCGACCATCATCGCGGGTCCCGGCTGGATCGTGTTCGGCATCATCCGGCAGTTGGGGGGGGCGTTTCTGGCCTACCTGGCGATACAGCACGGCGTGAGCGCGGATCATGCACACGAACCCAGCCAGATGTACCTGATCGCCTACGGCTTTGTATTCGCCAATCCCCAGATCGCGCTGACGGCGACCGCGGCGCTGGTGGTGGTCTCACAGATCAAGATCAATGTCACCAACGCCTATGCAGGTTCGCTGGCATGGTCGAACTTCTTCTCGCGCCTGACCCATAGCCATCCGGGTCGCGTGGTGTGGCTGGTGTTCAACGTCGCCATCGCACTGTTGCTGATGGAGTTGGGCGTCTTCGGTGCGCTGGAGCGAGTGCTTGGCCTGTTCTCGAACGTCGCGATCGCCTGGATTGGTGCCCTGGTGGCCGACCTGATCGTCAACAAGCCCCTTGGTCTCAGCCCCGCCGGGCTCGAATTCAAGCGGGCCTATCTGCCCGACATCAATCCGGTCGGTGTCGTGTCGATGCTGTTTGCGTCGGCCCTGTCGATTGCCGCTTACCTCGGATTGTTCGGTGACATCCCCCAGGCATTCTCCGCGTTCATTGCTCTGGGCACTGCGTTTGCACTGGCTCCGGTCATCGCGAAACTGACGCGTGGCCGCTACTACCTCGCACGCGACCGGGGTCACTGGGGGGCGGCCAGCCCGGAGGCTGCCTGTTGCATCTGTGGTAACCAGTTCGAAGCCGAGGACAAGGCCTATTGTCCGGCTTACCAGGGTACGATCTGTTCGCTGTGCTGTACCCTGGATGCCCGCTGCCGCGATGCCTGCAAACCCGGTGCGCGGTTGGAAGACCTGTTGCGCCGCTTGGCGGAGCGCTGGCTTCCGAGACGCCTCTCGCCAGAGTTCAAGTATCGCCTGAGCCAGTTCCTGATGCTCTATCCCATTCTGGCCGGCACGATGGGGCTGTTCATCGGCGTCATCTACTACCAGGACATACTGGCTTTGGCCGACCGGCAGGACACCTCGGTCTCTTTGCTCTACAGCAACTTCATCAAGGTCTACTCGTCCTTGCTGGTGTTCCTGGGACTCGGCACCTGGTGGCTGGTACTGAACAATGAGAGCCGGCGCGTGGCCCAGGAGGAATCCAATCGCCAAACGGGGCGTTTGCTGCGGGAGATCGACGAGCACCGCAAGACCGACGCGGAGTTGCAGCAGGCCCGACAACTGGCTGACCGCTCAAACCAGGCCAAGAGCCGGTTTCTCAGCGATATGAGTCACGAAATCCGCACGCCCTTGAACAGCATCCTGGGCTATGCCCAATTGCTCAAGAAGGACCCGCGCATACCAGAACACCGGCGCGATGCGGTGGAAATCATCGGGCGGAGCGGTGAACACCTGTCGCGCCTGGTCGACGACATTCTGGACATTGCGCGCATTGAAGCCCGGAAATTCGAGCTGAAGCGTAGCGTGTTCGATTTCCCGGCGCTGATCGAGCAAATGGTGCGCATGTTCAAGCCGGTGGCTGAAGCCAAGGGTCTGGCCTTCCGATGTCAGATCGTCGACCCCTTGCCGCGCCGGATTCGGGGGGACGAGAAGCGGGTCGGACAGATCCTGATCAACCTCCTCAGCAACGCCGTGAAATTCACGGCTTCGGGGGAAGTCCTGTTGCGGATCGGCTGCACTGGGGAAGTGGTGACGATACACGTCGTGGACACGGGCGAGGGGATTCCGCTCGATCAGTTCGAAGTGATCTTCGAACCGTTCAAGCGCTTGAATAGCCAACACGGGAATGCCGCTTCCGGTACCGGCCTCGGGCTCACCATCAGCAAGATCTTCGCGGAGATCATGGGCGGTGAACTGAGCCTGCAAAGCGATGTCGGCCAAGGCACGACCTTTTCGATGAAACTGTTTCTGCCCTGCGTCGAACACCATGGCGCGCCGGAGCAGGAGGCCGCCGTCGTGGGCTATGCCGGGCGGCGCCAACGTATTCTGATCGTGGATGATCAGGCGGAGCATCGGGCTCTGCTCCGTTCCATCCTGACCCCCCTGGGTTTCGTGTTGAGTGAGGCGGCGTCCGGAGCCGATTGCCTGGTCCAAGCCTGCCGCGACAGACCGGACCTCATTTTGCTCGATCTGGTGCTGAACGACCTGCACGGTGTCGAGGTGGCCCGCCGCTTGCGAAGCTCGGGGAACAAGATGCCGATCATCGTCGTCAGTGCCAACGCCTACCAGAGCGACCGCCGTGAGGCGATCTCGGCTGGATGCGACGATTTCATCGCGAAGCCAATCCAGATTCGCGAACTCCTGTGTCAGATCAAGCTGCACCTCAACCTGGACTGGATCGCCGAGTCCGACGCCTTGGTAGACATCCCTCCCAGCGTGAGTGCGCAGGCTACGGAGGAACCCATGCTCATGCCCAATTCGATCCAGTTGGCGCGGTTGGCAGCCGACGCGCGAATAGGTGACCTCCGCGCGCTGACGGAACGTTTGCGCGTGCTCGCCTCTGACGATGCCCGGTATCTGCCGTTCGTCAACCGCGTCCAGAGCTTCGCGAAGGACTTTCGATTGGGGGACATCAAGCGTTTCCTCAACGGCGGTTGAATATGGCGAGTTTGCACCCCCGCAGCGCCGGTACCGTCATGATCGTCGATGACGCACCGGCCAATCTGGCCTTACTCTCCGACGCGCTGGAAGATGCGGGTTACCGTGTGCTGGTAGCAACGGATGGCCCCTCCGCGCTGGAGCAACTGTGCTGTGTCAGACCGGATGTGATCCTGCTCGATGGCGTGATGCCGGGAATGGACGGCTTTGAAGCTTGTCGGCGCATGAAACTGGATCCGGCCACCCGGGATATCCCAATCATATTCATGACCGCTCTGGGCGACCTGCACCATTTGCTGCGCGGTTTCGACGAAGGCGCCATCGACTACATCGTCAAACCGCTCAGAAACGACGAGGTGATCGCGCGTGTCGGTGCTCACGTCGCGCAGGCTCGGATCGCCCGGAGGGCAGAGCAGGCGCTGGAGTACAACGACTTGGCAGCGGTGGCGATCGACAGGTATGGTCGGATCACCTGGCTGACTCCCTCAGCCCGCCACTGGTTGCGCGCGGTAGCTGCGGCCCCGGTCGGGGCCGATGCAGCGGATTTTTTCGAGCGTTTGCCGGAGCCGCTGTCGTCCTGGGCGCGGCAACAAATCGAGGCAGGCGAAGAGTCCCCCTTCAGCTTGCGACAGCGCGGTGACCATTTCACGGCCCGCATGGGTGATGGACGGATCGAAGGTGAGCATTTGGTGTTGCTGCAACGTCGTTCGGGCGAGTGGGACCTGAATTCCGTCAAGGACCGCCTCGGCCTGACCTTCCGCGAGACCGAAGTGCTGATGTGGATCGCCCGCGGCAAAACCAACCGTGACGTCGGACAGATACTCGGAAGCAGCCCGCGCACCGTCAACAAGCATCTCGAGCATGTGTTTTACAAACTCGGAGTGGAGACCCGGAGTGCCGCCGTTGCCTTGGTGTTGGATCAGCTACAGCAGGTCCGGTGACGTCGCCAAAAGGGCGATCGGCGGCGCGCCGCGGCCGACCACTCTCGTTTCGAGTTACTCGATGACGATGGAAGGTAGCTTGCCCAACTCGTCCGGCTCGGCCCCAGCCGCCGGGTAGCCGTAGATGAACTGCCCGTAGGCCGGACTCACGTAAGTGACGTTCAAGGCCGCCGCGGGTTGCTCGCCCAATTGCGGATAGCTATGGATGGCGGGACCGTAGGCCAGGCTCTGGTAGGAAATTTGGGGACTTTCGATCGCCGTCGGGGCAAGTGCTCCGGCGTACCCGTGTAAACCGAAATTGACCGCGAAGGAGTCATAGAACACTGTGCTTTCCTGCGTGGTCGCCACCGGCGAATTCCGCACGTGCATATCAGCGATCGGCGTGGTAGCCGAACACGTGGCCAATAGCGCCACGATGATTGACTGGCGTTGGTAACTTTTTTTCTTCATTGCACTCTCCTGATGACGGGACCGTCAACTGGCGCACCGAAGCTTTGACATGCGGGAGACCCTGGCGGTTCCGATGGCAATCCCGAGAACGATGGTGCGTTGCCTTCGAATCGCTGCGAATCGTCGGCTGAGCCAGCCTGACCGCAAAGGATAGGACAGGCCGTGCGCCCCGCTGGCCGTTCCCGATTGTGGCCCAGGCGTTGCGCGCGGTTGCCGGGGCGTGTGCGCCGGGCGCCAAGGGCTGCACGTCACGAAACCGTAACGCCCGGCGGTTACCGTTACCGGCCGGCCGCACGCTTCCGCTGCGTCAGGAATCGAGAGATGAAGACGTTTGCGTCTCCGGCCCCATCCTTGGAAGGGCGGCCCAGGTGCGTTGGGTCCCGACCAGATCCGGGCTGCAACGGGTCCTGCGCGCTATGCCGCCGCCGGTTTTTCTGGTTTACTCTTACGCGATCCGTACGCTTGAGCTGTGTTGAGCATGCCTAAAATTTCTGAATTGATTCAAAACGATATTGCCCGCGGTGTCGCGATTGGCGTGGGTGTTGCCGCGGCGGGAGCATTCCTGCTGCCGGCGGTGCGCCCGGTCGCGCGTGCGGTGCTGAAGACCGCCATCCTGTCCTTCGAGAAGGGGCGTGAGGTCGTTGCCGAGGCTGGGGAAGCCTTTGAGGACATCGTCGCGGAGGTGAAGGCGGAACTGGCATCCGAACGCCTTGGCGTCGCCGAGACGGTCTCCGAGGCGGCAGCCGAGGTGGTTCAGCCGGAATGACCGAAGGTCTGGTTTCGGCCTACCTTGTTCACGCGCTGCCCGGGCGCATTCGTCTGAGAATCCCCCACAAACGCGGTGACGTCGCCTATTTCGCCGGTCTGGCACAGGTACTGTCGCGCGAACGGATCGGCGATGCGTCGGTGAACGCGGTCACCGGCAGCGTGCTGCTCCGGGTCCCCGTCAGGCTCAAGCCGGACGAGTTGGCCTTGTCGGCCCGGAAGCTCGCGCTGTTCGACCTGCGTGAACCGGAGCCCCTGGGTGGCCGCAGCCCATTAGTGACGGCCGCGGCGGGACTCCATGGGGTCGACGGGTTGTTCCTGCGCGCGACAGGCGGATATCTCGACGTCAGGTCCGGCGTCTTCATCGCGCTGCTCCTGCTCGCGGGACGACAGATCTACAAGGGCCAGTTCATGGTGCCCGGATTCACGTTCCTGTGGTACGCGCTGAACCTGATGATGGAGTGAGCCGAGGCCACCGCCTGCCGACTCGCTGCCGCACAGACGAATGGGTGACGCTTTCGTGTAGAACGTGAGGCTCGCCGGTTCGGCCAGGTCATTCGGAACCGGCGGCCAGATCGCTGCCGAGAATCAAGTATCCAATACGGCGCTGGAGGCTTCAGCCTGAAGGGCTTGCAGGCTTTCCTCGACGCCCGCGGCGTGCGTCAGTTCGGACACGTTCTGCTTCGTGAAGAATCCGCGGAAGTCGTTGAAACGCTGCACGTACTCGATGATCAGCGAGGAGTGCTCCGAGGCGCTCGAAAAGATCTGCTTGAGTCCCTCTTCCTGCGAGCCGATCACCTCGAGCAGGAAGTCCTTGCCGGCTTCGCGAATCGAGTCCACGACATAGTCGATGTTGGTCTTTCCGGCCCGCTCACCGTCGGCCACGGCGAACGCGATGTGATGAAGCCGCGGTCCGTAGTTGCGCACGAAGTTCTCGGTGGGTGACGGCAGCTGCAGCAGGTGATTCACGAAATAGGGGTAGTTCGCGGCCGTGAAGACCTTGGCCGGGCTCACGCGCTCCTCTGAATGGTGAACGCTCTTCGTCACGTTCGTCGACGAATTCTGGTCGACGATGTCGTAGGAGCCCCAGTAGTAATAGCTCGACAGGCTCAGGAACTCGAGTATCGCCGCCTCTCGGTTCTGGCTGTAGACGCGTGTCGCGAGGTGATCGATCGGCAGGATCAGATCCTCGATCTGGAGCTTTTTCTGCAGTTCCTTGGCGGCGAGGTAGGATTCCTGCACGTCGCTGCGGATGCTGCTGATGCCCAGCGAATAGACGCGCAATTGGTCGAGCGGTCGTTCCCAGTAGCCGAGGATGTTGTGGGTATACGGCGACGGCTTGACCACGGCCATGTTGCCCGGCAACTCCAGTTTGCGGATCTGGTCCTGCGTGAAAAACCGGATCTCGCGCGCCTGCTGCTGTTCGACGACTTCGTGCAGATTCGTGACGCGGAAGACCTCGCCCATGTAGCGGGAGTTCGGTTTGTGCGCCCCGATCGGATAGACCTCGTTGAGGCTGCGGAAGACGCCGCGCGTGTTCGGGTCCTTAACTTCGCGCACCAGAATGTCCGGCGCGTTCATGTCCACTCGCAGCACGTGCGTGTGGTGCGATTCGGATTCCAGCGTGACGAGGTAGTGGTACGGCGACATCAGGCACAGCTCGCCGACATACGCGGCCGAACAGCCGGGTTCGACCGTGATCATCATGACGTCGATTTCGCGGATCATCTCGGTCAAGCCGACGCGATCGCGTTCTTCAAGCAGGCGTTCGAGGTATTCCTCGAAAAATGCGGAATTCTGTTTGTCGCCGTTTCGTTGGAAACTCAGCGATAGGGAGGTCATCGGAGTACTCCTTTCACTTTCGGATGTTGCGGTCTTCAGATGTTGAGCGAGCCCTGGCCAGCCGGCGGAAACGCGGTGGGTTGACGGGCAGGGCAGAGGAGGCGCGGGCCACGGCGGGTTCGAAAGAGGAACTGGGCGCGGAGCGTAATCAGCCGACATGATCCGCTGTCGGGGCCGCCGGCGTCAAGGTCAGGGAGTCGCGTCGGGGGCTCGGCCTGGCTTGCGCGCCACGAGGAGCACCGACACCGGGCGGCTGCGCGGAGGCACTGCACGGATCCGATGGGCAAGATGAGCCAGTCCCCAGGCCAGTCCCAGGCTGAGGTGCCAGTCCCAGCGATGGGCAAAATATCGGCCGTCTCGGTCGTGTGCCGTCTTGCTCGCGCACAGGCGTTCCATCCAGTGGATCATGCCTTCGTGAGGGGAGGCGCCGAGCTCGGCCAGTTCGATGACCTCGAGCCCGCAGTGCCCAGCGAGCGCTGCAAAGGCAGGTCGGTTCCACCACGACAGATGGTGTGGCGGTGCATTAAGCAGAAAGTTCGGTAGGGCGGTCATCGGTGAGGGGTGCAGCGGGGCGCACAGGATCAAAAGGCCTCCGGGCTTCAGCGCCTCCACCATGGATGCGACGAGCCGCCGCGGCTCTGCGAGGTGCTCGATAACCTGGAATGCCGTCACGATGTCATAGGTGGCGGGATGTGCTCGACAGTGCTGTTCGGCGTCTTCCCTCAGCACCAGCGAATCCGCTTCGGCCGGAGCAAAGGGGTCCAGCCCCAGAAAGCGGGCATCGGGCACATGGGCGCGGAATGCGCCAACACCGCAACCGATGTCGAGCACGCGATCGCCGGGGCGAACATGCCGCGCTGCCCGGCGGTACTCGACCCGGGCGAGCAATTCCCGGATTAGACGCTCGTGCATATCTACGCGGGAATAAAACTCCGAATAGAACCGGGCATCCCCCTCGATGGCAGGGTGGAAGAACAGCAGCCCATCATTGGATTCATACAGACCGAGTGGCGTGTGACCCGGAAACAGGCGGGCGACATCGATCCCGGTGCCGACGCGCCACAGCGAGCGCAGCAGCGAGCGGCGGAGCACCTGAATCCGCCGTCGCGGCGCTTCCCCGGTGATGGGGCAACGCGGTTCATCCCGCTCGTCCGCCGCCTCATTGACACGCCGTGCCAGCGACAGGTAAATCTCACGGTCGGGGCGGGAGGTCAGACTGCCGAGGGGTTCGGGCTGATCCGACATCGAGGGCGTGAAGCGGAAGCGTTCGAGCAGCAAGCGGACGATCTGCTGCGATTCGAGTTCCGCGAAGCGCGCGCCGGGACACGTGCGCGGGCCCATTCCGAACGGAATGTAGGCTGCCCGAGGGCAACCCGGCCCCTGACCCTGCCAGCGCTCGGGCCGGAATTCATCGGGTCCTTCCCAGAGCTTGCGGTGGCGGTGCAGAGTCCACGGCGCAATGACGAAAAAGCTGCCTTTGAGGATGGATTTGCCGCGAAAGGTCGTCGGCTTATCGGCATCCCGCAGGAAGAAGGCAATCGGAGGGTAAAGGCGCAGCGCTTCCTTGATGAGGGCCTGCACCGCTTGTTCGGCTTCCTCTGACGCAACGGCTTCGTCGTCCTCCGCCGGGAGCAGGCTTGCGATTGCAGCCTGTCGCTCAGGCGACCGGGCAAGTTCCCAGAATAGCCAACTGAGGACCGATGCCGTCGTCTCGTGACCGGCGAGCAACATCACCGCGATCTCGTCGACTGCTCGCTCCGCCGTATCCGATTTGGGATTCAGCAACCCGGCCTCGAGGAGCTGCGTGGCGAACGGTGCGGCCCGCACGCTGTGATCCCCGTTGAGCAGCGGCGTGACGAAGCGATCCCGGATCAGCATCCGCATGGCCGAACCGATCGTTGCCAATTCCATGTGGTCGACGATGCGTGCGTGCAACGTGGAGTCGTCCGCAACCGGCAGCAGCAGCAATGGAACGGCTCGCTGGTGATATTCGAAAAACAGCTCGGCGAAGCGTTCGGACTCCTCGGGGTCGAAGGTCGCGCCCAGGGTGCACAGCGCGACGATGTCCACGGTCATCCGGGACATCTCGGTGCAGAAGGAAAGTCGTTCCAGGGCGCCGGAGCGCAGCCAGCGCTGGAAATAACGTTCCGTTACGGTGCGTGTGACCTCGACGACTACTTCATCCGGAATCGCGGCCAGCGCCCGAGAGTAAAGCTTCCGCGTCTCCCTGACTTCCGGTCCGCCCGGCTGACCGAAGACGCCCGCGCCGATCAAGGGGCGCAACAGCGCGCCGAGCGCAGCGCTTTTCGGAAAAGTGCCGGCGCGATCCTGCATGACGGTTTCGACCACGGCGGGATCGTTGGCCAGGGCGAGCGACCGGCGGCCGAGATCGTAAGTCAGCAGCCAGCGTTCGAGCGGCTTGCCTGCGATGAAGCGGAATGGGCTCGGTGCGATCCGGCGCAGGGCTCGGGTCAGCAGCGTCGAGCGCCCGACGGCGCGCCAGATCAGTGTTCGGAAGGGGGCCATGCGCCTCTCGCAACGACGGCGATAGCGGTGGGACCACCCACGCGGTAGGTCACGTGCCCCCAGGTAACCGACCGGACCCGGGCGGCGGCGATGATCATGCTCCAGTGAAAGGTATCCACCAGGGGCTTGGCGACACACAGCAGGAGTTGGAGCGGGAGGATGTCGGCCTGATCATGGTGGCCAAGCTGCACGCCGATCCGGTCGAGAAGCCGCGTCTTGCTCAGTGCCAGGCCGAACAGGACGGCGGCAGCGAATCCGGCCAGGGGTTGGCGAAAGGCGAAGGCGATGGCTACCCAGCACGCAAGTTGCACTGTGGCGGTCGTCAGCGCCAACAGCCAGAGCTGTGGCCGGTAGATCCGGACCATCTGATACTGGCGTCGCCCGAACCGCCAGGCGTCGCCCAGCTTGCATGAGAGCGGCGAAGGCACTCGCAGTATGCGGCGAAACAACACAGGAATGCCCGCTTGTCGCGCGAGCTCGCCGATCGTCAGGTCGTCCGACAAACGGCGCCGGAAATGCTCTGCCAGGGCAAGCCGATCGGCGGTCTCGCGCCGCATCGCGGTCGAGCCGCCCCAGACGGCTTGAGCCCAGCCGAGGCGAGGCAGGGTCGCAATGCCGCGGTCCAGTGCCAAGATCAGATGTGCGCCTAGTGTATTGCGTGCGATCGTCGGCCAGCGGTAACCCGAAACCACGCCATAACCCCGGTTCTTCAGCGGCGAAACCAGCGCCGATAGCCACCATGGCTGGGGCTGGATGTCGGCGTCGATGAAGGCCACGAACTCGTCCGCGGCGTGGAGCCGGTCGAGCGCGGCGGCCAGATTCGCGCATTTCTGACCGGCCCCCTGGGCGAGACCCGCAACGATGAGCTCGATCGGTAGCGAGCAAGTCGGAATGGCCTCGCAAACGCACCGGTAAGCGGGATCGTCGGTCGATTCGACGGCGATCAGCAGGCGTCGGGGCTTGAGTGTCTGCGACTGGAGCGCCGCTAGCAGCCCCGGCAAACCGTCGGTGCGCCCGGTCAACGCCATCACCAGGGTGACGGCTGCGTCCGGAACGGCAACGGGTAGGGTGAGGCCGCGCCGGAAAAGAGCCACGGCCAGAACCGACAGGGCGCCGATCATGACACCGGCCATGATCGCAAAGACTGTCCAGCTCACCGCGTGAAGGCGTGGGCGACTGGCCTCGGGGGCAGCCCGCCGCGCGTCACTCCATCAAGGGAATGCCCTTGGCCATGCCGAACTTGATGCCGGCATCGAGTTTCTGATCGGTCTGGAAGAAGCGGGCGACCTGCTTGGGATTCAATACCGCGTCGAACTTCGGCAGGTATTTTTTCTTGACGTCGAGCGCCTTTTGATCGATGTCCATGTATTCGCGCGTCATCGCCGAGGCATCCTGATCCTGCAACTTGCCGAAGCGCGCCGCGTAGTCGGCCACGAGCCGCGCCATGCGCTCGCCAAGAGCCGACATCTCGCCACGATAGGCGGTGTAAACGGGCCAGAAACGCTTTTGCTCGTCTGGCGTCAGGTCCATGACCTCACCGACGACATTGCGCCGCCGTCCCTCTTCGAGTGCCCGAGACTGGTCGAGATCCTCGAGTGCGCTCTTGTAGGCTGACTCGACCTCGGCCGAATGCGGGTTGCCGCCGAGCACCTGGTAGGGCGTTGCGGTCGTCGCGCAGCCGGACAGCAGCAGGCTGCCGAGTCCAATCGCGGTCAAGAGCCGGAAGCCGCTGGAATAAGGGACAGAACAATGCATCGTGGTTCGCTCCGTGATGATATGTCGGGAAAGCCGGCGCCCGGTCGGGCCACGGCGGCAACCGGGAAGTCTAACAGACGCAGCGCGCGGGGCGCAGCGCGTCAGGTGCGTTCAGCGATCAATGCGTCGCGATCGCCGCTGCGCGGCCGCGCTGGGCATTCACACCGCGCAGCAGCAGCAGACCCGCGATGAAGAATGACCCCGTCAGCAGCATCGCCATCCGATGATCGCCGTTCGAGATCCACGTGACCAAGCCATAGGTCATCGGGCCGAGAATCGACGACAGCTTGACCGCCAGACCCCACAGTCCGAAGAATTCGCCCGCGTGCTGGGGCGGTGACAGATAGCCGACCAGTGCGCGCGCAGCGGACTGGCTGGAACCGAGGCACAGTCCGACGAGGTTGGCGGCAATCCAGAACAACAACGGCCCCTGCGCGAGCCAGGCGATAATGACCACGGCGCACCAGCCGACCAGTGTCATGGCGAGGGTTGCGACATGGCCTAACCGGTCCTGCGCCTGTCCGAAGGCAAACGCGCCGATGGCGGCGGTAATGTTGGTCACGACCAGCAGCAGCAGCGTTTCCTTGGTCGTGAATCCCATCGCGACCTGTGCGTAGATTGCGGCGAGACTGACGACGGCCTGAATGCCTGCCTGGTAGAACACGATGCAGATCAGGAAGCGCCATAGGTCCCGATACCGTCGAGCCTGATGCAGTGTCGCCGCCAGTCGTCCAAACGTCGCGGCGTACCAGTCCGGCGCACCGCCGAGCGGTTGCGCACGCTCCTTGAGCAGCAAAAAGGTCGGCAGGCTCGCCGCGGCGAAAATCGCGGCGGTGATCAGCATCGTCGCGGGTACCGCAGCATCGGAACCGATCCCTTGCTGATCGGCCCAGTTCAGGTAGGCGAGCGAGGCGACCAGGCTCATCAGTCCGCCCAGGTAGCCCAGGCTCCATCCCCAACCGGACAGCTTGCCCATGCCGGTTTCGGTGGCCAGTTCCGGCAGGAACGCCGCGATGATGTTTTCCCCGCTGCCGAAACAGTAGTTCGACAGCACGATCAGCACCATGCCGGACGCCAAGTCACCGCGCCCGACGAGGCTCAGCGCCGCCGTGAACAGCACGCAGCCCGCCGTGGTCGCCAGCAGCACACGCTTCTTGGCGGCCCGCGCGTCGGCGTAGGCACCCAGCAGTGGTCCGGTGATCATGATCAGCGCGTAGGAAAGCCCTAGCGCCACGGTCCATGCCAGAGTACCCCAGGCCTTGCCCTCGGCGACGACGCCGACGAAGTAGGCATTGAACAGCGCCGTGATGACGACCGTGGTATAGCTGGAGTTCGCAAAGTCGTACATCGCCCAGGCCCAGACCTCTATGGTCCGGACGCCGGGCACGAGCACGCGGGTGTGGCTTACGGACATGCGCAGCGCTTCGGGCGCGGAACGGCTGAACACCGGGCGGCCTGGCGCGCTCCGCCGCCAGCACCCACCCATTCGGTGTTCATGCTCGCCCTGCTCCTGCGGGCGCTGGTGTGGAAGTGATCCTGGACGGCATGCTCATCGCGAACGGTCTCGTCGTCAGGGTTTCGCGGGAGCCGGGGCGGGGGACGGGGCCGGTTGGGTGGGCGGAGTGGGAACTGTCGCCCCGACCGGCGAACCTGCCTCCGCCGGTGGCGCGTGGCTGACCCGAATGATCTTGTCGGTGTCGAAGCCCCAGACCTTCGCCTGATGCAGGAGGCCTTGAAGCACGTCTTCCGGGAGCGTTTCCTGGCGTGACAGGATCCACAAATACTTGCGTGAAGGTCCGGTCAGCATCGCATAGCGGTAGTCGTGATCGAGGGCGAGGACGTGATACCCGCCGTAGAACGGACCAAAAAACGACACCTTGAGGCTGCCCACATGCGGGTCCCCGACAAAGCGGGCGTTGCCTTCCTCTTCCTCCCAGCGCCTTTCCTCGGTGTTGTAGCCGCGATTCAGCACCGCGATGTCGCCGTCGGGCTTCAATGTGTATTCGGCGCTGACGTTTTGCAGCCCCCTTTCGAAACTGTGGTCGAGGCGTGCGATTTCGTACCACGTGCCGAGATACCGATTCACGTCGAAGCCGGTGACAGGCTGCAGTCCTTCGGGGACGCGGGTACATGCCGCTAAGGTCGTTAGCACCACGAGGACCAGCAAGGGCGCCAACCGGCGGGCCAGTTGAGGGAGGCAGTCGGTCGCGAGATGTCGGATCATGGCGTCGAAACGGGATGGGTTGAGCGCATTGCCAGGCAAAATTTCCACTTTACTTTACCCGGAAGCTTACGCGCGGCCAATCCCGGTTTTGAGCGTAGCGCCGGTCAGGGTCTGCGTCGGGTTCTGGTGCATCCCGCGTTGCAGCGCAGTGATTTCGTGCGCACGCAACGCCCCACCGCAGAGGCGATCTTCCGCTAATCCCTCGGCGGAGCTGCGCTTCAGCAAGCCCCCTTGGCCTCCATGCGATTGCCCCCGGGGGATCACTCATGCGGTGTGTCGAGGCGCGATGCCCTGTTCCCGGCGAGCGTCGAAGAAGCCCGGCGGCATCACGCTCGGGGGTTCATTCAGGGTAACAGCATCTGCTCGGTGCCGGCGCCGCCAAGGTTGTCCGACCAGTGGACCGTGAGGCGATCGCCGGACGCACCTCCCTCAAACCGGAACGACAGATAGGGATCGCGCGACACCGCGGTACTGAGTGTACAGTCCACCAACAACTGGCCGTTTCGCTCAATGCGCAGTTCGCGCAGATAGTGCGCCGCGATAAGCGCGTTGCTCGATGGGTCTTTTTGACGTCCCGTATGCATCGGATGCGTGATCAACAGCCGCACCTCGGTCATGCCGTCGAGTCGTTTGGTTCGAATCTTGATCGGGACCATGCTGGATGAGGTGCCTCGAAGAGGGGGCACGCCGACGTGAACGACCAAGTTGGCCGCGGGCTTGATTTGATACCGGCGACTAGAGTATCCCTAGTCGCATGGCCAGACAAACCGCTGCGTCGGCATGCGCATGAACCCAGGGCAACCCGGCAGTCGGAGAGACTTTCTGCATCGGCTCGTCGATGCAGCCCTTCTGGTCTGCGCCGCAAAAGACTCTCGTGCCGGAACGCGACCCCGTATGGCGACGGACGACCCTGACGATCCGTTCGCGCTCGCCTTGCGACGTGAAGTCGGGCCGGCCGAGATCGAGAGCACCTCGCTGCTGAGCTTCACGATTCCGTCGGTTGCCGAGGACGGTGCGGTGGTACCGGTCAGCCTGGAAAGCCGGATCGCCCAAACCGATCGGCTGGTACTGTTGGCCGAGAAGAACCCCTTCCCACTGCTCGCTGCCTTCGACTTTGCGGCGCCGGCTGTGCCGTTCGTGACGCTGCGGGTCAAATTGAATGCAACCGGCCGCGTCGTCGCTTTGGCGCGGGCCAACGGCCGCTATTTCGTGACGGAGAGGCCCGTACGCGTCGTCGTGGGGGGCTGCGGCTGAGCGCTCAGCCGTTCAAGAACGCGCGCAGCAGCTGCGCCACGTCTTTCATCCCGCGGCCCAGGTGTTGCTCGATCTCGGCCATTGTGATCTCGCCCTCAGATTTTCCCGCGCCCCAGTTTGCGACGACTGCGCAGCATGCGTAAGCCAGAGAGAGCTCGCGTGCCAGCGCGGCTTCCGGCATGCCCGTCATGCCGACCAGATCGCAGCCGTCTCGCTCCATGCGGCGGATCTCGGCAGCCGTCTCCAGGCGCGGTCCCTGGGTGGTGCCGTAGGTTCCGCCATCCACCGCCGCGACCTTAGCCCGATCGGCAGCAGCGAGCAGTCGCTGGCGCAGATCCGCCGTATAGGGTTCGGTGAAGTCGATATGGACGACCTCGGCGAGATCGTCCTCGAAGAAGGTTCCCGCACGGCTGTGCGTGTAGTCGACCAGTTGGTCGGGGATGACGACCCGGCCCGGACTCATGGCATCGGTGATGCCGCCGACGGCGGCCACTGCAATGACCTCGGTCGCGCCGGCCGCGCGCAAAGCCCAGATATTGGCGCGGTAGTTGATTCGATGCGGGGGCGTGCAGTGCGGGTTTCCGTGCCGCGCAAGGAAAATCACTTCACTCCCGTGCAGGCGGCCCTGCAGGAGTTCGGAGGACGGCTCGCCGAATGGTGTCGCGATACGCTCGCTCCCGGTGATGTCGATCCCTTCAAGGCGGGCGAGTCCGGTTCCGCCAATAATTGCCGTGACAGTCATGGCTTGCGTCGTCCGCTACAGGTGGGTGCAGGCATAGATTCCGGCGGAATTGCGCAGGTAATTGCGATAGTCCATCCCGTACCCGAACAGATAACGGTCGTCCGCCTCGAGGCCGACGAAGTCGGCGCGACAGGGTTTGGCGCGCGGTAGCCTCTTTTCGATCAGCACGGCAATCAGCGTGACGGCAGCGCCTTGTTCGACGCAGTAGCGCTGCAACTCGGCCAGCGTGTGGCCCTCATCGAGCACGTCGTCAACCAGCACGACGGTTCGGCCCGCGAGCGGTGTCCTGGGGTGCAGCCGCCACTGGAGGCTGCTGCCCTGCGTCTCGCCGCGGTAACGGCTGACGCTGACGGAATCGAGCTGCAGCGGGAAATCCAGCAGCGGCAGAAGCTTGCCGCAGAAAATGATGCCGCCATCGAGGACGGTGACGACGAGCGGATTGCTGGCCGCGACCCTCCGGGAGAGTTCGTCGGCGACGCGGCAGATGGCTGACTCGACCTCGGCACCGGAGTACAGCAATTCGGCGGTCGCACGGACTTCGGCCAGGTGCGCGAGGGTCGTCATGCCGTCGGCGCCTTGTCGAGGCGGCGCAGCGCCGTCGTTGCTTCGCGCCACTCGGTGCTCTCCGCAAGCTCAGTCCGGACTACCGGAAATCGGCCGCGCATCGCTTCCAGCCGCCTCTGGCGCTCCGGCGGGTCATCGTCGGCGAGCGCGTCCAGAACGGGTTCGACCGCTTCCGAGACGTTACACACGAGCACCATGTCGCAGCCGGCGTCCAGGGCCGCCCGGGCTCGTTCGCATAGTGTGCCGGCGACCTGGGCACCGACCATCGACAAGTCGTCGCTGAACACCGCCCCAGTGAACCCGAGCCGATGGCGCAGTACCTCCTCGATCCAAAACCGGGAAAATCCAGCCGGTGAGGCATCGCAGGCGGGGAACAGGACGTGTGCCGGCATGATGCCCTGAATGCCGATTTCGATCAGCGCGCGAAAGGGGATCAGGTCCCTTTCGTCAATCTCCCCCCAGGCCCGGTGGTCTATCGGGAGGGCGAGGTGGGAGTCCGCGCTGACGCCACCGTGGCCAGGGAAGTGTTTGCCGACGGCTGCCATCCCGGCCCTCTGCATGCCGCGGAAAAAAGCAGCAGCCAGTGCGGCGGCTTCTCCGGGCTGGTTGGAGAATGCCCGGTCACCGATGACCTGGCTGATACCGCATTCCACGTCCAGCACGGGCGCAAAGCTGAAGTCGACGTCCGCCGCGCGTAGTTCGCTGGCCATTAGCCAGCCGGCCGATTCGGCGGCTTGTGCCGCCGTGGGGTCTGACCCGGTGGTGCGATAGGCGGCCGCCGCGGGCAGGCGTGTGAACTCGGTTCGAAAGCGTTGTACGCGGCCGCCTTCGTGGTCGACGGCGATCAGTACTCCGGGTCTCGCGTCCCGGATAGCGGCAATCAACGAGCGGAGCTGGGCGAGATTCTCGTAGTTGCGCGAGAACAGAATAACGCCGCCGGTCGCCGGGTGTCGCAGTCGGCGAACTTCGGTCGCGTCCAGCGTCATGCCGGCCAGATCGATCATGACGGGTCCGAGATGCGCGTGGGTCTTCACGATAGCCTTAAGGGAACGAGTTACGGGCAAAGGATTCTAACCCATTCGCCAGACCGATGGCGCCGTCCATCGGCAGTGGCGAACTTGCACTGGGAGGCTTGGCGTGTCGGCGAATGAACGCCGCTGAGCGAGGGGTCGCGCGAGTTCGGAAGCGCTGCGTCAATGGCGCGCGCGATGGCGGAAAACGGCGTTTTCTGATTAAATGTGGACGTTTGGTGATGCGAGCGGTGCCGCAGCAAGAACTAAAAATAAGGGGAAATAGGATGTCGAAAGGGCAAAATCTGCAGGATCCCTTCCTGAACGTGCTTCGGAAAGAGCATGTACCCGTATCTATCTATCTTGTGAACGGTATCAAATTGCAGGGCAAGATCGATTCCTTCGATCAATACGTGATCATGCTGAAAAACACCATCAGCCAGATGGTTTACAAGCATGCCATTTCCACAATAGTACCCGCTCGACAAGTCCGTCTTCCGCACGGCGACGATGCAGAGGGCGAAGGCGAGGATGCTTGAGTGTCCACGGGTCTGAATCTTACGGCAGTCCAACTCTCGCCGCCGGGGCAGATGATTGTTTGATAGGCCGAGTGCGGGCGAGCGGGCCGTCCTGGTCCACGTTCAGCTGGCACCGGTACCCAGCGACGTTGACGAACTGAAAGAGTTGGCGGTCTCGGCGGGTGCCGATCCGGTGGCGGCGGTGCGGACGCGGCGACACAGCCCGGATCCACGCTACTGTATCGGCAGCGGTAAGTTGACCGAACTCGCCGAGGTGGTTCGGGCGCACGAGGCCGAGCTCGTTCTTTTCGATAACTCGCTGACGCCAAGTCAGGAACGGAATCTCGAAAAGGCCTTGAATGTTCGGGTGATCGACCGAACCGCCCTGATCCTCGATATCTTTGCGCAGCGCGCGCAGTCCTTCGAAGGAAAGCTCCAGGTTGAACTCGCCCAGCTCCGGCACCTGTCCACGCGACTGGTTCGCGGCTGGACCCACTTGGAGCGGCAGAAAGGCGGTATCGGACTCCGCGGACCCGGCGAGACGCAGCTGGAAACCGATAAGCGGCTGATCGCCAATCGCATTCGGCAGATCCGGAAAAAGCTCGACAAGGTCGAGCAACAGCGCGATCAGGGGCGTCAGGCACGTCGGCGCAACGCGGTTCCCGTCGTCGGTCTGGTCGGTTACACGAATGCCGGTAAATCCAGCTTGTTCAACGCCTTGACGCAGTCCGAGGTGTATGCCGCCGACCAATTGTTCGCGACGCTGGATCCGACCCTGCGGCGGCGCCCGATCGGTCCCAATCTGGCGGTCATTCTGGCCGACACCGTCGGCTTCATCCGAGACCTCCCACACGAACTTATCGCGGCTTTCCGCTCGACACTGCACGAGGCGAGTCGTGCCGATCTGTTGCTTCACGTCATCGACGTCAGTGACGAACACGCCGCTGAAAAGTACACGGAAGTCGAAGCCGTGCTGGCAGAGATCGGAGCGGAGTCGGTACCCCGGATCGAGGTCTACAACAAAATCGACCTGATCGAGGGTGAGAGTAGCCGTTACGAGCGGGATCCGGAAGGGCGCATGGCCCGAGTCTGGCTATCCGCGCGGTCGCGGGATGGCCTTGAATGGCTCGATCAGGCGTTCGAGGAGCACTTCACCACCGATCTGACCGTGCTCCGGCTGCGCCTGGCGCCGGCCGAGTCCGCTTTGAGAGCCAAACTTTATCAGCTCGGCAGAGTCCTAGAAGAGCGTGACGATGACGGCGGGGGGTGGCACCTGGTGGTGGAACTACCTACCCTCGAACTCCGGCGTCTCGAATCATCCGGTTTCGTCATGCCGCGCACCGACGTGGCCGAGGCTGCTGCCTAGTACGCAGTTCCCCCGCATCGCGTCCGCGCTCACCGCGCCGGCGTTTAATTTTGTCAGCACGCCGTTTTTTGCGGATAATCGCCGGTCTTGCGGATCGGCCGTAGCCACCGATTGTTTATGAGGAGCGTACTAATGTCCTGGAACGAACCGGGCAGCCCGAAGAAAGACCCCTGGAGTGGGCGCGACCAGCAGGAATCTCCGCCGGATCTGGAAGAAGTGCTGCGGTCCTTGCAGGACCGGTTCAACCGCCTGTTCGGCGGCCGCGGCGGTTCAGGCCCGGGCGGCAGCATGGGGAATCCCGGAAAGCTGGTGGGACTGGCCGCAGGCGGTCTCGTTCTGATCTGGATTCTGACCGGTATCTACATCGTGCAGGAAGGTAACCGTGGCGTCGTGACGCGCTTCGGCAAGTACGCAGAGACCACGATGCCCGGCCCGCATTGGCACATTCCGGCTCCCATCGAGAGCGTGCAAATCGTGAATGTCGAACAACAGCGTGTGACCGAAGTCGGCACTCGCGTGAGTGGTCGCTCCTCGCAAGACATGGCGTCCGGCGAATCTCTGATGCTGACGCAGGACGAGAACATCGTCGACGTGCACCTTACCGTGCAGTATCAGATCAAGGATGCCAAGGAGTATCTCTTCTCGGTACTTGCCCCGGAAGCCACGCTGAAGCAGGCCACCAAGAGCGCCCAGCGCGCGGTGATCGGCAAGAGCACGATGGATTTCGTGCTAACCGAGGGCCGCAGCGAGGTTGCCGAGGAAATCAAGAACGAAGTCCAGAGGATGCTGGACGACTATGGCACGGGCATCCGTGTGTTGTCGGTCAACCTGATGGATGCCCAGCCTCCCGAGGAAGTGCAGCCCGCCTTCGCGGATGCCATCAAGGCGCGCGAGGACGAACAGCGTTTGAAGAACGAGGCGCAATCCTACGCCAATGAAGTCATTCCGAAGGCACGAGGCGCGGCGGCGCGCCTGTCCGAGGAAGCTGAGGCGTACAAACAGCGCGTCATCGCTCGGGCACAGGGTGAAGCGGGACGCTTCAGTCGCCTGCTCGCGGAATACGAAAAGGCCCCGGACGTCACTCGCGAGCGCCTCTACATCGAAACGCTGCAGGATATCTACAGCCGCTCGAACGTCACGCTGGTCGATGTCAAGGGCGGCAACAACATGTTCTACCTGCCCCTCGACAAGCTGCGAGCGGCAAGCGCTCCCGCCGTCTCGATGGCGGAGGAGGACAGAATCTCTCAGCTTCAGGATTCGTCCGATAGTGGCGCGAGAATCGTACGCCCTGCAGCGCGTGGTCGCGAGGGAAGGAGCCAGCAATGACACAGATAAAGACCATTTCACTCATCGGTATCGTTCTGCTGGTTTTGGCGTCGATGTCGATGTTCACCGTGTCGGAAACCGAAAAGGCGATCAAATTCCAGTTGGGCGAAATCGTTCGGGCCGACTACACGCCGGGTTTGTATTTCAAGATTCCGCTGATCAACAACGTCAAGAAGTTTGATGCACGGGTGCTGACTCTGGAGTCCCGTCCGGAGCGCTACCTGACCTCGGAAAAGAAGAACGTCATCGTCGACGCCTTCACCAAATGGCGAGTCAAGGATGTCGCGACTTATTACAAAAAAGTCTCGGGAGATATCGCGCAAGCCAACATCCGCCTCGACCAGAACATCAAGGATGCCACGCGTAGCGAGTTCAGTCGCCGCACGATCGGGCAGATGCTTTCTTCGGAACGCAACGAATTACGCGACATCCTCGTAAAGGCGCTCGCACCCAAGGCCGAGGAATTGGGTGTCGAGATCCTTGATATACGTATCATGCGCGTCGACCTGCCCAGCGAGGTCAGTTCGTCGGTCTATCGGAGAATGGAGGCCGAACGGGCTCGCGTGGCGCGTGATTTCCGGTCCCGCGGCGCGGAGAGCGCCGAGCGGATTCGCGCCGATGCGGATCGGCAGCGCGAGATCATCCTGGCCGAAGCCTATCGGGATGCGGAACTGAAGCGCGGTGAGGGCGATGCCACGGCATCCGAAACCTATGCGCAGTCCTATGGCAAGAACAAGGATTTCTTCGCGTTTTACCGCAGCCTGAGCGCTTACAAGGGCTCATTCCAGGGCGAAGGGAATACGATCGTGACGGATCCGGATTCCGAGTTCTTCCGTTACTTCAAGCAGCTCCGCTAGACTTCCGGACCGGGACCCCGGCAGCCCGATCCCCGGGCGCTGCCGCGGTCTCATGACCGAGATGCCATCCTGTATCATTCCAGCGCCCGGCCCACCGCAGCGGTGTCCGGGCGCAACGCCGTGTCAATTGCCGATCTCATGACTCGTCCCAGCCTCCACGACGATACTTGGCTGCTCCCTGAGGGCATAGAGGAAATACTTCCCGACGACGCGGCGCGTCTGGAACGTATGCGTCGAGAAGTGCTCGATCTGTTTTCCACATGGGGCTATCGCCTCGTGGTGACGCCGCTGATCGAGTTCATGGAGTCCCTGCTGACGGGAACCGGGCATGATCTCGACATCAAGACTTTTAAGCTGATCGATCAAGTCAGCGGCCGCCTGTTGGGGGTCCGCGCGGATATGACACCGCAGGTGGCGCGGATCGATGCCCGCCATTCGGAAGAAGGCGTGCCATCCCGAATGTGCTATCTCGGAACCGTGCTGCATACGCTCAACGATCGGCTGGAGTCCTCGCGCAGCCCGATGCAGGTCGGCGCCGAGTTGTACGGCCATGCTGGCGGTGCCAGCGACCTTGAAGTCGTGGCGCTGATGTTGGAGATGCTGGCCGTCGCAGGGATCTCCAGCGTGCACCTCGACCTCGGGCACGTCGGTATCTATCGCTCGCTGGCAGCAGCCGCCGGGCTGGATTCGATCACCGAAAGGGAGTTGTTCGAGATCCTGCAGCGGAAGGCGCGCCCGGAAATGGGCGAGTGGCTGACCGCAGCCGCAGTGCCGCCGACGGTAGCCGACCAGTTTGCCGCATTGATCGATCTCAATGGGGGGGTGGAGATGCTGGCGCAGGCACGACAGCGCCTCGCTGCTGGCGACGGCGCACTGCATCGGGCGCTGGACGAGCTGGAGAGCATCGCCCACGCCGTGCAGAGGCGTTTCCCCAGTCTCCCGATTCATTTCGACCTCGCTGAACTCCGGGGTTACCATTACCAGACCGGCGTCGTGTTCGCGGCCTTCGTGCCGGGCTATGGCCGTGAGATCGCGCGTGGGGGACGCTACGACGATATCGGTCGCGTCTTCGGTCATGCCAGACCGGCAACGGGATTCAGCGCGGATCTGCGGGTACTCGCGCGCCTTGGAGTCCAATCGCCCGCCGGTGACGACCTTCAGGGCACGGTCTTCGCGCCTTCCGTGGAAGACGAGTCGCTGCATATCGAGATCCGTCGCTTGAGAGCCGGCGGGCGCACCGTGATCTGTGAGCTTCCCGGTCAGGCAGCCTCGCCGCAGGCCATGGGCTGCACCCACCGACTGGAGTCGCGGGCGGGCGCATGGCAGTTGACACCGGTGGCGGAGTTCGACGGACCGGCTTGATTCGGTCTGCATAGCAGGGGTTTCTATTCTGTTCCGGCGCCGGTTCGCGGGGACTTAAACACCCCCGTCCCGGCGGTGAAGCTCGCTCGGGTGCTGCCCGACGGAAGCCTCCGGGCCCCTACATCATTTTGATTGGCTAGAGAGTGTTTTCATGGGAAAAAACGTCGTCGTCATCGGCACGCAGTGGGGCGATGAAGGAAAGGGGAAGCTGGTCGACCTGCTGACCGAAAACGCGGATGCCGTGGTGCGCTTCCAGGGCGGTCACAATGCCGGACATACGCTGGTGATCGACGGTCGGAAGACCGTACTGCATCTGGTGCCCTCGGGGATCCTGCGGGCAGGCGTGCAGTGCTTGATCGGCAACGGCGTCGTTCTGTCGCCCGAAGCGCTGCTCAGTGAGATCGACGTGCTCGAAAAGGCTGGTGTGGCGGTACGCGAACGTCTGCAGATCAGCCAGTCCTGCGCCATCGTGCTGCCCCTGCACGTGGCACTCGATACGGCCCGGGAGAAGGCGCGAGGCAGCAAGGCCATCGGGACGACGGGGCGGGGCATCGGTCCGGCCTACGAGGACAAGGTGGCACGGCGCGGCATTCGCGCCGGCGATTTCCTGAATCCGGCCTTGTTCAGCGAGCGTCTGCGCGAACTATGGGAACTCCATAATTTCGTGCTGACGCGGTATTTCGAGGAGCCTGGCATCGACTTCGACCGCATGCATGATGAGGTCATGGCGGTCGGCGAGAATATTCGCGGGATGTTGGGTGACGTCGCGGAAACCTTGTATGGCCTGCAAACGGCGGGTCGCAACGTGCTTTTCGAGGGCGCCCAGGGCGCGATGCTGGACATAGACCATGGTACGTATCCCTTCGTGACCTCGTCCAACACCACCGCCGGCGGGGCTCCGTGCGGCACCGGCGTCGGGCTGCTCGATTTCGACTACGTACTCGGCATCACGAAGGCGTATTCGACCCGAGTCGGCAACGGCCCGTTTCCGACCGAACTGTTCGACGAGACCGGTGAGCATTTATCGTCTCGCGGCGCGGAGTTTGGTGCCACCACTGGCCGGCGGCGGCGTTGCGGGTGGTTCGATGCGGTGCTGATGCGTAAATCCGCCCGGCTCAATAGCCTGAGCGGCTTGTGTCTGACGAAGCTGGACGTGCTGGATGGGCTGGAGAGCATCGGTCTGTGCGTCGCTTATCGCCACGACGGGGCCGTGATCGATGTCGTGCCGCAGGGTGCAGAGAACTATGCCCGGTGTGAGCCGGTAATCGAAACGCTGCCGGGTTGGTCGCAGTCGACGGCCGGGATTACACGGATGGACGAATTACCCGCCAATGCGAGGAGTTACATCCGGCGCATCGAGGATCTGGTTGGGGTGCCGGTCGACATTCTTTCGACTGGGCCGGATCGTCAGGATACGATCGTCTTGCGGGATCCGTTCGCGTGAACGGGGAAGGGTGGTGCCGAGGAGAGGACTTGAACCTCCAAGGGTCTCCCCACATGAACCTGAATCATGCGCGTCTACCAATTTCGCCACCTCGGCATGTCGAGCGCTTGACGCTCTCGAACAGCCGCAAAGAATAATGACTCGCGGCCAACCTGTCAACCATGTTTCCATTTTTTCCGTATTCCGCGCGCCATGTCGGTTCTAGAGACCGCGACTTGCCCGCGGTTGACAGGCGGCCTGACTCCGCGTGGCGCGCAGCTAATCTGATCTCCCATCCTTTTTTCGGTCGTGGCTATCCCGGCCGGCTCAACCTTCTTGCTTGCAGATGACTAACCCCTCTTCGACGAACCCCGCCAAATTCAAACTCAAGGACCCCTTCGCCGAGCGTGAGGCGGGAAAGTACGAGCGCCCCATTCCGAGTCGCGAACTGATTCTGGAAATGATGAAGGAGCAGGCGCGACCGCTGAATCTCGACGAGGTGGCGGCGGCGCTCGGCGTGACCGAGGAGGACGATCTCGAATCGCTACGGCGACGATTACAGGCGATGGAACGCGATGGTCAGTTGCTGCGCAACCGGCGCGAGCGCTACTGTGTGGTCAATCGCAAGGATCTGACAGCCGGACGGGTGCTCGGTCATGCCGACGGCTTCGGCTTCCTGCGTCCCGACGACGGCGGCGAAGACCTGTTTTTGTCGCCGCGGGAGATGCGCGCCCTGATGCCGGGTGATCGCATCGTGGCCAGCGTGACCGGCATCGATCGGCGTGGGCGCCGTGAGGGTGCCGTCGTGGAAATCCTGGAGCGGAACACGCAACGGGTCGTCGGCCGCCTGTACATCGAGCGCGGTATCGCGTTCGTGGTGCCGGAACAGCGCAACATCAACCATGACATCCTGATCCCGGAGTCGGCCGTCGGCGAAGCCCGGAACGGCCAGATCGTCGTCGTCGAGATCATCGAGCAGCCGACGCTGCGCCGTGAGCCCATCGGTCGCGTGATCGAAGTGTTGGGCGACCACATGGCGCCCGGCATGGAGATCGAGGTCGCGATTCGCAGCTACGATCTCCCGAATGTCTGGTCGGAGGCCGTGCTGGCGGAAGTCGCGCCCTTCGAAGGGCAGGTTGCGCAGGATGCTCATCCGGCGCGGGTCGACCTGCGGCATCTGCCGCTCGTGACGATCGATGGCGAGGATGCGCGCGATTTCGATGACGCAGTGTACTGCGAGCGGACCCCCAAGGGCTGGAAGCTATACGTGGCGATCGCCGACGTGTCGCATTACGTCCGACCTCGTTCCGCTCTCGACAACGAGGCGCTATTGCGGGGCAACTCGGTGTATTTTCCGCAGCGGGTCATCCCGATGCTGCCGGAGATCCTGTCGAACGGGCTGTGTTCGCTGAATCCCGACGAGGATCGGCTCTGCATGGTCTGCGAGATGAGCGTCAACGTCGACGGCACCGTCATCCGTTCCCAGTTCTACCGCGGGCTAATGCGGTCGCAGGCGCGTCTGACCTATACCGAGGTGGCGAAGATCCTGGTCGACAGCGACAAGCATCTGCGGCGCGCGCGCCGACAGCTGGTACCGCACCTGGAGGAACTGTTTGCGCTCTATAAGCGCCTGCGGTGGGCCCGCGAGGAGCGCGGCGCCATCGATTTCGAGAGCCGTGAGTCCAAGATCATTTTCGGCGAAGGGAAGAAGATCGATAGCATCGTCGCGGCGGAGCGCAACGACGCGCATCGCCTGATCGAGGAATGCATGATCCTGGCCAACCAATGCGCGGCGCGCTTCCTCGCGCGCTCGAAATTGCCGCATCTGCTCCGTGTGCATGATGGCCCTTCCGCCGAGAAGCTCGCCGACCTGCGGGCCTTTCTGGGGGAGGTCGGCCTGTCGCTGGAAGGCGGTGACAGCCCCGAGCCCATCCATTATTTTCAGGTGCTGGACAAGATCGTCGGCCGCGTTGACGAACACCTGATCCAGACCGTTCTGCTGCGATCCCTGTCGCAAGCCGTATACAGTCCGGAAAAAAAGGGCCACTTCGGCTTGGCGTTGCCCGCCTACACCCATTTCACATCACCGATCCGGCGCTACCCCGATCTGCTGACCCATCGTGCGATCGTGCATGCCATTGACGGTGGGAAGGCGGACACCTTCGAGTATGCGCTGAACGACGTGCTGATGATCGGTGAGCAGTGCTCCAGCACCGAGCGGCGCGCCGACGAGGCCACGCGTGGCGTCGTCAGCTGGTTGAAGTGCGAGTACATGCTCGACAAGGTCGGCCAGACCTTCGACGGGGTCGTTTCGGCCGTGACGTCCTTTGGCCTGTTCGTGGAACTGCGCGAGATCTTCATCGAAGGATTGGTGCACATCTCCAGCCTCGACAAGGACTACTTCCATTACGATCCGGTAGGGCACCGGCTGGTCGGGGAGCGCACCGGCGTGCGTTACCGGCTCGGTGATCCGGTGCGCGTGACGGTGGTGCGCGTGGATCTCGACGACCGCAAGATCGACCTGGAGCCGGCCGCCAAGGCCAGTCGTCAGGACGATGGCGTGAAGAAGAGAAGGCGGCGTTGAAACAGGCCCGGCGTGTGTTCGGGCTGCACGCGGCGGAGTCCGCGCTGCAGCAGCACGGTGGTGTGCCTATCCTCGCGGCTTATTTTGACGCGCAGCGGCACGGCGCCCGCCTGGGCCGATTGGCGCAGGCCCTGGATGCGGCGGGGATCGCCATCGAACGAGTCGCCCGTGGGCAACTCGACCGTATGGCGGGCGGTGGCAATCACCAGGGAGTCGTGCTCGAGCTGAATTTGCCGGCAGAGCAGGGTGAGGAGGAACTGTTCGAGCGCCTTGCCGCAGCGACGGCCTCGCCGTTATTGTTGGTGCTGGATCAGGTTCAGGACCCCCACAATCTCGGCGCCTGTTTGCGAACGGCGGATGCATCGGGGTGCTGTGGCGTGGTGGTCCCCAAAGACCAGGCCGTTGGCCTGACGGCGACCGTGGCCAAAGTGGCCTCGGGCGCTGCTGAAACGGTGCCGGTCTACCGCGTCACGAATCTCGCGCGCTGTCTGGATCGGCTCAAGGGAGCAGGGCTTTGGATCGTCGGAGCTTCGGGGCGCGCCGAGAAGACACTGCACAGCGCCGAGTTGACCGGCCCGCTGGCCGTGGTGCTCGGCGCCGAAGGCCGTGGCCTGCGGCGCCTGACCGAGCAGAAATGTGATTTCCTGGTGCGCATCCCGATGGCGGGCAGCGTCGAGAGCCTGAACGTATCGGTTGCCGCCGGCGTGCTGCTTTACGAGGCGGTACGCCAGCGTTCCGCTCAGTCTTCCGTTTCGGGCAGATAATGCCCGTCGACCTGGACTTGCTCATGACTGCCCTCGATCATCAAACCCGCCTGCGAGGGCTTGAATCCCTTGCGGATCAGGTCGACGTTGACATAAATCAACGGTCCGATGAACAGAAGCGCCAAACCCAGAAGATACCCGCCCCGCCGCAGACAGTACCGCAGCTGCATGCGCGGCCATAGCCACAGATAAAGTTCGAGAATCACGCGCGCACCTCACATCGCCGGTTAGAGTGAAGGGTCATTTCGTTTTGGGTGTCCGCAAGATAATATGCGCCTTCATCGTTCGGCGCTCGGGTTTCAGTCTTTGAGATTATCGGTCTGACCATCGACCCTCCCGAGAACAGACTCTGGCGCTGACTGAAAAGTTCGTCATTTCATTCCCCGGTTCGTATTTTCCATGACGTCGAATCCATACCACGAGGCAGTCGAGGATAGCGTGCGCGCGCTGCGTTGGTCCGATGAGGGCTTGCTGGTCTTGGACCAGCGGCGGCTTCCGGACAACTGCGATTACCATTGCCATTCGACGGCCATGGGTGTGGCCGAAGCCATTGCCACCATGCAGGTTCGCGGCGCCCCGGCGATTGGCATAGCGGCGGCTTATGGCGTGGTTCTCGCGGCGCGCGCCCGATATGCGCAGAGTCCCGATGACTGGAAGCAGACGATAGCGACGGACCTGGAGGTTCTTGCCGCATCCCGTCCGACGGCGGTGAATCTGTTCTGGGCGCTTGACCAGATGCACTCCGTCATTGCTGCAACGGTGGCGGGCACGTCGCCTGTCCCGGGTCTTCTGGCTAAGGCCGAGGCCATCCATGCCGAAGATGTCGCGGCGAATCGGGCCATGGGCGAGCTGGGGGCCGATCTGATCGGGGAGGCTGCCGGTGTGCTGACCCATTGCAATACCGGCTCGCTGGCGACCGGTGGCTATGGCACGGCACTGGGCGTGATTCGGAGCCTCTGCCGGCGCGCGCGGCGGGACGTGTACGCGACCGAGACCCGTCCCTGGTCGCAGGGCGCGCGGCTGACGGCCTGGGAATTGTCACAGGACCGTATACCGGCGACCCTGATCGCCGATTCGGCCGCGGGCCTGTTGATGCGTCGCCAAGGCGTGCAATGGGTGATCGTCGGCGCGGATCGAATCGCGGCGAATGGGGATACGGCCAACAAGATCGGTACCTACTCGCTGGCCGTTTTGGCTCGACAACACGGGGTCAAATTCATGGTCGTCGCACCGACCTCGACCGTCGATCGGAATTGCCGGTCCGGCGAGGACATCGTAATCGAGGAGCGCAATCCACGGGAATTCCTTCCGCCCTGTTTCATCGGGTCGAACAGTACGATCAGCGCGTGGAATCCGGTTTTCGATGTGACGCCCGCTGCGCTGATCGACGTCATCGTGACGGAGAGGGGCGCGGTGCGGAATCCGGCGAACAGCGGTATGCAGGCTGTTCTGTAGACCATGGTAGCCCGCGGCACGCCGCGTTACATGCTTCGCCGCGACAGCCTTCAGATTTTCGAATCAGGATAAGGAGCCTAGACCCGACTATGTTGGATCCGCGTTTAGTTCGCACCGACCTTGATGCCGTGGCCAAGCAACTCGCGCGCCGGGGCTTTCAACTCGACACAGCGGCGTTCGCCGAACTGGAAGCCCGCCGCAAGGCGGTCCAGAGCCGTACTCAGGAACTTCAAAGCGAGCGGAACGCCCGTTCGAAAAGCGTCGGACAGGCCAAGGCCCGAGGCGAGGACGTTACCCCGTTGCTGGCCGAGATGCAGGGCTTCGGCGACGAGTTGAAGCGCAACGAGCAGCAACTCGACGCGATCCAGCGGGAACTCGAGGACCTGCTGCTGAACATCCCGAATGTATTGGACGGGGACGTGCCGGATGGCGCGAGCGATGCCGACAATCGCGAGATGTTCCGCTGGGGCGAGCCACGTTGTTTCGAGGTTCCGCCAAAGGAGCACTTCGATCTGGGCACCGCACTGGGCGGAATGGACTTTGAGGCGGCGGTCAAGATTACCGGTTCGCGTTTTGTGACCTTGCAGGGCCCGCTGGCTCGTCTGCAGCGCGCCTTGACCCAGTTCATGCTCGACGTGCATACGGCCGAGCATGGTTACGTCGAGGCCTACGTGCCGTTCATGGTCAACGCCGACAGCCTGCGCGGCACCGGCCAACTGCCGAAGTTCGAAACGGACCTGTTCAAGCTGGTGCGCGATCCTCCGTATTATCTGATCCCGACGGCGGAGGTCCCTGTGACCAATCTGGTCCGGGACGAGATCGTTGAAGCCGACCGTTTGCCGCTGAAGTGGGTGTGCCACACGCCATGCTTCCGGAGCGAGGCCGGGTCCTACGGCAAGGATGTCCGCGGCATGATTCGCCAGCACCAGTTCGAAAAGGTTGAATTGGTACAGATCACGCGACCCGAAGACTCGTCGGCTGCCCATGAAGCGTTGACCGCCCATGCCGAGGCGATACTGAAAAAGCTGGATCTGCCCTTTCGTCGCGTCGTGCTGTGTGCGGGCGATACCGGTTTCTCGTCGGCCAAGACCTACGATCTGGAGGTCTGGCTGCCCGGGCAGAATGCCTACCGCGAAATATCGTCGTGCAGCAATTTCCGGGATTTCCAGGCGCGGCGCCTGCGTGCGCGGTGGCGTAACCCTGACACCGGCAAGCCCGAACTGGCGCACACCCTGAATGGTTCGGGCCTTGCGGTAGGAAGAACGCTGATTGCGGTCATGGAAAACTATCAGGACGGGGCGGGACGCGTCGTGGTGCCCGATGCCCTGCGGCCCTATATGGGTGGACTACGCACCATCGGTGAGTAGTGTCGTGCGTGCAGGTCCGATCTCTGAGGTTGACGCCAGCCGGCTCAGCCGATCAGAATAGTCGGTTTTTCGCAGCGTTGAATCACTCGCCTCCATGACGATCGCCGACCGTTCGGGGGATGGAAACCTGGTTTCCATCCGCGATCTCGTTTTTTCCCGGGATGAAAGAAAGATCTTTGACGGTATCGATCTCGACATTCGTCGTGGCAAGGTCACGGCAATCATGGGGCCCAGCGGTACCGGCAAGACGACTCTGCTGAAATTGATTGGCGGTCAGCTGCGGCCGGATCGGGGTACTGTCGTCTTCGACGGCAAGGTCGTGCATGAGCAGGGCTTGCGTGATCTGTATGCGCTGCGCAGAAAAATGGGCATGTTGTTCCAGACGGGCGCGCTGCTCACCGACATCGACGTGTTCGAAAACGTCGCTTTCCCCCTGCGAGAACATACCCGCCTGCCTGAGTCGATGATTCGGACACTGGTCTTGATGAAGCTGCAGGCGGTGGGCTTGCGCGGCGCCCGTCATCTGATGCCGGCGCAGCTGTCGGGCGGCATGGCGCGTCGCGTCGCGCTGGCCAGGGCGATTGCGCTGGATCCGATGATGATCATGTACGACGAGCCGTTCACCGGACAGGACCCCATCTCGCTGGGCGTGCTGGTCAAGCTGATCCGCGATCTGAATCACAGTCTTGGCCTGACCAGCGTGCTGGTCTCCCATGACGTGCACGAGACACTCTCGATAGCCGACTACATCTATATGATTTCGGAAGGCAAGATCGTGGGACAGGGCACGCCGGAAGAATTGGATCGCTCGGCTTCGCAGTTCGTGGCTCAGTTCGTTCATGGTCTTGCCGACGGACCGGTTCCGTTCCACTACCCGTCGGACGCCGACTATGCGGGCGACTTGATGGGACCGGTAAGGCGCCGGCCGGGAGCCCGCCATTGAGGATGCTTGACGTGTTGCAGGGCTGGGGTATCTGGGCGCTCGGCGGCGTCCAGCGCATCGGCCGCGCTCACATTTTCCTGGCGCACGTGCTCTTGGGCTTGCCGGGCTTGCTGCTGCGCTTGCGACTGCTGGTGCGCGAGATGTATGTCGTCGGCGTGCTCAGCATGCTGCTGATCGCCATATCCGGCCTGTTCGTCGGGATGGTACTGGCCTTGCAAGGGCACAATGTGCTGTCCGAATTCGACGCCGAGCAGAGCCTGGGCGTACTGGTCGCCGCGTCACTGGTGCGCGAACTGGGCCCCGTGGTCACCGCCTTGCTGTTCTCGGGTCGGGCCGGGTCGGCTCTGACCGCTGAAATCGGACTAATGAAGGCCACCGAGCAGTTGTCCGGCATGGAAATGATGGCGGTCGATCCGATCAAGCGGGTGGTGGCGCCCCGGTTCTTTGCGGGTCTTTTGTCGATGCCTTTGCTGGCAGCGCTGTTCAGCATGGTGGGGGTGCTCGGTGGCTATTTCGTTGGCGTCGGTTTGCTGGGTGTGGATGAGGGCGCCTTCTGGGCCCAGATGCAGGCCAAGATCGACTTCGAGGAAGACATCATCAACGGCATCATCAAGAGTTTGGTGTTCGGCCTGATAGTGACCTGGATCGCGGTATTTGAAGGTTACGATGCGGTACCCACGGCTGAGGGCGTCAGTCGGGCGACGACGCGCTCGGTCGTCTACTCGGCCTTTGCGGTGCTGGGATCGGATTTCGTACTGACCGCCCTGATGCTCAGAGGAGAGTGATTGATGCATTCGCGGGTCGTGGAAATTTGGGTGGGACTGTTCGTCGGGATTGGTTTCCTCGCGCTGTTCTTTCTGGCCATGAAGGTCAGCAATCTTGGGGAGCTGAGCTCCAGTCGCGAGGGATATACGCTCTTTGCCCGATTCGAAAACACCGGGAATCTGAAAGTACGCGCGCCGGTTTCGATGGCTGGGGTGACGATCGGGCGGGTAAAATCGATCCGCTTCGACAAAGCGACCTACGATGCCGTGGTCGAGATGCGGATCGATCCGCAATATGACACCTTGCCGGAGGATACCAGCGCCAGCATCCTGACCGCCGGTCTGCTTGGGGAGCAGTTCATCGGCCTGACGGCCGGAGCGCTGGAGACGTACCTCAAGGACGGTGACCAACTCGAGCTGACGCAGTCGGCGCTGGTGCTCGAACAGTTGATCAGCCGATTCCTGTTCAATAAGGCCGAGGGCGGTGATAAGAAGGCCGACGCATCGGCTGCCGCGGAATCGAAATGAACGCCGCGCCGTTCCGTTCCGGTCGCGACGCTCCCGGGCGCGCGCAAGTGGCGGATGACGAGGTGCGCTTTGCCGTGCGACGCATGGGCGAGGGTTGTTATCACATTGCCGGAACGCTGAGCTTTCTGAATGCCCGTGCCGCTCTCAAGGCTATCGGGGACGTCATCGAAGGCGAACGCGGCGACGTGTTGCTGGATTTGGGGGAAGTTACCCGGGCTGACAGCGCCGGGCTTGCGTTGCTGATCGAGGCGATGCGGCTGGCGTGCCAGCGTGACGTGCGTTTGCGTCTGCGTAACCTGCCCGCGCAGGTCGAGGCGCTGGCTGTCGTGTCCGGCGTCGACGAGATGCTGCCACGCGAGGACAAGGGCCGTTGAAAATCGTGAATCTTTTGCTAGGTGCCAATGGATAAATTACTGATAACGGGCGGTCAGCCGCTTTCGGGCGAGCTGCGGATCTCTGGCGCGAAGAACGCCGCGCTGCCGATCCTTGCGGCGACGCTGTTGTCGGAAGGCCCGGTGACGATCGGCAACGTGCCGCACCTGCACGACATCACGACGACGATGGAGTTGCTGGGGCGCATGGGTGTCGAGCTGCTGATCGACGAGAAACTCAACATCGAGGCGAACGCCGATACCATCAAGAACTTCGACGCGCCCTACGAACTCGTCAAGACGATGAGAGCCTCGATTCTGGTGCTCGGACCGCTGGTCGCGCGTTTCGGACGAGCGGATGTGTCGCTGCCCGGTGGTTGCGCCATCGGTTCCCGACCAGTGAATCTGCATCTTGAGGGGCTTAGTGCGATGGGTGCGGACATCACCGTCCGCAACGGCTACATCCATGCCGAGGCGAAGCGACTTCGCGGTTGTCGGCTGGTCCTTGACCAGGTGACCGTGACCGGTACCGAGAATCTGGTCATGGCGGCTGCGCTGGCCAGTGGCACGACCGTGATCGAGAATGCCGCCCGGGAGCCCGAGGTTGTGGACCTTGCAAACTTCCTGAATGAAATGGGCGCTAAGGTCCATGGTGCCGGCACCGATATCATTGAGATCGAGGGCGTCGAATCGCTCTCGGGTGCCGGGCTCCACTACTCCATTCTGCCGGACCGGATCGAAACCGGCACTTACCTCGTCGCGGCGGCAATGACCGCGGGCAAGGTTAAACTCAAGAATACGCGTCCCGATCTGCTTGACGCGGTGCTGGTCAAGCTGCGTCAGGCCGGTGCCGAAATCACCTGCGGCGAAAACTGGATCGAACTCGACATGAAGGGACAGCGGCCGCAGGCCGTCTCGCTCCGCACCGCGCCCTATCCGGCCTTCCCGACCGACATGCAGGCGCAGTTCACGGCGATGAACAGCATTGCCCAGGGCGTCGGCGTGATCACCGAGACGGTTTTCGAGAATCGCTTCATGCACGTGCACGAGATGCAGCGCATGGGCGCGAATATCGAGGTCGAGTCCAACACGGCGATCATCCGCGGTGTCCCGATGCTGACGGCGGCGCCTGTCATGGCGACCGACCTACGTGCCTCCGCGAGCCTGGTGCTCGCGGGCCTCGTGGCAGAAGGGCAGACCGTCGTGCAGCGCATCTACCACATCGACCGCGGTTACGAATGTATCGAGGAGAAGTTGTCGCAGTTGGGCGCAACCATTCGTCGCGTGCCGCAGTGACGCCATGCTGACCCTGGCTGTCTCCAAAGGGCGAATTTTCGAAGAGGCGCTGCCGCTGCTGGCGGCAGCCGGCGTCGTGCCAACCGTCGACCCCGACAAAAGCCGCAAGCTGATCATCCCGACCAATCGAGAGGACGTCCAGTTGCTGATCGTCCGCGCCTCGGATGTCCCGACCTATGTCGAATACGGTGCCGCCGATCTCGGCATCGCCGGCAAGGATGCGCTGTTGGAATACGGCCCGGAAGGGTTATATGAACCGCTGGATCTGAACATCGCTCGCTGCCGCTTGATGACGGCGGCGCCGGTCGGCGGTGTCGCGAGTCGGCGGCGTCTGCGCGTGGCGACCAAATATGTCCGTACGGCGCAGGGTTATTTCGCCCGACGGGGCATACAGGCGGATATCATCAAGCTTTATGGCTCCATGGAACTTGCGCCCCTGGTGGGGCTGGCCGACTGCATCGTCGATCTGGTCGATACCGGCAACACGCTGCGAGCGAATGGTCTTGAACCGCGTGAGCTGATCATGGAGATCAGCAGCCGGCTCGTGGTCAACAAGGCCGCCATGAAGATGAAACACCGGGCCGTTTGTGCGATCGTCGACCTGCTCGGTCAGGCGGTCGCGCGGCAGGGCAAGCATTCGGAGTAGGCGATGGTCAACATCACGATCAAACGACTGGACAGCGGCAGTTCCGACTTCGATCATGCGCTCGACGACCTCCTGGCCTGGGACGAGACCTCCGATCGTGAGATACATGAGCGCGTGACGGCCATCCTGGCGCGCGTACGGCGGGAAGGCGACAGTGCCCTGATCGATACCACGCGCGAGTTCGATCGGTGTGACGTGGCGTCCGCAGCCGAGCTCGAGATTCCGCGAAGCCAGTTGCAAGCGGCTTGGGAAGGGTTGTCCCCGGAGGGTGCCGAGGCGCTGGAGACAGCGGCGGCGCGCATCCGCGCCTATGCGGAGCGGCAGGCCATGGAATCGTGGGAGTACCGGGAGCCCGACGGCACTGTGTTGGGGCAACAGGTCACGCCGCTGGACCGCGTCGGTGTCTACGTGCCGGGTGGCAAGGCCGCATACCCTTCATCGGTGCTGATGAACGTGGTGCCCGCCAAGGTGGCCGGCGTGCCGGAGATCGTCATGGTCGTGCCCACGCCGGGCGGCGAGACGAATCCCTGGGTGCTGGCCGCCGCTTATCTGGCCGGCGTCGACCGCGTTTTCCGGATCGGTGGCGCCCAGGCGGTCGGCGCGCTCGCCTACGGGACCGAGACGGTGCCGCGGGTCGACAAGATCGTCGGGCCGGGCAACATCTATGTGGCGACGGCCAAGCAACTCGTCTTCGGGCAAGTGGGGATCGACATGATCGCCGGGCCCAGCGAGATCCTGATCATCAGCGATGGCCTGACCGATCCGGACTGGATCGCGATGGATCTTTTCTCGCAGGCCGAGCATGACGAGAACGCGCAGGCCATCCTGATCACCCCGGATGCGGCCCATCGCGATGCGGTGGAAGCGAGCATACAGCGACTGCTGCCAGACATGGAACGCTCGGCCGTGATCGCCGCCTCCCTGTCGTCGCGGGCGGCACTGATCCTGGTTCGCGACCTGGATGAGGCGGCCGCGGTCGCGAATCGAGTCGCTCCGGAACATCTGGAGCTGTCCGTTGCCGATCCGCGGAGCCTGGTGCGTAAGATCCGCAACGCCGGTGCGATCTTCATGGGGCGGTACACGGCCGAGGCTCTGGGCGATTATTGCGCCGGGCCGAATCACGTGTTGCCGACCGGCGGTACCGCGCGCTTTTCGTCACCGCTCGGGGTGTACGACTTCCAGAAGCGCTCGAGTCTGATTTTCTGCTCGGCCGACGGTGCCGCCGGTCTCGGGCGAACCGCTTCGCGGCTGGCCCGTGGTGAAGGGCTGACCGCACACGCGCGCTCCGCGGAGTATCGGATCCCGAAGGACGGATGAGCGCTTTGGACGACCGGCTCCGCTGGGTGTTGCGCCCCGAACTGGCGCGGCTCGCCGCCTATCACGTGCCTCCCGCCGTCGGGATGGTGAAACTCGACGCCATGGAAAACCCCTATACCTGGCCCCCGGCCATGATCGACGAGTGGCTGGGCTGCTTGCGCGAGGCGGCCCTGAATCGTTACCCCGACCCGGGGGCCGACGCGGTGCGCGAGGCGCTGCGGGTCACCGCCGACGTGCCGGCCGATGCCGATATCCTGCTCGGCAATGGTTCGGACGAGCTGATTCAGTTGATCCTGATGGCGGTGGCCGGTCGGGAAGCGGTCATCATGGCACCGGAGCCGACCTTCGTGATGTACCGGCAACTCGCCGAAGGCTTGGGCCTCAGATTCGTCGGCGTGCCGCTGCGGCTAGACGACTTTTCCCTCGATATGCCGGCGATGCGCGAAGCCGTAGCACAGCATGCGCCTGCGGTCATTTTTCTCGCCTACCCGAACAATCCAACCGGGAATCTCTATGCCGCGGAAGAGATCGAGGAACTGCTGGCACTGGCACCTGGGCTGGTGGTCGTGGATGAAGCCTATCTGCCCTTCGCCGGCACCAGTTTTTTGCCGAGGGTAGGTGCCCACGACGGACTGCTGGTCATGCGGACCCTGTCCAAACTCGGGCTGGCGGGCCTGCGACTGGGGTATCTGGTTGGGGCGCCGGCCTGGATACGGGAGTTCGACAAACTCCGTCTTCCCTACAACATCAACATCCTGACCCAGATCAGCGCCGAGTTCGCGCTGAGCAAGCCGCACGTGTTTGCCGCTCAGGTCGAGCGAATTCTCGCAGAGCGCGAGCGGCTCTATCGGGCCTTGACCGAGCTCTCTGCCGTTCGGGCCTTTCCCAGCAATGCGAATTTCATCCTGTTCGAACTCCTCTCGCAGGATGCGCGCGCGGTTTTCGAGTCGCTGAAGACACAGGGTGTTCTGGTCAAGGCCTTCGCCGCCGGCAGTGGTCACTTGCGCCGTTGTCTGCGCGTGACGGTCGGCAAGCCGGATGAAAACGATCGGTTCCTGGCGGCTCTGGCCGCGGCGCTGGACCAGTGAACCAGCGCGGTTTGTGGGGACCTGCCTGAGCCGGACACCCGGGTTGCGTGTTATACTGCCCGACCGTCACGGGAGTAGGCCAGGGCTCGTCGGTCCGGCCCGCTCGCGAACACATAGACGGCATCAGGCACAGCAATCCATACAGGCATGAACGAACCGACAGGCCGCTGCGGACCGTGCCGCATCTCCGTCGTTCGCGGCTCGACAGGGTGACGCGTGGCTAGTTCGGCTGGCCGCAAGGCCGCGATGACACTTTTCTGCGCCGCCTCGTGCGCTCACGGTCACCAGATCCGTATCGTGCTGAACGAGAAAGCGATCGACTCGGGCGTTGAGTTCATTGATCCTGCGCACCCCCCCGAGGATCTGATCGACCTCAATCCTTATGGTTCGATGCCGACTCTCGTCGACCGGGATCTCGTGTTATACGACGCCCGTATCATCATGGAGTACCTGGACGAACGGTTTCCGCACCCTCCGCTGGTCCCGACGGATCCGGTCGGGCGCGCGCGATCGCGCATGCTGGTACACCGGATCGAGCGCGACTGGTACCCTTACCTGGAGCCGATCGAGGCCGGGGACGGGCCGAGCGCGGCTCACGGCCGCAGCCGGTTGCGCGAAAGCCTGATCGCCGCCAGCCCGGTATTCGGTGCCAAACCGTACTTCCTCAGTGAGGACTATTCCTTGGTCGATTGCGTGCTCGCGCCCTTGTTGTGGCGGCTCGGAGCTCTCGGGGTCGACTTGCCCAGCTCTTGTGACACGATCCGCCGGTATGCGCGCCGGGTATTCGAGCGCGAAGCCTTTCAGGCCAGCCTCAGCGAGCACGAGCGGGAACTGGTCACCTTCGCCGCCGCGGCCAGGGCCATATGATGGTGCCACTTAAGCCGTATCTGGTTCGGGCGATCTACGACTGGATCGTCGACAATGCGTTGACACCCTTTTTGCTCGTCGACGCCAACCGCTCGGATGTCGTCGTGCCGCGGCAATACGTGCAGGATGGTCGGATCGTTCTGAATTTGAATCCTCAAGCAGTGGTCGGGCTGTCGCTGGGCAATGACACCATCGCCTTCAGCGCGCGCTTCGGGGGAACGCCAACACAGGTTGCCGTGCCGTTGCCTGCGGTGCTGGCGCTCTATGCCAAAGAAACCGGCAAAGGCATGGTTTTCGACAGCGATGAGGACCCTGAAACGCCCCCGCCCGAGCCGGAGGCGCCAAGTCCTAAGAAGGGGAAACCGGCGCTGCGCGTTGTTAAGTGACGCGGCCGCGGTCGGTCGGGCCTCAGGCTTTGTCGGGGTAGGCGAATTTAGCGATCTTGCCCGCCGACGCCGCGTCGCGATCCAGCGGGATGATCTTCGCGGTTCCGCGTCGTTCGACCTGGTCGATGCGGATGATTTCGTGCATGGGCACAAAGGACCGCTTGATGTTTTCGAATTCGCTCCGGAGCTTCTCTTCCGCCGGGTCGATGACGATCGAGCTGGCTTCTCCGAACACAAAATCCTCGATCACGACGAATCCGAACAGCTCAGCCTGGTAGACGCGCTTCGCATAAAGTTCGTAAACCTGCTGCTGGTTTACGAAAACGACTCGATAAAGTAAGTTGTCGCTCATGCGTGAGGGGATGGCGGAACGGGCACCGCGCGCCAGCGCGGGGTTTGTCTGAGGCCCCTATCATATCAGAAACCCTTGATGTACCGGGGCGGGTCACCGTGCCGCTCGGGACAATGCAACATCGCATGCGGTGCCGTGGCCGCTTGACTATCACGCCAACAGAGATTGCGGGGTAAACCCATGACACTTTCGAATCGTAGGCTCGATGACCGGCTCGCTCTGGGTCTGGCACTGGCCATCGCGTTGACGCGCATACCGGGCATTTTTTCGTTCCAATTGCCGGATGCCACTCTGGCTGCCTTCTTCCTCGGGGGCCTCGCTCTGGCGCAGCCCCGGTCGTTCGGCTGGTTGCTGCTCGTGGCCTTCCTGGCTGATTGGGTCGCGTTCCAGACGGGCCTGGCACCCTGGTCCTGTCTGACACCGGCCTATGTTTTCCTGGTGCCGGCTTACGGCCTGGTATGGGGCGCTGGCCGGCTGACTGGAAAGTGCGGGCCGATCGGCTATCTGTGGCTGACCAATGCGATGCTTTGGGCCCTGCTCGGCCTAAGCGCGGCGTTCATTGTGTCGAACGCGGGCTTTTACGCAGCGACGGCAGCAGCAACGGGGCTCGGCGGATGGGCCTACGCCGAGACGGTGGGCCGCTATTTCCCGGCTTACGCCGGCGATGCCTTGGTTTATCTGATACCGGTGCTGCTGGCTGTACTCTGGTCGTCACAGAGCCGGCGCGCATCGCCATCACCCGCTTGAACCTCTCCGCTCGTCGCTTTAGACCGCCCCGCGGCCCCCAAGGCATGCAGCACTTGGGGGCATGATTCCGGCACGTCGGATTGCCGAAGCCGATTTCCGTGTGATCCATCTTTCCGGTCGCCCTCCCGCTAGAAGCGCAGGTTGAAGCCGGCAAACCCCGAAACTCCGGCCGTGCCGTAGCCGTAGACTTCCTGATATGTTTTGTTCAGCAGATTGATCGCGCGAGCGAACAGCTCGACGTGGTCGTTTACGGAGTAGCGCGCGGTCGCATTGAAGATGACGTACCCCGGAACCGTGACGCGTTGGGCCGGAAAGACGGCAAAGTCGATATCGTCCTTGCGTCCAACCGCGACCACGTTCAGGTTGACCGTCGATGCCTCCGTCGGGCGCACGATCGCTTCGAACGTCCCTTTGTTGCGCGGCCGGCGCAGCAGCGACTGGCCGCCGTACAAATCGTCCTGAGGATTGGCGGCATCGGGTAGCTGCTCGGTGTCCATATAGGTGTACTGCCCGCGCAGGCTCAGCCTGTCCCAGGGATCCAGTTGCAGGAAGACCTCGGCCCCATCCGCCTTGGCCCGCCCGACGTTCACGTAGCCCTCGCTGAAATCCAGTACCTCGATCAGGTTGTAGTAATCGTTGTGGAAGTAGGAGGCGCCGACGAGCGCGCGGTCTTGCCACAGGGTCTGCTCCAGCCCGATGTCCCAGTTGCGGCTGCGCTCCGGCGTCAGGTTGGGATTGCCCAGCGCCGGGAACACGATCGGCTCCTGCCCCTGGACCGTGAACACTGTTGGCGGTGCAAACAACTGGTACAGCGTCGGCACCTTGAAGCCGGTGCCGTAGTTCCCCTTGATGCGGAGTCCGATCCGGTCGACGGCGATCGACTGGCTGGTCCGCCAGGTCACCTTGCTGCCGCTGATGTTGTTGTCGTCGTAGCGAATGCCCGCCGTGCTGAACCAGTTGTCCTGGATACGGGCGCGGTGCTGCAGGAATACGCCGCCCGTGTTCATGCTCTTGTCCAAAGGGCCCTCGGCAGACGTCGTGCTACCTTGAAGAAAGGTGGAGTCACTGGTGATCGCGTCCTGTTCGTCTTCGCCACCGAAGGTCAGCACCTGCCTGTCCGTCACGGCAACATCGTTCAGCCAACTCACCTTGACCTTCTGTCCGTCGAAGTTGCTGCCGAACACGAACGGATTCAGCGGGTCATAGGGATTGAGCAGGTGACGGTCGGTCGAACTCAGTGCGACGCCCAGGGTTTGCTGCCAGCGGCCATCGAACAGCGACAGTTTGCCCTGGCCGCGCGTGAATAGCTGACTGGTCGTGCTGCGGTTGTTGGGATCGTCGCAGCCGCGTCCGCCGCAGTTGTCGAGCTTCGTATGGCCTTGGTTGTAGTGCAGTGTCCAGTCCAGGTCCAGGTTGTCGAGCGGCTTGCCGCTCAGGCCGGCCGTAACGGTCGTATTCCGATACCCGTCGCGCTCCCCGTTGCCGAGGTCACGTGCCGCGGCCGAGAAGCCGCGGTTCTCAAAGCGGCTCGCGCTGAACTGGTAGTTCACCGGGCCCAGGCTGCCGCTGCTGTCGCCACCGACCTTGAATTCATCATAAGTGCCACCCTGCGCCGAGATCTGGGCTTGCGGTTTCCCTTCTCCCTTCTTCGTGATGATGTTGATGACGCCGCCGATCGCGTCGGAGCCGTAAATCGCACTCTCTCCGCCGCGTACGACTTCGATGCGGTCGATCTGGTCGACCATCAGGTTCGCGAAGTCGAATTGCCCGCCCGGATTGGCCGGGTCGTTGGCCTCGATGCCATCGATCAGGACCAGCGAGAAGCGGGCGTCCGCGCCACGCATGAACACCGACGTGGTCTGACCGACTCCGCCATTGCGAATGACGTCGAGTCCGGCGACGTAGCGCAGCACGTCGGCGACGTCGACATACTGTCGTTCCGCGATCTGTTCGGCGGTGACTACGGTCACATTGCTGCCGATCTGGTTCACCGGCGTCTGGGTGCGGGCCGCGGTGACGACCACTTCGTCGAGTTGGCGAGCTACCGGCTCCTGGCCGGCGGCGTGCGCGTCAATGGCTGTGCCCAACACTGCGGTCGCAGTCAGGCGGGTGAGGGGGCTGTGCATGCGTTACTGCCTCTGCGGGGCTCGGCCGTACCACCCGTACGGCGGCTTCGTGGGCCATGCATCGCGAGGCAAAAGGGAAAAGCGCGCGACAGGCACGTCGCGGCGGTCCCTGTCGACGCCCTCCGCGACGATGGAATGTGCCTTGCGGCCGGTCTCCGGGCTCATGAGCGACAGCGTCCGGCGGATCGCCTTCCCATGCCGATGGCACAGTGGCTTTGTCGAGATCCGCCTTGACTCATTTACCGTTGCGGGGGCAGCGCCGGTCTTGCACCGGCTTCCCGTTTAACCCTCGAACCGAACGGTTCTCAGGCACCAGCAAGGAGGCCATATTTTATCCCAAACCCAGGGAGCCCGCTGAATCGAGTGGGCCTGTCGCGCGGCGGTCGCGCATCCAACTCGCGAGCAGCGATGCGGGTTGCGCCCCAGTGCCGCAAACGCGTTAAGTTGCGTATATTGACCGTCCTCGGATCGGTCGCCATGAGGACGGTAGTCCGCCCCCGGATCGGGTGTCATGACCGGGCGACCAGGCAACGAACAAGAACCACCAGATCTGGAACAAACTGAATGAAGGAGGACCGCTAATGGCCTGGGACCCGTCAAGCTACAAAAAACCCGGTGAAGACGAGTTGCGTCAGCGGCTGAGCTGCGAGCAGTTCGCCGTGACGCAACGCGATAGCACCGAACGCGCCTTCCAGAACCCGCTATGGGACAATCATCGCGAGGGCATCTACGTCGATGTCGTGTCCGGTGAACCCTTGTTCAGTTCTCTCGACAAGTTTGACTCGGGTACGGGGTGGCCCAGTTTCACCCAGCCGCTGGAACCGGCCAACCTCGTCGAGCGCTCGGACCGTTCATTCCTGATGACACGGACCGAAGTCCGGAGCCGACATGCCGATTCGCATCTGGGGCACGTCTTCGACGATGGTCCGGAACCCACCGGAAAACGTTATTGCATGAACTCGGCCGCCTTGCGTTTCGTCCCTAAGGAGGACATGGCCGCGGAAGGCTACGGCGATTACCTGAGCATTTTTGAGCAGAATTGAGGTCGATACTCCGCTTCGGAAATTAGAATGGTGGCTTCCGGCGCATGTCGGTAAGCGGTCAGGGTGACTTCGCCGCAATCGCCCGACCGTTTCGCTGCTTCCGCCGGAGGCAATGCGGATGGACTGCTTTTTGGAGGATCCGGTTTGATCATCAGCGACGTGAAGGGCATCAGCAAGTCGACGCGCGCATGCCTGGCCGAGCATGGCATCTTTTCGGTCGAAGAATTGGCGAATGTCGCCGTCGAACGGTTGATTCTCATCCCGGGTTTCAGCCGGCAAAAAGCTCAGCGCATGATTCGCGCAGCTAAACACTTGGTCGGGGAGGGCGATGCGGTGGCGGATTTGGCGCAAGTGGTGCCGGCCAGTCCCGGCCGGAGTACACCCGCGTCCGGTGAGATTCTCGCCCGCGCACTCGACGATTCGCAGTGGTACATCAATCGGGAACTGAGTCTGCTCGAGTTCAATCGCCGCGTGCTCGAACAGTCCAAGGATTCGCGGACTCCCTTGCTGGAGCGGCTCAACTTCCTGTGCATCTCCTGCTCGAATCTCGACGAGTTCTTCGAGGTTCGAGCCGCCGGCTTGATCCAGAGGTCCGAACTGGCCTCGCTGCAGACCGAGGCCGACGGGCTCACGCCGACCGAAGTCCTCGCGGAAATCAGCAGTCGCGCGCACGCGCTGGTCGCGGAGCAGTACCGCGTCTTTAACGAAGCCTTGCTGCCCGCCCTGGCCATCGAGAACATCCGTTTCATCCGCCGCTCCGACTGGAATGAATCACAGCAGGCATGGCTACGGCGCTACTTCACGGATGAATTGCTGCCGATTCTCAGCCCGATCGGTCTCGATCCCACGCATCCCTTTCCGCGCATCCTCAACAAGGCGTTGAATTTCATCATCTCCTTGTCCGGCAAGGATGCATTCGGCCGGGATCTGGATCTGGCCATTCTGCAGGCGCCCCGCGCGCTGCCAAGGATCATACAGCTCCCGCAAGCCGATACCGAGAGCGGGCCGCACGATTTCGTGTTTCTGTCGTCGATCATCCATGCGTTCATCGATGATCTCTTCCACGGCATGAAGGTGCGCGGCTGCTATCAGTTCCGCGTCACGCGCAACAGCGATTTATTTCTGGATGAGGAAGAAATCCACGATCTGCTGCGGGCGGTCGAGGGCGAACTGGCCAGTCGGAACTATGGGGACGAGGTCCGGCTTGAAGTGGCCGCAAATTGTCCCGATGATCTCGTCGACTTCCTGCTCGGTCAGTTTGGACTGACCAAGGACCGCCTGTACCGGGTGGATGGACCGGTCAATCTGAGCCGTTCGCGGGAGGTCTGCGATCTGATCGACCGGCCCGAGCTGAAATTTCCACCGTTTACTGCCGGCTGTCCGTCTCAGCTGAACGATCCCAAGTCGCTGTTCGAGGCGATACGCAAGCACGACATTCTGCTGCACCATCCCTACGAGTCGTTCAATCCGGTCATCGAGCTGGTCCGGCAGGCTGCCGAGGACCCCCAGGTGGTTGCGGTCAAGCAGACCCTGTACCGGACCGGCTCCAATTCACCCGTGGTCGAAGCCCTGGAGAAGGCCGCGCGTGCCGGCAAGGAAGTCACGGTCGTGGTCGAGCTTAGGGCGCGCTTCGACGAGAAGGCGAACATCTCGCTGGCAACCCGGCTGCAGGAAGCCGGAGTGCAGGTGGTCTACGGAATCGTCGGCTACAAGACCCATGCGAAGATGCTGCTGGTGCTGCGTCGCGAGGGCAAGCACCTGCGCTACTACACCCACCTGGGCACCGGGAACTACCATCCGAAGACGGCGCGACTTTATACCGACTACAGCCTGCTGACGGCCGACAAGGATCTCGGCGAAGATGTGCGCCGCGTGTTCGTACAACTGACCAGTCTCGGCAAGGTGGGGCGCCTGAACAAACTGCTGCAGGCGCCGTTCACGCTACATAAAACGCTGATCAAAAAGATCGAGCGGGAGATCGAGCACGCGCGCAAGGGCAAGCGGGCGCGCATCGTCATCAAGGTGAATTCGGTGGTCGAGCCGGTGCTGATTCAAACGCTGTATCGCGCCTCGATGGCGGGGGTGGAGATCAGGCTGATCGTCCGCGGAATCTGCTGTCTGCGGCCGGGCGTTCCGGGACTTTCGGAGACGATCGAAGTCCGGTCGATCGTGGGCCGCTTTCTCGAGCACAGCCGCGTGTACAGTTTCGAGAACGATGGGGAGCCGGAACTGTTCTGCTCCAGCGCGGATTGCATGTCGCGGAATATGTTCCGCCGCGTCGAGACCTGCTTTCCGATCGAAAACCGGAAGCTGGCAGACCGCATTCGAGCCGAGCTGGATCTTTACCTGCGCGACGACAGCCAGGCCTGGATACAGCAATCCGATGGTCATTATCGCCGCGCCGAACCCAACGCGACCGGAGGAGTCGAGGCGCAGTCCTACTTGCTCGAGCAGTTTCGACGCGCAGTCTGAGGGGGCGATGCTGCGAGGGCCTACGCGAACCTTAGGGCGAGTCCCGCTGCCTGCAGGACCTCAGCTTCCTGTTCCAGGTCGGCCATGGTAAGAGGGTGATCTGTCAGCCAGCCGTCCGGGAAACGGAGCGTAACCTGAACGTCCTGGAGTTGCAGTTCGACGGCGGGCAGTGGGGCAGGGTGCCGGCTGCGGTTCAACAACACCCCGAGCCGCAGGGCAATGGCAATGCGCGGCGCGAGCTCGTCCCACGGGTGAGCGAGGTCCCGGAACAGCTTGACCGGGAACTTGCGGCGGTGAGCGCGGACCAGCGTCGCAAGCAGCTTTTGCTCCTGTTGCGAGAAGCCGGGCAGGTCCGCATTCTCGACGATGTACGCGCCATGCTTGTGATAGGCGCTATGGGCGATGTCGAAGCCGATTTCATGCAACTCCGCGGCCCAGCCCAACCATTGCTCCACCGTTGCCAGATCCACCGCTTCCTTCCCCAATGCCTGGCGCGCGAACTCCCTGGCGGTTTCCCGCACGCGTTCGGCGTGATCGCGGTCGACGTGGTAGCGCGTCGCCAGCGTCTCGACTGTCGTGGAGCGGATGTCGGCATGGTGTAACCGCCCCACGAGATCGTACAGCAGACCCTCGCGCAGGGCGCCATCGGCGACTTTCATCAGTTCGATGCCGAGGATCTTGAACGCCGCATAGACGATCACCACGCCGCCGGGGAGCACCGGCGCGCGCTCGGGATTCAACTCGGGAAACTGCAGCTTCGCGACGTCGCCGGCGGCGATCATGCCCTCGGCCAGACGCTCCAGGCCGGCAATGCTGATGCCTTCCTTGCTCCAGCCGGCAGCCAGGATGATCTTCTGAATCGCGCGCAGGCTGCCGGATGCCCCAACGGCTTCCGACCATTGGCCGCGGCGGAAGGCCAATTCGATGGGCTCCAGTTCGCGTTGTGCGGCGATCACGGCCCGCTTGAAGCGCTTGGCGGAAATCTTTCCGCCGGGAAAGTGACGGAGACTCATCGACACGCAGCCCATCCGGAAGCTCTCCTTGTGCAGCGGTTCCTGATCGACGCCGATGATGAACTCCGTGCTGCCGCCGCCGATGTCCATGACCAACCGTCGGGTACCGTCGGGCGCCAGACTCCGGGCGACGCCCTGGTAGATCAGACGAGCCTCTTCGATGCCGGACACGATCTCGATCTGATGGCCCAGGGCATGCTCGGCCCGGTGCAGGAAGGGCTGTGCGTTCTGGGCCATGCGGAAGGTGTTGGTGCCAACGGCGCGGACGCTGCAGGGTGGGAGGTTGCGCAGCCGTTGCCCGAAACGCTCCAGGCATTCGAGAGCCCGGATCTGCGCTTCGGGCGTCAGGTTGTTTTGTGCGTCCAGCCCTGCTCCGAGACGGACCATTTCCACAAGCCGGTCGACGACGGTGAGATTCCCGTTGCGGTGGCTGGCCACGAGCAGATGGAAACTGTTCGATCCCAGGTCGACGGCGGCGAGCAAATCGGATTGGGGAGTTACGGTCACGCGGAGCCTCGGAATCGGTGCGACGTGACGGAAGGCCGCGTCGTCGGTCTGATAGAATGCGCAAGCTTTGTGCTGCGGGTGGCTGATGCCCGCCATTCTAAACAATGCCTGTCGAAAAAACCCGATGTCAGCACTGCTACTGCGGGATCTGCGCAAGACCTACGGCAACCGCCTGGAAGCCCTGAAAGGCGTCGATCTGGAAATTCCGGAAGGCGAATTTTTCGCACTGCTCGGTCCCAATGGTGCCGGCAAGTCGACCCTGATCAGCATCGTTAGTTCGCTGGTCAACAAAACGAGCGGTCGTGTCGAGGTCTGCGGCTACGATCTCGATCGGGACCGTGAAGCCGCCAAGCGCTGTATCGGGCTCGTGCCGCAGGAGGTAAATTTCAACCAGTTCGACAAGGTCGCGAATATTGTCATCAATCAGGCGGGTTACTACGGAATCCCTCGCCGGGAAGCGACCGTCCGGGCCGAGCGCTGCCTGCGTCAGGTCGACCTGTGGGACAAGCGCAACGTGGTGTCGCGGCAACTGTCGGGTGGCATGAAACGCCGCTTGATGATCGCTCGGGCGCTGGTGCACGATCCGCGGCTGCTGATCCTGGACGAGCCCACGGCGGGGGTGGATATCGAGATCCGCCATTCGATGTGGGAGTTTCTGCGTTCGGTCAATCGGCGGGGGACGACCGTCATTCTGACGACGCACTACCTGGAAGAAGCGGAGAATCTGTGTCGGCACATCGCGATCATCGATCACGGCCGAATCGTCGTGAACCGCCGGATGCAGGAACTGCTCGCTGAAGTTCAGACGCAACGATATACCCTCGAACTCAAGCATCCGATCAGCCAAGTGCCCATCATCGAAGACTACGCGGTGGAGCGGGAGGATCCGTATACCTTGATCGCAGAAGTCCCGCCCGAGGGCGGCGTGCATGGCTTGTTCACGCGACTGGCGGCTCAGGGCATCGAAGTCCAGGGCATCCGGAATGGGTCGAGTCGTCTGGAGCAGTATTTCATGCGCTTGATCGCGGAATCGGGAGATCGCGATGGGGCAGGCGCCGCCGCATGAGGAGACGCGGGTGGTCCGGTAGAGGCCAATGGATTGCGCTGCAAACCATTCTGTTCAAGGAAATCGGCCGCTTCTTCCGGATCTGGCCGCAGACCATACTGCCTGCCGCGGTGACCAATGCGCTGTACCTGCTGATCTTCGGTGCGCTGATGGGGCAGCGCATCGGCCCGATCCACGGCATCGCCTACCTTGACTACATCGTGCCGGGCATTGCACTGATGTCCGTCATCACCAACGCGTATAGCAATGTCGTGTCCTCGTTCTACTCGACCAAGTTCCAGCGGCACATCGAGGAGTTGATTACGGCGCCGGTCTCCGAATGGGCGGTGCTGGCGGGGTATGTGGGCGGGGGCGTGGTGCGGGGGCTCGTCGTCGGCGCTGTCGTTGTCGCCACGGCCGGGTTTTTTACGGAACTCCAGGTCGCCCATGCTGGCGTGCTGCTCGCCATGGGCACGCTGACAGCGGCGCTGTTCGCGCTGGCGGGGTTCATCAATGCCGTCTATGCGAACAGTTTCGACGACATCTCCATCGTGCCCAACTTCGTGCTGACGCCGCTGGTGTATCTGGGCGGCGTGTTCTACTCGATCGAACTGCTGCCGTCCTGGTGGCGGACCGTCTCGATGGGGAATCCCATCCTCTACATGGTCAATGCCTTCCGCTACGGCTTCGTCGGGGTGTCGGACGTGCGTTTGGACGTGGCCTTCGCCTTGATCGGCGGCCTGATTGTCCTGCTGCTGACCTGGGCCTACGTGCTGCTGCGCCGGGGCACGGGTATCAAGAGTTAACCGCGCGCTGCGATCACCAAAGAGGTTCCGGTCAGTCCAGCCCCGATCGAATCGTCGTCTCGTATTCCGGGAAGTAGCGCGCGATGACGGGCAGTTCGAAGCTCCGCAGAATGCTGGTGTTGGGTTCGCGTTCGAGCAGGAATTCGAACGAACGGCGGACGAGCTCTGCGGAGGAGAGGCGTCCGCCGGTGAGGCGGCTCGCGTAGTCGGGGGCCACCGCGACAGTGTGGGTCGTTGGGTTGGGTCCCTGAACTGTGACCTGGAAGGTGCGCGCGTCGCGGGATTCGATGGTCAATAGGGTCATGCGGTTGCTCTTTTTCTGCCAGTGGAAGCGGTGACGCTCGTCGGTCAGCGCGCCTTGCGGTTCAGCGCTTCCTGCCGGATCTTGTCTTCGTACTTCAACATTTCGCTGACGATCTGGTCGGCGGTCTTCTGCACGTCCTTACCCGTAGCATCCTTTTCCATCATGAATTTCGCGGCCGCGACGTAGGGGTTCATTGTCACTGCGGCCCCCGGCATTTTGCTCGGATCCTTCACGGTGCCGAACACCATGAACGGTTCGCGCGGATGGGCGCCGGCAAGATCGCTGATGCCCACCTGAACCTCCATCGTCGAGGCGCCCTGGCCGAAACCGATGATGGCGCGCTTGAAGCGGTTACCTTCGCCAACCTCGGTGAACACACCCTGCAACAGCCAGCCGTCGTTCGGCAGAGCGCTGTCCGATCCCTGGTAACGCTGGGATGGGAAGCCCTTATCACGCAGGCTGTTCACCAGTGAAGTGGCCATCGCGTCGACGATTTCCCGGGCTCGCGCGGCGGGGTCGGTAGTCGCAAAGTGATGCGGCAGGCGCTCCCCCACCTGTCCCAGCAGACCTTGCTGGGCACGTTCCGGAAGCATGCCTCGGACACCCTGATCACCCTGGAAGTCGCCTGAGTCGAGAGCAAAGTCCGCGACGTAGACCTGACGCGGTCCCTGCTGCGGAGGATTGGTGCCCAGCGTTTCGCCTTTCAGCTCGACACCGCCCCTGAGTCCGTGCCCGGCATGTTCCTGGGCAAGCCGGCAACCGGTGCCCGAAGCCGCCAACATGGCGCCGCAAAGCCCCGCCAGCACACGATAGCGATCGAAAACAAACATCCGCCGCAGTCCCTCTTGTGGTAACCCCATAAAGCCGGGGCGCGTGCCCGTCTGGCGGTCGTTTCCGATTCGCCGGCTTGCTCTGACGGCTTGCGCGTCTCGATCTTAACATGCAGGTGTTCGCCAGGTGGGGCTTGTCTCGCCGGCTGAGATCGACGAGAGGCGCGGGCGAGCTGTGGCCGCGTGTGGGTCATGCACTACGCAAAACCTTGACGGACCTTCGATGACGCGCAACTATTGTTCGGTCAAAAGGACGATCCCCTCCCAGGAGAACATGGTGTTCATCGATTCAGCGCGTTGGCCGTGATGGCCGTCGGTACGCTCAGCTACCTTTCAGGCGCGCTGGCACAACTGTTTCTGGCAGTCCTGCTGACGCTCCGCCGACCGCAGAGCCTGCGGGGTCGCTGGCTGATCCTGTCTTCAACGGTCACGACCGTCTGGTGTCTTTTGCTGGCGCTACAGGAGGCGTTCGGTGTCCTGCCTGCCGCGCTGATCTGGACCATCGAACTCCTGCGCGATTACGTCTGGCTGGCTTTCTTCGGAAAGCTGCTGGGCCAGCATGAAGGCGTTGCGTACCCACCGAGGCAGCGTGGTATCGGCGCGGTTCGCGCCAGTGTGCAGGTGGCCGTGCTGAGCATGGGGCTCTACGCGTGGCTTACTCCCTATCTGCAAACAAGTTTTCCGCAATTTTTCAGCAAGTCCTGGCAGGAGTTCGGACTGGTCGCACTGTCCATTCTGGGGCTGGCGCTGGTCGAGCAGGTGTACCGCAACACCCGGCCGGACCTGCGGTGGCGGATCAAGCTGATCTGTCTCGCGCTGGGGGGAATGTTCGCCTACGACTTCTATCTCTACACCGACGCGCTGCTGTTCGATCGCATCAATCCCGACCTCTGGGCGGCGCGGGGGGCCCTCGCCGGCATCATCGTTCCCCTGATCGCCACCTCGGCGGCGAAGAATCCAGAATGGAATCTCGATCTGTACATCTCCCGGCGTATCGTCTTCCATTCGGCAACGCTCCTGGGGACCGGCATCTATCTGCTCTCGATGGGCACTGTCGGCTACTACATCCGTGTGTTCGGCGGAGAATGGGGGCCCGTCATACAGATCGTGTTCGTCGCGGCGGCCTCGCTGGCGTTGGTGTTGCTGCTCTTTTCCGCGCAGACGCGGGCGCGTGTCAGGGTCTACCTGACCAAGAATTTTTTCAACTACGCCTACGACTATCGCGAGGAGTGGCTTACTTTGACCCGTACGCTGGCCGATGCCGCTTCGGGCTTGAGCCTCGAGGAGCGGGTCATCTACGCCATCGGGCGCCTGGTCGAAAGCCAGAACGGCGTGCTGTGGTGGCGGGACTCGACCGGGGCATTGGCCTGGCGGGCCAGCTATGGCGCGCCTCAAGTGGACGTCGCGCGCCTGGAGAGCGACGATCCGGTGGTAGCATACATGGTGGAGCGCGAATGGATCGTGAATCTGGCGGAGATGGAGTCCATGCCCGAAGCCTATGACGGGCTGCAACCCCCCATGTGGCTGAAACCGGAAAGCAACGCATGGCTGCTGCTGCCGATGTTCCGTGACGAAGGGCGGTTGTACGGCGTGTTGCTGCTGTCGAAGCCGCGGGCGCCCATCAAATGGGACTGGGAAGTGCTTGATTTGCTGAAGACGGCCAGTACCGTGGCGGCCAGCTACCTGGCACTGGATGATGCCGGCCGGCAGTTGACTGAGGCGCGCCAGTTCGAAGGCTTCAACCGCCTGTCGGCGTTTGTGATCCATGACCTGAAGAATCTGATAGCGCAGTTGACGCTGGTGTTGCGGAATGCCGAACGCCATCACGACAACCCGGCTTTCGTACGCGACGCCTTCAAGACCCTGGACCACGTCGTGGAACGCATGAATCGTTTGATGAACCAGTTGCGTAACGCGGGTCCAAGTGTTGTATCGGAAGCTGTCGATGTCGGACGGCTCCTCGCTGAGGTGACGACCGCGCGTGCTTCGCAGGTGCCGGGGCCGCTATTCCAGGACGGTGCGGAAGGGGTCGTGGTGACGGCGAATCGCGATCGCCTGTTTTCCGCCTTCGAGCACATCGTACACAATGCACAGGATGCTGCTGGCAAACACGGTCGCGTACAGTTGCGCGTGATGCATCCGGCACCGGACAGCGTCGCTATAGAGATAGAAGATAACGGACCGGGCATGAGCGCAGAGTTCATCCGGACCCGCCTGTTTCGGCCCTTCGATACGACAAAGGGTCTGACCGGCATGGGCATCGGCGCTTACGAGTCGCGCGAGTATGTGCGTTCAATCGGGGGCGAAATGGTGGTTACCAGCGAACTGGGGAAGGGCACGACGTTTCGCATCGTGATCCCCAGACAGAACGCCGAAAATCGGCAGGAACAGCGTGTGGAGGCACTGGCGTGATGGATCAGACATTGCTGATCGTTGAGGATGATCCGGGTCTGCAGAGCCAGTTACGGTGGAGTTTTACCGATTACAAGGTCTGTGTTGCAGACGACCGGGAATCGGCGTTGGCTGCCGTTCGGAAGCATGAGCCTGACGTCGTGACCCTCGATCTCGGTCTTCCTCCGGATCCGGGCGGCGTTTCCGAAGGCTTCGCGACGCTGCAGGAGATCCTGTCCGCTGCGCCGCATACCAAGGTCATCGTGATCACGGGCAACGACGATAAGGTCAATCCGGCCCGTTCGATTGGTTTGGGTGCCTACGATTTCTACCAGAAGCCCATCGATCCGGAGATTTTAGCTTTCGTGGTCGAGCGTGCCTTCAGGTTGCGTGCGCTCGAGGAGGAGAACCGGAAGCTGTCCCGCCTGCACATCACGAATCCACTGGAGGGGATTGTCGCCGCGAGTCCCGAGATGCACGAGATGTGCAGGATGGTCGAGCGCCTGGCACCGACCGACATGACGGTGCTGCTGCTCGGCGAGAGCGGTACCGGCAAAGAGGTGCTGGCCCGGGCGCTGCATCGGCTGAGCCCCCGGGCGAACAAGCCATTTATCGCGGTAAATGCGGCCGCGATCCCGGAGACGCTGCTCGAAAGCGAACTCTTTGGTTATGAGCGCGGCGCCTACACCGGCGCCGCGCAGCAGACCAAGGGCAAGTTCGAACTTGCGAATGGCGGCACGTTCTTTCTCGATGAGATTGGCGACATCCCTTTATCGCTACAGCCCAAGCTGCTGCGCGTGCTGCAGGACCGGGTCCTGGAACGGGTTGGCGGCCGGCAGGAAATCAAGGTCGATGTGCGGGTCATTGCCGCGACGCACCAGAATCTTACCCGACTGATCGAGCAGAGCCTGTTCCGCGAGGATTTGTTCTTTCGTCTGAATGAGATGATCATCAATATCCCGCCGCTGCGCGAACGAACCGGGGATGCGGTCGTGCTCGCAAACGCCTTTCTCGAAACCTTCAACAAACAGTTCAGTCGCAACCTCCTGGGCTTCTCCGACAGCGCGCTGGCCGCGCTCGAGGCCTACCACTGGCCGGGAAACGTCCGCGAAGTCCAGCACAAGGTCAAGCGGGCGGTGGTCATGGGTGCGGGGCCACTGATCGAGCCCAAGGATCTCGAATTGTCGGAGGGCGAGACCAGACCTCGCGTCACGCCCTTGCGTGAGGCGCGTGAAGCAGCGGAGCGCAAAGCCCTCTGCGCGGCGCTTACCGAGGCGGGTGAGAACGTTTCGAAGGCTGCGGAGCTGCTTGAAATCACTCGTCCGACGCTGTACGCGTTGCTGAACCGATTCAATCTAAAGGTCTGACGCGTCGAGGTCGATGACGCTCCGGGTCAACGTGGGGTGGTCGCCGCCGTGCGAAGGCCCGATAATGCGCAGTCGGTGACGTTGCCCCCAGCGGTCACGATGCGTTCGCAGTCACGAACAGCAACCAGCAACAGCGGTCTCCTTGCCGGTGAAGCCCCATTTCAGCAGGCCAACATGACGACCATCTCGGATCCTGAAAATACCCACGGCCACATCTCAAAACAGTATGACCACGAACTGTTCGACATCCGTAGCCGCGTGCTGAGTCTCGGCGGGCTCGTCGAGGAACAAATCGCGAGTGCGGTGCAATCCTTGATGGAAGGCAACGTTCCGCTGGCCGAGCGAGTGATTGCGGACGATTACAAGGTCAACTCGCTGGAGGTGTCGATCGACGAGGAGTGCACGCAGATTCTTGCGCTGCGACAACCGACCGCTCGGGACCTGCGGCTGGTGGTTGCGGTCATCAAGACCATTACCGATCTGGAACGCATCGGTGACGAAGCCAAACGGATTGCCCGGCACGGGATCGACCTGGCCTCGCATTATCCGAAGCGCAACCAGTTGACCGAGGTCGAACAGTTGGCGCGACTGGTGCGCGCTCTGATCCGCCAGGCGCTGGACGCGTTCGCGCGCATGGACGTCGATTCGGCGCTTCAGGTGGCGCAGCAGGACAGGCAGGTCGACAGCGTTTACGAAAACATCATGCGGCAGCAAATCACCTACATGATGGAGGACCCGCGTCTGATTCCGGTGTGTCTGGCCATCATGTGGTCGTCGCGCTCACTCGAGCGCATTGGCGACCGTGCCTGCAATATCTGTGAATACGTCATTTACTACGTCAAGGGAAAGAACATCCGGCATATCAGCCTGGAGCAGGTGCAGCAGGATTTGTTGGGCCGCGGACGCCGGGACTAGGTGTCCCTGCTCGACGCTGCAGCGGCGGCTTCGAATCGGCGCCCGGCTCGTGCCCAGTGGCGCTTTTGTGCACCGATCAATACAATACGGATCTGCAGTGCCGAAGCGGTTATCGTTTTCCGCTTTGTTGTCCTCCCCCCGGCAGTCTCTGATTCCACCCTATGAAGCGTTTGCGACTGGCGGCCGCGTTGCTGTTATTGGCGGTCACCTCAACGACGGTCTGGGCCTTTGATTCGTTTGTGATCGACTCGATTCGCGTCGAAGGGCTCGAGCGGGTGTCCGAGGGCACGGTACTGAACTACCTGCCGGTCAAGGTGGGCGACGTTTTCGACCAGAAACAGTCGACCGAATCGATCAAGGCGCTGTTCAAGACCGGTTTCTTCAAGGACGTGCGTCTGGAGCATGATGGCAGTCAATTGGTGGTTCTGGTGGAAGAGCGTCCTGCCATCGCCAGCATCACCCTCGAGGGCAACAAGGATCTGAGTTCGGAAGAGTTGTTGAAGGCGCTGAAAGGGATCGGCCTCTCCGAAGGCAAGGTCTTCGATCGACAGATTCTGGACAAGGTAGAACAGGAACTGCGGCGGCAGTACTACAGCCGCGGGAAATATGGTCTGCAAATCGACTCGGAAGTTGCCGATCTCGATCGGAACCGGGTCGCCGTCACGATCAAGATCTCCGAGGGTAAGGTAGCGAAGATTAAGCAGATCAATGTTGTAGGCAATGCCGCCTTCGAAGACGAGGATTTGATCGACGAGTTCGAGCTCAGTACGAGCAACTGGCTGTCCTGGTACACCAAGGACGACCAATATTCGAAGCAGAAACTTTCAGCAGATCTGGAGCGACTGCGCTCGTATTACCTGGATCGCGGCTACATCAAGTTCGAGATCGAATCCACACAGGTTTCGATTACGCCCAACAAGAAAGAGATCTACGTCACGGTCAACGTTCGGGAGGGTGACGTCTACAAGGTCAATGAGGTGAAGCTGACCGGCAAAATGATCGTACCGCCGGACCAGATCATGCCGCTGGTGCAGATCGGACCGGAAGACACTTTTTCCCGCAAGCTGGCGACCGAAACATCGAAGGGCATCTCGGATCGTCTGGGCGAGGAAGGGTTCATCTTCGCCAACGTCAATATGGTGCCGGACATCAACGAAGAGAAGAAGTCGGTCAATATCACGTTCTTCGTCGATCCCGGCAAACAGGTTTACGTCCGCCGCATCAACTTTCAGGGAAATACCAAGACACGTGACGAAGTGCTGCGGCGGGAGATGCGGCAGATGGAAGCGGCCTGGGCATCATCCACGAAGATCGAGCGGTCGAAAATGCGCCTGGAGCGTTTGGGGTACTTCCAGGAGGTCAATGTCGAGACGCCGGCCGTTCCCGGCACCGCGGACCAGATCGACGTGAACTACAGCGTCGTCGAGAAGTCGTCGGGGAATATCACCGCCGGTGTCGGGTTCTCGCAGGTGCAAGGCATCATCGTCAATGCCGCGGTGACCCAGGACAACGTCTTCGGTACGGGCAAGCGGGTCAATCTGACCTTCAACAACAGCCAGGTCAACACCATTTACCAGTTCGGCTATCTCGACCCGTATCTGACCTTGGACGGCATTAGCGGCGGATTCGACGCATCCTATCGGGAAACCAACTTCGCGCAGGCAAATCTGGCGCAGTACCTGACTGACGTTGGCGCCGTCGGTGTCAACGTCGGCGTGCCCTTTACCGAATTCGACAGCCTCCGCACCAACCTCGATTACGAGTATACGAACCTAAAGACGACCAACCAGACGCCTACGCAGATTTTGGATTTCATCTCCGAAAACGGTAACGCGTTCAACGAGTACACGGTGGCTCTGGGTTACACCCACGACACCCTGAATCGTGCGATTTTTGCGACACAGGGCGGTTCACACACGCTGCAGGTGCTCGGCGCCATGCCCTTCTCCGACCTGGACTACTACAAGGCGAGTCTGCGGTCGCGGCACTATTTTCCGCTCGCGCAGGACCTCACGCTGTTGCTCGGGGGGGAAATCGCCTATGGCGGCGGCTATGGTAATACGAGCCAACTGCCGTTCTTCGAAAACTATTTCGCCGGTGGTCCGAACTCGGTTCGAGGGTTCTTGCAGAACACTCTGGGTCCACGCGACTCGAACAACCGTCCGATCGGTGGTTCCAGTAAGTTGATCGGTTCGGCCGAATTGCTGTTCCCGGTGCCCTTGATCAAGGAAAGCAAGAACCTGCGTCTCGGCGCCTTCGTCGATGCCGGTAACGTATTTGATGGGGGATATGACTTCAACGAAATCCGCGTTTCCGCGGGGTTGTCCGCCCGTTGGCTGTCGCCGTTCGGTGCGATCATGGTCAGTCTGGGCCAACCACTCAATTCCAAGCAGGGCGACCGCATCCAAAACTTCCAATTCAATTTCGGCTCCGGATTCTGAGTGAGGGACCTGTACAGTCGCTCCCGTTCGGGGAGTTCTTGTATAATCCGGAGATTGCCGAGCTGTCAGCGCACTTGGCGGAGCGGCGTCCAAGTCGAAACCACTGCTTCAGGAGTCTATGCTTCCCGATTTTTTTTGCGGGAGTCTAGCGGAGCTTCAGGATTCAATAAAGTAGGTATGGGACCTTTAATCATGCGTAGAAGATTGCTGAGCGTTTTCGTGGTGTTCGTGTTCGCGAGCCCTTCCTTTGCTGCCGACCTCAAGATCGGCTTCGTCAACGTGGCGCGGCTGCTGGAAAAGGCGCCCCAGGCCGAGGCCGCCAAGAAGGACCTCGAGCGGGAATTCAAGCCACGGGACTCCAAATTGGTAAGCGAGCAGAAAACAATCAAGGCGTTGGAGGAAAAGCTGGCTAAGGACGAGGCTGTCATGAACGAAGCCGAGCGGCAAAAACTAGAGCGCGACCTGATGAACCGCAAGCGTGATGCCAAGCGCGTACAAGATGAGTTCAGGGAGGACTTCAACCTCCGCCGCAACGAGGAACTCGGCAAATTGCAGAAGTCCATCTTTGAGGCGATTCAGTCCCTGGCCAAGGAAGAGAACTATGATCTGCTGCTGACAGACGGTGTCGTTTTTGCGAAGGAAAGCATCGATATCACCAATAAGATTGAGCAGAAACTGCAGGCGAGTTTCAAGCGCTAACCCGCGTCGGGAAGCTAGTTGCTCCATGCGCTCCCTATAGGCTTTTAACTGCAGGAATTCTCATTGGATATTCAACAGATAAAGGAGTACCTCCCGCATCGCTACCCTTTTTTGCTGATCGATCGCGTGGTCTCCTGCGAACCGGGCGTTCGTCTCGTCGGGTACAAGAACGTTACCTACAACGAGCCGTTCTTCACAGGACATTTTCCCGAGCAGCCGATCATGCCGGGTGTGCTGATCATTGAGGCGCTGGCGCAAACCACGGGTTTACTGGCCGCGGAGACTGCACCGAGCGTGCTGGGCAAGGGCAAGACCTACTACTTGGTGGGTCTCGACAAGGTTCGTTTCAAGCGCCCGGTCGTGCCTGGCGATCGCTTGACGCTGGAGGCAACCTATCTGCGGCACAAGCGGAATATCTGGGCTTTCTCGTGCCGTGCCGAGGTCGAAGGTGAATTGGTCGCCAGTGCGGAGATCATGTGCGCGGCCGCGGAGCAGGAGACTTGATTCATCCCTCCGCCATCGTCGATCCGTCGGCGCAGATCGCGGACGGTGTGTCTATCGGCCCCTTTTCGATCATCGGCCCGGAGGTTTCGATCGGTTCCGGCACGGAGGTCGGGCCGCATGTCGTGATCCGTGGTCCTACGCGCATCGGTTGCGACAATCGCATCTTCCAGTTCGCGTCCGTCGGCGAAGACCCGCAGGACAAGAAATACGGCGGCGAGTCGACCACACTGGAAATCGGCGATCGCAATGTGGTTCGGGAGTTCGCCACGATCCATCGCGGCACGGCTCAGGATCGGGGCATTACGCGGATCGGTAGCGACAATCTCTTCATGGCCTACACCCATGTCGCCCACGATTGCGTGGTGGGTAACCGCATCATCATGGCGAACGCGGCTTCCTTGGCCGGGCACGTGGAGGTCGATGACTTCGCGATTCTGGGCGGTTTCAGCCTGGTGCATCAATTCTGCCGGATCGGGCAGTACAGTTTTTCTGCGATGGGGAGCGTCATCTCGCGCGATATCCCTCCCTATGTCATGGTCGGCGGGCGGCCGACGAAGCCCTACGGGATCAACTCGGTCGGACTGGAGCGCAATGGTTTCGGTTCGGAAGCCCTGCGCCAGATCAAAAAGGCTTACAAGATCATCTACAAGGCCGGTTTCAAGCTGGATGAGGCCATCAAGCTACTGGACGAAGTTACCGTCGAGCATCCGGAGATCGTGCCGCTGGTGGATTTCCTGAAGACCACCGGCCGCAGCATCATGCGCTGATTCGCGCGCGTCGGGTCCCTATGGTCGTTCGTTCCGTTTCATCTGGGCCACTCATTGCGGGAATCGATGAGGCGGGGCGGGGCGCTCTCGCGGGTCCCGTGATTGCCGCGGCTGTGCTATGGGATCCCGCCGCGGGCGCGATCGAAGGTCTGGACGACTCGAAGCGCTTGCCGCCGATGCGCCGTGAAGTGATGGAAGGTCTGATCAAGGACCGTGCAGTGGCATGGGCCATCGGTCGTGCCGAAGCAGGCGAAGTTGATCGGGTCAACGTGCTAGAGGCGTCGATGCTCGCGATGGAACGCGCCTATCGGTCCCTGACCGTGGTGCCCGACGAGGTTCTCGTCGATGGCAATCGCTTTCCGCCGTTGGGCTGCAACGGCCGCGCAGTCGTCGGTGGGGACGGCACCATCCCCGCGATCATGGCGGCATCGATCCTGGCGAAAGTCGCTCGGGATCGGGAAATGGTGTTGCTGGACGCGCTCTATCCACACTACGGATTTCTCCAGCACAAGGGCTACCCGACCCGCGCACACAGGCAGCGCTTGCTTGCCTACGGGCCTTGCGCAGTCCATAGGCGAACATTTGCCCCCGTCCGGGCCTGCGCCGAGGGGCCGTCAAGTTCGTGACATATGTTGAGAGGGGCCGAAAACCCTGTTGTTCCCCCGCAGCGGCGCACTGTGCGAGCGGCGCCCGGCGAGGTCCCCGCGGTTTACGGAAGTTGTACCGCTGGGCTGGGAATCCAGTCCTGGGCTCGATGCTCGGCTACCACGGTCGTATAGATCCCGCCTCGCACATTGAAGCGAGCCGTGATTCGCATGAAGCGTGGCCGGCAACAGTCGCAAAGTTCAGTCAGTATGCGATTGGTGACCGCTTCGTGAAACGCGCCCTGATCGCGAAAACTCCAGATGTAGAGTTTGAGCGCCTTCAATTCGATGCAGAGTCCGTCGGGTACGTATTCGAGCACGATCGTCGCGAAATCCGGCTGGCCGGTCTTGGGGCAGAGGCAGGTGAACTCCGGGATCTCGATGCGGATCGTGTAGTCGCGGTCGGTTCGGGGATTTTCAAAAGTTTCGATCATGGGTGTTTTGTTTGGGCAGATAACTCAGATGTGCGCTGCGTGTCGCCGGCTCCCGAGCTCGACGACAGGCGCCGCGAATTCCCGAGTTTGAGTCGTTGCATGGGCACCATGTTCCCGTGTCGCGGGCGATGCCCGGGTAGTCCACATTCCGCAGAGGCTTGGCGCGATGCGGCTTGAAAAAATCAAGCTGGCCGGATTCAAGTCATTCGTGGATCCGACCACACTGCCCTTGCCCGGTAACCTGGTCGGGGTGGTAGGTCCCAACGGTTGTGGGAAGTCAAACATCATCGACGCCGTCCGATGGGTCATGGGCGAGAGCTCAGCCAAACATCTGCGGGGCGACACGATGGCGGACGTCGTCTTCAACGGGTCCAGCACGCGCAAACCGGTTGGCGTCGCGTCCGTTGAGCTGTTGTTCGACAATACCGACGGCCGCGCGACGGCAGAATACGCAGGCTACCAGAAAATCGCAATCAAGCGGCAGGTTGGCCGTGATGGACAATCCACCTATCTGCTCAACGGTTCGCGCTGTCGCCGCAAGGACATCACCGACCTGTTTCTCGGCACCGGTTTGGGCGCACGCAGTTACGCGATCATCGAGCAGGGAACAATCTCCCGCTTGATCGAAGCCAAGCCGGACGAACTCCGGGGGATCGTCGAGGAAGCGGCCGGCATATCCCGTTACAAGGAACGACGCCACGAGACCGAGATCCGGATGCGTCACACCCGGGAGAATCTGGAACGTGTCGACGATCTGCGCGGGGAACTGACGAAACAGGTCGAGAGCCTGCAGCGGCAGGTCAAGAAGGCGGAGCGCTACCTGGCCTTGCGCGATGAGGAGCGCCGCTCGAGGATCAGCCTGCTGCAACTGCGTTGGCAGGCCTCACGCGCCGCCATGGCCCAGTTGCATACCGAGTTGGAGGGGTTGGGCGCCGCTCTGCGGGAGGCCGTCTCGGCGGGCCGGGAAAGTGGCGAGAAGGCGGCCGAGTGGCAGTTGGCGCGGGAGCGTCGGCAGTCCGAGATGCAGGAAGTCCAGGCCAGTTTCTACGAGGTCGGTGCCGATATCGGCCGCCTCGAGGACCTGATTCGCCGTTCGGAGAAGTCGCGGGAAGAGACCGTTAAGGACCTTCAGCGTCTGGAAGCGGAGACGCAGCGGGCCGATGCGGAACTTCAGCACGATCGGGCGCAGCTCGCCGAGGTTCGGCGGGAGCTTGTCGAACTCGCCAGAATTCTCGATGCGTCGCGGTCGACGGCACAGGCAGCGACCGCCCGGAAGGAGGCCGCTGGCCAGGGGGTACGCGCGGCCCGGATACAACTCGAGGCCGTGCAGTCCCGACTAGCCCAGGCAGCGAGCCGTACCGAGATCATTCGCGCGCGCGATCGCCAACTCGGAGAGCAGCAGCGTCAGACCGACGTCCGCTGGCAGCGGCTGGCTGACGAACGACGGGACCTGGAAGCGGGTCTCGAAGGCGATGAACTTGAGTCGCTGCGCCAGACCATCGCCGAAGAAGAGGCGCTGGTCGCGGAGCATGCCGCGCGGGTCGAGGAATTGACGGCGGCCTTGAAGGGGGGGCGGACGCGGCTGGAAGAACAGCGGCTGGGTCTGAACTCGGTGCGCGCCGAAATCCATACGGCGCAGGGTCGCCTCAGTTCTCTCGAGCTGTTGCAGCAGCACGCCATGGGTAAAGACCGTGCGGCCGTCCAGGCTTGGCTGGCAGAGCTCTCGCTGGACCAGGCGCCGCGGCTGGCCGAACGCCTGGATGTCGGTCTCGGCTGGGAGGCCGCGGTGGAGGAAGTGTTGGGGCAGCATCTCGAAGCCCTGTGCATCGACAGCATGCAGCCCTATCTGAATGCATTGGTGGCAAGCCCACCGCAGGAATCTCTGGCCTTTTTCGAGACATCCGATGCTGTGCCGCGTTCCTCTCCCCAGGAAAAGGCGCTACCGCGGTTGCTGGATCAGGTGGCTGCTCCGTGGCGGCTCGAAGCATTGCTTTCCGGTGTATTTTGCGCGCCCGATCTGTCTGCGGCAGTGGCGGCCGGCGCCTGGCTCGACGACCACGAGTCGGTCGTCACTCAAAAGGGCGAGCGGCTCGGGCGCGGTTGGGTCAGGTTACAGAAGGCCGAGGATGCGAGAAGCGGCGTCATCCGGCGTGAGCGGGAGATGCGTCAGGCCAAGGATGCGCTGCAGCGCTTGCTGGCCGACGAAGGCGACCTCGCCGGCAAGATCGCAACACTGGAGCGTGAGCTGTCGGCGGCCGAGGAAGAGCGGCTCCGACACGAACAGGAACGACGTCGACTCGAACGTAGCGTGCTCGAACTGCGCAATGCGGAACATCAACTGAACGCACGCCAGCAGCAGGCGCTCAAGCGTCTCGCCGCGGTCACGCGCGAACTGGAGGAAGCGGAAGCGCTGCGGGTGGATCTGGCGGAGCAGCGGGCCGAAGCGGGCCAGGAACTCCGCGAGACCGGGGCTGCCATGGATGCGCAGACGGCGGAGGTCACGGGGTGTCGGGAACTGCTCGCGGACGCCGAAAAGGCGTGGACCGAAGCGGAGCGGCTTTGGCAGCTGGCCCAGGATGAGCTCCGTCGTCTGGAGAGCCGTGATGAATCCCTGCGCTCGAATGAGCGATTGACCGCGAGTCACCTGGAGCGTGCGGAAGCCCATGCCACCGATGCGGACCTGCGCCTGAAGGATCTGCGCGAACGCTTCGAAGATCAGCCGCTGGTCGAGGCGGAGAAGGAACGACTCGCTGAGCTCAGGAGCGAACGGGAACGGCTCGAAGGCCTGCTGGCCGACCATCGTGGCCGGTTGGGCGATATCGACAAGGCGGCACGCGAGGCAGCGGAAGAGCGTCTCCGGCATGAACGGGAGATCGAGCGGATCAAGGAACGCCTCGAACGGACCCGGATCGAGCTCGAGGGACACCAGGTGCGCGAGGACGGCTTGCAAGAGCAGCTGACGGAATTGGGGCTCACTGTGGAAGTGAGTCCGGACGCGGTGGAGGGTGGGCTTCCCATTGAAACGGGCACGGAAGCGGAGCTGCAGCAGGCCATCAGCCGGCTCGCTCAGGATATCGAGAAGCTCGGCCCGGTGAATCTGGTCGCCGTAGAAGAGTTTGCCGACCAGAAGGCGCGCCTCGATCTCCTCGAGCAGCAGCGTGCCGATCTCAACGAGTCGCTGGAGATCCTGATGCAGGCCATCGAGAAAATCGACCGAGAGTGCCGCGCGCTGTTCAAGGGGACTTTCGAACGTATCAATTCGGGATTTCAGCTCATGTTTCCGAAGCTGTTCGGCGGTGGCAACGCCTATCTGGAACTCAACGAGCGCGATCTGCTCGAAGCGGGCGTCAGCGTGATCGCGCGTCCGCCCGGCAAGCGCAACAGCTCCATTCACCTGCTCTCCGGGGGCGAGAAAGCCCTGACGGCGGTTGCGTTGGTGTTCGCGATCTTCGAGTTGAACCCGGCACCGTTTTGTTTGCTGGACGAGGTCGATGCGCCGCTCGACGATGCGAACGTCGGCCGCTTTTCGGCGTTGGTCAAGGAAATGTCGGAGAGGGTACAATTTTTGTTTATCACGCATAACAAGGTCACTATGGAAATTGCCGACTATCTGGCCGGAATCACGATGCGGGAACCGGGCGTATCGCGCATCGTTGCCGTGGATATCGAAGCGGCGGTCGAACTGGCGAACGCATGAGGCAACAGGATGGACAGAGAGACGGTTAGGCTTATTCTGCTGATCATCGGAGTCGTCGTGATCGCGGCCATTTATCTGCATGGTCGCTACGGCTCGATGCTCGGGCGCCATCGACGCTCGTCCGATGGTTTGGGGGAACTGCCGGCGGACTGGTCCGGCGGTGATGGCGCGAACGCCGAGAACTGGTCGGCCGCGGACGTTTACGATGAAGCGGCGGACGATGAGCGTGGCGATGGGTTTAATGAGAGTGTGCCTTCGACGGAGCCGGAGGAGGATTCGCGACTGACGCAGGACAATGCGGTCGGCGCTCCTTTCCTGATTCAGGCCAGCGTGGTCGCCCGGCGTGGCGAGACCTTCTCCGGCGAGGAATTGCGCGATGCGCTGCTGGACCTGGGGCTCGTGCACGGCGAAATGGATATCTTCCACCGCTACGACCGCAGCTTTCGGGAGCCGTTGTTCAGTGTCGCGAGCCTGGTAAAGCCCGGTACCTTCCCTATGGACGACATGAAGGCCTTCGATTGCCCAGGGGTCGTCTTCTTTTTTCAGCCCACCAAAGTGCCGGATCCGCTCGCAGTATTCGATGACTTGTTCGAGACTAGCCGAGATCTCGCGGAAAAGCTCGACGGCATCGAGTGGGACGAGCACCGGGAGCCGCTGACCGAAGAGAGCGTGCGGGCCCTGCGCGAACGGGTCGAAGCGGCCTGCGGCTGACCCGGTGCCAGCACCCGACTCGGCGCGCCGGCGCGCCACGGATCTGCGTGAGCAGATCCGTTTTCACGACCGGCAATATCATCAGCTCGATGCCCCGCAGATCACCGATGCCGAGTACGATCAACTCGTGCGTCAGTTGCGCGACCTCGAAGCCGAATTTCCCGATCTGGTAACGGCTGATTCGCCGTCGCGACGCGTCGGTGCAGCGCCGCTGCGAACCTTCGCGCCAGTGCAGCATGACGTGCCCATGTTGTCACTGGACAACGCCTTCACTGCGGACGAAGTGACCGCTTTCGATCGCCGCGTCAGGGAGCGTCTGGAACTGGAATCGGCGGAGGTGGGCTACGTCGCCGAGCCAAAGCTCGACGGTCTGGCTGTGAGTCTGCTCTACCAAGGGGGCAGGTTGGTGCGGGGTGCGACCCGGGGCGATGGACGAACCGGCGAAGACATCACCACGAATGTGCTGACGATAGAGGAGATTCCAGCCCGCCTGAGCGGTCCCGACGTTCCCGACCGTTTCGAAGTCCGCGGCGAAGTCTTCATGCCCAGGGAAGGCTTCCGCCGGTTGAATGAACGGGCGCGCGCGGCAGGCGAAAAGACCTTCGTGAATCCGCGCAACGCGGCGGCCGGGAGCCTGAGGCAGCTCGATTCCCGGATTACCGCAGCCAGGCCGCTGGCCTTTTTCGCCTATGGGCTCGGCCTCTTTCCCAGCGACGCATTGCCGGCGGAGCACGACGAGTTGCTCGCTGCGCTGAAGGCCTGGGGACTACCGGTCTGTCCGGAAGTCGAGAAAGTGTCGGGCATTGCAGGCTGCCTTGATTACTTCGAGCGACTGTCCGCAAAGCGACCCACGCTGCCGTATGAGATAGACGGGGTTGTCTACAAGGTGAGCCGATACCGCTATCAGACCCTGCTCGGTTATGTTGCCCGCGCCCCCCGGTGGGCCATCGCCCACAAGTTCCCGGCCGAGGAAGCTACGACTCGGGTTGAGGCGATCGAGGTTCAAGTCGGGCGCACTGGCGCGTTGACTCCGGTCGCGCGTCTGTCGCCGGTGTTCGTCGGGGGCGTCACGGTCACCAATGCGACCCTGCACAACATCGACGAAGTGCATCGCAAGGATGTTCGTGTGGGGGATACGGTAGTCGTTCGGCGCGCCGGCGATGTGATCCCTGAAGTCGTCAGGGTTCTGCCGGAACAGCGCGCGCCGGGTGCGCCCAAGTTCGTGATGCCGGAGTCTTGCCCGGCGTGTGGGTCAGTGGTCGAAACGATCCCTGGGGAAGCAGTGTCCCGCTGCAGTGGAGGGCTGTACTGCCCGGCGCAGCATAAGGAGGCCATCAAGCACTTTGCGTCGCGCCGCGCCATGGATATCGACGGCCTCGGTGACAGACTGATCGACCAGTTACTGGGTCGGAAGTTGGTTGGCACCGTCGCCGATCTTTACGGCCTCTCGACCGAGGATCTCGAGTCACTGGACCGCATGGGGCGCAAGTCGGCGCAGAACCTCATCGCAGCGCTCGAGACCAGCAAGTCGAGCACCTTGGCGCGCTTCCTGTACGCACTGGGTATACGCGAGGTCGGAGAGGTCACCGCGCAAATACTGGCGCGGGAGTTCGGCACGCTCGAGGCGATCATGGCGGCGGACCGGGTGCGCCTCATGGCAACGCGTGACATCGGCCCGACGGTGGCGGCTCACATAGAGACCTTTTTTGCCCAGCCGAGCAACCGGGACGTCATCGCGCATCTGCGGGCGGCCGGCGTGCATTGGCCCGATGAAACGGTTGTTGCGGGTGCGGGTCCCCTCTCCGGACAACGTTTCGTGCTGACTGGAACGCTGGAGTCGATGCCTCGCGCCGAGGCCAAACGGCGCATTGAGGCGCTCGGGGGACAGGTCGTCGGCTCGGTTTCTTCGGCGACCAGCTATCTGGTTGTCGGCGCAGACCCGGGCTCCAAGCACTCCAAAGCAGAGTCCCTCGGGATTCCGATCCTCCTGGAACCTGCGTTCATCGCTCTTCTCAGCCGTGCCGAAGCGGGCGGCATGACCCCCGAATAAGCCCCTTGCGTAGTCCGCGCACTGCGTCGGGCCGCACTTCGTGCTTCATACCCCACTGGGTCTGATCTGTCGACGCATTCTCTAGACGCGCGTGCATAAGCCGCGAACGTCCGACTCGAACAACCCAACTCATCGGGGACAACCCGAAATCGCGGTATCTGCGCCAGGTTTGTCCCTGATGGCGGCACCGTCCCGACACGCTTCAACAGCGTCCATCAATCGTAATCTATACAGTATCTTGTGCTTGACGATATCTATGACCACATTTTATAGTGACGCTTAAAGAAGTCGCCGGTATTCGGAGGAACTCCTGGAGAGCAACCAGTTGTGGGGAGTGTCCGATGCGACCGAAACGAATTTTCCATTCGGGTATCTGGGCAGGCACCTCCCTGCGCCCGGTGAATCGCCCGCGATTAACCCACTCGAGACCTCGGAAGAATCAGCGTGATTGCGCTGTGGCAAGGCGTGTTGTGTTTGGTTGGTTGTTTAAGATTCTGAAATAAAAGATGTTATTTCTGCGTCGCCCATTGCCGTTACCGGATGGAACCCGCCTTCGTGTCTGACCGCAGTCTCCGCCACAAAACCTTGTCGAAACTTCTCCTTGACTTGCATCAGGCAGGTTTCTATAGTCGTGCGCGTGGGGAAAAGTGGGGAGAAATGGGGAACAGTGGTGTAAGGGGGGGCTTTGTTTCGGGGCATCAACGCCATCAATTTGGACGAGAAGGGGCGGATGGCAATTCCGACCCGCTACCGTGCCGAATTGGCGGAGTCATGTGACGGGCAGATGATCCTGACGATTGGCTTCGACCGATGCCTGCTGTTGCTGCCTTTGCCGACCTTTGAAGACGTCGAACGCAAGCTGATGAAGCTGCCGATGATGGATGCCCGCGTGCAGCGCGTGAAACGGCTGCTGATCGGGCACGCGGCGGAATGCGAACTCGATGGGCAAGGTCGGTTCCTGGTGCCTGAGCTGCTCCGAAGTTTTGCCGGTATATCCAGGCGGGTTGCGCTGGTTGGGCAGGGCAACGTGTTCGAGATCTGGGACGAAGAGTCTTGGCATCAGAACCGCGAACAATGGCATGGGGTGGTTAGCCTCGATGACTTGCGGGAGCTGTCTCCCGAGCTTGGATCCCTCACCTTTTGATGGCAGCCGGACATCAGTTCCGCCACGCCCCGGTCTTGCTGGAAGAGTGTATCGAAGGTCTGGCGATCCAGTCCGACGGCCTTTACATCGACGGCACCTTCGGGCGCGGCGGGCACAGCGCGGCCGTGCTTGACCGCCTTGGCGAGTCCGGTCGGCTGCTGGCGCTGGACCGCGATGCCGAAGCTGTGGGTTCGGTCAGCGCGTGGGGATTGCTTCAGGATCGCCGGTTCCGCATCGCGCATGCGCGGTTCGGCGAACTCGGCGCGCTTGCCTCTGAGGCCGGTTGGGCGGGGCGTGTATCGGGCATCTTATTGGATTTGGGCGTCTCGTCGCCCCAACTGGACGACGGCGGCCGGGGCTTCAGCTTCATGCGGGATGGGCCCCTCGACATGCGTATGGACCAGAGCCAGGGGATGACGGCTGAAGAGTGGTTGGCCGTGGTCAGTGAAGCGGAACTTTGCCGGGTGATAAAGGAATATGGAGAGGAACGCTATGCTCGCCGGATTGCGCGCGCCATTGTGGAACGCCGCGCGCGAGGTGCTCTGGTGAGCACGGCGCAGCTTGCTTCCCTGGTCGCGGCCGCGATGCCGCGACGGGAGAAAGGTCAACATCCCGCAACGCGTACTTTCCAGGCGATTCGTATCCATATCAACCAGGAACTGAACGACATTCAGGCGGTACTCGAACAGGCGGTGGACGTGCTCGCGACCGGCGGGCGTCTGGTCGTCATCGCGTTCCACTCTTTGGAGGACCGTATCGTCAAACGTTTTCTGCGTGACGAGAGTCGAGGCGGGCATGCTGATGACGCCGCGTTGGGTTGGCCCGCAATGACGGGTTGGCAGGCGCCGCGGCTGCGGCGCGTGGGGCGGGCGATTCGGGCCGGGGCCGGCGAAATCGCCGCCAACCCGCGCGCGCGCAGTGCGGTGCTGCGCATTGCCGAGAGGCTGCCGTCGTGAAAGTGGTCGCCATCTTGATTGCCGTGCTGGTGGCCTCAGCGTTGGGGGTCATCTACGCGAAGTACCGATCGCGGATGTTGTTTACCGAGGTTCAGCGGCTGGAACAGTCGCTTGAGGCCTACGATGTCGAATTGGGTCAGTTGCAGCTTGAACAGAATACTTGGGCCGAGCACAGTCGTATCGAGAAGCTGGCCCATACACGGCTCGGCATGATCCTGCCGTCCCGGGAATCGATCATTTACCTTCACGTCGGACAATAGCGCGGGTTACGATCATGATGATTTACCCTACTTCCTCGAAGCGCCTCGACGATGATGAATACGCGGTGCGGTGGCAGGTTCTGCTGTTCCTGATACTGGCAGGTTTGCTCGTGCTTATGGTGCGTGCTTCTTACCTCCAGGTGCTGAACCGGCAATTTCTGCAGAACGAGGGTGATCGACGCCATGTGGGCGTGATGCCGATTCCGGCGCATCGCGGGCGCATTCTCGACCGCAATGGCGAATTACTCGCCATCAGTTCTCCCGTGAAGTCGGTATGGGTCAATCCTCGGGAGTTCAATCCGACCGAGGAGCAGTTGCGGCTGATTGCCGGCATTCTGCGCTTGCCCGTGACGGGAGTGCGAGCGCATGTCACGGGGCAGGACGACGGTACTTTTGCCTTTCTGCGGAGGCGCACGAGCCCGGAGCTGGCGGATCGCGTTCTGGCTCTCGGGGTCGCGGGCGTATATGCCGACAGGGAGTATCAGCGTTATTATCCGAGTGGCGAAGTTGCCGCTCATGTCGTCGGTTTCAACGATATTGATGACCGCGGCCAAGAGGGGATTGAGCTGGCTTATGACCGCTCCCTGAGAGGTGTTGAGGGTGGTCGGAAAATCATCCGTGACGGCCGTCGACGTATTATCGAGGATCTCGACGAAGTCACAGAACCGGTAGCAGGCAAGGATGTCCGGCTGACGATCGATCAGCGGCTCCAGTACCTTGCTTACCGGGAACTAAAGGCGGCCGTGCAGAAAAACCGCGCGAAGTCGGGGAGCCTGGTGCTACTGGACGCGCGCAATGGCGACATTCTCGCGATGGTCAATCAGCCCTCTTTCAATCCGAACAGCCGGCAGGGTTTGAAAGGAAATCTGTTCCGTAATCGTGCGATCACGGATCTGTTCGAGCCAGGCTCCACCATGAAGCCATTCGCCGTCGCTTGTGGACTCGAGCTCGGCCTGTTTAGGCCCGAGTCGGTGATTAACACCAATCCGGGTTCCCTGCGTGTCGGCACCAATGTTGTCAAGGACATGCACAATTACGGGGTCATGAACGTGACCCGCATTCTTCAAAAGTCCAGCAACGTTGGCGTGAGCCGCATCGCACTTTCTATTCCTTCAGCGAAGTTTTACGCCTTCTACAATAATCTCGGTTTCGGCCAGCCTCTCCACACGGGATTCCCCGGAGAGGCACAGGGGCGGTTGCCGCATCACCGAGGTTGGAACCATTTCGAGCAGGCCACGCTGTCCTTCGGTTACGGGCTTTCCACCTCGGTGCTCCATTTGGGGCGTGCGTACCTCGCCTTCGCCAACGAGGGGCGCGTTCCATCCGTGAACCTCGTCGCTCAGCGCGAGGCATCGAAAAGCTATCAGGTGATGTCGGCGAAGACGGCGGTTTCGGTTCGCACCATGTTGGAGCAGGTCGTCACGCGGGAGGGGACTGCGCTGCGCGCCGCCGTTCCTGGGTTCCGCGTCGCAGGCAAGACCGGCACCGTCAAGAAGGCGATGGGGCGACGGGGCTATGCGTCGGCTGCACATTCGGCGGTTTTTGCCGGGCTGGCACCGGCCAGTGACCCCCGCCTCGTCATGGTGGTCATGATCGACGAGCCCTCGGCCGGTGAGTATTACGGCGGCACCGTGGCGGCGCCGGTTTTTTCGAGCGTCATGGAGGGAGCGTTGCGGCTGTTGAACGTCGTCCCTGACGAACCGGCAAGCTTTCCCTTGCTGACAGCCCAGGGGGACTGAGTCGATGGCTCTCGGAAAGGGCCGGCAGTCGATTCCGCTGAGCGAATTGCTCGGTGGTCTCGTTCCGGCGAGCGTTGGCGGCGCGGTGGAAGTGAGTGGGCTGTGCCTTGATAGTCGCGCCGTTCGTCCGGGGGACCTTTTCGTCGCAGTAGCAGGCCATCAGCAACATGGCATGCAGTTCAGCGCCGAAGCGGTTCGACGAGGGGCTCGCGCCATCCTGTATGATCCGGCGGGGGGCGGTGAGGCTTACGCCGGGGCGCTGCGAGATGTGGTCTGCGTTCCCGCCGAAGGACTCCTCCCAAAGGTCGGCTTCATAGCCGACCGTTTTTTTGGACATCCCTCATCGCACCTGGACGTCATTGCCGTGACTGGCACGAATGGAAAGACCTCATGCACCCATTTTCTGGCCAATGCGCTGACCAATGGTGATCCTGCGGCCGTGATCGGCACGCTGGGTTGGGGAGTTCCTGGTCGTCTGATGCCCACCGACCAGACAACCCCGGACGCTATCGGTATCCACGCGATTCTCGCGGAGCTCAGGGCACGAGAGGTGCGGGCCGTGGCACTGGAGGCCTCGTCGCACGGGTTGGCGCAGGGTCGGCTCAACGGGGTCTTGGCGAAGGCTGCCCTGTTTACCAACATCACGCGGGACCATCTCGATTACCACGGCACGCACGAGGCCTATGTTTCCGCGAAAATGCGATTGCTGGATTTTGCCGGTCTGGAGACCGTCGCCTTCAACGCGGATGACCCGGTAACCCGCCACGTTGGCGAGCGCCTGCCCTCAGGGGTGGTCGGGATTCCCTTCAGTGTGGCGGGGAGCAAGACGGCTGAGCCCACCGGCGTGGTGGCGCGGCGAATCGAACAGCGCGACGACGGCCTGCGCCTCTCGGTCGAATATACCGGTTGCGATGCCGAGCTCGTCGTGCCCCTGTTCGGAAACTATAACGCCGAGAACATTCTTGGTGTTCTTGCGGTAATGCTCGGCTTGGGCTTCGGGCTTACCGACTCCGTGGAGCGTCTCGGGAACGTGCGACCGGTTCCCGGTCGCATGGAACATTTTCGCAGCGCCGCCGGTGCCAACATCGTTGTCGACTATGCCCACACGCCGGATGCGCTCGAACGTGTTCTGCTGAGCCTCCGTCGCGGCTGCGCCCGCGATCTCTGGGTCGTCTTCGGGTGTGGTGGTGAACGCGATCGGGGAAAGCGACCATTAATGGGGCGCATCGCCGGAGAACTCGCAGACCATGTCGTGATTACAGACGATAATCCCCGCCACGAGGACGGTGACGCCATTGTCGCCGATATCCTGGCAGGGTGCGTTGGAAACGACGTCCGGGTTCAGCGTGATCGGCGCCAGGCCATGCAGATCGCAATCGAGGCGGCCGCCGCGGGCGACGTGGTTTTGATCGCCGGAAAAGGCCATGAGGTCGTGCAGGACGTCAACGGGACCAAAACACCCTTCGATGACCGCGTGGTAGCGCGCGAGTTACTGCAGTGAATAGTGTGTGGTGCAAGCCGGCGGGGCGACGGCGAAGCGACTTGAATACGGGTGCACGACTCGAGGACGCGACCGTCGGTACCAATCGAGGTTTCATGCTTTACAAAGACGAAATAAAACGTGACTTACCGCGACATCCGGGTTCTCGCCCGCCTCGGGGACCTGGGTCATCGAGTCGTTTTGCCGCGGGTATTCGCCGCTGGAGCTCACCATGCTTCTGACTCTCACCCGCTGGCTCGAAAACTATTTTGACATTTTTCGTGTTTTCAACTATTTGACCTTCCGGGGGATTCTTGGGGTACTTACAGCTTTGCTGATCTCGTTCCTGGTTGGGCCGGCGATGATTCGGCGGCTGAGCCGTTACAAGATCGGACAAAGCATTCGCGAGGATGGTCCGCAGAGCCATTTCTCGAAGGCCGGCACGCCCACCATGGGCGGGGCACTGATACTGGTTTCAATCGCCGCCAGCACCCTGCTTTGGGGAGACCTGACCAATCGTTATATCTGGACCGTGCTGTCGGTCACACTTGCGTTTGGCATCGTCGGCTTCGTCGATGACTACCGCAAGCTGGTACTGCGAAACAGTAAAGGGCTCCTGGCTCGTGAGAAGTATTTCTGGCAGTCGGTGTTCGGGCTGGCAGCCGCCTTGTTCCTTTATCATTCGGCGTCGACGCCAGCCGAAACACAATATATCGTGCCGTTCTTCAAGAACGTCGTGATCGATCTCGGTCCAGGGTACGTATTGCTGACCTATTTCGTCATCGTAGGTACTAGCAATGCCGTGAATTTGACCGATGGCCTCGATGGTCTTGCTATCATGCCAACCGTGATGGTCGGAGGGGCGCTCGGTATTTTCGCGTACGCGTCGGGGCACGCGAGCTTTGCCGAATATCTGGGTATTCCGTTCGTACCGAAGGCTGGCGATCTGGTTGTGTTCTGCGGCTCACTGGTCGGTGCGGGTCTCGGGTTTCTCTGGTTTAATGCCTACCCGGCTCAGGTCTTCATGGGCGACGTGGGCGCGCTGGCTCTCGGCGCGGCACTCGGCGTCCTGGCCGTCCTCGTCCGCCAGGAAGTTGTGCTGATGATCATGGGCGGCGTTTTCGTGATGGAGACGGTCTCGGTCGTATTGCAGGTCGCCTCCTTCAAGATGACCGGAAAGCGAATTTTCCGCATGGCGCCGCTGCATCATCATTTCGAGCTTAAGGGCTGGCCGGAGCCACGCGTGATCGTTCGTTTCTGGATCGTCACCGTCATTCTGGTGCTCGCCGGTCTGGCGACCCTGAAACTGCGCTGAGCCAAAAGGGAGTCCGCCTTGACCCGTAATCCGACCGATTCCCGTCTGGCTGCCGCCGGGCTAAGCCCCGATTCGCGGGCGCTGATCGTCGGTCTCGGCAAGACCGGTTTGTCGGTCGCCCGTTTCCTGGCCGGGAAAGGTATCCGTTTCGCCGTGGTCGACAGCCGTTCCGACCCTCCGGGCCTGAATGCGTTGCGGGAAGCATTCCCTGACGTCGGGGTTTTCCTTGGTGATTTCGCCGCAGCGGCCTTTGCCGCCGCGACGCATCTGATCGTGAATCCCGGCGTGGCGTTGGATATTCCTCCCATCGCGGCGGCGGCTGCCAGGGGGGCGCGAGTCCTGGGTGATGTGGACCTGTTTGCCTGCTGCGCGAACGCGCCGGTGGTTGGCATTACCGGCTCGAACGGCAAGAGCACCGTGACGGCGCTGCTCGGGCTGATGGCAGAGCGCGACCAACGCCGAGTCCGGGTCGGCGGCAACCTGGGCGAGCCCATGCTTGATCTGCTGGACGACGAAGCCGATCTCTATGTGTTGGAGTTGTCGAGCTTTCAGCTGGAACGCTCGTCGCTGCTGGAGCCGCTCGCCGCAACCGTTCTGAACGTCACGCCCGACCATATGGATCGCTACGCGGATCTGGAGGCCTACGCGGCGGCCAAAGCGCGCATCTTCAATGGAAACGGTGTCATGGTGCTGACCCAGGATGATCCCATCGTGGCTGCTATGGCGCAGCCGGGCCGCCGGGTCGTCTGGTTTGGCTTGAACGGCGCGGCTGATTTCCGTCTCCAGGAGCGCGAGGGACAGGCGTGGCTGACCCGGGGTGAGCAGTTCCTGATGCCGGCGGGCGAGGTTCGGATTCGCGGGCAGCACAATCTGAGCAATGCGCTCTCGGCGCTGGCCCTGGGGACGGCTGCGGGGCTTTCCGATGAGGCCATGATCGTCGCCTTGCAAACCTTCCCCGGACTGGAACACCGGATGCAGTGGGTTGCCGAGCGGCACGGGGTGACTTACGTGAACGACTCCAAGGCAACCAACGTCGGAGCCTGCTTGGCGGCGCTTTCGGGCCTGACCGGAAAGGCCGTGCTGATTGCGGGCGGGGACGGCAAGGGTGCCGACTTCAGCATCCTGCGGGACGCCGCGGCCAAACACCTACGGGCCGCGGTGTTGATGGGCAAGGATGCGGCGCTGCTGCAAGGGGCCCTGTGTGACGTGGTGCCGGTCTCTCGAGTGAACACGATGCATGAGGCGGTCGCCGCCGCCGCGGCTCTGGCACAGGACGGGGATACGGTCTTGCTCGCCCCGGCCTGTGCCAGCCTTGATCAGTATCGCGATTATCAGCATCGGGGTCAGGTATTCGTGGAAGCCGTTCGGAGTTTGCCGGCATGAAGCATGCGGTCGTAGCGCAACGCAGCCAAGGGGTGGTCCTGGCCTGGGGGCAGAATCGTTTTTACGTCGATACCTTACTCCTGCTCGCGGCGAGTGGCTTGCTGATTCTTGGTTTCATCATGGTGTCGTCGGCTTCGCTCCATCTGGGCGATAAATTTGCGGACGACAGCTTCTTTTTTCCCAAGCATCAGTTGGCCCATATCCTTGCCGGCTTTCTCCTGGCAGTGACGGTCGCCACGGTTAAACTGGATACTTGGCAGAAGTCCTCATTCGTTCTATTTGGTTTCGGCATTCTGTTATTGCTGATCGTGCTGATTCCAGGGCTGGGCACCCGCGTCAATGGTGCTATACGCTGGCTTAACCTGTTCGGCGTCCGGATCCAGGTTTCCGAGATCTTCAAACTCATCGCGGTCGTCTACGTTGCCAGTTATCTGACGCGACATCTGGAGGTTGTCCGCTCGTCCGTGCTCGGGATGGTGTACCCCCTTGGTTTGCTGGCGATCGCCTGCGGTTTGCTGTTGATGGAGCCCGATTTCGGAGCTTCCGCGGTGATCATGGCGACGGCGCTGGGCATGCTGTTCATCGGGGGTGCGCGTCTTTGGCCTTTCGGGGTTTTGGCCGGCCTGGTGGTAGTTTCAGCGGTCGCTCTCGTCGTTACGGCAGAATATCGCCTGAAGCGCGTGTTGAGCTTTCTGGACCCGTGGGCGGATCCGCTGAACACCGGATTCCAGTTGACTCAGGCGCTAATCGCCTTCGGCCGTGGGGAATGGACAGGCGTGGGACTGGGATCGAGTGTTCAGAAACTCTTTTATCTGCCGGAGGCCCACACGGATTTCCTGTTTTCCGTAATCGGCGAGGAGTTGGGTCTCCTGGGCGCCTGCGCCGTGATCCTGCTGTTCGCCGTCGTCGTGTGGCGGGCCTTCGCGATTGGTCGGTTGGCCGAGCAGCAGGGTTTGCGCTTCGGTGCCTATCTTGCGTATGGCATCGGGATCTGGTTCGGCCTGCAGGCTTTTATCAACATGGGCGTTAACATGGGTATGCTGCCGACCAAGGGCCTGACCTTGCCCCTTATGAGCTACGGCGGCGGCAGTATGATAGTGACCTGCGCGGCGCTGGCGCTATTGCTGCGTGTGCGCTCAGAAGCCGTCGAGCGGCGACTCGGCGGACCCCGGATCCGGACGACATGGGCACGCGCGTAGTCATCATGGCCGGTGGTACCGGCGGACATGTCTACCCGGCGCTCGCCGTCGCGGAGGAATTGCGCAGCCGCGGGTGCAAGCTGGTCTGGATGGGGACGCAACGAGGCCTGGAGTCGCGTGTCGTGCCGTCCGCTGGGTTCGCATTGGAGACACTGAGTGTCGCAGGTCTTCGCGGCAAGAATTGGCGCGAACGCGTCACCGGGCCGTTTTTGTTGCTCAAGTCCTGTCTGCAGGCCATCGGCATCCTTCGACGCCATCGGCCGCAAGTGGTGCTGGGATTCGGCGGGTTCGTCTCGGGCCCGGGCGGGCTAATGAGCCGTTTGTTGGGCGTCCCGCTCGTGATACATGAACAGAACTGCATCCCCGGAACCACCAACCGCTGGCTTGCGAAAAGCGCCCGCAGGGTGTTGGAAGCCTTTCCCGGCAGTTTTCCGAAGGAGCGGCAAGCGGAGTGCACCGGGAACCCGGTGCGGCGGGCCCTGCTCGAGATTGCCGCGCAACGCGCATCCCGACTGCCTGATGCTCCGCTCCGCATCTTCGTCTTCGGCGGAAGCCTCGGCGCACAAGCCCTGAATGAGATTGTCCCGGAGGCCTTGGCCCAGCTTGACCTCCCTTGCGAGATCCGGCATCAGACCGGGACAGCGATGCGCGATCAGACGGCTGCCTTGTACCGTCGTCTGGGGGTGGCTTCGGAAGTCGTTGCCTTCATTGACGATATGGCCAGTGCCTATTGCTGGGCGGATCTGGCGGTCTGCCGGTCCGGTGCCATGACCGTCAGCGAACTGGCAGTCGTCGGCTTGCCGGCGATCTTGGTGCCCTATCCGTACGCGATCGATGATCATCAGACCGCCAACGCTCGGTTTTTCGAGAAAGGAGGCGCCGGTCGCTGTGTCCCTCAGAACGACTTAACCGCCGCCGGCCTAGCTGCGCTGATTCGTGAACTGGCCGCCGATCCCGAGACGTTGGTGGCAATGGGCCGCCAGGCGAGCAATCTCGCCAAGCCGGAGGCGGCGCAACGGGTAGCGGATATCGCTCTGAAGGAGGCACGATGATGACCAGTTTCGAGGCCCCGCTGAGCGGTTCGCCCATGCGTCGGATTCGCCGTATCCATTTCGTCGGTATTGGCGGTGCCGGCATGAGCGGGATTGCCGAGGTGCTGCTGGGCCTCGGATACCAGGTGTCGGGGTCTGATCTGAAAGAAGGTCCTGCCACCGTGCATCTGCGCCATTTGGGGGCGGAAATTGCGATAGGCCACGCCGTCGCGAATGTCCAAGGCGCCCAGGTCGTGGTAACATCCACCGCCGTGGCGTCGGCGAACGTCGAGGTTGTTGCTGCGCGTGAGCAACGTATCCCGGTGATTTCGCGGGCGGAGATGCTGGCCGAGCTAATGCGGTTTCGCTATGGGATCGCCGTCGCAGGCACGCATGGCAAGACCACGACGACCAGCCTTACGGCCAGTATATTGGCCGAGGCAGGGCTCGATCCGACATTCGTTATCGGCGGGAAGCTGAATAGCGCAGGCACCAACGCCCAGTTGGGGGCAGGACAGTATTTGGTCGCAGAGGCTGACGAAAGCGATGCGTCCTTCCTGCACCTACAGCCGATGATCGCTGTTGTCACGAACATCGATCAGGACCACATGGAGACCTACGGTGGGGACCTCGGCAAGCTCCAGGACACTTTCATCGAATTCATACATCAATTGCCGTTCTATGGCCTCGCGGTACTATGCCGTGATGATCCCGGCGTTCGGGCAGCGTTGCCCCGCATCAGCAAGCCCGTGAGATCCTATGGCATCTCTGAAGATGCAGACGTGCGTGCCGAGAATATCCGTCAGGTCGGGTTGGCGAGTCATTTCGAACTCGTGCGCGAGGGGCGGACGGGGCACCTCGACGTCACGCTCAATCTGCCCGGGCGGCACAACGTTCAGAATTCGCTGGCCGCCATTGCGGTCGCGTCCGAACTGGAGGTGCCGGACGACCTTATTCTGCGGGCCTTACGCAACTTCCGCGGTATCGGCCGCCGTTTTCAGATCAACGCCGAAGTCCCGCGGGGCGAACGGAGCGTTACATTCGTCGACGACTATGGCCATCATCCGCGCGAAGTGGCGGCAACCCTTGACGCCGCGCGCGAAGCATGGCCGGACCGCCGGCTGCTGATGGTCTTCCAACCTCATCGCTATACGCGTACCCGCGATCTCTTCGAAGACTTTGTCCGGGTGCTCTCGAAGCCTGACCTTCTGGTCCTGCTTGACGTCTACGCCGCCGGCGAGGCGGCGATCGCGGGTGCCGACGGGCGCTCGTTGAGCCGCGCCATCCGTGTCAGAGGGCGGATCGACCCGATTTTCGTCGAAGAGTTGGACGAGTTGGCGGAAGTGCTGGCCCCCCTGATCGAACCGGGTGACGTCGTCCTGACGCTGGGTGCTGGAAATATCGGTGCGGCCGCGGCTGCGCTGCCGAAAGCGCTTGCGGAGAGGTGGCATGGCGACCGCTAGTTTCGGCGTGGAGCACCCGGCCGGGCGGGCTGGCCCGCCCGGTACCGAGGCTTTCAATGCGCCGTTGGCCGACTTTACCTCTTGGCGCGTTGGCGGACCAGCCGACCGGCTGTATCTGCCCGCCGATGCGTCCGATCTCAGCCTTTACCTGCAGACACTCGCGCCGACGGAGTCTATCTTCTGGCTGGGTCTCGGAAGCAACCTCCTGGTTCGGGATGGGGGTATCCGGGGTGTCGTGATTTGTACGAAAAATCGGTTGAAGTCGATTGAACGTCGCGATGGCCTGCGCGTGTTCGTCCAGAGCGGCGTCCCCTGTGCGCACGTGGCGCGCTTCTGCGCCGATGCCGCGTGCGGTGGCGGTGAGTTCCTCGCCGGCATCCCCGGCACCGTGGGCGGCGCATTGGCCATGAACGCCGGTGCTTTCGGTGGCGAGACGTGGGAACTGGTCGAACGCGTGCAGACCATGGATCGCACAGGCGTCTGCCGGTGGCGCGCGGCGGCCGAGTTCACGGTGGGCTATCGCTCGGTGGTCGGGCTTCCGGTGGATGAATGGTTCATCGGCGCCGAGTTACGCCTGCAGCCGGGCAATGCCTCGGCATCGCGCAGCAAGATTCGGGAATTGCTCGCGCGGCGTGCCGGTACCCAGCCCACGAATCTGCCTAGCTGCGGCTCCACCTTTCGCAACCCTCCCGGCGATCACGCCGGCCGACTAATCGAAGCCTGCGGACTTAAGGGTTTCCAGGTCGGCGGTGCTCAGGTCTCGACCAAGCACGCAAATTTTCTCGTGAATCTGGGGAATGCCACGGCAGAGGATATCGAGCGGTTGATCTTGCATGTTCAATCTGAAGTTAACCGGTTATGCGGCGTGACCCTGCATCCGGAAGTGCGGATCGTCGGGGAGAGGCTGGGGGCGACGGGAGGGCGTAGCAAGTGAAGTATCGGGTGCGGCAGGCTGAGGAGTTCGGGCACGTCGCCGTGCTGATGGGCGGTACGGCCGCCGAGCGCGAGGTATCCTTGAGGAGCGGACAAGCGGTGTTGGCCGCCCTGCAACAGCGAGGGATCCGGGCGACCGGAGTCGATGTTCGGGGGAATCTCGTTGCCAGCGTACTTGATCAAGGCTTTGACCGTGTCTTCAATATCATTCACGGACGGGGCGGCGAAGATGGAGTGCTGCAAGGTACATTGGAGTCCTTATGCCTGCCGTACACCGGCAGCGGGGTGCTCGCATCGGCCCTGGCCATGGATAAGCTCCGGACCAAGTTGTGCTGGATGGGAGCGTCCATCCCGACCCCGGCATGGTGCGCGCTGGACGACGAGTCCGATTTGCAGCGCTGTGCCGAGACCATAGGCTTCCCGGTGATCGTCAAGCCGTCCGCCGAGGGTTCCAGCATCGGCATGAGTCGTGCGGAGACGCTCGGCGAGCTGCAGGCCGCCTGGCAGGCGGCATCGGCTTTCGATTGTCGCGTCTTCGCCGAGCGGTGGGTCGAGGGCCGGGAGTACACGGCCGCGATCCTGGATGACGAGCCGCTGCCGCTGATTCGTTTGGAGACGCCCAACGCGTTCTATGACTTCGACGCGAAATACCGGGCTGATACGACGCGCTACCACTGCCCCAGCGGGCTCGACGAGGCGACTGAGCGTCGTTTTCAGCAGTTGGCTTTGGGGGCATGTCGGGCCGTCGGCGTCGAGGGTTGGGGGCGCGTCGACCTGCTGGTCGACGGCAATGGTCAGCCCTGGCTGATCGAGGTCAACACGGTCCCTGGCATGACTGACCACAGCTTGGTGCCCATGGCCGCCAAGGCGGCAGGAATCCCGTTCGACGAACTCGTCTGGCGGATTCTGGAAACCAGCTGTTGATATGAGACCCAGAACAGCAGTGACGCGGCGCAGAGCGCCGCAACAGAGCCTGCGTTCGTCGCGCATGGCACGCTGGCTGCCGCCGTTGGTGAGTCTCGGGCTGCTGGGCGTCATTGGCTGCGGCGCGTGGGCCTATTGGGATCAGAGCTTGCGCCATGCCTATCCGATCCGCTACGTTCGAATCGAAGGCAAGATTCTCCAACTCGACGAGAGCGAGCTCAGTTCGGCGATCTCACCCCTGGCGCAGAGGGGTTTTTTTGACGTGGACCTTTCGGCAATCGAGTCGGTTGGCCGGTCGTTCCCCTGGGTGGAAGACCTCCGCGTGGTGCGGCAATGGCCGGATACACTGATCGTTAACGTCAGCGAGCATCGTCCTAGCGCGCGCTGGAATCAGGGGAGCCTCCTGAACGACCGTGGTTTCCGCTTTACCCCGGCGAGCCGCGAAGGATTCGATGCATTGCCCGTCCTGTCCGGGCCCGAAGGGCAGGAACGCGAAGTCTTCGCGGTGTTTAGCAAGCTGAATGCGATGATCCAGGGCGACAACGTCCGCGTCGGTAGGCTGCAATTGACCGCCCGACAGAGCTGGACCGCGACGCTTTCCGACGGCCAGGAAATCGTCATCGGGCGGCAGGATCCGGTAGCCAGCTTCGAGCGCCTTCGGCGGTGGTTGCCGAGCCTACAGCGGCGGCGCGGGGCCCTGGTAAAGCGAGTCGACCTGCGCTACCGCAACGGTTTTGCCGTGGTCTGGGGTCTGGCAACCGAACCGGCGCCGGCGCCTGATGAAAACGGCGCAGCTGAGGGTACGGGTGCCTCTCTCCAGCCGTTCATGCAACGTCCAAACTCACATCTCGCGGCGCTTCAATGGTAAGAAAAGCAGACAGAAACTTGATCGTCGGCCTGGATATCGGAACGTCCAAGGTCGCCTGTATCGTCGGCGAACTGAACGGCGATCACGATATCGAGGTGGTTGGCATCGGCACGCATCCGTCGCGGGGCATCAAGAAAGGTGTCGTCGTGAATCTGGAAACGACCGTGCTCTCGATTCAGCGGGCGGTCGAGGAGGCCGAGTTGATGGCGGGTTGCCGAATCAATTCGGTCTATGCCGGCATCGCCGGAAGCCATATCACGAGCATGAATTCGCATGGCATCGTGGCCATCCGCGACAAGGAAGTCACGCAGGCCGACGTGGACCGCGTGATCGATTCGGCGCGCGCGGTGGCCATACCGGCCGACCAGAAAATTCTGCACATCCTGCCGCAGGAATTCGTCATCGACCGCCAGGAGGGCATCCGCGAGCCGATCGGCATGTCCGGCATCCGCCTGGAAGCCCGCGTGCACATCGTCACCGGCGCGGTCAGCGCCGCGCAGAACATCGTCAAGTGCATACGGCGTTGCGGCCTAGAGGTCGAGGACATCATTCTCGATCAGTTGGCATCGTGCACCGCGGTGCTCAGCGAGGACGAGAAGGATCTCGGTGTGTGTCTCGTCGACATCGGCGGCGGCACCACCGACATCGCCGTATTCACGGATGGCGCCATCCGCCACACCGCCGTCATTCCGATCGCCGGGGACCAGGTCACCAACGACATCGCCGTGGCCCTGCGCACGCCCACGCAGTTCGCCGAGGACATCAAGCTTCGCCACGGTTGCGCGCTGACTCAGCTGGCCAAACTCGAAGATACGATCGAGGTACCGAGTATTGGCGACCGTCCGGCGCGCAAGATCTCGCGCCTGAATCTGGCCGAAATCGTGGAACCACGCTATGAGGAACTTCTGCTGCTGGTGCAGGGGGAGTTGCGGCGCAGCGGGTTTGAAGATTTGATCGCAGCGGGCTTGGTGATTACGGGCGGCAGTGCGCGCGTCGAAGGTCTGACCGAGCTCGCGGAAGAGATCTTCCATGTTCCGGTGCGCGTCGGGGTGCCGCAGCATGTCACGGGTCTGACCGATGTCGTGCGCAACCCGATCTATGCAACCGGTGCCGGGTTGTTGCTGTTCGCTCGCCAGCATCAGGGCGGAGGAGACCGGCAGTTCGTGGCGGGGCCGGGATTCAAGGGCGTATGGACCAGGATGCGGAACTGGTTCAGTGGGAGTTTTTAGGCATATCAAACCGAACGTGAGGGATTGAGCATGAAATTCGAGCTCGTGGATTCATACAGTCAGAATGCCGTGATCAAGGTGGTTGGTATCGGCGGAGGCGGTGGCAACGCCGTCAACCACATGGTCACTAACCACATCGAGGGCGTGGAGTTCCTGTGCGCGAACACGGACGCCCAGGCGCTCAAGAGCATCAATGCGCGCTCCGTAATCCAGTTGGGTAGCGCTCTGACCAAGGGGCTGGGCGCCGGCGCCAATCCGGACATCGGCCGCCAGGCGGCACTCGATGACCGCGAACGGATCCAGGAAGTACTCGACGGCGCGGACATGGTTTTCATCACCGCCGGAATGGGTGGTGGTACCGGTACGGGGGCTGCGCCAGTGATCGCGGAGATCGCCAAGGAAGCCGGTATCCTGACGGTCGCGGTTGTCACCAAGCCGTTTATGTTCGAGGGACGCAAACGGCGGCAGATTGCGGACAAAGGCGTTGAGGAACTGAGCCAGTTCGTCGACTCTTTGATTACGATTCCGAACGACAAACTGCTACCCGTCCTTGGCAAGGATGTCAGTCTGATGCAGGCGTTCGCCGCTGCGAACGACGTGTTGCTCGGGGCCGTCAAGGGTATCGCCGACCTGATCACCCGCCCCGGCCTCATCAATGTCGACTTTGCCGACGTTCGGACGGTCATGGCTGAGATGGGCATGGCGATGATGGGGACGGGTGTTGCCAATGGTGAGAACCGGGCACGCGAGGCGGCGGAGCGCGCGATCGCGAGCCCGCTGCTCGAAGATACGAGCCTGCAGGGGGCGCGCGGCATTCTCGTCAATATTACCGGTGGTCTGGATCTGGCCATCGGCGAGTTCGACGAAGTCGGCAACAAGGTCAAGGAGTTCGCATCCGACGACGCCGTCGTCGTGATCGGTACCGTGATCGACCCCGACTTGGTCGATGAAGTGCGCGTGACGGTGGTCGCCACAGGCCTGACCGGTTCACACGCCTCGGGAGAGACCGCTCTGAAACTGGTGCAGAAAAACACCGGGGAGATTGACTACGAGCAGTTGCAGCGACCGGCTGTCCACCGGCGCCAACCGAAGCATGAGCCGCGTGCGGAGACGGCGAAGGAGATGGACATGGACTACCTGGATATCCCCGCGTTCCTGCGGCGCCAAGCGGACTGATGCCCGCCGCTTGCTACGCGGCAATCCGTGCCCGACCCAAGGATTGCAAGAGAGACACCGGCGTATTCGACGTGCCGCCCTGCCGCGGCGCGGCACGCCGTTCGACATCGGTGGGGGCAGACGTTCCCGTCACAATGAGGAGAGTCAGATGATCAGACAACGAACGCTGAAGAACATGATTCGGGCGACTGGCGTCGGCCTGCATACGGGCGAAAAGGTCTATCTGACCCTCCGTCCCGCGGCACCGAATACCGGTATCCGATTCAGTCGGGTCGATTTGCCCGAGCCCGTGGTCATCGAGGCCAGGCCCGAAAATGTGGGGGAGACGACCTTGTCGACGACGCTGATGCAAGGCGATGTCCGCATCTCGACCGTCGAACATCTGCTGTCGGCGTTTGCGGGGCTCGGCATCGACAACGCCTACGTGGACGTCAGTGCGTCGGAGGTCCCGATCATGGACGGAAGTGCTGGCCCGTTCGTGTTTCTGATTCAGTCAGCGGGCGTTCAGGAGCAGGAAGCGCCGAAGCGCTTCATCCGCATCAAGCGTCGCCTGATGGTTCAGGATGGCGAGAAGTATGCCCGGTTCGAGCCCTACGACGGTTTCAAGGTGACCTTCACCATCGACTTCGATCATCCTGCCTTTCACACCGACAGCCAGACGGCGAGCATCGATTTTTCCTCGACGTCCTTCGTCAAGGAAGTTGCAAGGGCACGCACTTTCGGCTTCATGCGCGACATCGAGGCGTTGCGCAAGCGTCGACTGGCCCTGGGCGGCAGCATGGACAATGCCATTGTCGTGGACAACTATCGGATCCTGAACGAAGACGGCCTGCGCTATGCGGACGAGTTCGTGAAGCATAAGATTCTCGACGCCATCGGGGATCTTTACCTGCTCGGCCACAGTCTGATCGGCGCCTTCGTGGGTTACAAGTCCGGGCATGCGCTGAACAACAAGCTCCTGATGGAACTGTTGCGCCGGAAGGATGCCTGGGAAATGATCACGTTCCGTGACGACGAGGCGCTGCCGATTTCCTATATGCGTCCGGCCCAGGTCGCACGCTGATCCCATGCTTGCGGAACGGGGGCGGCGCTATTCGCTCGCAACCCTCGTTCTCTTCCTTCCCGCAGCGCTAGCTAGCGCTGCGGGAAGCCGGCGCTAGCGGCGTTCCGGGTCGCGGAGCGTCTTCGCCAAACGCGCCAGCGCGGCCTGAATCTCGTCGCTTGGAGAGTATCTGGCCGCCGTTTCGACTTGCTCGGCGATCGCGCGGGTCGGAAGTGCAAGGTCGCGGAGCCTCCGGTCGATTTGCCAGGCCGGAAAAACGCGGATCTGTACATGTCGCCAACGCGACTCGAACCGGTGGTTCAGCGTCGGGAGCGCTGGCGCCAGCGCGAAACGGAGCGCGGTGGCATGGATCGCCGCGTCAGCGAACACGACCAGATGGTCGTGGTGTGAGACACAATGCACGCAGTGCTTCGCAAGACGCTCGGGTATTGACGAGCGAACGGCCTGTTCGATTGCAGCGTGAATCTGGCAGCGTGCGACGAAGTCGGCCAGACCCGGTGTTTGCGAAACGATTTGGCCAAGTTCGCGCCCGCGCCGGCGGCGCTTGGTTGGCTGTGCGGGTCGCTCAGCCATGCGCGGGTGGTATTGTTGGCTCACAGCACCAGTGTGACACGGAGTACATCCCGATCATCCTCTTTTTCGCTCGCCCGGAAGCCAAGCTTCTCCGTGAAGCGCAACATCGCCGTGTTGCGGGCTAGCACTTCGCCCTCCAGTGTTTCGAAGCCTTTTTCCCGACTCGCTGCGATCAACTGATTCATCAGTCGCGTGCCCAGGCCATGCCGTTGCCAGTCGTCGGCGATGACCACGGCGAATTCGGCGCTGCGCGCGTCCGGATTCGGAAAAAAACGGGCGACTGCGATTTCGGTTTCCTCGCCCGCGACGGGGGTGGTTGCGATTAGAGCGAGTTCCCGGTGGTAATCGAGTTGGGTGAACCTCACCAGCAACTCCTGACTCAACTCCCTCAGGGCTTGGTTGAAGCGGAGGTAGCGTGCCTCCGGGGACAGTTTTCGTACGAAGGCGCGCTCGATCGCGGCGTCTTCCGGCCGGATCGGCCGGATCGTGATGTCCTGTCCCTCCGGCAACTGGAAGCGGCTGATCCAGTTACTCGGATACGGATGAATCGCCATGTGGTCGAAGTGACGTCGACCGGCAATGGGCGGGCGTACCATGATGCGTGTGTCCAGCGCGCGAACGCCATCCTCATCGGCGACCAGTGGATTGATGTCCAGTTCCTCGATCTGCGGCAGTTCGCAAACCATCTCGGAAATCCGCAGCAGCACATGGATCAGAGCGTCCAGATTGATTGGCGGAAGGTTACGGAACTGGCCCAGTAGCCGAGAAATTCGGGTTTTGGCGATCAGATTCCGAGCGAGATCCTCGTTGAGCGGCGGTAGCGCAATGGCCCGGTCCCGAAGGACCTCGATTGCAGTGCCTCCCGCTCCGAAGCTGATGACCGGACCGAATACCGGGTCCTGGACGACGCCGACGAAGAGTTCCCGCCCGCTCGCCGGCTGGTACATACTCTCGACGGTGACGCCGAGCAGTGTGGCCTCCGGACGCAACGCCTGCACGCGTGACAGCATGTCGGAGTAAGCGTGGCGGATCGATGCGGCGCTGTCGATATTCAGCCGGACGCCATCGACGTCGGATTTGTGCACAATGTCGGGGGACCGGATCTTCAGCGCGACGGGAAAGCCCAGGCATTCGGCAGCCGCCAGCGCCTCGTTAGGTGACCGTGCGTCGATCGCCGCGCCCGTTGGGATATGAAAGGCGCCCAGGACCGCTCGTGTCTCGAGTGGGGTCAGCAGCCCCTGCCGCGACGCCAGTGCGCCATCAATGATCAGTTGGGCACCGGCGAGATCGGGTCGTTCCAACTCGGCTAGCGGCCCAGGCACCTGCATCAGAAGGCGCTGGTTCCGTCGGTACTCGACCAGGTATCCGAAAGCCTCGATCGCCGTCTCGGGATTGACGAAATCCGGAATCTGCGCGGCCCGGAAGAGCGCCCGGCCCGCCTGAACCTGGCGCTCGCCGAGCCAGCAGGCCAGGAGCGGCTTGTCCGTGCGGCCTGCGGCCGCGATCACCGCCTCTGCGGCCTCGGCTGGCTGCGACATGGCCTGCGGTGTCAGCATCACCAGGAGTCCGTCGACAGCGGGATCCAGGGCGCAGGTCTCAACCGCTGTGCGATACCGTTCCGGTGACGCATCGCCGAGGATGTCTACCGGGTTGGACCGAGACCAGTTTTCGGGCAGTTGCTGGTTCAGAGTGTTTAGCGCGTCGGGACCGAGAACGGCGAGTTCGAGTCCCTTGTCGATGGCCCAGTCGGTAGCCATGACACCCGGTCCGCCCGCATTGGTAACGATGGCCAATCGGTCGCCGCGAATCCGCGGCGGCGACGACAGCAACTGGGCTGCCGCAAACAACTGCTCTATCGTGGCGGCGCGGACGACACCGGCGCGCTCGAGCGCGGCTGCGAAGACGTCGTCCGCACCGACCAGTGCTCCCGTGTGAGTCATGGCAGCGCGAGATCCCTCGGCATGACGCCCGGACTTGATCACGATGACCGGCTTGAGGCGCGCTGCGGCGCGCAGGCCGCTGAGGAAGGGGCGGGCGTTCGTGACGCCTTCGACGTACATTAGTATGCTGCGGGTTTTGGGATCGAGCGTCAGGTAATCCAGCACCTCCCCAAAACCGACGTCGGCCGCGTCGCCGATCGAAACGATTAGAGAAAAGCCGATGCCGTGCGCGCCGGCCCAATCGAGAATGGCGGTACAGATTGCGCCGGATTGGGATATCAATGCGATGGAGCCGGGTTCGGCGACGTTATTGCTGAAGGTCGCGTTGAGCCGAGCGCTCGGGCGGATGAACCCGAGGCAGTTCGGGCCGAGCAGCCGAATTCCAGCGCGTCGACATTCCTCGGCGACTGTCAGCTCCAGGCGCTTGCCCGCGGCGTCGCGCTCGCCGAAGCCCGCAGACAGGACGACGGCGGCGCGGACGTGGCGTTCCCCGCAGGCGCGCAGGATCGGGACCACCGTCGAGGCGGGGGTCGCGATGACTGCCAGATCCACATCTTGTCCCAGCGCCTCGATCGAGGGTGTGCAGGGCATACCCCTGACCTCGGTGTATCTCGGGTTGATGGCGAAGATGGGGCCGCCGAACCCCCCATCCAGGAGATTGGCGTAGAGACGGGTGCCGACGGCGTCGGCACGCTCGCTCGCACCGAAGACCGCGATCGATCGTGGCGCGAACAGGGGTTCCAGGTAATGTCGGCTCATGTCGAGTACTCCCTGGTTTGGCCGCGGAACGCAGGAGACGGGGCGCCGCCGCCGATACCGATCCGGGGAAATTTCCGACGCGGCCGGAAAGGTGCCGCTAGGGATTCCTAATCCGTGTCCTCTGCCGTAGTCTCGCGAGCGGCGCGCGCGAGCTTCCTCCGGTGCAACATCACATAGACCGCGATCAGGAGGGCGCTGAACGCGAGGATGTCGATGACCGCGTTTTTTGAGTAGCGTTCTATCAGATCCTGGTTGGCTCCGATGAAATAGCCGATCCAGGTGAGTACGGAAACCCACAGCGCGGCGCCGGCCAGCGTATACAGGGTGAACTTCCAGTGATCCATCCGTGCCAAACCGGCGGGCAGCGAGATCAGATGCCGCGCGACCGGGAGCAGGCGTCCGACAAAAGTCGAAATCTCTCCGTGGTCGCGAAAAAAGCGTTCGACCTTGGCGAAGTGCTCTTCGGTGATCATCACGTATCGGCCGTAGCGGAGCAGCAGGCGTCGCCCCAGATAACGCGCAGCGAAGTAGTTGGCGTATGCACCTACCAGGCTGCCGAGCGTTCCGCTGAGAATCACCAGCGTCATATTCATCTGGCCTTGCTGTACCAGGTAACCCGCTGGCGGCATGACGATTTCGCTGGGTATGGGAATCACCGAGCTTTCCATGGCCATGAGGAGGAAGATCCCCCAGTAGCCCATGGAGCCGATGGTGGTGACAAGCCAGTTGATCAGTTCATGCAGCACAGTCGGAGCATCCTTGGTGGTTGGAACAGACTTAGACGGTACCCGGGACGAGCGGCACGAAGGTCACGGGCTCGATCGCCTCCATCTCGAATCCGGTTTCCGTTCTGGTAATGCGGTGCAGCATCTGCTCTCGCCCCGCTCCGAGCGGCACGATCATCACGGCACCCCGGCCGAGTTGGTCGAGCAAGGCTTGAGGGACTTCGGTGGGCGCGGCGGTGACGAGCACACCGTCGAACGGCGAGTAATCATCCCAGCCCCAGGCGCCGTCGCTGTGCCTGAGGCGCACGTTGCGCAGTCCCATGTCCTGGAGACAGCGCCGGGCGCGTTGCTGCAAGGGGTAAATTCGCTCCACCGAATAGACCCGTTTGACCAACTGGGCGAGCACGGCCGTCTGGTAGCCGGAGCCGGTACCGACCTCCAGCACCTTCTCGGGTGTGCGCCGCTCCAGCAGCAACTCGGTCATTCGGGCAATGGTGTAGGGCTGGGAAATCGTCTGATTGAAACCGATCGGCAACGCCGTATCGTCATACGCTCGGCTTGCAAAAGCGTCTTCCACGAAGATGTGCCGCGGTGTGGCGAGCAGCGTGTCGAGGACGATGCGGCTCTTGATGCCCTGGTCCTCAAGGCGCCGAATCATCCGCTCGCGCGTCCGGCGCGACGTCATCCCGCTACCCTCCAGCCGCAGATTCAAGAGTTGTTCCCCGCCAACAGCCATTCCGCGATCAAAGGGACGCGCTCATAACGGGTCAGGTCGATCTGCAACGGCGTAACGGACACGTAATGACTGCGCACCGCGAAGAAGTCGGTGCCCGGTCCCGCGTCCTGTTCGGGGCCTGCGGATCCAACCCAGTAGATTTCGCGGCCGCGAGGGTCCAGCGACCTGATCACGGGCTCGGCCTTGTGACGCTGGCCGAGACGTGTCGCCTGGAATCCTCTGAGTTCCGCGTAAGGAATATCGGGGACGTTGACGTTCAGAATCGTGTCCGGCGGTAGTGGATCCTTCAGGACGCGTTCCAGAAGGTTCACCGCAACCCGGGCCGCTGTGTCGAAGTGCGTCGGATTCGACGAACCGAGCGAAATCGCGACCGCCGGCAGACCGAGAAAGCGCCCTTCGGTCGCAGCGGCGACGGTGCCGGAGTAGATCACGTCGTCGCCAAGATTCGCACCATGGTTGATACCGGCGAACACCATGTCGGGTTCCCGCTCCAGCAGGCCGGTAATCGCGAGATGTACGCAGTCGGTCGGGGTGCCGTCGACCTTGATGAACCCGTTGGGTGCAGCGGCGACGCGCAGTGGTCTCTCGAGGGTTAACGAATTACTGGCGCCGCTGCGATTGCGTTCGGGCGCCACGACGGTGAGGTCCACCAGCGGACGCAGTGCCTCCGCGAGCGCAATCAGACCCGGGGCAGCGTAACCGTCGTCGTTGCTTAGCAGAATGTGCATCGGTGGGGCAGGTTCTAAGACCAAATGGTACCACACCGCAGGCGCTTTTCCCCTGCCGCTTGCTCACCCTCGTGGCGGTCCGGACCCGGCGTAGGGCCATTCTCTCGAGTCAACCTTGCCGCGCTGACGGTGGATCGCTAGGATGTCGCGTCCGTTGTGCGATGCCAGCGTATGTTGAGGGTAGTGTGCTGTCGCCCGGATCGCGCAATGCGCCCAACGATCTGTCCTGAAATTGAGTAAGCCTTCATGCTGAACACTATCAAGGCGGCGGTCGTGCAACGACTCGGCGCCTGCACTGCGTACCAAAGGTTCCGTGCCTTGCCGTTGCTGGCGCAGCGCCTTGCGGTCGTGGCCGCATTGGCGACCGTGCTGACGGCAGCGCTCGCCATCGTCTATTTTTTTGTCAGCCCCGTCATCGCGGTCGGCGCAGTGGCCAGCATCGCAGCAGGGCTCGCGACGGGTCTGGGCGCATTGCCTGCGTTGTTTTTCCGGCAGGTCTCACAGCGCCTGCTTTACATCATGCTGGGCTTCGCGGCCGGCGTCATGCTCGCGGCGACCGCTTTCTCCCTGCTGGTGCCCGGGATCGAGTACGGCAACCAGATCTGGCCGGGGAAGGGGATTTTCATCGTTTCCGGAGGCTTGTTGACGGGAGCGGGGTTTCTGGAACTCGCGGATCGCTTTCTGCCCTATGAACGCTTTCTCGCGGATCGTGGCGACCTGATCACCTCGTTGCGTAAGGTCTGGCTGTTCATCGCCGCCATCACGCTGCATAATTTTCCGGAGGGCATGGCCGTCGGCGTCAGTTTCGGTGGCGGCGACTGGCACAACGGTCTCGTCATCGCGATCGCGATCGGACTGCAGAACATCGTCGAAGGACTGGCCGTCGCACTTCCGCTGGTGGGGCTCGGTTATCCGCGCAGTCAGGCCGTCTTCATCGCCACCTTGACCGGGCTGGTTGAGCCGCTCGGCGGGTTGCTCGGGGTAGCTGCCGTGTCTTTCTTCTTTCCTCTGTTGCCTATAGGAATGGCTTTCGCGGCGGGCGCGATGCTGTTCGTGATTGCCGATGACATCATCCCCGAAACGCAATCGAAGGGTAAGGCGCGATCCGCGACCTTCGCCTTTGTCTTCGGCTTTGTCGTGATGATGGTTCTGGACAACCTGCTGGGCTGATTGCGTCGGCGATGGCGTGCCCCCTGTCCACGGAACTCCATAGCTGGCTGCACGATCAAGTTTTCGATGCAGAGGTGTGGCGCTGGCTCACTGTGGTTGCCACGACCTTCCTGGTGATCGCGGCCGCGGAAATCGGCGACAAGAGCCAACTCGTGTGCATGATGTTGTCGGCACGCCACCGGGGCTTGCCGGTGATGCTCGGTGCCCTCGCGGCATTCGCGCTGCTGAACCTGATGGCGGTCGTGTTCGGGGCTGCGATCGCGGAGTGGATCCCGCGGCCCTTGCTGCTGTTCGGCGTCGCGGCGCTGTTCGCTGTCTTCGGGGCCATTGCGCTGCTGTCGCGTGAGGACGAAGCGGCCGACGAGTTCCGCGAAATGCGGGGTCACGGTGTGTTTGCGACCACGTTCCTGATGCTCGTGCTGGCCGAGTTCGGCGACAAGACGCAGTTGGCGACGGCCGGGCTCAGTGTCGGTGCGGCGCCATTGCCGGTCTGGACCGGTGCGACGCTGGGGCTTGGCTTTACCTCTGCGCTTGGGATCTACGCGGGGCGCACCGTCTTGCAGCGCATCCCCTTACGCCTGCTGCATCGCATCAGTGGAGTGATGTTCCTGATGCTGGCAGGCTACGCGCTGGCGAGCGGGTTGGCCGACGTCAGGGTCACGGCTTTCCTGCATCAACTGTTTCCCCGGGCGTTTTAGCTACGGTGCTGGTCTTGCGCGGGCTGTGTCGGTGTCGGGGGCTTGTCCGGGCAGGCGAGGATGCGTCGCCTGGATATCATCCCTCGCGCCCGGCGAAGTCTGCCGGCGCCAGCACGGTATTCAGCGGAGCGCGGGTGTCGTCCGGTTTGGGATGGTCGAGCGTGAAGTGCAGGCCGCGGCTTTCGTGCCGCGCCAAAGCAGATCGAATGATCAGTTCGGCGACGATCACAAGATTCCGTAACTCGAGCAGATCGCTCGTCACGCGGAAGTGTCCGTAGTAGTCGGAAATCTCCTGTTTCAGCAGTTCCACCCGTCGGAGCGCCCGCTCCAGGCGCTTGTTGGTTCGGACGATGCCCACATAGTCCCACATGAATCGCCGCACCTCGTCCCAGTTGTGTGCCACGACGACTTCTTCATCTGAATCCGTGACACGCGATTCGTCCCACGTTGGCAGTTCCGCGGGAGGCTGCGTGGCCGGCAGGGCCGCAAGCATGTGATGGGCTGCCTGCTCGGCGAACACCAGACATTCCAAAAGCGAATTACTGGCCATGCGGTTTGCGCCGTGAAGTCCCGTGCAGGCCACTTCCCCGATGGCGTACAAGCCCGGAATGTCCGTGCGGGCATCCCGGTCTGTAGCGATTCCGCCGCAGGTGTAGTGCGCTGCCGGAACGACCGGGATGGGAGAGCGTGTGATGTCGATATTCAAGCTCAGGCAATGCGCATAAATCGTCGGGAAGTGACTCCGCACGAAATCAGCCGGCTTATGAGTGATGTCCAGGTAGACGCAGTCTATCCCCAGCCGTTTCATCTCGTAGTCGATCGCGCGGGCGACGATGTCGCGCGGCGCCAGTTCCGCGCGCGGGTCGAAACGGCTCAGGAAAGGTGACCCGTCGGGCAGCAGCAGGCGTCCGCCCTCGCCGCGGACGGCCTCGCTGATCAGGAAAGAACGAGACTCGGGATGGAACAGGCAGGTTGGGTGGAACTGGATGAACTCCATGTTCATCACGCGCGCGCCGGCACGCCATGCCATCGCGATGCCATCGCCCGTGCAGACGTCCGGGTTGCTCGTGTAGAGGTACACCTTGCTTGCGCCGCCGGTGGCCAGAGCAACCAGTCGCGCTCGGAAGGTCAGGACGCGTTGCCGCCGCGTGTCCAGTACATAGGCGCCGACGACCCGCTGGTCGGACGCGTCGCCGAGCTTGCGGGTTGTGATCAGGTCGATGGTGTTGTGATGTTCGAACAACTCGATATTCGGATGTGCCCGAGCGTGGCGCTCCAGGGACGTTTCTACGGCCCTGCCCGTAGCGTCCGCGGCATGCACGACGCGCCGATGGGTATGGCCGCCCTCGCGCGTCAGGTGCAGTTCCGACGTGCCCTGATCGTTTTCCACCTCGGTAAAGGGTACCCCCCGCTGTCGCAGCCAATCGATCGATGTCTTTCCGCGCTCGACCACCAAGCGGACGATCTCGGGATCACACAGCCCGGCACCCGCGACGAGCGTGTCCTGAATGTGAGACTCGACGGAATCGCGGGCGTCGAGCACGGCTGAGATGCCGCCCTGGGCATAGATCGTGCTGCCCTCGCTGAGCGCGACTTTCGACACGACGGCGACCCGGCAGTGGTCGGCCAGCCGCAGCGCCAGGCTAAGACCGGAGGCGCCGCTGCCGATGATCAGGACATCGAAGGAAGGAGACATCGCGCTTGTCGTTGCAGGAGTATCGACCAGTTACAGAGTGATTACGATGCTACCGAAAAAGCCAGCGGGATTGAACGCTTCGGGGCGACAATCCATAATCGGCGCAAATCAGACTTCATCCGCATTCCGGGACCGTCCTTCGAAGAACGCGTTCCTGGCGCGAGGTGGCGGCCGGCTCGCTCGGCGACCGGACCAGTAACAGCCCCTCCCCGTGGTCGGGTCGGATACCGACATTGTAAAGAACAAAGCATGAACGAACTCCTGGATGAAGAACTGGTCCGACGCGTACAGAAGGGTGACAAGAAGGCTTTCGACAGTCTGGTCAGGAAGTACCAATACAAGATCACGCAATTGATCAATCGCTACGTCAAGGATGCCGACGAAGCGCTTGACGTCGCCCAGGAATCTTTCATCAAAGCCTACCGTGCCCTACCGAGTTTTCGTGGTGAAAGTGCGTTCTACACCTGGCTCTACCGGATCGCGATCAATACCGCAAAGAATCACCTGGCAATGCGGGCTCGCCGTCCTACAGACGACGAAATCGACATCGATGCGGCGGAACAATTCGAGAGCGCCTCGCGTCTAAAGGATCTGGAGACGCCCGAGGGCTTGGCTCTGAGTAACGAGTTGGCTTCCGTGATACAATCGGCACTTGACGAACTTCCGGAAGAACTCAGAGTTGCCATAACCCTGCGTGAGTTCGATGGGCTTAGCTACGAAGAGATCGCATCTGTCATGGAGTGTCCCGTTGGAACGGTCAGGTCGCGTATTTTTCGGGCTCGCGAAGCCATCGACAAAAAAATGCAAACTGTATTGGGGTGATTGCAATGAAGAGAGATGACATGTCCGAAAAGCTGTCGCTGCTGGTCGATGACCAGATGGACGTAGCGGCGGCAACGAAGCTCATGAAAGGGCTGGAATCGAGTGCGGAAGATGCCGCAAAGTTTTCCCGCTTCCTTCTCGCGAAGGAAGTGTTGCGCTCGCGAAAGCCTGTGATTGCTGATGCGAACTTCGTATCGCGCGTGCACGCGGCGATAGAAGACGAACCTGCGATTGTCGTCCCCGATTGGCGGAAGCGCGTGAGTGATCAGGCGATTACGCTTGCGTTGGCGGCCACTCTGGCCGGTTTGGCCGTATTTGTGGGCGGTTCGGTACTGCAGGAGCGGGAAGCGAACCCGATGACCGTGGCCTCCACGGACCCCGCCTCGACAGCCCAGTTGCATGATTATCTGGTGACGCACAACGAAACGGCCTACCTCGCAGCCAATGGTGGCCTTATGCCCTATTTGCGTGTGGTCAGTAGCGACAGAGCAGGCCGGTAGTTAGCGTGATCCGCTTGTTCCTCGCGGCGACACGGCTCCGCCGCTGGTCCCTTGGTTTCCTTGCGATGGCATGCTGTCTCCAGGCTTTGGCGACGGATCTGACACAGGGCGGGGACGAGGCCGATGTCGCCGTCGCGCTACTGGAAAAGATGCGGACGGCGATGAGCGAATTGCAATATCGCGGCATAATTGCATATTCCCGCGATAACAAAGTCGAAAACATCGAATTCATTCACGCGGTCAGCAACGGAGTGGAGCATGAGCGGCTCGTGTCGCTCAGCGGGCCCATGCGCGAGGTAATCCGGCAAGGACAGGAAGTTCGATGCTACCTCCATGACAGCCGCACCGTGTTGGTCGAGACGAGGACGGCCGGGCGAGATTTGTTCGATTTGCCGGCCAACTTCCAACAGCTTCGTCCGAACTACATATTCATCCTGGGCGGACGGGATCGCATTGCCCAGCGGGATGCGCAAGCCGTTGCCATTATCGCGAGGGATGACATGCGCTACGGACGGCGCGTGTGGGTCGATTCCTCTTCGAATCTGCCTCTCAAGGTCGAAATCATCGATGGTACGGATACCGTGGTGGAGCAGATGGTTTTTTCGTCGCTGGACCTTGCGACGCCCGTGTCTGCCGAGCAGCTTGAGCCCTCGACGAAAACAGGGCCAAACGATTGGGAGACTCGAGAACAAGTGGGCCTGCCGATCGATTCATTGCGATGGACCCTACATGGAGTTCCGGTCGGTTTTCAGATCGCGTCATTTCGTCGGATTAGAAACGGGGCGATGAACCGGCCTGTCGAACATCTGTTGCTCAGCGATGGTCTGACCTCGGTCTCGGTCTATTTCGACGAGGTCGGTGAGAAGTTGGTAGTTGGCCAACCCACGGCATCGGGCGCGATTCACTCCTTTTCTCGCAAGATCGATGACTTCCTCGTGACCGCAATCGGTGAAATTCCGGCAAGAACCGCGCAGGCCATCGCGAATGGCATACGGCATCGTGGCGCGTCAGCCGATTGACGGCGGCGTTCGAGCCCTGTAGCTGCCTTACGGTGGAGGAAGTCGGTATCATCGTTGCGGTCGACGGCGATTCGTGCGTCGTTGAACTCGGTGCTGCAGACGCATGCGGTGGTTGTCAGACCCGCTGCGCGGCTGGCAGTGAGCGGCTTTCGCGCAAGCTCACCATTCGTAAACCAGAGTTCGACCTGCAGCTGGGAGATCATGTCGTCGTAAGTCTTTCGGCCCGTCGGACCATGTTTGCGGCCGGAGTCTTTTACCTGGGGTCGCTGCTGGCGCTCTTCATCGGAGCTTCCGTTGGCCACTTCGCCGTGGGCAGGATCTGGCCCCCGGCGGTCGATTTCGGCGCGCTAAGTGGAGGTGCGCTTGCCTTTTCGCTGGGCTTGTGGACAGCCAAGAAATGGGGTTTCATCGAATCACTGGCCTCGGCGCCGGTTATTTCCCGGCGTCTCGTGACCTGAGTATGTCAGGTCAGTCATATTTTTCTTCTCAGGGTTTTCCATGAAGATCATGCCTCATTTTTGCGTCGAGGTGCCTCGCGTCGTCCGTCTCATGGTGGTCGGCATGGGACTGTCGCTCTGGCTGTCGAACAACGCGTTAGCGCAGCTTCCGGACTTTACGGAGCTGGTCGAGCGAAACAATGCGGCGGTTGTCAATATCAGCACTACGCAAAAGGTTGCCGCGTCCGAGCCTCAGCTCCCAGAGGGCATGGAGATTCCCGAGGGCACCCCTTTCGACGATTTTCTGAAGCGCTACTTTGGCGAGGGCGGTGGTGGTGGTGGCGGTGAACCCAGCGAGGCCCAATCCCTGGGCTCGGGATTCATTCTGTCCTCGGATGGTTATGTCGTGACCAACCATCACGTCGTAAAGGGCGCCGACGAAATCATTGTGCGGCTTCAGGATCGTCGCGAACTCGTCGCCAAGCTGGTCGGTTCAGACAAGCGAAGCGACATCGCGCTGCTGAAGATCGATGCCGTTGACTTGCCCACCGTAAAGCTCGGTTCCTCCGAGGCATTGAAGGTGGGGGAATGGGTGCTGGCTATAGGCTCTCCATTCGGTTTCGAGCACTCGGCGACGGCCGGCATTGTCAGCGCGAAGGGCCGCAGTCTGCCGAGCGACAATTACGTGCCCTTCATTCAGACCGACGTTGCGATTAATCCCGGAAATTCTGGTGGCCCTCTGTTCAACCTTGACGGCGAGGTCGTCGGCGTGAATTCGCAGATCTACAGTCGCACCGGCGGCTTCATGGGGCTTTCCTTCGCGATCCCGACGGAAGTCGCCACGCAGGTCGTGGCCCAGCTCAAATCCGCTGGCAAGGTGTCGCGCGGCTGGCTCGGCGTGAACATTCAGGACGTGAACCGGGAACTGGCGGAATCCTTCGGTATGAAGAAGCCGCAGGGGGCGCTCGTCGCCAAGATCCTGCCCAAGAGCCCTGCTGAGGCCGCCGGGATTCAGGTCGGCGATATCATCCTTGCCTACAACGGGACCGAAATTACCAACTCGAGCGCATTGCCCCCTCTGGTGGGTATGACCAAGATCGGCGAGACGGCAACACTGAAGGTGTTGCGCGAGGGTGCCAATAAGGAACTGGTGGTCAAGATTGGTGCGTTGCCGACCGATGACGACGAGCCCGTGCTCGCCAAGGGCGAACTCGAAGGGCAAATGGTGAGCCGCTTGGGTGTCCGCGTGGCCAACCTCACCGCAGAAATGCGCGAACAGCTCGAAGTGACAAAGTTCGGCGTACTGGTCACCGATGTCGTGCAGCGCTCGCCGGCTTTCGAGGCGGGTTTGCGGAAGGGAGACGTGATCCAGCGCCTGCAGGACCAGTCGGTAAGGGACGTCGCCCATCTGCAGGACCTTGCCAAGGGACTCGCCAAGGGCAAGACGGTGGCCGTGCTCGTGCTGAGGGGCGGCAACTCGCTGTTTCTGCCGATGAAGATCAAGGAATGACTGCGTGACTGATCGGACTCATATTCGCAATTTTTCGATCATCGCGCATATCGATCACGGCAAGTCGACTCTGGCCGACCGTCTGATCCAGATCTGTGGTGGCCTCGCCGATCGTGAGATGGCTGAACAGGTTCTCGACTCGATGGATCTCGAGCGGGAGCGAGGCATCACGATCAAGGCGCAGAGTGTCACTCTGACCTATCGGTCGAAGGCAGGCGATGAGTATCTGTTGAACTTCATCGATACGCCGGGGCACGTCGACTTCTCGTACGAGGTTTCCCGGTCGTTGGCCGCGTGCGAGGGCGCCCTGCTGGTCGTCGATGCGGCCCAGGGGGTCGAGGCGCAGAGCGTTGCCAACTGCTATACCGCCATCGAGCAGGGGCTGGAAGTCTTGCCGGTCCTGAACAAGATCGATCTGCCTTCCGCCGAGCCGGAACGAGTCTCGCGCGAGATCGAAGAAATCATCGGTCTGCCGGCGCAGGACGCGATCCGGATCAGTGCGAAAACTGGCCTCGGGGTCAATGATCTGCTCGAACAACTGATCGGAGCGATTCCGGCGCCGGAAGGCGACCCGGATCAGCCGCTCCAGGCGCTCATCATCGATTCCTGGTTCGACAACTACCTCGGCGTGGTGTCGCTCGTTCGGGTGATGAACGGCCGCATTGCCCGGCGTCAACGCATCACGATGATGTCCACGGGCAAGAGCCATACGGTCGAGAAATTGGGTGTATTCACGCCCAAGCCTCTGGATAAGGCGAGCCTCGGGCCGGGCGAAGTCGGTTTCGTTGTCGCCGGGATCAAGGAGATCTTCGGTGCGCCAGTTGGTGACACGATCACCGCGACTGACAATCCGACGCAAACGGCGCTGCCGGGTTTCCAAACGGTGCAGCCGCGCGTGTTCGCGGGGTTATATCCGGTCGAGTCGGACGCCTACGAGAACCTGCGCGAAGCGCTGAACAAACTCCGACTGAACGATGCCGCGTTGAACTTCGAGCCGGAAGTGTCCCAGGCGCTGGGCTTCGGATTTCGCTGCGGTTTTCTGGGCATGCTCCACATGGAGATCGTTCAGGAGCGGCTGGAACGAGAGTATGACCTGGACCTGATTTCGACCGCGCCGACCGTCGTCTACCAGGTACTGAAGACCAACGAAGAGGTCGTCGCGGTCGACAATCCATCCGAACTGCCGCCCCTGAATGAGATCTCCGAGATTCGCGAACCCATCATCCGTGCCAACATCCTGGTACCGCAGGAGCATCTCGGTGCCGTCATCGGCTTGTGCATCGAAAAACGCGGGGTTCAGCAGAGCATGCAGTACATCGGCGGTCAGGTTTCGCTGAGCTTCGACCTGCCGTTGAGCGAGGTCGTGCTGGATTTCTTTGACCGGCTCAAGTCGGTCAGCCGGGGCTTTGCCTCCTTCGACTATGAGTTCAAGCACTTCCAGGCGGCGCCGCTAGTGCGGCTCGACGTGCTGATCAATGGCGACAAGGTCGATGCGTTGTCGCTGATCGTCCATCGCGACAACAGTCAGACACGTGGCCGGGATCTCGTCGATAAGATGAAGGATTTGATCCCGCGCCAGATGTACGAAGTCGCGATTCAGGCAGCGATCGGTTCCAAAATCATCGCGCGCTCGTCGGTGAAGGCGTTGCGCAAGAACGTTCTTGCGAAATGCTACGGTGGCGATATCACGCGCAAGAAGAAACTGCTTGAGAAACAGAAGGCCGGCAAGAAGCGCATGAAGCAGGTCGGTCGGATCGAGATTCCGCAGGAGGCCTTCCTCGCGGTGTTGCGGGTAGGCAAGGATTCCTGAGAGGGCGCGCGATGGATGTCGATTTTGAGTTCGTGCTGGTCTTCGCGACGCTGGCGAGCGGCGTGATCTGGGGTGGCTATCTGCTATGGCAGCGATGGGGTGGCGCTCCGACGAGCGATGCGAAGGAACCTTGGCTGGTTGAATATGCGCACTCCTTCTTCCCGGTACTGTTCGTCGTACTGGTGCTGCGATCGTTTATCGTCGAGCCATTTCGGATTCCGTCCGGATCGATGATGCCGACCTTGTTGATCGGCGATTTCATTCTGGTCAACAAGTTCACCTACGGAATCCGGCTCCCGGTGCTCGGAACTAAGGTGTTCGCCATGGGTGAGCCAAGTCGCGGTGACATCGTCGTCTTCAAGTTCCCGCAGGATCCTTCGGTCGACTACATCAAGCGCGTCATCGGCTTGCCCGGTGACCGTATCGCTTACTACAACAAGCAGCTTTACCTCAATGGCAAGCCGGTTCCGCAGACGCGCCTCGGCGAATACGTCGGGGTGGGTCAGGGCGCAAGCATGAGCGGTGCCGCACTGCTGAACGAAGACCTGACCGGCGTGACGCACGATATTCTGATTCGCGAGGGTCAGCCCGGCGTCCAGGGGGAGTTTCGAGTGCCGGAGGGGCAGTACTTCGTCATGGGCGACAATCGCGACAACAGCAATGACAGTCGCTATTGGGGCACGGTACCTGAAGCCAATCTGGTCGGTAAGGCCTTTCTGATCTGGATGAACTGGGATTGGGACAACCACGGCGTGGCTCTGGATCGTTTGGGCGATAGCCTGCAGTGACCGCCGTGACGCGCGCCGACTCACAACGGCGTCATCTCGCGTCTGCGCGTACCGTGCAGGGCGGCATGACGCTGATCAGCTTTCTGCTCTTGTTGGGGTTCCTCGGCCTATGCGCCGTGGTCTTGGTCAGGGTGGCGCCGATCTACTTCGAGCACTACATGATCCGCTCCACTCTGCAATCACTGGAGAGTGATCGCGATCTCGGCAACAAGTCGCGCGAAGAGATCTTCGATTTGCTGCGGCGGCGCTGGGAGATCAATAACGTCGAAGACGTCACCACCGGCAACGTAAAGCTCGAAAGGGACGACAAGAACCTGAAACTGAGGTTGCAATACGACGTCGTACGGCACGTGCTGGGCAATCTCGATGTGGTCGCGCGCTTCGATGACGTGGTCGTCATCGAACTGAAGCCATGAGGCACCCTGAAGACTTGCTGGCCCAGAAACTGGGCTTGCGCTTCACCGACCCCAGGCTGCTGCGGTCGGCGCTGACGCATCGCAGCGCCGGCGGCATCAATAATGAACGACTGGAGTTCCTTGGCGATTCGGTCGTCGGTTTCGTGATCGCTCAGGCCCTGTTCGACCGTTTTCCCAGCGCGGATGAGGGGGTGTTGAGCCGGCTCCGCGCCGCGCTGGTCAACCAGACTTCACTGGCCCAGATTGCGCGGACGCTGGAGCTTGGTGATTATCTGATTCTGGGGGCAGGAGAGTTGCGCAGCGGCGGTTTCCGGCGTGACTCGATCCTGTCAGATGCTTTCGAAGCGATCATCGGCGCCGTGTTGACCGACCAGGGATATGAAGTCTGCCGCGATCTGGTGTTGAGGCTATTTGGAGAGTCCTTCGAGCGCCTTACGGTAGCCGATTGGAAAAAGGACCCGAAGACCCAACTTCAGGAGTTGATGCAGGCCAGGGGGCTGGATCTTCCCGAATACCGTCTCCTGTCGTTGACGGGACGCCCGCACGACCAGAGCTTCGTCGTTGAGTGCCGGATTCCGCTGTCGGCCGAGCCATCCACCGGCACTGGCAGTTCGCGCAAGCGGGCGGAGCAGCAGGCGGCGCAGGAAATGCTGAGGCAGCTTACCGAGGGAACCAAGGCGTCCGCATGAAAGTCGGTTACGTTGCGCTGGTTGGGTGCCCAAACGTCGGCAAGTCAACGCTGCTCAACCGTCTGGTGGGGCAGAAGCTGAGTATCGTCTCCTCTCGACCGCAGACGACACGCCACAGGATTCTCGGCATCAAGACGACACCTCGCGCGCAGCTGGTGTTTATCGATACTCCGGGACTCCACGCGGGCATACGACGCGGCATCAATCAAGCGCTCAACCGGACTGCCGAGTCGGCGCTGAGTCATGCGGACGCGGTCGTCTGGCTCATCGACGGTCCACGCTGGAAGCCTTCGGACGAACCCGTACGCCGGCGGCTGGCCGATGTGTCCGCACCCATCCTGCTGGCGATCAATAAGATTGACCGGGTGACCGACAAGACGAGTTTGCTCCCCTTTCTGGGAAGCGCCAATGAGGGTCGTGAGTTTCACGAGATCATCCCGATTTCTGCGACCAAGGGCATCAACATCGAGGCTTTGGAACAGTGCCTGATCGCACTGATGCCGGAAGGTGATCCCATATACCCGGGCGATCAGGTGACCGATCGGTCGATGCGCTTCTTTGCCAGCGAACTGATCCGTGAAAAGCTGCTGTACCGGGTCGGTCAGGAAGTGCCGCACGCGTTGACCGTCGAGATCGAGTCATACACCGAAACCCCGGGTCTGGTGACGATACACGCAACCATCTGGGTGGAACGCCCAGGCCAGAAGGCTATCGTCATCGGGCGACAGGGAGAGGTCCTCAAGGCGATCGGCACCGCTGCGCGGCGCGAGTTGGAGGCCATGATCGAGAAGAAGGTCAATCTCCAGCTCTGGGCGAAAGTTAAGGAAGGGTGGTCCGACAGCGCCGCAGCGTTGCGACGCTTCGGTTATTCGGACTGAACCAGCAAGCCCCGGGGAACATGACAGACACCGGGCGGATACTGCTCGAACCGGCGTACTTGCTGCATCGGACGAGTTATCGTGAAACCAGCCTGTTTCTTGAGTTCCTGACCCGCGAGCACGGCCGGGTCTCGGTGCTCGGCAAGGGATTGCGCCGAAAAAAGGGCGCTGCCAGTGCGGTTTTCTTTCCGTTCGCGCCGCTGCGTGTTTCATGGTCAGCCCGGGGCGAATTGCCGATCTTGACCGATGTCGAAGTCGTCGCTGCTCAGCCGTTGGCGGACGCCACGGCGCTCGCCTGTGGTTTATACCTGAATGAGCTGATTCTTCGTCTGTTGGCGCCGCATGATCCACATCCGCCGATCTTCGAAGTCTACGGTCAAGCGCTGCATCGGCTCGCAGCGGCGGATGAACGGGAAGCGGTGCTGCGCAACTTTGAAGTCTTGTTGCTCGCGGAGCTCGGCTACGAGTTGCCGCTGGAATGCGACATCGCCACGGGCGATGGATTGGATCCGAGCCGATACTATCGCTATGTCGTTGAACAAGGCCCCATCGCAGCCTTGCCGGAGGCCGGGGCCGTCCGGGGATCGGCGCTGATCGCGCTGCGGACGGGCGTTTTCTCGAGCGCTTCCGACCTCAAGGACGCCAAGCGGCTGATGCGGGGTGTGATAGCCCATCACTTGGGCGGGCGTTCGTTGAAAAGTAGGGAGCTCTTCAAATATTCGCGAACATGAGTACGACGAACTCCACAGCTCGAAAGTCCATTGCACTGGGCGTCAACATCGATCATGTCGCGACGCTGCGGCAGGCGCGCGGTACGCGCTACCCCTCCGTATTGCTAGCGGCACTTGCCGCCGAGCAGGCAGGTGCGGACAGCATTACCGCCCATTTGCGGGAGGATAGGCGACACATACAGGACCGTGATATCGACGCGCTACAGGAGCACCTGTCGACCCGGCTGAACTTGGAAATGGCCGTTACCGACGAGATGGTCGCGGTGGCCTGCCGGGTGCGTCCGGCATCTGTCTGCCTGGTTCCGGAGCGGCGGGAGGAGTTGACGACGGAGGGCGGGCTCGATGTGCAGGGGCACTTTGCCGCGGTTCAGGCTGCGTGTTCACGACTCAGCGCGGCCGATATCCAGGTTTCCCTGTTTGTCGAGGCCGATCTGCGTCAAATCGATGCGGCGATTCGAATTGGGGTACCCGCAGTCGAGTTGCATACCGGAACCTATGCGGATGCCGCGCACGACGCCGAACGTGACCTGGCGTTGCACCGCCTGGAACGCGCGGCACAAGCGGCGGCCGAGGCCGGATTGGCCGTGCACGCCGGGCACGGCCTCCATTACCACAATGTCGGGCCTATCTGCGGCCTCCCGGCCGTTCGCGAATTGAACATCGGGCATTCCATTATTGCCCGCGCCGTCTTTTGTGGAATCGATGCGGCCGTCCGGGAGATGAAGGCCTTGTTGGTCGGCGGTGCGACCTGCGGGCGGAATTGACCGGGCAGCCGCGATCTGCCATATTGATATCTTTTCTCAGGATGGTCCGAGCGTTTCCGTAAGCCGGCTGACGGGGGGCTGATTTCCTGGGCAGCGGCCGATGAGAGCATTCGATGGCTGATTTACCTCCGGACGATGCGGCATATCGGCGCGCTCTGTACACGATAGAGGGCGACCGTCATCACCTGACGCGGGCCATGCCAGCATGGTTGCTGCGCTTGCAGCAGCTGATCTGGACACTCGGGATCATTGCCATGATGTTCCTGATCGTCGTGTGGCTTTACCGCGTACAATCCTCGCTTGCCCGCTTGGAAGGCGGGATTTCCGCTCCGGCTCTCGCAGCCATCGGCCAAGAACCACAGCCAAGTCCGGAAGTGAAAACGCTGGAGGGCCGTCTGGCGCGCGTCCTGAGCGCCTCGGTCGAAAGCAAGCTACGACGACTGGAGCAGAGTGTGGAAAGGGGTACGCTCGGCGGTGAGGATCTGCAACTGCTCGAGGCGGCAGCGGGTGAATTAAGGCTCCTGCGTTCTCAGCCACAGGGCGGCATGGGGCAAGATCGTACCACCGAGCATCCCCGATATCGTTCCGTCCAGGCCCCTGCGACCGCTACGGGGACGGATGCCCTAGGGCAGGTCGAGGAATTGCGTGCCATCGTTTATGCCGTGGTGGTTTGCGTAGCGCTGTTGCTGCTTTTGGCGGTCGGTTTGTGGTTCAGCACCTCGAGACAGGTCAGAATGATTTCCGCGTCTCCCCGTCACCAATTGCCGGCGATGCGTCCGAGCCGCGAAAACCAGCGGGGCACTTAAGCCGACCACCTGTGCTGCTGCCGTGATGACGAGGCCCCGGCCGGCCGCTCGATCCTGGGTGTGATCCCTACTCCGTCATCCTGAAAGCGCGCCGTACGGGGCGCTCGGGCAGGCTCCCGGCAACCCGGCCTACAATCCATCACCCGTGCTGAATGACCACTGAACCTTTCTGCATTCTGGATAGGCGTCTGTCCGTCGCGCCGATGATGGATCGCACCGACCGCCACTTCCGGTTTTTCTTGCGGCTGCTGTCCAAACGCACCTTGCTCTACACCGAGATGGTCACGACGTCGGCGCTGTTGCACGGTGACCGCGGTCGCCTGTTGGCGTTCAGCCCGGAGGAAAAGCCGCTGGCGTTGCAACTCGGAGGCAGTGATCCCGAGGCCTTGGCAGCCTGCGCCGCGATGGCCGACGCGGCCGGGTTCGATGAGGTCAACCTGAATGTCGGCTGCCCCAGCGACCGGGTGCAGAACGGCCGTTTCGGTGCCTGCCTAATGGCGGAGCCCGAACTGGTCGCGGCGGGCGTTGCAGCCATCAGGGCATGCACGCGCTTGTCGGTGACGGTCAAGACCCGGATCGGTATCGACGAGCGTGATTCCTACGAAGAGCTGTTGGCATTCATCGATACGGTGGCTTCGGCGGGATGTCGTGTTTTCGTCGTGCATGCGCGGAAAGCCTGGTTGAAGGGACTATCCCCCAAGGAAAATCGAGAGGTGCCGCCACTCCGCTACGACGTGGTCGCGCGACTCAAGGAGGATCGACCGGATCTGGAGATCATTCTGAACGGCGGAATTCTCACGCTCGAAGAGGCGAACGCGCAGTTGCGCAGCTTCGACGGTGTCATGATTGGCCGCGCGGCGTACCGAGACCCTTTCCTGCTGGCCCGTGCGGATCAGCAAATCTTCGGCGCCGAGACTCCACCCGTCACGCGACGCAGCGTTATCGACCAATGGCTCCCTTACGTCGAACGCGAGCTAAGCGCGGGTACACCTTTACATGCAATGGTCCGCCATGTGCTCGGTCTATATCACGGAGCACCCGGTGGACGCCGCTGGCGGCGCTACTTGACTGAGAACGCCACCGGCCGGCAAGCGAGCGCGGCCGCGCTGATCGAAGCCGCGCGGTTGTGCTCCGAATCGGCGCTGACCTCACCGACCGGAGCCGCCGGGTAATTTTTCGACTTTCCGAAGAGACTGAGCCATGAGCAAGCGAATGGAAGCCGTGTTTTCTGACCTGATCCAGGAACTCGGCGAGGATGTGACCCGTGAGGGCCTGATCGACACCCCGAAGCGGGCAGCCGCTGCATTTCGGTTCCTGAACAGCGGGTACGCCCAATCTCTCGACAACGTGCTGAACAATGCCCTGTTCGAGGCCGATACCGAGGACATGGTCATCGTCAAGGATATCGAACTGTACTCGTTGTGCGAACATCATCTACTACCGTTCATTGGCAAGTGCCACGTTGCCTATCTGCCCAAGGGTAAAGTCATCGGCTTGTCCAAAGTGGCGCGCATCGTCGAGATGTATGCGCGGAGACTGCAAATTCAGGAGCGCCTGACGAAGCAGATCGCCGATGCCATCCAGACTGCGTTGCAGCCGGCTGGCGTGGCCGTCGTGATCGAGGCCAAACACCTGTGCATGATGATGCGGGGCGTCGAGAAGCAGAACTCGGTGATGACGACCTCTTCGATGCTGGGCTTGTTCAGGCGCCAGATCAGCACGCGATCCGAGTTTCTTGGCTTGATCAACCGGAAGTGAGTGCCATGACGGCTGAGTCACAGCGAAAAGTCGGGGTGTTGCTGGTCAACCTTGGTACGCCCGATGCCCCCACACCGGCTGCGGTCCGGCGCTACTTGCGCGAGTTCCTGGCCGATCCGCGGGTCGTGGAGATTCCGCGAGCGATCTGGTGGTTCGTACTGAATCTGGTGATCGCGCCCCTGCGCGCCCCGAAGTCGGCCCACGCTTACGCTACGGTGTGGACCGAGCGCGGCTCGCCGCTCCTTTTTCATTCGTCCGATCTTGCCGCGGCGGTGCAGGAGCATCTGGAGCGCGAAGCCGTTAATGGGACACGGTATCTCGTCCGGTTGGGTATGCGCTATGGCAATCCCAGTGTGCGGAGTCAACTCGATGCCATGAAAGCAGAGGGCGTCGAGGAATTGGTCATCTTGCCGCTGTATCCCCAGTACTCGGCAGCCACGGCCGCCTCGACCTACGACGCGCTAACGCAGGTGCTCCGCACCTGGCGACACGTCCCGTCCCATGCCTTCATCGCCGACTACTTCCGCGAGCCGGCGTATACCGATGCCGTTGCGAGCAGCATAAGCCAGTATTGGAAGAGCCACGGTCAGCCCTCCGGTATGTTGCTGTTCTCATTTCACGGTCTGCCGGCCCGGAGCCGGGCGTTGGGCGATCCCTACTATGATCAATGTGTCGCGAGCGCATCGGCCATTGCCGGTCGCCTCGGGTTGGACGAGTCCCGCTGGCGACTGGTCTTCCAGTCGCGCTTCGGCCCGATGGAGTGGCTAAAGCCCTACTGTGTCGAGGTCTTGGCGGAGTTGCCAAAACAGGGAGTCAGCGCAGTCGATGTGGTCTGCCCTGGCTTTGCGGTGGACTGTCTGGAAACCCTGGAGGAAATTGCCGTGGCCAACCGGGAAGTCTTCCTCGGTGCAGGAGGTTCCCAGTATCGCTACATTCCGGCCCTGAACTCCAGCCCACAGCACGCGTCGGTCATTGCCGACCTTGTTGCACGAGGGGCTTGACGGACGAACTCCGGACATCGGCACGGCCCCGGCCGGCGCCGTTGCACAGCGGCATCCGCGAGCTCTGGTGATCGTTCGGTGGAAATGCGCGCGATTCTTTGGTGGGCTGAGTTCGCACTTGGCTGCTTTCTAGCGATGCCGGTTCGAGCGCGATGACACGCCAGCAGCGCAAGCGAGTACCACCGAAAGGCAGACGCGCGCGCGGCGGACGGTTCCGTCGCTTTTTGCTGCGCCAGATCCTCGTTTTCTTGCCTTTTCTCGTGGTTGGTTTTGGGGCCTACCTTGCCTACCTCGATTACCGCATTCGGGAGGAATTCGAGGGGAAGAAGTGGTCCCTCCCGGCGCGGATCTACGCAGCGCCGATGGAATTGTTCGTCGGCGCCGGAAGCGGGCCTGAGCGTCTCGAGCAGCGCCTTGCGGACCTCAAATTTCGGCCCGATCCGCTCCTCGCGACACGCGCGAGCTATGCGCGACGCGGAACGTCGCTACTGGTCAAGACTCGTGCGTTCCGCTTTCCCGATAGGGCCGAGCCCGCCCGCACCGTTCGCGTCGACTTCGACGGTGATCGCATCTCGGCGCTGACCGATTTGGACAAGGGGCGCAGCCTGGCGGTGTTGCGCCTGGAGCCGCTGCAGGTCGGTAGCTTCTACCCGACGATCAAGGAGGATCGCATTCTCATCAAGCTGGCCCAAGCTCCCGACCTGCTGTTGAAAGCATTGTTTGCCGTGGAGGATCGCGACTTCTATCAGCATGCGGGAATATCAGCGCGAGGCATCCTGCGAGCGGTCTGGGTCAACGCCCGCTCGGGGTCCATCGTTCAGGGCGGCAGCACGCTGACCCAGCAACTGGTCAAGAATCTCTTCCTTACATCGCAGCGCACGTGGTGGCGCAAGATCAACGAGGCTTTCATGGCGCTGATCCTTGAGGCGCGCTACTCAAAGCAGCAGATCCTGGAAGCCTATCTGAATGAGATCTACCTGGGGCAGGACGGTGCACGCGCGATCCACGGTTTCGCTCTGGCCAGCCAGTATTACTTTGGTCGCTCGCTGAGTGAACTGCAGCTGCAGCATATCGCGACGTTGGTAGGTTTGGTGCGAGGCCCTTCCTACTACGATCCCTTCCAGGCGCCGGATCGCGTCGTGAAGCGCCGCAATGTCGTGCTCGATGCGATGGCGGAACAGCATTACGTCTCGCCCACCCAAGCCGCCGAGGCCAAGGCGAAGGCGCTCGACGTCCTCGCCGATCCCCATCAACCGATCAGCCAGTACCCGGCCTTTCTCGATCTGCTCAAACGCCAGTTGGCCAAGGACTATCAGAACGAGGATCTGACATCGGAGGGGCTGCGCATCTTTACGACTCTCGAGGTCGATGCGCAGCGTGCCGCGGAAGCGGCCGTGGGCGACGGTATCAAGCAACTGGAACAGCGGGCAGGTCGTCGTGGACTTGAAACGGCCGCGATTGTTACGCGCCGCGACAGCGGCGAGATCGTCGCGCTGGTCGGGTCGCGGAATCCGCTGTCCGCAGGTTTCAACCGTGCGCTCGATGCCGAGCGGCAGATCGGATCACTGTACAAGCCAGTGGTGTACCTGACCGCTCTGAGAAACTCGAAGCGTTATACGATCGCCTCGCCGCTGTCGGATCGGGCTCTGCGACTGAAGGCCGAAGGTGGTCGGCCGTGGCTTCCGAGCAATTACGACGGCAAGGAGCATGGGACCGTATTGCTGAGCACGGCACTTGCTCAATCCTATAATCTGGCGACCATCCGGCTTGGCCTCAGTGTCGGTGTCGAACACACTCTGGAAACGCTGCGGCGGATGGGCGTGTCGCGCAAGGGGCCCACGTTCCCGTCGGTGTTGCTCGGTGCCGTCAGCATGACGCCGATCGAGGTGGCGCAGGCGTACCAAACGCTGGCTGCCGAGGGTTTCCTGATGCCGCTGACCACCATACGAGCGGTCACCTCACGCGACGGCAAGGTATTGCAGCGCCACGCACTCAAGCCCCGGCAGCAACTCGATACGTCGGCGGTGTTCCTGGTCAATACCGTGTTGCAGGAAGCCGTGTCGCAAGGCACCGGGAAGTCGCTTTATGCGCTCCTGCCGCGGCACTTCAATGTGGCAGGGAAGACCGGCACCACGAACGATCTCCGCGACAGCTGGTTCGCCGGGTTTACCGGCGATTATCTGGGTGTGGTATGGGTGGGGCGCGACGACAACCAGCCGGCTCGACTCACGGGCGCGCAGGGCGCGATGCGGATCTGGGGGCTGACCATGAAGCAAATCGCGCGTGAACCGGTGACCCTGGCGCGGCCGCAGAACGTGGCGGAGGTCTGGATAGATCGCGAAACGGGGCTGCGCTCCGAGTCGGGCTGCCCCACGGCGACCCGCATGCCGTTCATAAAGGGCTCGGAGCCGCCTAACGGTGGTGCCTGTGGTGCAACCGCCAGGACGGCCCCTTCCGTAAGTGACAGTCTGTTCTGACGCTTGCCTTCCGCCGCGAGGGGCAACGGACGGGCTCGTGTCACGGCAAGCTGCAGGCCTCAACCAAGGCGCGTCAGCAGGGCCTGTGCTTCCCGGCGTTGCTCTGCCGTTCCAGCGGTAATGACTGCATTCAAGATGATGCGGGCCTGCACGACATCCTGCATGTCGGCATAGGCCCGAGCCAGATCCAGCTTCGACTCGAGATCTTCGACTTCAGTTGCGGCGGGATGACTGCCATCGTTCGTTTGGGCAGCGAGCGAGCGATTGGTCACCGCAGGACTCATGCCGTCCGGGGCCGCGGCGAGGTGTTCCTCGAAATGCATGGCCGACAGCTCTTTAAGCAGGTCCTCGATCGACCGCGCAGCATCGGTGTCGAGAGCCGATTCGACCGTTTCGTGTGCCGATTCTTTGGAAAACGGGATGGGCGTGTAGGGAATCACGTGCGCATCCTCGGCCTGTTCGCCGGTACCTGTCGTAGACTCGGTCGGCGCCTCTTCTGGAGAAGCGGCACTCTGCAACTGGCCGGCCGTTCCGTCAGTCGTCGATGACAGGGGAGGGACGGTTCCCTTGCCCTGACTTGCATCGTCAAGCGTGGCGCTCGGAATTTCCTCGTCCAGTATGCGGCTTTCCAAACTGAAATGCTTCAGTTTGGCAATCAATTGATCGGTTTCGTCAGGCGCTGCGTTGGCTGGGGTGCTGTCGTCCTCACTGTCCGACAGTGTCTGTTCGAGCGTTCCCAAGGGCAGACCTATTTTTTCCGCCAGGGCGTCGGCACGAGCCCAGAACTCAGGGTCGGCGATCGGGTGTTCCGTCTTTAGCTTTTCGGTCAAAAGCCGAAAGGCGTCGCGGTCTTGCGTGGCCGCGTAGACTTGAAGAAGCTTGAGGTAGGGCTCGGGATGTTCGGGGGCGAGTTCAATCGCGCGCCTGATGGACTCCTCGGCCTGGCGGAATTTGCCATAGGACAGATAGATCTCCGCCTCGAACAACGCGTCTCCTTCCAGCGGTTCGTTCCGGGCAAATTCCGGCGCTGTTTGTACCGTAGTGGTGTCTGGGCGTGCGTTGGCTGCAATGGCCGGCGGTTCGGTTACCCCCGCATTGATCAGTCCGGCCGGCGCCGAGCGAGCCGTTGATTTGCTTGCAGTCACCGCCAACGCATTCTCGTCGTCGACCATTTGACGCGAGCGGCGGGACTCAATACGTCGCCGCGCGTAGCCTCCGACGAGTGCTGCGACCAGAGCTGCCGCGAGACCCATGAGCCAGGGTTGCAAACCGTCGTCGGCGGTGGCCTGCATCTGGCGCGCCGATAGCGGTGCGGAAGGTCTGTGAGACGGGATCGGAATGTTCGCGGGTTTTGATTCAGTGCCCGCGCCTTCGGGCTCGGTTACGTGTCGCGCACCGTCCGCGGCTGGCACCTGGGCGGGAGTGGGAGTCGCTGCCGGTGCAGGCACGGCGACCGTTGCGGGACCTGTTGCGTCGACGGGCTGCGACGCGGCTTCCACGTCGCGTGACGCAGGTGTCCCCGAGGCAGAAGTAGTGGTTGACGCCGCTTCGACAACAGGTCCTGACGCCGCGGCGGGCACGATGGCAGGGGCTGGGGCCGCTGGTGCCGGCGCGCTGGCACTGCGGTCGCGCGCCTCAAGCTGACGGGTCAGATCCGTCACCCGCAACTCCAACTGGGTCATCCGGTTGCGTAGCTGTTCATTCTCGCGCCGGAGCTTTTCGATAGCAGGCCAAGCTGGATTGTCGGGTGTGCGTACCTGGGAAGAGGCTCCGGCTGTTACGGACTCACGACCGTTAAGGTTCGGCTGAGCAGCCCCGCTGGCTTCATCCGGCGAGGTGGCTAATGCTGCAACTCGATGTTGTGCTGACCGATTTCGTCGCTCGGGCTGAAACGGAGATTCCTCTGTCGATTGTCGCGACTGTACGGGATCTCCCGAGCCGAAGAGATCGTCCTGCCCGGGGACCCTCAGGTAAGTGCCGGCATTCAAGGCATTGACGCTTGGTCGGGAAAAGGCCTGAGGATTTAGACGGAAGAGTGCCGTCATCATCCGTTCGGTCGGAATCGACGCATCGGGCTTTAGCCGCTCGGCGATCTTCCAGAGGTTCTCGTTGCGAGCAACAGGACCATAGATTTGCCCCGTAGGGCGCGGAGCCATGCGTTGGGCGGCGGCATCCGCGGAAACCCCTGAGACGGGGCGGGTCTCCTGCCAGTCGCCTCCCGACTCGGCCGTCAGTTCCCGGCGTGCCGTGACTACGGGCGCTGCCAACGCATCGGGCGGGTCCAGCAGGACCGTGAAGCTGCGCAGCATGCGGCCCTGGGGCCAGGTCACTTCCATCAGGAAGCTGAGAAAGGGTTCGGAGATGACATCCAGAGAGCGGATGCGAACCGCGAAACTCCCATCGCGCCGCTGCACCGCATCGAAGCGCAGCTTGCCGATAGCCGGCGAGCGGGTCAAACCGACCTTCGCGAATTCCGCAGGTGCTGCTAGGCCGATGCGGATTTGATCCAGTTGTTCGCCGGACAGAACCAGTGGCACCTCGGCGTCGAGGGGTTGATTCAGAAAGGAATGCAGTTTGATTTCGCCAACGCCGAGCGTCTGTCCACTGCCGGGGGCCAGCAATCCGACGATGACGAGTGCTTTCGAAAAACTGTGCACGCGGCCAATCTCCGGTTCAAGCGATGAATGAGAAGGGGAAGCCGCGGTGGGCGGTCCCCCTCACACAAACTTAGGTCACAGTGCGACCACACGCGGCGGCCACGCTGTATTTAACCGACTCGGAACGAGCGCGGGACCAACGCGCCGTGCTAGGCGAGAAATCGCTGGAGCAGCATCTCGGCGATCTGCACGCTGTTGAGGGCGGCGCCCTTTCGAACGTTATCTGCGACGACCCACAAATTCAAGCCCATGGGATGAGAAATGTCCTCCCGGATGCGACCCACGTAGACGGCATCATGACCCGCGGCTTCGGTCACGGCGGTGGGATAGCCGCCTGGCTGTGGCTCGTCGATGACGATGACGCCGGGCGCGGCGGACAAGAGGGCGCGGGCCTCGTCGGCGGTGATTTTCCGTCGCGTTTCAATGTGCACGGCCTCCGAATGCCCATAGAACACGGGTACCCGAACGGTAGTCGGATTCACCTGTACCGTGTCGTCGCCCAGAATCTTACGGGTCTCCCAGACCATTTTCATTTCTTCTTTGGTGTAGCCGTTGTCCATGAAGACGTCGATCTGGGGCAGGACGTTGAAGGCGATCTGTTTGGGATAGACCGCTGGATCCACCGGGCGTCCGTTGAGTAGCTTGGCGGTCTGGCCGGCGAGTTCTTCGATGGCTTTCCGGCCCGTCCCCGATACGGCCTGGTACGTCGACACGTTGATCCGGGCAATCCCGACGGCATCGAAGATCGGTTTCAGAGCAACGACCATCTGTATGGTCGAGCAGTTCGGATTCGCGATGATGCCGCGGTGACGAAAATCTGCGATGCGCTCGGGGTTGACTTCGGGCACGACCAGCGGAATCTCGTCGTCGTAACGGAAGCAAGAGGTGTTGTCGATCACCACGCAGCCGGCTGCCGCCGCCTTTGGTGCAAATTCCGCCGATACGGAGGCGCCAGCCGAAAACAGCCCGATCTGCGCCTTGGTCCAGTCGAACTGCTCGACGTCGGTGACCGTCAGGGTCTCGTCACCGAACTCGACTCGCTTTCCGGCGGACCGAGCGCTTGCGAGCGCATAAACCTCACCGACAGGAAAATTCCGTTGCGCGAGGATCGAAAGCATTGTTTCGCCGACGGCGCCGGTAGCACCCAGCACGGCCACATTAACGGTCTTGTTCATCGCTTTGGGTCAGAGTCGTTCGAGAGTTGTGCGTAGCTGGCGCTTTGGCCGGGGGGGGCGCACGGAGTAGTGACGTCCACCCCGGCAAGGGCGATTTGTCCTGCGACGCCCCGGGGCCGCATTGGCTACGTGTTCAGGTCGGTACCGTGTCCGGAAACAGCCAGGGCGCGGAAGTGCGCCGGCGCGCCTCATAGGCTTCGATTTGCTCGCGGTACTGCAGTGTCAGGGCAATGTCATCGAGGCCATGCAGCAGCCGATGCTTGCGCGATGCATCGATCTCGAATGGAATCACTCGGCCATCCGAAGTCGCGATGGTCTGCAACTCCAGATCGATCGTCAAGTCGTGCCCCGGCTCGGCCAGCGTGAATAGTTCATCGACGGTTTTTGCATCCAGGACGATCGGCAGGATGCCGTTCTTGAAGCAGTTGTTGTAGAAGATGTCAGCGAAGCTGGGGGCGATGATGGCCCGGATGCCGAAGTCCTCGAGTGCCCATGGCGCGTGCTCGCGTGACGAGCCGCAGCCGAAATTCTCGCGCGTCAGCAGGATACGAGCCTCGGCGAAGAGCGGCTGGTTCAGCACGAACTCGGGATTCAACGGGCGGTCGGTGCAATCCATACCCGGTTCGCCGTGGTCCAGATAGCGCCACTCGTCAAACAGGTAAGGTCCGAATCCAGCACGCTGAATGGACTTCAGGAACTGCTTTGGAATGATTGCGTCGGTATCGATGTTGGCCCGATCCAGAGGGGCGACGCGGGCGGTGATACGGGTGAAAGCTTTCATGGAATCTAACCGATCAGGCTCAGAGACGGGTGATGTCGACGAAATGGCCGTGGACGGCTGCGGCCGCCGCCATCGCCGGACTCACGAGATGGGTACGGCCGCCATAACCCTGGCGTCCCTCGAAGTTCCGGTTTGACGTCGACGCGCAGCGTTCGCCGGGTTCGAGACGGTCGGCATTCATCGCCAGACACATCGAGCACCCCGGTTCTCGCCACTCGAATCCAGCCTCGCGAAAGATCCGGTCGAGTCCTTCGCGTTCGGCCTGTTCCTTGACCAGGCCCGAGCCAGGCACAACCAGCGCAAGACGCACATTGCTGGCCCGCTGCTTGCCTTGCACCACTGCTGCGGCGGCACGCAGGTCCTCGATGCGCCCATTCGTGCAGGAGCCAATGAAGACTTTGTCGACCGCCACGTCGGTCAGCGGTGTACCGGGTTTCAGGCCCATGTAGTCGAGTGCGCGTTGTATGCCCGCGCGGCGCGTGGCATCCGCTTCGGCATTCGGATCCGGGACTCTGCCATCGATCGGCAACACCATCTCCGGCGAGGTTCCCCAGGTGACTTGCGGCCGGATGTCCTCGGCGCGGATTTCCACCTCGGCATCGAAGTGCGCGCCATCATCGCTATGCAAGTGTGCCCAGGCGGCGACTGCCTGGTCCCAAAGTGCGCCGTTCGGGGCGAAGGGACGGTTGGTCAGATAGTTCACCGTGGTGGCATCGACCGCGATCAGTCCGGCACGCGCACCGGCCTCGATTGCCATGTTGCAGACGGTCATGCGGCCCTCCATCGAGAGGGCGCGGATGACCGACCCGGTGAACTCGATCGTGTAGCCCGTGCCGCCGGCGGTGCCGAGCCGTCCGATGATGGCCAGAATCACGTCCTTGGCGGTCAGACCCGGCTGAAGGGTCCCTTCAACGGCGACGCGCATGTTCTTGGCTTTCCGCTGTACCAGACATTGGGTGGCGAGTACGTGCTCGACTTCCGAGGTGCCGATGCCAAAGGCGAGGGCCCCGAATGCGCCATGCGTTGAGGTATGCGAGTCGCCACAGACGATGGTCATGCCAGGCAAGGTCGCGCCCTGTTCCGGTCCCATGACGTGCACGACGCCCTGCCGAATGTCCGACATCGCAAACTCGGTAATGCCGAACTCCGCGCAGTTGCGGTCCAGCGTCTCGACCTGAAGCCGCGAGATCGGGTCGCTGATGCCGGCCTGCCGATCGGTGGTCGGCACGTTGTGGTCGGGCACGGCGAGGTTTGCGGACCGACGCCAGGGTTTCCGCCCGGACAGCCGTAGACCCTCGAACGCCTGCGGCGAAGTGACTTCGTGAATCAGCTGGCGGTCGATGTAGATCAACGCCGAGCCATCGTCTTCGGTCAGGACGAGATGATCGTTCCAGATTTTGTCGTAGAGCGTTTTGGCGGTCATCGGCTTCGGGCGGGTTAAGGTATCAAACAATGTGGGACGACATGTCCTGTAGATTTCGACAAACGGTAGTGATTTTTGCTCGCTCAGCTCAATGCGGCGAACAGTCGCGAGCGGATCTCGTCGACGGTTCCGATGCCGTCGATACTGGCAAAGCTCAGCGCGCCGGACTCAGCGTGCTTCGTGTAGTAATCGACCAGTGGCCGAGTTTGCTCGTGGTAGACGTTGAGGCGTTTCCGAACCGTCGCTTCTTCGTCATCCGCGCGCTGGATCAGGGGCTCTCCGGTGACGTCGTCCTGATCCGCCACTTTCGGCGGATTGAAGACAGTGTGGTAGGTGCGTCCGGATGCAGGGTGGATGCGGCGCCCGCTCATCCGCTGGACGATGGTCTCGTCGTCCACACGAATCTCGACCACACAGTCGAGCTGAATACCCATGGCAGCCAGTCCGTCGGCTTGCTTGATGGTGCGTGGAAAGCCATCGAGCAGGAAGCCTCGCTGGCAATCGGGTTGTGCGATGCGCTCTTCGATCAGACCGAGAATGATGTCGTCGGATACAAGGGCCCCACTGTCCATGACCTGCTTGGCTTGTAGTCCGAGCGGTGTGCCCTTGGCTACCGCGGCGCGCAGCATATCGCCAGTCGAAATCTGTGGGATGCCATAGTGCTCGGTCAGGAACTGGGCTTGTGTGCCTTTGCCGGAACCGGGACTCCCCAAGAGGATGATGCGCATACCTAACCTCTGCACGAAATTGCGCATCATGCCATAAAGGCGGGGGATAAGTCATGACGCCGGATCCCTCTGGCACACTTGGGATCGGATCTGCAGGGGGAGGGACGCGAGTGATGGCCGACGCGCCCCTCCGACGGGTGATTGAAGGGGCTGCAGCCTACTGCATCAGACCCTGTAACAGGCTGTTGATGCGGTGGACGAACTGCGACGGATCGTCCAGTTGTCCGCCCTCCGACAACACCGCCTGATCGAACAGGATGCGAGCGAGATCGTTGAAGCGCTGCTCGTCGGCTTCGTGCTTCAGATGGTTGACGATGGCATGGCCAGGGTTGATTTCGAGCACCGGCTTGCTGGCCGGTACCTGCTGGCCGGCGGCCTTCATAATGCGCTCCATCGTGCGGCTCAGCCCATAGTCTTCCGATATCAGGCACGAAGCCGACTCGGTCAGGCGGTGGCTGATCCGGACGTCGCTTACGCTGTCACCGAGTGCCGTCTTGACGCGCTCGGTCAGCGGCTTCAGCTCTTCGGTCAGCTTCTCCTGCTGCTCCTTGTCCGTAGCTTCGTCCTCGCCCAGCTTCGATAGGTCGAGGTCGCCCTTTGCGACCGACTGCAGGTGTTTGCCTTCGTATTCCGTCAGGTAACCGACCAGCCATTCATCGACGCGATCATGCAGCAGCAGGACCTCGACGCCCTTCTTCCGGAACACTTCGAGATGCGGGCTGTTTGCCGCTGCCCCGTAGGATTCAGCGGTAATGTAGTAGATCTTGTCCTGATCCTCCGGCATCCGTGCCAGGTAGTCGGCCAGAGAGACCGTCTGAGCGTCACTCCCGGTATGGGTTGAGGCGAAGCGGAGCAACTTGGCGATTCGCTCGCGATTCTTGAAGTCTTCGATCGGCCCTTCCTTGAGCACCGAACCGAATTCCTTCCAGAATGCTGCGTATTTCTCGGGCTCGTTGGCCGCGATGTCTTCGAGCAGGCCCAGGACTTTCTTGACCGCACCGGAGCGGATCTTCTCGAGTTGCTTGTTCTCCTGCAGGATCTCACGCGAGACGTTCAGCGGCAGGGAATCCGAGTCGATCACGCCCCGCACGAAGCGCAGGTAGCGCGGCATCAGCTTCTCCGTGTCCTCCATGATGAATACCTTGCGCACGTAGAGGCGCACGCCGCGCTTGGCATCGCGGTCCCACAGGTCGAACGGGGCATGCGCGGGCACGTAGAGCAGCAAGGTGTACTCGTTGGTACCCTCCACCCGGCTGTGCAAGCGGGCCCAGGGTTCCTGGAAGTCGTGCGAGACGTGTTTGTAGAACTCGTTGTAGGCTTCGTCGCTGATATCTTCCTTGGACTTCGCCCAGAGCGCTGAGGCACTGTTGATGGTTTCCCATTCGACTTCCGTAGCCTTCTCCTCTTCCTCGTCCCCCTTCACGTTGTCCTTCGTCATCAGGATGGGTACGGAGATGTGGTCCGAGAATTTACGGATGATGCTGCGGAGCTTCCAGCCGTCGATGAATTCGTCTTCATCCGCGCGCAGGTGCAGCGTGACGCGGGTTCCGCGTTCCGGTCGGTCAATCGTTTCCAGTGTGTAATCGCCTTCGCCGGTGGACTCCCAGCGGACGCCGTCGCTCTGGTTGTGGCCTGCCTTGCGGGTCTCGAGTACGACCTTGTCGGCGACGATGAAGCTGGAATAGAAGCCGACGCCGAACTGTCCGATCAGCTGGCTGTCCTTGGCCTCGTCTCCGGTCAGCGACTCAAAGAACTTGCGGGTTCCGGAGCGGGCGATCGTGCCGATGTTCTGCTGCACTTCCTCGCGGTTCATGCCGACGCCGTTGTCGGTGATCGAGATGGTCCGATTCGCCTTGTCGAATTCGATTCTGACCTTCAGGTCAGCGTCACCCTCATACAGCGCCTCATGCGTCAGCGCCAGGAATCGCAACTTGTCGATCGCGTCCGACGCGTTGGAGACGAGCTCCCGCAAAAAGATTTCCTTGTTGCTGTACAGCGAGTGGATCATCAGGTTCAGCAACTGCTTAACTTCGGCCTCGAAGCCCAGCGTTACCTTTTGCTCAGCGGTAGTCATGTCCGGACAGGTCTCCTTTGGTTGTAGGTGGCACGTGGTGACGATCGAACGCCAATGACCCAGGCGAAATGGGTCGCACGCCCAAGGTTTTCAAGGGCGGTCCCGTGACGCTCGGTGCTTAAACAGAGCGGATCACCTTGGGATTCTGACATTCCGCATGGCGAAAGCAGGTGATCAAGTGATCGTTTACCATCCCGGTGGCCTGCATGTGCGCGTAAATGATCGTGCTGCCGACGAACTTGAAACCACGCCGGCGCAGTTCCTTGCTGAGCCGATCCGATGCGGCCGAATGCGCTGGAACCTCGGCCATATCCTGCCAGTGATTGATGATCGGGTTGCCATCGACAAAGCTCCACAGGAACGCATCGAGGCCCCCGAATTCATCCTGAACGGCAAGCGTCTTCTGGGCATTGATTATGGCGCTCTCGATCTTGAGACGATTACGCACAATGCCCGGAAAGCCCATCAGGCGCTCGACCTCGGCCGGACCAAAGCGTGCGACGGCTGCCGGATCGAAATCAGCAAACGCTTCACGGTAGCCCTGACGCTTCTTGAGGATCGTCGCCCAGCTGAGGCCCGCCTGGGCGCCCTCCAGTAGCAGAAACTCGAACTGCGTACGCTCATCGTGCACCGGCACGCCCCATTCCTGGTCATGGTAGCGAACGTAGGCTTCATCCATGCCGGCATAGGACCAAGGGCAGCGGACTGGGCAGGTCATCGGGTTCTCCTGGCTGATCTCAAACGGTTTGGAGCGCTCAGGCATCGTGCCGGTTCCGGTCCGGGCAGGCCGGACAGAGACGGGAATCGGCCATGTGGACGCTTTATCCCTACTTTGGGTGGCGTTGCAGCATCCCGTGCGAAGCAGTATGGTACTGGGTGATCAGGAGCACTTTCCGGAAAGCCAGTCCGGCCTAGACCCGGGCACTCAAGTTCAGTCGCGCTGCCAGTAGGGAAACCGGTTGTGATTGCGGGGGCATCTTTCGGAAGGGGGGATTTAGGGAGTGCGCCATCAACCGTGTTCCTTAGCAATCGTTCCGGCCATGAACCTCGATCTTCTCTCCGACCGATTTCTCCAGCGAGCTACCCGCGCGTTCCGTTGCGGTGACGGGTCGCCGTTGCCGCTGGGCCCGTCTCTTCAGTCCACGGGTGTCAACTTCAGCCTTTTCAGCCGTAACGCGACGCGCGTTTGGCTGCTTCTCTATGAGACGGCCGAGGCTCGCGAACCCTGCAGCATCGTCCAACTGGATCCGCGTCGCAATCGTACCGGAGACATCTGGCACATCCGAGTTGAAGGCGTCGGCCGCGGGCTGGCGTACGCGTTTCGCGTCGACGGGCCCTGCGCACCTGAGCAAGGGCACCGGTTTGCTCCCGAGCGGGTTCTGATCGACCCTTACGCGACGGCCTTGTACGCCCCATCGAGTTGGACATTTGACGAAGCGTGCGGTGACAGGGCGCAGTCCCAGGTTCGCAGCCTGGTCACGGCACCGCAGTTCGACTGGGAAGGTGATCGTCCGCTGCGGTTACCCTGGTCGGAGACCGTGATCTACGAGACGCATGTGCGGGGTCTGACCTGGCATCCCTCGTCGCGGGTCAACGCGCCCGGCACCTACCGGGGCGTCATCGACAAGATCCCCTATTTCAAGGAACTGGGCATCACGGCCATCGAGTTCCTGCCGCTGCAGGAGTTCAATCCGGATGAGCTGACGCGGGTCAACCCGATGAGCGGCGAGCGCCTGACCAATTACTGGGGCTACAGCACGATCGCCTTCTTCGCCCCCCACCAGGGTTTCGGGACGCGGCGCTATCCCGGTTGTCAGGTGGACGAGTTCAAGGAGATGGTCAAGGCACTACACCAGGCCGGTATCGAGGTATTGCTGGACGTGGTCTTCAACCATACGGCGGAGGGTGATGAAACCGGACCCACGTTCAGTTTTCGCGGGCTGGACAACAGCATTTATTACCTGCTTGAAGACGATAAACGGTCTTACAAGAACTATTCCGGCTGCGGCAACACTGTCAACTGTAACCACCCGGTCGTCATCAACTTCATTCTGGAGTGTCTGCGATACTGGGTTGTCGAGATGCATGTCGACGGTTTTCGGTTCGATCTGGCGTCGATCCTCAGCCGTGACCGGAGCGGGCGGTTGATCCCGAACCCGCCGCTGCTCGAGGCGATCAGCGAGGATCCCATCCTGCGGCAAACCAAGCTGATTGCCGAGGCCTGGGATGCTGGCGGCGCATATCTGGTGGGGCGTTTCCCGGGAGATGGCTGGTCGGAATGGAACGGGGTCTATCGGGACGATGTACGTCGCTACTGGCGCGGCGATCAGGGGATGGCCGGCGCGTTCGCGCAGCGCTTGACCGGCAGCGCCGACCTGTACGAGCACAGCGGTCGGTCGGCGGTCCACTCCATCAATTTTGTGACCTGCCATGACGGCTTCACGCTCAACGATCTCGTGTCCTATGAGCAGAAGCACAACTGGGCCAATGGCGAAAGCAATAGGGATGGCTGCGATGCCAACTTCAGTGCCAACTACGGCGTCGAAGGTCCTACCGACGATCCGCAGATCCAGCGGATCCGAACGCGCCAGATGAAAAATTTTCTGGCCACGTTGCTATTGTCGCGCGGCGTACCGATGTTGTTGGGCGGCGATGAGTTCTGTCGCACGCAGCGGGGCAACAACAACGCCTATTGCCAGGATAACGAGGTGTCGTGGTTCGACTGGAGCCTGGTTGAACAAAACCGGGCCATGCTCGAATTCACGCGGGGTTTGCTGGCCTTTCGGGCCCGCCACCCGGTGGTGTCGCGCGATGAGTTCTATCGACCGCAGGATCTGAGCTGGTTCAATGCTTGCGGGTGGATGCCGGAATGGCATACGGATGCGGCGATCGGCTGCCACTTCCATTGTGCAATGGGCGGGGAGCGGCAATTGTGCATGCTGTTCAACCCGACGTCGCATGCCGTCAACTTCGTGCTGCCGCATCCTCCGGAAAACGATGTGTGGCTCAAGGCCATTGACACCGGGGCGACACCGCCCTTCGATATTTGTGCGCCGGGCGCTGAAATACCCCTGTTCGAGCAGGACAGCCTGCTGGTCTGGGACAAGACTCTGGTGGTACTTCTCAGCGACCGGGATCCGCGCCTAAAGTGATGCAGCCGCGCGGAGGCTTGACGCCTCCACCCGGCTCCGGCCTCAGGGCGTCAAGGTCTGCGTCGTCGAATAGCGACCGCCGAGGTTGTCCCGAATTTCCGCCTTCAACTCGCCTTGTCCTTGCGGTACGAAGTAAAACCGGAAGTTCGGGTCAGCGCTGATCGCGATGTCGGTCTGAGCCGTCATGACTGGCTTGTCGTTGAAGCTGACTTTGACCTCTTCGACATAGTGAGCCGGCTGCACCAGACGCGAGATCTGATTCATCTGGAGGCCGGTGATGTTTGGGTGGCTGATCAGCAACTGAGTGAGGTTGGGTTGCTGCGGCGTCAGACGCTCACCGTCCATCTTGAATTTCATCTTGCCAAGGCGCGCCATCGCCGCCTCCAGGTCGCCCCCGATCGGCGCCGAACAGCCGCCGCTGGCCTTGACGAAGGCCTTGGCCATATGCAACTTGCCGTCATTGGTCTCGGCGATGGCTCGCACGTAGCTATACGAGTTCACGCGGACGCGCATCGCGATATCCGCCTTCCCTGAGTCCGGTGTGAATTCGAACGACGCCCCGAACGGGACCGGGTTATTGTCGATGACCAACGTGATCTTCCTAATGAACCGCTCGGGCGTCTGCGGGATCCGGCTGGTGATCTGCAGCGGGACCAAGGCCGGGTCCTCGGCACGATAGGGCGCGGACAGTTCGATCACGTCGTTGCCTTCCTCGATGGCTTTTTCGCCGATGAACTTTGCGCGCAGGCCGTTGACCCAGGCGGTTTCTTCCGGCATGTCGCTGCCGCCAGAGGCGAGGCTCGGCGAAAGCAGTGCGATCGCAAGAAGGAGGCTGGGGAAGAAAAGCGGGCGACAGTGCATATTCGATTCTCCGTTCAGTGTTTATTCCTCGATGATGATTCGTGCTGGCCGCGACAGCGCGGTCAGTCCTCTTCCCATTCGAGTTCGGCGTAGGCAGTCGCGACGTTCCTCGGGTGAAACTCATCGAACAATGCCCAGCGACTGCGTTCGGAACGCCCGACCGATGCCACCGCCTGCTCGATGGTGCGGCCTTGCTTGATCGCAGCGCGAAGCTCGGTACGCAACTCGCTCAGATATCTTATCTCTGGTGCTGCATCGACCGGCCAGAATGCAGCGACGGGGCCGTGCCCCGGTACTGCGCGTTTAGCAGGTATCGCACGCACCCGGTCAAGTACGTTCAGCCAACCATTCAGGCTGCCGTCGATCACCGGCAGATGATCCATAAACAATAGGTCTGCAAGCCACAGCGTCTGCGTCGTTTGGTCGTAAACGGTCAGATCGTTGTCGGTATGGGCTGTTGCCTGAGCTACCAGAGTCAGACGCCGCTCGCCTAAATCGAGTTCCATCTCGCCGTTGACCTCTATGTCAGGCAGCACGAAGTCTTCCGCGGTCAGCGCGAGGTCTAGATCGCGGCCTGCCTTTTCACTGTAGAAGGCCGCGCGTGCCGCCATGGCGGCACCGAGCTTGTGATGCCCGACGAAGCGGACGCCGGGCTCTCGGAAGGCGCGATTTCCGTAGATGTGGTCCGGGTGCACGTGCGTATTGATCACGTAACAGATCGGCGTGCGGGTCAGTGCCCTGATCGCGTCGCGCAGTGCGCGACCCTGTTCCGGGCTGCCTCCAGAATCGATGACGGCGACGCAGCGCCGGCCTTCGATGAAGCCGATGTTGGCGATCTCTCCCCGGTTATGGTGATCCGGCAGTTGATGTACGCCCTGGTGCACAAAGACCCCCGGGGCAATCGGTTGCAGGTCGAGCGTTGCTCGGCCCAGACAGGGGTTTGCGGCGAGTAACAGCAGTGAAGCGATCAGTGCGGGCCGGGGCATCGGGTCAGCTGCATGGAGAGTGGGAGTCGGAGCACCGGGATTGTGGACTCGCCTCAACAAATGTTCAATGTCTCCAGTCAGCCGTAAAGCGCGCCCTGCGCTGGGGTGGAACCAAGTCACTCGTGATGGTGTTGCCACCCGGGACCCCATTGTTCACAGATACCGAAGTGGCCGCCGAACGACATCCTAGACCGTGCACGACGCACGGCGGGTGGGCTAAGCCCTCTGTAGGGTCGCCGCCCGCGGTCAGCTCCCGGTACCCAAGTCCATTCAACGGACCACACCACCGGCGCCGGCTTGGCGGATCAGTGCGTGTGCTCCGTACGAAATGTTTCGAGGAAGGGTACATGATGCCCCCTCTCCGCGTCTCGATTCGGGGACCCCTTGCCGTTGTTGCGCTGAAGTCGCAGAATCCATGCAAGGCCTTGGTTTCCCAGGCCTGTTGATGGGCGTACACAAAGCGTGATGTTGACGTTCAGTAGCCCTGGAACCGTTGCCAATCGCCTCGTTGTTGTCGTGTGAGAGGCATTGGTGATGCTCATCTAGTGTGGAGTGTCTGGGCTCCGCAAACATCGATCAAGGAACAAGTCGATGCGGCCGTATCTCATCGTCGGTACCTTTCGCACAGGCAGCAGCGCTTTCGCGGAACAATTGGGCTTGCATCCGGGGGTGACATGCGGCTGGGAGTCCACCGAGCACGTTTTTGGAGTCGCTAGGGTTAAGTTGGCCGAGGATTTCCTTCGGGGTCGCTTCGACGGTTTGCGGCCGAACGAACGAGCCTTCCTCAGGGATCGGCACGGACCCGAGATCGAGGTGATCGGCTTCCGCCTCCTGTTTCGCTCGACCCCCAAGTGGTTTTTCCATCCGCGTTTCAGTCCGGTACATGTCGTTGAAGGATTCAACCCGCATCTTCGCTGGCTACAGTCACGCCGCGATATCTCAATAATTCATCTGGTAAGAAGCGACAACCTCGAATGGTTGAAGTCAATTGCCTGTGCGAGAGCGACTCAGCGATACTTCGGGCAAGAATATCCACAAGACCTAGCTGTCACATGGAATGTGCCGGAAGCATTGAAGAGGGTCAGGATGAAACACTATCTTGGTCAGCGATTTGGTGAGTTGAGTTCGTCGCACGCCTACATCCGAGTTGGGTATGAGGAGTTTCGTTCGGACAATCGCGCTGTAGTGGGACGCGTGTGTGACTTTCTCGGTGTTAATTCCGCAATGCCATTGCAGGCGGTCCCGCGGGCAGTTATCCAATCCAATACGTCCCATAGGATAACTAATACTGAGGAATTACGTCTGGCGCTCGAGAAATACGGGCTAGCTTTTGAATAAGCTTTTAGGGCTGGCTCAAATCGCGAGATTGCGATGCACTGCGTGATCGCATCATCGCCCTGGCGAAATCTTGCGACCAACTGGGCGCCCGGAAGTTGATAGCTGGAGTGCTGCAGTCGATTCCGGATTGGAACGAAGTCGCCCAACGCACACTGCAGGTTTACCGCGCCGTCGCCCCAATTCGCGAAAGGCGTTGATGACACTTGGCGGCGTTCCAGGCGTAAGGCTTCGGCGCCCCGTAGGCCGCGCAGACCTTTGCCAGACGCTGCTGGCCAGGACACCAATTTCGTCGCGCATAGGCCCGTCTCATCTGATGATGGAATAGCAATGAACTATCAAAATTTGATTTGTTTCGGCGATAGCCAGACCTTTGGGGCACGCAGTTATGGCTGTTACCCGCTCTATTTGGGGAAGTTTCTATCGGAGCAGACGCCATACCAGTGGCGCACCATAAACCGGAGTGTCAACGGATTTACGGCGCGCGACCTGTGGTTCAAGATTAATCAGGAGATTGATGCGCTTAGCGACACCTTCATTTGTTGCTTGATGATCGGCACCAATGACGTCGGAAATGGCACGGATATAGAATTATTTTCCGAGTACTACACCCAAATACTCAGAACATTAGTGATTAAAAAGTTCAAGGTCATAATTTGCGGGGAGATACCGCCTATTTTTCCAGATGGACATAGTTTTTTTGAGCGGCCCACATCTGAGCTTAGGCTCGATTATAATAGGGCTCTCAGAGAATCCGTCGCAAAGTTTCCGAGGGCTCGCACAATTTCTCTTGATCACCTCACAAGGGAACACTATGAGGATCCGGTACATTTCAATGAAAGAGGGAATATCGCTATCGCTCAGGCTTTCGCTGCCGCGGTCTCTACACTTTAATGTATAGGGTGTGAGGTGAAGATTGCTATCCTGCTCGGTACTCGGCCGGAAGTCATTAAGAATTACCCTGTCGTTAAGGGGCTCAAAGAACTTGGAATGGATTTCCTGGTACTCCACACAAATCAGCATGCCGACTACGCAATGCAGGGTGCGGCATTCGATGAGATGGGTTATGCGCCGGACCATATTCTTCCGGAAGAATACACGATTGGGCGGGCAATCGATTGGGTTCGTGAGCTGATAAGGGAGAAAGCTGTCGATTTGCTGCTTGTCAACGGAGACACCGCGGCGTCGCTTGTAGGTACAGTCGCCGCGCTTTACTCGGACAGGCCTCTAGCGCATGTCGAAGCGGGTTTGAGGTCGTACGACAAGGCAATGTATGAGGAGCGCAACAGGATAATCTGCGACAGCACGGCGAATTTCATGTTCACGAATACCGAAGCACAGAAGAGATATCTTGAAAATAACCATGAGCTTCGCGGCAAGGTGTTCCATTCAGGCAACACCAGCATCGACATAATTGAGGACTTTTCGGAAGGCCTTGAGAGGCCGGTGCCTGACCGATATGCATACGTGACCTTGCACCGGAAGGAGTTCACCGACCACAGGGCCTTGATGGTCAGTGTGTTTGAGACGCTTGCGTGGCTGGCAAGAAACAGGTTCAGCCGCATCGTATTTCCGATGCATCCGCGTACACGGCATGCCATGAAGGAACATGCGATTCCCTACTCCGTGCTCGGTGAAGTCGAAATCATCGATCCCGTTCCCCCATTGGCCTCGCTTGCTTTCGAAAAGTATGCGGAGATTATTCTGACGGATAGTGGTTGTATTCAGGAAGAGGCGTATATTCTCCGCGTGCCTTGCGTCACCATTCGTGAGAATTCGGAGCGGATGGAGACAGTCGAATCCGGCGCGAATATTATTTCAGGGTTTCGGCATGAGGATATCGTCGCCGCTGCGGTGAAGCACTGCGAAGGGAAGGAACATGCGTTTCCGCCCATCTATGGGGAGTACGGCGTGGGTTTGCGGATTGCGGAAATATTGCACAACGCCCGCGAGGGCTTGCAAGCGGCGTCAGGGCGCTTGGGGAGATAGCGCTTGGGGCCAACTCCTCGCTCGGGTTGCCGCCGTCATTTCTGGTTTTCGTGATCCTGGCCGGTGTCACTTGGGCACTTCCGAATTGCACCGCGCGATGCCGTTGCCGTGGCGCGTGCCGAAGCGAAGTCGGGTGCGAATTCGCAACTGCACCGCCCTATCGGTCCCGTCCCGAGCCCTGATCCAAGGGCGGAGCAAACTCCGGGCGGCATAGTGATTGCGCGCGAGCGACGCAGCGTGTAACGTCCTGCCTCCGCTAGACGGCAGCGCTGGCGCGCGGCCCGTGGTCAACCCGAAACAGCCGGCATCCAATGACCGATCACTCCGAACTTCCCCTGAACCGCGCGGCCTGGTTGCGATTCGTGCGGGTCGTCCGCGCTTTCATTGGGTCCGAGGTTGGCTGGAAGGCGCGTCTCCTATCGCTGCTCCTGCTGGTTTTCCTGGTCGGGATCAACGCGTTCAACGTCATCAGCAGTTACGTCGGCCGCGATTTCATGACCGCCGTCGCCGACAGGAAGATGTTGGAATTCGTCTGGCAGGCCGTCCTCTACGTGGCAATGTTCGGTGCCTCGACGGTCGTCGCCGTGCTCTACCGGTTCTGTGAAGAGCGACTGGGCCTGTTGTGGCGGGAGTGGCTGACGCGCAGGGCCATCGGTCTATACCTTGTCCACCCGGTCTACTACCGACTCGATGAGGCTGGGGAAATCGCCAATCCGGACCAACGGATCGCTGATGACATCAAGGCCTTCACGACGACGACACTGTCGTTCGTGCTGATGATTCTAAACGGCACGTTCACCATCATCGCTTTCTCTGGCGTCATGTGGACCATCAGCCCACTGCTGTTCGGTGTCGCGGTGCTGTATGCCACCATGGGTTCCTATCTGACCGTGTTTCTGGGTCGGCCGCTGGTGTGGCTGAACTACAGCCAGCTCGACAAGGAGGCCGATTTCCGTTCCGATTTGATACATGTGCGGGAGAATTCGGAGTCGATCGCGCTGCTGCGGCGCGAACGAGGGCTCCGTGAGCGGCTGCAACACCACCTCGACCTGTTGGTATTGAATTTTCGGCAGATCATTGCGGTGAATCGCAATCTGAGTTTTTTCACCACGGGTTACAACTACCTGATACAGATCATTCCGGCGCTGATCGTTGCGCCGATGTTCATCCGGGGTGAAGTCGAGTTCGGAGTCATCACGCAATCGGCGATGGCGTTCGCTCAACTGCTGGGTGCTTTCTCGCTGATCGTCACGCAGTTCCAGTCGATTTCCGCGTTCGCTGCCGTGATCGCCAGACTCGGTTCGCTCTGGGAGGCCATCGAGCAGGCACAGTCGCGAGCGGTCTCGCAGATCCGTATCCAGGAGAGCGATGAGGGGCCGTTGGTGTTCGATCATCTGACGCTGAAGTCGCCTCGCGACGGGCGCGTCCTGGTGGCTGATCTGTCGATCACGGTCGAACCCGGTATGCGGGTCTTGGTGACCGGATCCAACGAGCGGGCGAAACTTGCGCTGCTCCGGGCGACGGCGGGTATTTGGCGGGCCGGGGAAGGCGTCATCCAGCGGCCCGGGCTCTCCCGCATCCTGTTGTTGCCGGAGCGGCCCTACGTGCCGCCCGGAACGCTGCGGCAGGCCCTGCTGGGTAATGGGCAGGAAGTGCGTGTCGCCGACGACACGGTACTGGCGGTGCTGCACCAAGTCGGTCTGGAGCGTGTCGTCAAACAGACCGGCGGTCTCGATACCGAGCGCCATTGGGGCGATGTGCTGTCACTGGGGGAACAACAGTTGCTTTCCTGTGCTCGTTTGTTCCTTGCGGAGCCGGCCTTCGTGATTATGGAGCGCCCCAATACCGCGCTGAGCGCTGGGCAGGTGGAGATGCTATTGGATTGGCTGAGGGAACGCCACATCGCCTACCTCGCGATCGGTAACGGTGAGGATCAGGCAAACGTACGCTACTACGATTACGCACTGTCGATGGAAGATCAGGGCCGTTGGCGGTGGGAGCCGATCGAGTCCCGTACGTCCCATCCGGCTTCGCAGGGAGCGGCGTAATGCAGCACAGCCAGGAGAGGGTGCCGGATTCGCATTGACCCGGCGGGGCCGCCGTCAGCGACGCTGCAGACGCAGCGAATTCACGACGACCGAAACCGAACTCAGCGCCATCGCCGCCGAGGCAATCATCGGACTGAGGCGCCCGAACGCCGCGACCGGGATTGCCACCGTATTGTAGGCGAACGCCCAGAACAGATTCTGGTGGATGATGCGCAACGTGTCGCGACTCAGCCCCATCGCCTCGGCAACCTTGGTGATGTCGCCATGGACCAGCGTCATATCGGCCGTTTCCATCGCGATGTCGGTGCCGCTGCCTATGGCGAAGCCGACATCGGCAGCCGCCAGTGCCGGCGCGTCGTTGATGCCGTCACCAATCATGCCGACCAGATCGCCTTCGCGCTGCAGTTCGTGGACGATTTCCAGCTTACGTTCCGGGCGTGCATGCGCAACGACTTCGTCGATGCCGACCCAGTCCGCGATGTAGTGCGCCGCGGCCGCCACGTCACCGGTGACCAGCAGGGTACGCACGCCCATGCGGTGCAACTCGGCAATGGCCTGCGGTGCGTTGTCGCGGGCCTTGTCCGCGATCCCGAACACCGCCACGGCACGACCGCCCAACGCGCAATACACGGGGGTCTTGCCGGCGCCAGCCAGACTTTCGGCGACGCTTTCCCAGGATTCCAGCGAAATACCCTGTTCGGTGAGCCATTCGGCATTGCCCAGGATGACCTCGCGCCGCTTGACCTTGGCGCGGATGCCGCGGCCGGGTACGGCAATGAAGTCTTTCGCCTCGTAGATCGGCGCCTCTTGATCGCGTGCGTAGGCCAGCACAGCCTGCCCCAGAAAGTGTTCGGAATTGGTTTCAGCGCTGGCTGCGATGGCCAACAGCTCCCGGTCGTCGAGCGTAGACTGATTGATGAAATCGACGACGTGCGGTTGCCCCTCGGTGAGGGTGCCGGTCTTGTCGAAAATCACCGCGCTCAGGCGCGAGGCGGACTCAAGCGTCTCGCCGTTGCGGATGAACACGCCCCGTTTGGCGGCTTGACCGGTCCCGACCATGATGGCCGCCGGTGTCGCGAGTCCCAGCGCGCAAGGGCAGGCGATCAGCAGCACCGCGATGGCATTGGAAAAAGCCGTTCCGACGCCGGCACCGACCGCGAGCCAACCGGCGAAGGTCAACCCGGAAATCACCATGACGCCGGGCACGAAAACCGCGCTGACGCGGTCTACCGTTTTCTGAATCGGCAGCTTGGTGGCCTGAGCCTGATCCACCATGTTGACGATCCCCGCGAGGACGGTTTCGGCTCCGACGGCCGTCACGCGGACTTTCATCGCCCCGGCGCCGTTGACGCAGCCACCGATTACCCGCTGTCCCGGCTCCTTGACCACCGGCAGACTTTCACCGGTGACCATTGCCTCATTCACCGTCGACAGGCCCTCGATCACCATCCCGTCGGTCGGGATCTTGTCCCCGGGACGAATCAGCATCAGGTCGCCCACCACGACATCGTCGATAGGGACGACGTGCTCTACACCGTCCCGCAGGATATTGGCGGTTAGGGGCTGTAGGTCGATCAGGCTGCGAATGGCCTGCTGGGCCTGGCCTCGCGCCTTTTCCTCGAGGAAGCGGCCCAGCAGCACGAAGGTCACGATGCCGGCCGCGGCCTCGAAATACAATTCGCGTTGACGGGTCAACAGCGCGATGATGCTGTAACCGTAGGCTGCACCCGAGCCCAGAGCCACCAGCGTGTCCATGTTTGCGGAGCGCTGCTTGGCCAGTTTCCAGGCCTTAGCGAAGAAGGGTGCTGCGGCCCAGCAGACCACCGGCGCGGTCAGCGCCAGTTCCACCCAGTGAAAAATCCTGCCATGAGGCATGGCCATGCCGATCGCGATTGCTGGAGCGCTCAGCACCGCCGACCAGAAGAACCGCCGCCGTGCCTCGGTCAGCCGCCGCTCCTCCTTCTCGAGCATCAGCTTGCGCTGCGCCAGCGAGCCGAGGGGTATGGCGGAGTAGCCCCAGCGGTCGATCAGGGCGACCAGCGCTTCCTTGTCGAGCTTGCCACGGATTGCCGCGGTTTCGGTCGCGAAGTTGACGGTCGCTCGCTCGATGCGCGGGTCACGACGCAGCATCATTTCGACCAGCAGTGCGCACGAAGCGCAGGTCATCCCATCGACGCCCAGCGTGTAGTCATGGGAGGGGCCCGACAGATCGAAGGTCTCTGCGGCAGCGAGGGAAGTGCGTGGCCCGCTACCGAGGTTGCCGATCAGGCGATCCAATACCAGCAGCAGTTTTTCGCGTGGCAACTGCGCGGGGTCGAAGTCGATCGCCAGCGAGCCCAATTCCGGGACCGTCCGGATGTGACGCACGGCCTTGTGCTTGCGCAGCAGAATCTCGGCAGCGTAAGTGCGCTCGAGATCGCGTCGCAGCGTCGGGGCCACGATCCGCACGCGCCGGCGCAGCTGATGAACGAGAGTGAAATGCTGGGGGGATGCGGGTCGCTTGGAAAGGTCGTCCATGGTTCAGCTCTTGGGTCGGCGGGAGCGGACCAGCAGATAAATCATGTAAATCGCAGCCATCCATTCGTAGCGATAGCGCCAGGGTTCGCGCAGCCAGTGCTGCGTGATCATGTGCCAGTGCAACTTGATCAAGAACAGGACCAGCACGTCGTTCAGGAACTCGACGACGGTTGTCTCCTTGACCGGAATGCGGGCGAGCAGGCCGGTTCCGGCAGGGGCAGGTTGTCGGCGGTTCAACAGGCTCAAGCCGGTTCCGGTACGATCCCGGAGCGGCAGCGGCGCGACCTTCCCGGGCCTGGCAGTCGCTTCCGAGCCGCAGCATGAATGCTCGCCGGTGCCGCTCGCGACCGCGAGCAAGGCCTCGCTCAGGTTCTGGAAAGAACAGATGCTCTCGATGAAGCGAACCGAAAGCTTGCGTTGACGGGGATAAAGGTCGACGCGGTAGACGCCTTCGATGGGTGTCAGCGCGGCGGTCAGACGGGCACCCTCGGCAGTTTGGCATAGCGCCAACGGCAGTTCGAAGCGCGCGTGTCCGGAGGCGCGGTAGCGGACGGTGATTTCAGTCCCGGGCGTCATAAAACGCTAACCCGTAAATCTTTGTGCGGGGCGCTGCCGTGTCCATGGCAGCACCCGTGGCTTGGCGATTCGATGATCCTGTCGCTTGCGGGATTATGTCTTTCGGCCTAGGCCTGGCCGGCGTCGTCGGCGGCTTCCTTGCCGGCAGCCATCAAGTCTTCCAGATTCTCGCGCTGTTGAAGGACGAAGTCCTTGCTTTTTTCGGCCGCCCGGTTAGCGGACTCGATGATTTCCTTGCGGTATTTGTGCGCGACATAGCCCACGGCGACGCCAAGGCCGAAGACGATAAGGGGATGTTTTGATAGCGATACCATGAGCGATGCTCTCTCCGTGTGTTGTAAGGACAGGAATTACGATGCGGCCGACGAATCGCGGGCCTCGATGACGTCGAATCGTTCCCTGAGTTGGCTGGGGTAACGTCTTGCGTGTACTGGCGTCACGGCGCGCCGGCTAAGGGCCGTTGTTGTGGTAGCCCCGTACGACGACCTCGTGGTAAATGAAAGGCTGGCCTCAGCCTGACCCCGCACTCGGCAGGATCTCGTCTTCGTGCAACATTTTGAAAATCCCGAAGCAGCCTTCGCAGCAAAAGTGCCGTTTACCGGAGGTAGTCGAAATTTCGTAATCGTCGACTTCGACGGGAAGGCCGCAGAGGTCGCAGACATCTTCCTGTGCGACGTCTGACTTCGGCGCTTCGGAGGCCATGGGCGAACCCCGAACGGTTATTGATCAAGGCGTAACTGTAGCGGGATGCGACGCGTTTGTCGATATTGCCAGTGCCTGCGGAGAAGCTGCCCCGCGGGCCTCGATGTGCCGGCCTGAGCCTCCTGCTGCCGGCATGACGCAGTGCGCGGCATAAACCGCTTGACGCCGGCAGGGGATGTGCGGCCGGAGCACGCTCAGTGGCAGCCGAAACAGGTCGTCGCGGCTTCAGAACCACCCGATGATCCGCCGACAGCACGGCTGGAGGCCTTCATCAAGGCGATGCGGAGCGCCCCGGTCACGCTCGATCCGAGCCCGATCCTTGCGGCGATAGCGGGGATCAGGATGAGCGAAGCGAACGCGAGCCCGGTACCGAGCAGCAATCTGCCCTGGGCACGGGATCGTGTTGTCCTGGCACGAGAAATGACGGTCGTGGTCATGGATCGATCCTGTCAATGAGTTGGAAATCAGGCCGCAGGCGTCCGAGCATCAGGGGCCCGGGATTACCTGCCCGCCCGATCAGGCAAGTGCCATGCCCATGCGGGCTTTCGTGAGCCGACAAGCGCTTGCCGGGAAGGATCGCGTCGGAATCCGGGCCGACCCATGGGAAAACCCTGAGATCTCTGTGTGAAATGACGCACAGTCCAAGGATAGTGCGGCGCCGGCGGATCGGCGCGTTCCGGACGCCGGGTCGAGCAAACGACCGGTTGGTACCGGCGGGTTTCCTTCCGTCAGGTCGGTGGGGACTTGGGGTTTGACTGGAACGGGATTTTCAACAGGTCGATGAATCGCAGGTGCGTCGGGTCGCGGAATTCGTCCAGTCCGATTTGCAGCGCATCCTGGCCGCTATGAGGCGTGGCGAGGTAAGTGCCAAACAACCAGTCCCACCAAGGCACCGAAAAGCCGAAATTCGAGTCGGTTTCGCACCGGCGCCGAGAATGGTGAATGCGGTGCAGATCCGGTGTGATCAATAACCGCCGGACTGCCCGCTCGGTTCGAGGGGAGAGACGAACATTGCCGTGGTTGAATTGGGCGCAGGCATTCAGCAGGGCCTCGAAGGTCAACACCACGGCGGGCGCAATGCCAAGGGCGGCGACCAAAGCCATCTTGAAGAACATCGACAGCACCAGTTCAAACGGGTGGAAGCGTATCGCTGTCGACGTGTCGAACTCGAGGTCGCTGTGATGAACCTTGTGGAGCCGCCAGAGCAGCGGTACCTTGTGAAACACGACATGCTGCGCATAGATCGCAGCATCGAGCAGTAACAGGGACAGAACCGCAGCCGCCCACGGGGACAGTCCGATTGCCGGGAACAGGCCCCAACCACGTTCTGCTGCAAACCATGCGACACCGAAAGCGCCGCCGCCGCTCAGCATGCGCAACACGCCGAAGTTCAAGGTCATCAACCCGAGATGTCGTGTCACCCGCGAGAGTTTGCGCTCGCCGTCTCGGTGGAACGGCATCAGCCACTCCCAGAACAACATCAGAGCCAGGGCGATTGCGAAGAGGCTCAGGCGGGTGATTGCGGTCTCTGTCATGCTCATCAGGGAGGCCTCGAACAGCCAGGGGGCGCGCCACAAGGGCACGCGGGCACGCCTTACCTTGCCATTCCCGGAGCGGCGCGTCGAGAGGCGGAGACCTCTGGGCAGGCTTTCACTGTTGCTCCGTGGGTGCAGCATCCCTATTCCCGGCGGGGCGGCCAAGAGCCCGATCTGATGGTCTCGCTGCGCCGAGCCTTCCCGAGTGCGGGGCAGTCCCCGGAGGGCGCGGAGTCCGGCGTCGGTCCGCTTTTCCAGGTCTTTGCGAAGGCCCCCGTTCCGGGCTTCGCGAAGACGCGGTTGATTCCGGTCCTGGGCGCTGACGGTGCGGCACGCCTCCAGGGTGCACTGGTCCGGCATACTCTTGAGGTTTGCTGTGCGGCGGCTCACGCCGTGAATGGGCGCGTGGAACTGTGGTGTGCGCCGGATGCGGCACACCCGCTTTTCGAGCGTTGCGCAACGGATTTCGGCGTGCGTCTCGAGTCGCAGCGCGGTAGCGACCTCGGCGAGCGCATGTGCGGTGCGTTCCGCGCGGGGCTACGGCGCGCCGCGGCAGTCTTTCTGCTCGGCAGTGACGCGCCCGGTCTCACGGCGGAGGACCTGATCGCGGCGGCCGGTACACTCGCGAGCGGCAGCGACGGCGTGCTGGTGCCGGCACTGGACGGCGGCTACGTGCTGATCGGCCTGACTCGTCTCGAGGCAGGCCTGTTCGAAGGGGTCGAATGGGGCACCGCACGCGTGTTGGCGCAGACCCGCCGACGCCTGCTGAGCCTGGGTTACGAATGGGAGGAAATGCCTGATCAGGGAGACCTCGACACGCCGGCGGACTGGCAGCGCCTCGTGGCAGCGCGACCGGAGTGGCGCCTGAGGGTAGCGGAATCCTGACATGGCGGTGAGGTTTCCGGGGTGGCAGTGCTCCCTTAAGTTGCCGAGTCCGGGGAGGCGAACGCGTCGCCTTCGTTGAGTGTCGACAGGGTGCGGCGCGCGCACTGTCCCGGGCTGTACGTCGCTCTAGCGAGGCTGCAGTGGCTCGCTGGTCCAGGCCGTGCGTCCCGTCGCGGTCATGATGCGCGAGGTCAGCGTGCCGTTCTCGTCGATCTCGATTGCCCCGACATTCATCCACTCCTTGGCTTCGGAGAAGCTTTTGATCTTCGCGGGGTTGTCAGGTCCGAAGAAAAACAACCGTTCCGGGCGCAGGCTGGCATCGAGAGTCCGATTCGGCAGCAGGCTCGCATTCAGTGGTCCCGACGTGAACTCGTGCATGACAAAAGGAGAGTCCGGGGAAAACGGGCGCAATCTCAGCGCCTGCGCGAATTGCGTATTAGACGTAAGCCAGACGATGTTCTTGAGTCCTTCGCCGCGCATGAAAGCGGTCAAGTCCGACAGCTCCCGTTCAAAGCCGGTCTTCTGATCCGCACTGGCCCAACCGTCTCGCCCCTTTTCGCCTTGGCTACCGGTTGGCACGGCCAGCGGCACGCTGGAAATGATGAACTTCCAGGTGGCGTCCGAGTTGGAAAGCCGGTGCTTAAGCCACGTGAGCTGCTCGCGTCCCAGGAGTGTCTTGGGTCGATCCGGGCGATCCTCGGCAGCGTTGGCGTCCCGATACTGGCGCGTGTCGAGCAGGAACAACTCGGCGTGTTGACCCCAACGCACGCTTCGGTAAAGGCGGAATGGACGGTCCTGCGACCACAGGAGCGGGTTGTAATCGAAAAACGCGGTCAGGCCGATCGGCAGCAGATGTTCCGGTGCCGCACCCGTGCGCGCGGTGGACGTGTCGTGCAGGGGGCCGAAATCGTCGACTACCTCGTGGTCGTTCCAGACTGGAAAATAGGGCGTTCGTGCCAGGAAATCCTGGAGGCCACGGTCGAGGCGCGTGTATTTCCAGGCGGTCCAGAACTCGGCGAGGGTGCGTGCCGCGCTCTCTCGTCCGGGGATTTGCACGTTGCCGTATTTTCCGCGATGCTCGCAGGGGGAGTCGGCGTAGATCATGTTACCCGTGGCCAGGAAAAAGTCCCAGCGCGAGCGAGTCAGCTGCGGGAAGATAGGGAAACCTTCCTGCGCGTCGCGACAGACATTCTGGCCCGCGAGATCCCCGCCCCACAGAAAGCGCACCGGTTGTCGGGCGCGCGTCACCGGCGCCGTCCGGAAGCTGCCCGAGACCGGATCGTGCCGCGGCGGTTCAGAATCGCCACCGAAGCGAACCGCGTACTGGTAAGCGGTGTCCGGTTCCAGGCCGCGAAACGCGAGTTTCCCGGTATAGTCGTGAGCTGCAATGACGGGCGCCTGTTGATGGAGTGCGGTGTCCGATTGCACCGCGCGCACCCAGGCGTGCATTGTCGTTTCGCGGTCGGAACGCGCCCAGACCACCGCGGTGTCTTGGGTTACCTCCCCGACCATGAGGCCATGGGTAATCGGCGAACGTTCCTCGGCCGCACGTAAGGCCGCCGCTGCCATGCTCAGTGCCGCGAGCGAAAGCGCCCGCAGGGACAGTCGAATCAGTGTGCGCATCAGACGATCTTGGGAACGATTGCAGGCCCGGGACGCATGGCTGAATTCCGCAATAATCCTCGTTGAACGGTCCGTCCGCCGGTCAATCGGGTGGGCTACGTGCGACAGTCATCTTGTCGCAGTGCCGGTACCTGGTGGCGATGCCGTCAGCCATTGTGGCAATTCGAACTCGGTCTGTCACGGTGCCGCACGCCGTGACGACCCGTGCTGCCGCGTGCCGTAACGGTGTCAGATTTTTTTACAATCACCCCGTGCAGTTCGCTGACCCAAGCCGCCGCCCCAAATTTCGGTATCGATGGATCACGGCCTAGGTGTCGAGGGGCCTGTTTCTTGCATATTTCGGTGGGATAGTCGTGCCTGCCGTGATCAAGAAGCGCTGGCCGTCCGCTGTGCGGCCGACTCGGAGCCGTCGGTTCCGGCAGATTGGCATGCTTTTCCCGTCTTCTTCGGGTGACTGAGTGAATCCTTTTCAAGTTGAAATCCCAGTGGTCAAACACAAATTTCTTAATCTCCTACTGTTGCTCTGGCTGGCATCATTCATCGGAATGAATGCGCATGTTGCGGGTGCCGCCGAGGATCCGCCGGCCGATGCGGAAGGCTTGACCGATATGGAGCGCCTCGGGCGACGCCTGTTCTTGGATGCGAACCTGTCGGATCCGCCGGGGCAGTCGTGCGCGGGATGCCATGACCCGACCTTTGCCTTCACGGATCCCGACAAGTGGCAGCCAACTTCAGAAGGGGCGACCGGTGGTCTGTTCGGACGGCGCAATACGCCAACCGTCATGTATGCCACGGCGGCTACCGATGCCGAACTTCAGTTCGACCCGAGCCTCCGCGCTTGGCGGGGTGGGCAGTTCTGGGACGGACGCGCCAAGAACCTGGAAGAGCAGGCCAAGCAGCCGTTTCTGAACCCGTTGGAAATGGGCAACCGCGCTCAGACCGACCCACAAATCGCCGCCGCGACGGTCGTCGAGAAGGTCCGCAACTCCGGGTATGCCGCTCTGTTCAGGGGCGTTTTCGGCCGCGCTGTGCTGGCCGACCCGGTACGGGCTTTCGACGCCATCGCAACCGCGATCGCCGCCTTCGAGCGGACGGCGGCATTCGGTCAATACAGTTCCAAGTTCGATGCCGTGGTCGCGGGCCGAGCGAGCTTCACCGTGCAGGAGCGCACCGGCGAGAGTTTGTACAATCAGTTGGGCTGTGCGCAGTGCCATCCGGTGCGCGCCATCCCGGGACCCAACAACCTGCCGAGACCAGGAACGGACTTTACCTACCACAACATTGGCCTTCCCAAGAATCCTCGTAGCCGCTTCTATCGAATGCCGGCTGAACTGAATCCTGATCAGGGCGCTTTCGTCGATCTGGGGCTGGGTGGCAGCTTTCCGGAAGGTGCCGAGGATCGCGTAGCACAGCTCGGGAAACACAAGGTGCCGACGCTGCGAAACATCGCCTTGACGGCGCCCTACGGCCACAACGGCTACTTCAACACGCTCAAGGGCATCGTGGAGTTCTACAACTCTCGCGATTCACGGCCGCGTTGCCAGAACGGGCGAGGGCAGGACGTCAACGTCAGCGAAGAAGCCGCCCTGCGCCGGGGTTGCTGGCCGGCCCCGGAAGTCCCGTCGACGGTCGATAGGGAGATCCGCGGTGGACGTGCGATGGGAAGCATGGGCCTCCAGCCGGAGGATGTCGATGCGATTGTTGCCTTCCTGAATACGCTGACCGACGGTTGGCATCGCGGGTTCCGGTTCTGACACCGTGACGCCGGTCCAACCTCGCCCGGTTGGCAACGGCCGGACAAGCCGTTAGACTCGCCGCGCCCGTCAGCGAACCTGCTCGGCCGACAACCGGTGTCCGATCGAATCAATCGGGGCGGCGCGGGTGCGGAATCGGCCTGCGTCCCAGGCGGAGTATAGGGACGCCCAGGCTGAGGGGTTTACCGATCATGAATAATGGAGGACTTGTGGAATACCGCATCAAAACGTTAGCGCTGCTGGTTTCCGGCACGATTGCCGCCGGGTCTTTGGTTTCGGGGTGCGCATCGCGCGATGCGGGAACTGCGGCGAAGGCCGCCGCAACGTCAGCCCCTGCCCAGGCAGCGATCGCAGAGGCACCGAAAGTGAGCGACACGGCCGCATCGCCGGCGGCGACGGAGCGGCCGGGCGTCGTGGAAGGCGAACTGACCGTAGTGACGGCGAAGGTCAAGGCCATCGATAGCAAGAGCCGGGTCGTGACACTCGTTTACCCCGACGGCAGGACGGCCAAAATCAAATGTGGTCCCGAGGTGCGTAATTTCGCGCAGATCCGCGTGGGTGATGACGTGACCGCGGAGTTCCTTGAATCGGTCGAGATTTTCGTCAGCTCGGAAAAGGTCACCCCGGCCGCCGGTACCGCAAGTGCAGTCGAGCGTGCTCCGTTGGGCGGCAAGCCCGGAATGACCGAAGTCCAGAGCGTCGAAGTGACGGCGGAGGTCGAGTCCATCGACTACAAGACGCGCATGGTGAAACTGCGCGGGCCGGAAGGCAAGACAAAAACTGTCAAAGCCGGGCCTGAAGTGAAGCGTCTGGATGAAGTCAAGCCGGGCGATACCGTCGTGGTGCGCTACACCGAAGCGGTTTCGATCCGCGTTACTGCGCCGACCGAGGCCGCCCCGACGAAGAAAAAATAGCCCCTTGCCGCGGCGGTGGGGCAGTGGGCTGTGAGCACGCTGTCGGTGTTGAAACGGTCTGCCGCTTAACTGCCCTGGGTAACGAACCAGGCGACAAACCGGTTCAAGAGATCTGCTTGATCGAGCGCGCGAGGGTTTTACCCGGGCGGCGCTCGATCAGCTCACCGTCGGAGATTTCCGAGGGGTTGGCCAGTGTCTTCAGCGGCGCACCGCGCAGCGCGCGCGCCTCCTGTCGCGCGCGCGCCAGGTAGCCGGCCAATGCGCCCCCGGCCGTGGTCGCTGTCACCAGTGCCAAGGTGAATAATTCGATGTAAAGCAGGATTCCAGCAAGACCCACCATCCCGGTCACGGCTGCGCCAAGTTTGAAATTTGCCTTCGAGTGCGCTCGGCGGGTTTCCTCGACGATGCGTTGATGGCTTTCCTCAACGATCTGGCGTTTCTCGGCCTCGGCCGAGACCCGTAGACTCTCTCTGTCGCGCGCGAAGCCATCACGCAATTCTGCGAGCGCGTCCTTCTTTATGTGCTCGGCAATCGAGCCGAACCACAGACCGACGACCATGGTCAGCGCTGCGGCAATTGCAGCGGCCAGCGCCCAACCGATCCCACTGGCGCCGCCCGCGGCCACCATAGCCAGTGCCGCGGCAGCACACTGGACGACGACCAGCCCTGGGATAAACTTCAGTGCAGACACGTGATTGCCTCATTGGTGTTGATGCGCTCCGAAAGGCGGGCAGCGGGAAGGTCCGGGGAACGCCCACAACTCAGTGTCACCCAACGATGCGGTTAGCGCAATTACGTAGCGAACTCCGCCTCGTGCGACTGTGTGGGCAGCAGAAAGTTCTGGCACATCGACCGCAAGAGGACGGAACGTTTCGATCAGGGTGTCGACCCCACTGCAGCCCGCGCGGCGAGAAGGAGCCGCTGCGTATAACGAGAGCTCAGAGACGCGAGGGGGCGCTCACCGTCATGGTGCCGGGCTCCGATCCGGACGCTCCAGTCCCATGGCCCCGGTCAGTGGCACGAATGCGACATCGAGCACGACACGCGTCGTCAGGGTGCCGTCCGCCTGTTTCGTGCCGACCACGAGTTGCTGGTACCCATGAGGTGCGCCGATTGGAATCACCAGCCGTCGGCCGGTCTTGAGTTGAGCAATCAGCGGGGGCGGGATCTGCGGTGCAGCCGCAGTCACGATGATGCCATCGAAGGGGGCCTGCTCGGGCCAGCCTTCGCACCCGTCCGCACAACGGACTGCCACATTCGCGAATCGCAGCGTTTTGAGGCGCTGCGCCGCAGTTTCCGCCAGCTCCGGGATGATCTCGACCGAGTAGACGGCTTTGACGATGCAGGCCAGTACGGCCGCCTGATAGCCTGAACCGGCGCCGATCTCGAGTATCCGGTCCGTGGGCAGAGGTCCCAGCAGGTCGGTCATCAGCGCCACGATGTAGGGCTGGGATATGGTCTGCCCACAGCCGATCTGCAGTGGGGCGTTTTCGAAGGCAAACGGCTGCAGTTCCTCGGGCACGAACCGGTCACGGGGCACGGCGCGAATCGCGCGCGACACGCCCGGATCGAGGTGATCCTTTCCCGTCCAGCACGCGGTCAGTCGGACTTCCGTCGCGATGTCGCAGCTCAGTGCTTCGATGTCTCTCATCATGCCCCCTGGCCGACCCGGCCCCCGCACCCTATTGTAGGGTCGATCGGGGGCCTTGCCCATGCGGCAAACCAGTCCCGGATCACCAGCATCTAACGACCCGATTATCCGACTGCCAGGGTCGGGAAAAAAGTTGCGCGCCGCGCGGGATTCGCTTTAAATAAGGCGCCAATAAATCGGGCGTCGCCAAGAGCGCCGCGAGGCTTGTCCCGAGTCCGCGCGGGGTTGATGCGCCACCGATCACCAGCCGATCCCTTCAGTCGCAGAGGATTCAATGTCATCACAGGCATGGGACCACGAAATGGTCCGCTCGATTGTCGCCGGGCTCAAAGCGAAGCCGGGTGCCTTGCTTCCGGTGCTGCACGGTATCCAGGATGCGCTGGGCTTCGTTCCGCCCGGTGCCGTGCCGATCATTGCCGATGAGCTGAATCTATCGCGTGCGGAAGTCCACGGTGTCATCACCTTCTATCACTACTTCCGTGAGACGCCCCCGGGCAAGCATACGATCCACTTGTGTCGAGCGGAAAGTTGTCAGTCGATGAACGCGGCAGGGCTCGAGGCCCATGCGAAGGCGCAACTCGGTATCGACTTTCACGAGACCACGCCGGATGGCACGATCAGTCTCGAGCCGGTCTACTGTCTTGGAAACTGCGCGTGTTCGCCGGCCATCATGGTCGACCACGACGTTTACGGACGCGTCACGCCCGAACGTTTCGATGCGATCGTAGCAGACCTCAGGAGCGAGAAATGAGCACAACGATCTTCGTGCCCTGTGACTCCAGCGCGCTGTCGCTGGGTGCCGAGGCCGTCGCGAAGGCGATCGCTGCCGAGGCTGCGCGGCGTGGGGTCGCATTGCGTCTGGTCCGGAACGGGTCGCGCGGCATGTTCTGGCTGGAGCCGCTTGTCGAAGTCGAGACGTCCGAAGGTCGCGTGGCCTATGGCCCCGTCCTGGCTGGCGATGTGGAGGCTCTGTTCGAGGCCCGGTTCTGGGAAGGCGGCCCTCATCCGCTCCGGCTCGGTCTGACCGCGGAGATCCCCTTCCTGAAACGCCAGGAGCGCTTGACCTTCGCCCGTGTCGGCATCACCGATCCGATCAGCCTCGACGACTACCTGGCGCACGACGGCTACCGCGGATTGCGGCGGGCACTGGAACTGAAGCCGGCGGATGTCGTTCGTGAAGTGACGGATTCGGGATTGCGCGGGCGCGGCGGTGCCGCGTTCCCCACCGGGATCAAGTGGAATACCGTGCTCAACGCGGCCGGCGAGCAAAAGTACATCGTTTGCAACGCCGACGAGGGCGATTCCGGAACGTTCTCCGACCGCATGATCATGGAGGGCGACCCGTTCGTGCTGATCGAGGGCATGACGATCGCCGGGCTTGCCGTGGGCGCAACCCAGGGTTACATCTACCTGCGCTGCGAATATCCGCATGCCCATCGCGCTTTGAACGCGGCCATCGAAGCTGCATACGGGGCCGGTTATCTTGGCGCCAATGTTCTCGGAAGCGGTCATCGGTTCGATCTCGAGGTGCGCCTCGGTGCCGGTGCCTACGTCTGCGGTGAGGAAACGTCGCTGCTCGAAAGCCTGGAAGGGAAACGGGGGCTGGTTCGCTACAAGCCTCCCTTGCCGGCGATACAGGGACTCTTCGGCCAACCGACCATCATCAACAATGTCATTTCCCTGGCTTCGGTGCCGATCATCCTGGATCGCGGGGCGGCCTATTATCGCGATTTCGGCATGGGACGATCGCGCGGCACGCTCCCCATCCAGTTGGCCGGGAACATCAAGCAGACGGGGCTGATCGAGAAAGCATTCGGGATTACCTTGCGCGAGTTGCTTTACGATTACGGCGGTGGCGCGGCGAGCGGACGACCGATTCGCGCGGTGCAGGTGGGTGGTCCGCTGGGTGCCTATTTGCCTGAGTCACAGTTCGACGTCCCTCTCGACTACGAGGCCTACGCAGCAATTTGGGCGGTACTCGGGCATGGTGGTGTCGTGGCGTTCGACGACACCGTCGACATGGCCAAAATGGCCCGCTATGCGATGGAGTTCTGTGCGGTGGAATCCTGCGGTAAATGCACGCCCTGCCGTATTGGGTCGACTCGCGGCACCGAAGTCATCGACCGGATCATTGCCGGAGCGCGCCGCGGTGAGCAGGTCGCGCTGTTGCGTGATCTATGCGATACGATGCTGAACAGTTCACTGTGTGCCCTCGGCGGTATGACGCCATACCCGGTACTCAGCGCGCTGAATCATTTCCCCGAGGACTTCGGGGTGGATAAGGCGGACGCGGCTTAACCGCTCTTGTTCGTTATGTCGGCCATGCCCCAGGCGTGAGTCGGCGCGCTTCCGGCGGAGGCAATGCGCCAGGCCGCTAGCATGAGGTTTATTCGATGGCACACAGAGACAGAGATTACGGTACGCCGCCGCGCGATTCTTCCAAGACGGTCAGCCTTGAAATCGACGGCTTCAAGGTCAGTGTTCCGGAAGGCACGTCGGTGATGCGAGCCGCCGCGTCGATTGGTATCGAAATCCCGCGCCTGTGCGCCACCGATAGCCTGGACCCGTTCGGATCCTGTCGGCTCTGCGTCGTGCAGATAGAAGGCGGTCGAGGCTACCCGGCCTCCTGCACCACGCCGGTCGGCGAGGGCATGAAAGTCTGCACGCAGAACGACAAGCTCGGTCAGATCCGCCGTGGCGTCATGGAACTCTACATCTCGGATCATCCTCTGGACTGCCTGACCTGTTCGGCTAACGGCAACTGTGAATTGCAGGACATGGCGGGTGCCGTTGGGTTGCGCGACGTGCGCTACGGGTACGAGGGTGAGAACCACCTGGGCGCAAGCAAGGATGAGAGCAACCCGTACTTCACCTTCGAGCCTTCGAAATGCATCGTGTGTTCTCGCTGCGTGCGTGCCTGCGAGGAAGTGCAGGGCACGTTCGCACTCACGCTGGACGGCCGTGGTTTCGACTCAAAAGTGTCTCCGGGGCAGATGGAGACCTTCATGGAGTCCGAGTGCGTCTCTTGCGGCGCCTGCGTGCAGGCCTGTCCGACCGCCACACTGATGGAAAAGTCGGTCATCGACCGCGGGCAGCCCGAGCACAGTGTTGTGACGACCTGCGCCTACTGCGGCGTGGGCTGCTCGTTCCAGGCCGAGATGAAGGGCGCGGAACTGGTGCGCATGGTGCCCAACAAGGATGGACATGCCAACCACGGTCATTCCTGTGTCAAGGGACGCTTCGCCTTCGGCTACGCCACGCACCCCGACCGCATCACCAAACCGATGATCCGCGCGAGCATCAACGATCCGTGGCGCGAGGTGACCTGGGAAGAAGCGATCGCGCACGCCGCGTCGGAGTTCAAGCGGATCCAGAACGCGTACGGTCACTATGCCGTCGGCGGTATCACCTCCAGTCGCTGTACCAATGAAGAAACCTATCTGGTTCAAAAGCTGGTCCGCGCGGCTTTCGGCAACAACAATGTCGATACCTGCGCGCGCGTGTGTCATTCGCCGACCGGCTACGGTCTGAAGCGCACTTTCGGCGAGTCCTCCGGGACGCAGACTTTCGATTCGGTCATGAAGGCCGACGTCATCGTCGTGATCGGCGCCAATCCGACTGACGGTCACCCCGTGTTCGGCTCCATGATGAAGAAGCGCCTGCGACAGGGCGCGAAATTGATCGTGATCGATCCGCGGGCCATCGATCTGGTGAAGTCGCCCCACGTCGCAGCGGACTTCCACCTGCAACTTCGTCCCGGCACGAACGTCGCACTGATCAATGCGCTCGCCCACGTGATCGTGACCGAAGGGCTGACCGACGAAGCCTTCATCCAGCAGCGCTGCGATGTCGCGTCGTTCAACAAATGGCGCGATTTCGTGCGGCAGGAGCGGAATTCTCCGGAGGCAACCGCGAGCGTCACCGGCGTCGCAGCGGAGTCGGTACGGTCCGCCGCGCGGCTGTTCGCAACGGGCGGGAACGGCGCGATTTACTACGGGTTGGGCGTGACCGAGCACAGCCAGGGCTCGACCACCGTCATCGGCATCGCCAACCTGGCGATGGCAACCGGCAATATCGGCCGGGAAGGCGTCGGCGTGAATCCGCTACGCGGGCAGAACAATGTCCAGGGGTCTTGCGACATGGGCTCGTTTCCCCACGAGTTCCCGGGCTATCGGCATGTCTCGGATTTCGAGACGCGGGCGATGTTCGAGCAGGAGTGGGGCGTGACGCTGGAGAGCGAGCCGGGACTGCGCATTCCGAACATGTTCGCGGCGGCTCTCGACGGCTCGTTCAGGGGCCTTTATGTCGAGGGCGAGGACATTGCCCAGTCGGACCCCGATACCCAGCATGTGTTGGCTGCGCTGAAGGCGATGGAGTGCGTAGTCGTCCAGGATTTGTTCCTGAACGAGACCGCAAAGTTTGCCCACGTCTTTCTACCAGGGTCTTCGTTCCTGGAAAAGAATGGAACCTTCACGAACGCCGAGCGCCGCATCTCCCCGGTGCGCCAGGTCATGCCGCCGAAAGCGGGCTATGAGGACTGGGAGATCACGCAGATGCTGTCGAATGCGCTGGGCTATCCAATGAATTACCGGCATCCGCGGGAGATCATGGCCGAAATCTCGCGGTTGACGCCGACGTTCAGGGGCGTCAGCTACGAGAAAATCGACGCGCTCGGCAGCATCCAGTGGCCGTGTGATGACGCCACCCCCGAGGGCACGCCAATCATGCATTCCCAGCAGTTCGTTCGCGGCAAGGGCTTGTTCATGCCGACCGAATACGTGCCTACACCTGAGCGCACCTCCAGCCGCTATCCGCTGATCCTGACCACGGGACGCATCCTGTCCCAATATAACGTGGGCGCCCAGACACGACGTACGGAGAATTCCCGCTGGCATGAAGAGGATCGGCTCGAAATCCATCCGCACGATGCGGAGCTGCGCGGGCTGACGGACGGCGACTGGGTCGGCATCAAGAGCCGCTCCGGTGAGACCGTACTGCGGGCACGCGTATCCGAACGGGTTCAGCCCGGTGTCGTCTACACGACCTTCCACTTTCCTGAATCCGGTGCCAATGTGATCACGACCGACAATTCGGACTGGGCCACCAATTGTCCGGAGTACAAGGTCACCGCCGTTCAGGTCACGCCGGTGAGCGCTCCGTCGGACTGGCAGCGTGAGTACCGCGCGTTCAGCGAGGAACAGATGGCGCTGCTCGAAAAGGCTGGGGCCGGGGCTGGCTAGAGGTCGCGCTCCATGACCCTCGCGCTCGCCGGCGAGTTCGGTTGGCTGAGCCACCGGCAGATCGCCGTGATGCGAGCAGAGGGCGGGGCGCCGTTCCCGGCCTCCGACGAGGTGGCCGAGGAAGTGCCCGTGGCCCTCGTCTACAACGGGACGCCGCACGTCGTTATGCTGGCCACTCCGCTCGACCTCGAGGACTTTGCTCTGGGGTTCTCGTTGACGGAAGGCATCATCGCTTCGCCGTCGGAAATGCAATCCGCAAAGGTCATCCCGCGAGCGGAAGGCATCGAGGTCCGCATGCGGATACCGGAGCAGCGTTGCGAGCGGCTCTCCAGCCGCGAGCGGAACCTGACCGGTCGAACAGGCTGCGGGCTGTGTGGGACGGCAAGCCTAAGGCAGGCCTTGCGGCACCCGGCGCCGGTGGAGAGCACGGTCCGCGTGTCGCCGTCCGATGTCCACGGTGCGCTGGACGCCTTGCGCGACCACCAGACACTGAACCGACTGACCGGGGCGGTGCACGCCGCTGCTTGGGTGCTTCCGGGACAAGGTATTCAGACGGTCAGGGAAGACGTCGGGCGACACAACGCGCTGGACAAACTGATCGGTGCTTTATCGCGGCGATCCATCGATCGGGAAGCCGGCTTCGTCATCGTGACCAGCCGCGCCAGTTACGAGATGGTTCAGAAATGTGCGGCGGCGGGCATCGGCTTAATGGCGGCTATCTCGGCGCCCACCGGCCTTGCGATTCGGCTGGCCGAGGAGTCCCGCGTAACGCTGATCGGGTTCGCCCGGCAAGGCGTGCACACCATTTACGCCTACCCCCAGCGCGTCATCGGCTAGCGGGCGTGCGGATTTGTTCCGCAAGGTTCCCTGAGGCAGGGGCGCGACCAGTCAATCACTCCGAACGCGTGTCGGGCGACAGGCTTGTGGCACAGGCGTCGCTATCGTCGGCAGGACGGCGCTGGCCTCGGTCATGTGGACCCGAGTGCTGCGCGGACAACGCGTCGCCCGCGGCGGCGGCTTGGCTTAGAATGCTGGGGGTCACCGGGTATTAGGTCGTCAAATTGCAGGAGGGCGGGAGCGCCGAAGCGATGCATATCGAGAATCTGGTCAAAATGGTCAACGACATAGCGGTATTTTTCGAAGCGGAGCCCGAACGGCGCGTCGCGGTGCACTCGATCGCAGACCACGTCAAGAAGTTCTGGGACCCACGGATGCGGCGGGCGATCATTCAGCATAATCGCGACGGGGGGTTTGGCTTGAGCGAGCTCTCGCGGCTTGCGGTGCATGAACTCGACGAAGAATCCCATTCCCTGCTGGAGTGCGGAGACGGCTGATGTGCCGGGCCTAGCCTCTTTGCCCGTTGCCGTGTTTCGCGCAAAACTGCAGGTACGTCCTGCAGGCGCCGATTCCTCACACTGTTTTTTTGGACGTCGAACGCGACGCTGATCATCATGGAGCCAGCCCACCGCTCCGTTGCCACGTTACGGCGTTCGACGGTCGCGGTTCATTGAGGCGCTGTTTCTCATTGCTTGTTTCCTCAACTCATGAAATCCCGGACTGATCCCACCGTCGAAGACTTGGTTCGCGCACGCCTGCCGAACCGGCACGGACAGTTCGTACTGCATTGCTACCGCAGCACGCTGGATCACCGCGAACACGTGGCCATGGTGCATGGCGATGTGCAGGGCGCGGCGGATGTGCTCGTGCGGGTGCATTCGGAATGCCTGACTGGCGATGTGTTCGGTTCAACGCGCTGTGACTGCGGGGAGCAACTCGATCAGGCCCTGGAACGCATCGGCAGGGCGGATTGCGGCGTGCTGCTCTATCTCCGCCAGGAAGGGCGGGGCATCGGTCTGATCCAGAAGCTGCGGGCCTATAACCTGCAGGACGAAGGCTTGGATACGGTCGAAGCCAATCTGCGGCTGGGGCATGGCGCCGACGAGCGAAACTATGCCGTGGCCGCGCTGATGCTGAGAGACCTCGGTATCGAGAGCGTGCGTCTTCTGACCAACAACCCGCGGAAAATCGAGGAACTCGAGTCTTACGGCATTAGAATTTCCGAACGTGTACCCATCGAGATTCCGCACCATACCGAAAATGTGCGGTATCTGCGTACGAAGGCGGACAAGATGGACCATTGGCTGTCGTTCGAGCCGCCGCCGACGCGGGAAGCGGAGGACTTTGCCTTCCTGGGGGCCTTGTGGCAGCTCCTGGCCGCCCGCCGTGGGGCAGGGGCACCTGGCACCCGCCCATTCGTGACGCTCAGTTATGCGCAGAGCCTCGACGGCAGCATTGCTCTGTCCACCAAATCCGCCTGCGCTCTGAGCGGCCCGGCCTCGCTGCGGTTGACACATCATCTGCGGTCCCGCCACGATGCGCTCGTGGTCGGCGTCAACACCGTGATCAGCGATGACCCGCTGCTCAACGTCCGGCTGTGTGCCGGGGCGAGTCCGCGTCCGGTGATCCTTGATTCCCAGCTGAGGATTCCCGAGGATGCGCGCGTGCTGTCGGCTAGCAGTCCGCAACCGGTCATTGTCACGACGAGTGGGGCCAGTTCGTCCGAAAAGGCGGTTCGGCTGCGCGAGCGGGCCGAGGTTTTGGCAGTTAGTGCCGACTCGCAGGGATGCGTCGATCTGTTTGAAGCGCTGCAGGCGCTGGAAGGCCTCGGTCTCCAAACGATCATGGTCGAGGGGGGCGCCCAAATCATTTCGCAGTTCCTGCGCACCGGCCTCGTTGACTATTGCGTGATCACGATCGTCCCGAGGCTGATCGGCGGTGTGCGCGCCGTGGAAGGCTTGCAACAGGACGCCTCCGGCCGGCCTTTGGGGCTTCGCGCCTGCCGTTACCACACGCTCGACAACGACATCATCGCTTTTGGGACGTTCGGAGACGTCGGTTGAAGGCCCTCGCGCTGATGCATGTAGCCCCGGGTTCCGTCGAGGGCAGGGAGATCGAGGTCGCCGAGCCGCGCGCTGGCCAGGTCGTCGTGCAAACGGAGTTGAGCGCGATCAGCCCAGGGACCGAGTCGATGATCTTTCGCGGCGACTTCCCCAGCGGCGTCGCGCTCGATGAGACGATACCGGCGCTAAATAAGCAAGGCTGGTCCCATCCGCTGCATTATGGCTACGCGCTGGTCGGACGGGTGGTCCGCGCGGGTTCTTCGGCGGAGGAACGATGGGTGGGGCGACGGGTGTTTCTGTTCCATCCGCACCAGGACCACGTGCTGGCCGAGATGGCCGACTGTTGGCCGGTGCCGGAGGGGCTTCCATCGCAGGCGGCCGCGTTGCTGCCGAATGTGGAATCGGCCCTCAATTTCGTCATGGACGCCGCGCCCTCAGTCGGCGAACGCCTGCTGGTCACCGGGCAGGGCGTGGTGGGCCTGCTGACCACGGCGATTCTGGCCGCTTTCCCGCTCGCAAGGCTGGCTGCCGTTGACCCGGTGGCGGCCCGAAGGCAGTGGTCGGTCGTGCTCGGGGCAGACACGGTGGCCGAGTCGGTCCCGAAGCTGCCGCGGGAGCTATCGGGAGAAGACGATTTCGACGGCGTGGTCGAAGTCTCGGGCAACCTTGGCGCGCTGAACGACGCGATCGCGCGGACCGTATTCGATGGGCGCATCGTCGTCGCTTCGTGGTATGCGCGGTCCGGTCCTGCGCTGGACTTGTCCGGGGCATTCCATCGCCGGCGTATCCGCCTGATTTCGAGCCAGGTCAGCACACTCGCGCCCGCGCTCACCGGACGGTGGACCAAGGCGCGGCGCTTGGCATTGGCATGGGACTGGATCAGGAGGATCAGGCCCGAGCGCCTGGTGACCCACAGCCTGCCGGCAGCGCGCTGCCAGGAAGCTTTCGAACTGGCGGCCGAGCCGTCCGCCGGGGCATTGCAAGTCCTTCTGACGTATTCGTGACGGTAAGGGACCATGTACCGACTTTCGATCTCGCGCGACTTCATCGCCCAGCACTTTCTGATCGGCGGGGATTGGGGCGAGGAAAACGAACTGCATAGCCATCACTATCGGATCGAGGTGATGATCGAAGGGCGAGAGCTCAACGAACACGGTTATCTGATCGATATCGTCGACCTGGAGCGAAGCTTGCTCGGTGTGATCGGGCAGTATCGTGACCGTACGCTGAACGATCAGGTTACCTTCGGCGGATTGAACCCTAGCCTCGAACGCTTCGCGCGCATCCTGCAGGAGGATTTGGCCGGTCGGTTGGCGCTGGGCAATACCCGCTTGAGCGTCACCCTGTGGGAAAACGACCGGGACTTCGCAGGCTATGTACCATGAGACGGCAGGATGAGCAGGCGATCCCGTTTGGGGATTTTTTGGACGCCAAGTTTTTCCTCGACGAGCGCAGCCTCAACGATTCGGTGCGGCAGGCACTCGTCGACGAATGCCATGGACGCGGGCGGCTGAGTTGTCTGGACCTCGGCAGCGGTACCGGTGCGATGATCCGGAGGCTGCTACGCTGGTTTCCGAATCTCGATCTATCCATCACGGCGCTCGATCAGGACCCTGACCTTCTGGCGACGGCCCGCCGCCGTATCGTCGATGAACTCCGGAACGCCGATCTGGTGGTCAAGGACAAGGGATCCTGGCTGCGAGGGGAGTCGATTGCCCGAACGGTCAACGTCGAGTTTGCCTGTTGCCGTATCGCCGAGTTCAATCCGCCGCCGGCGCGCTACGATCTGATCACCGCCCACGCCGTCGTCGATTTGCTCGATCCGTCGGCGGTGCGCCGCAAGCTGGAAGAGTGGTTGATTCCCGGGGGGTACTGGTACGCCAGCTTGAACTACGATGGCGGTACCTTCCTGTTTCCCTCCTTCGACGACCCGGGTTTCGAGCAGGAACTGCTCGACCGATATGATCGTTCGATGGAAGAGCGGCGAGTGGAGGGCACCGCGACGGGCGGCGCCCATTCCGGCACCCGGCTGCTGGCAGCCGTCGCCACACCGGACTGGGACACCGTTGCCTACGGTTCGTCTGATTGGAACCTGACGCCGCTTAGCAACAGCTATCGGGATCGCGACAGCGTTTGCCTGCGGGCGATGCTCGGCTTCATCCGTGGCGAGGGCGAACGCGGTGCCCTAGACCCGGCCCGGCTTGCCTGCTGGACTGCTACCCGAAGCCGGCAACTCGCGGCGGGGCAGTTAGGCATCATCGTGCACCAACTGGACGTGCTGGCCCGTTATCGACCTTCCGTTGCGGTACCGCGCAGTTCAGCCGAAGACTGACAACGATTGAGCCCGACGCGGCGCTATTCCCGACCCACGACCTGCCGATAAAGACTCGCCGTTTTCTGCGCAATGTCGTCCCAGTCATAGCGTTGTGCCACCCAGTCACGGCGTGAAACCTGCTCTTCCGCGGTGATCGGCTGCGCCGCGAAATGGACGATACGCTGGGCCAGACTCTCGACGTCGCCGAGCGGAAAGTAATTCTCGGGCGGCAAATCGACTTCCAGATTGGCGGGAATGTCGCTGGCAACCGCGGTCAGCCCATAGCTCAAGGCCTCGAGTAGAGCAATGGGCAGACCTTCATGCGAGGAAGGCAGCACAAAGACACCCGCATGCGTGTAGAGCTGCGCCAGCGCCGCGCCGGTCTGGAAGCCGGTACAGACGACATTGGGTGTGGCTTCGGCAGCTCCCAGCACCGCGCGCGTGTATTCGTCGGGATGATCGGAAGACCCGACCAGCGCGAGCTTCCAGCCGGGTACCGCGGCCTGATTGAAGGCCTCGATCAGATCCAGATGACGTTTCTCCGGCACGAGCCGGCTGACCAGCAGCACATACTTCCCGCGTTCCAACCCGAAGGAGTCGATACAGTCGGTCGCCTCGGGGCGGTCCGGCAGTGTCGCGCCGTTGGGGATCAGCGTGGATTCGCGCCCGTACTTCGTCCGGACGGCATTCGCGATCCCCTGAGAGATCACGATGCGTGCATTCGACCAGAGCATGCCCAGCCGCTCGCCGAGCTGCAGGCTCAGTCTGCCGATGCGTCCCCATTTCTGCCGTTCGTAATCGGGCCCGTGGTGCGTCACGACCACCTTGAGTCCGAGGAGGCGGGCCAACGGGGTGACCAGAGCCGGGCCGACCGCCTGTATGTGCAGTATCTCGGGGCGGTTGATCAGGCCGGCGTACAGCACGCCCAATGTGCTGTGCACTATCGCTTCCAGCGATTTGGAGCGGGGTGCCCACAGCCGATGAAACCGCACCTGGTGCCAGGTGTCGCCGAACTCTTTTGGTTGATACGGTGAGCGCACGATGACATGCACGTCGCAGCCAAGTTCAGCCAGTAGCGGACACAGTTTCTCCCCGTGCATTTCCACGCCGCCCTGAATGCCGGGAAAGCCGCGCAGGCCCAGCCACATGATCTTGATCTTCTGTCTCATGCCGCGGTTGCTCCCATTTCTTGGTAGAGGCTCAACAGACGGTCGCGGTAGCGCTCGGCGGTAAAGTCGCTGAGCGCCCAGGCGCGCCCGGTCCTTCCCATCTCACGGATGTCTGGCGCTGACAGGCGGCTATAGCTGCGGAGTCTGTCGGCCAACACATGAGCATCGGCGCTGGGAAAGACATCTCCGGTCTCGCCCGGCCGGATCAGTTCCGGAATGCCACCGATGTCGGCGCCGATCACCGGACGCTCCAGCGCATAGGCTTCAAGCACGCTCATCGGCGCGTTTTCGTACCACTCCGACGGCAGGACGACGGCCCGGGCCGCCCTAATCAGATCGAACAGGTCTTCTCCGGTCCGGTAACCGAGGAATTCCACATCGGCGCCGCGCGCCTCGGCAAGGGCTCGCAGCCGCGGTTCCTCGGACCCCGTGCCGATGATCCAGGCGCGAACGCCTGCCAGTGCCGCGGCCTCGACGAAGGTTGCCAGGCCCTTTTCCGGTCCGAGGCGCCCAAAGTAGGCAAAGGCGGTGCCGGGTTCACCGCGTGGCTTCAGGTGATTGATGTCGACGAAATTCGGGATGTAGGTGAAACGTTCCCGGGGCCATCCCCATTCGACGAACTTCTCCAGGTAGAACCGGCTTGGGGTGACGAAGCGGTCGACGTCGCGCGAGTAGCAACCGAGCAAGCGATGTACGGCGGATTCCATGAAGATGACCGCTGACAGGTTCAAGGACTCCTTGACGCAGCGGTGACGGACGACGTTCCAGATCGCGCCGCCCTTGCAGCGTTCGCAGACGCCGTCATGGGTGAGCATCTTGTAGGCCGGGCACGCGATTTTCAGGTCGTGCAGCGTCAGTACGCTGGGCACCCCATGGGCCTTCAGCGTCCCGAAAAACGAAGGTGAGATGTGATGGTAGACGTTATGGGCATGAGCCACGCTAGGCTGGGTCCGCGCCAACAGAGAGGCCATTTTTCTTCGCGCTTCGAACGAGTACGTGATCTTCGCGGCACGCTGGGCCTTTTCCCAAAGCGAGTATTTCTCACCGAACTCGATTTCATCGACGAAGTAGTCGGACCACTCGGAGGGGTGGTTCTTGGCATGCTTCATCGCAAACGGGACGACTCGCCAGCCGATTTCCTCGAACAGGCGGTTTTGCTCGAGAAAAACGACCTCGGCCCCGCCGCGTCGATAGAAATAGTTATTGATCGAAAGGAGAGTAGGTGGCATTCAGGTCTCGGTATCGCGGTGGAAGGGACCAATGAACCCGACGGAGCACGCCGGTGCTTGACGGTGTGAAAGAAGTCATTCCGTACGCCCGGTGCAGTCCCGCGTGGCTCCATCGCAGTCACGGCCCGCGTCGGCGGCCGGCACATCCGGACACGGCACGGACGATCAGGGAACTACGCGAAACGTCGTAGTATCCGCAAGCCATATTCTAACCAAGTTTGTTTGCGGGCCGCTGTCATCGTGCCTCGCGGGGCATACCCGCGACCGGCGCATGGTCCGCCCGCTGCTCGCGTTGCCGTCGGTCGCCGTGCGGGAAGCCATCCGGGTCTCAGAGGCGGCCCCGCGGCAACTTGAGGCCATGTCTGCTATCGAATACACGGGAAGCCCGCCGTTCGTCAGCCTTGCGTCGGATCTCACGCGCCTGCGATCAGCGACGCATGCTAAGCTTCGCGCCAAAGGCGGTGCAGGGTGGTGGCACGGACCCGGGCCGTTGCCGGGCGGTTCGCTCCACACCTGTTCAATGGAGTTGCAGATGACCATACGTTCCGAATCCTTGCGAATTGAGGGTATGCAGTGCAGTGGTTGCGAAACCACGATCGAGGACGCAGTCAAGGTCCTCGATGGCATTATTGACGTCAGTGCCCATTTTGGCACCTCGGATATCGCGGTCCGGTACGACGATGCTGTTCTTCGCCTGAGCCGCATTCTGGCGGCCATCGAGGACAAAGGCTATGTTGCCACTACGGTTGGTCTGACTGCGCCGCCGATGAGGCGGACCGGCGCTTGGCTGCTGTCCGTAACAAAGTACGCGGTGGTGTTGACCCTGGTCGGCGGGTTGGTCTATTGGGGGATCGCCATCATGCCCGGTGTGATGGCGAAAATGCACGACCCGCAAGTGGGCCACGCGATGCTCGTTGCGGTCGGGTTCCTGACGGGATTTCATTGCATCGGCATGTGCGGCAGCTTCGTGGTGTCGTACACCACAGGCGGTGAACCGCGCACACTGAACTCGGTGATCGCGGCCCATGCCTTGTACGGGGCCGGCAAGACCGTATCGTATGCGGTGCTGGGCGCAGGGTTCGGAGCGCTGGGCGCTCTGTTGACCATCACGCCCTTCATGCGCGGTGTCGTCGCGGCGATCTCCGGCGTCTATCTGATTCTCTGGGGCATTCGCATGCTCAAGCTGTTCTCGGGAATGGCCTGGCTGAACTGGGCCTTTCCGCAAGCGGTCATGCGCGGGGTGCAGAGCGGAATCCGACGGCAACCGAAGCCGCTGATGATCGGTCTGATGTCGGGTTTTCTGCTCGGGTGCGGAGCGCTGCAGGCGATGTATGTCATGGCGGCAGGGACGGGCAGTCCCCGGGAGGGGGCGCTGATCCTGGCCTTGTTCGGGCTGGGAACGTTGGGACCGCTGCTCGGTTTCGGCTTTTTCGCACATCTGCTGTCGCGACGGGTCCTGAACGAATTACTCCGTGTCTCCGGGTTACTGGTTCTGATCATGGGATTATTGATGACCGACCGGGGACTTCGGCTCACGGAGTCCGGCTATGATTTCGCGACGCTCCGCGCTCGCTGGCATTCCCTGATGAACGATCTGTCCCACCCACCGCCAGGGGACCATGCGCATCATCATTAGGCGAAGCCTCAGACCGAATCACAACGGATTGCGAATGGGAGTAATGACATGTCCTTAGAAAGTGAGAAGCTGATTGGTGGAGTTTCGCCATGGCTCCGTGCCAGCCTCGCGGCGCTTGGTGCGGCGCTGCTGATGACCGGTTGCGCGACCCGCCCGGGAGAGGATGCACCCCTACTGAGTCTTCAGGGTAAGCCGCTCAGCGGTTATGTCAGGATGGAAGAGGTTCAGGTTGCCTACATCGGCAGCGCCGGGGGTGGGCATGGAACGCTGAGTTTCCATGGCCGTGAACATGCGTTCACGGTCGGAGGTTTGGGCGTTGGCGGTATCGGGGTTTCGTCGATCGATGCCTCGGGCGAGGTTTTTAACCTCAAGTCCCTGGCCGCCTTTCCCGGAGCTTATGTGCAGGGCCGGGTGGGCTTCGCGCTGGGCGACACCAGCAAAGGCGATCTGTGGTTGCAGAACGAGAATGGCGTGATCATGCACCTCAAGGCGAAGCGAACGGGGCTCATGCTGAGCCTCGGCGGTGACGCGGTCGTGATCACGATGGAAGAATGAAGCGGGTTCGGCAACCCGCGCGCCCGCGGTCGAAAGCGCCGCGGGCGGAGTCGCTGCTGCCAGGCCGCTGTCAGGCGGCCGCGTCGGTATCGACGCGACCGTAGTGGCTATCGATGTAGCGTTCCACCAGTTCCTGAAACTCTTCGGCGATATGATCGCCTTTCAGCGTGACCGTCTTTACGCCGTCTTCGAAGACCGGTGCCACTGGCTGTTCGCCCGTGCCGGGCAGACTGATGCCGATATTGGCGTTCTTGCTCTCGCCCGGGCCGTTGACCACACAGCCCATGACGGCCACATTCATGTCCTCGACGCCGCGGTAGACTTTGCGCCACTCGGGCATCTTGTGGCGGAGGTGGCTTTGGATCTGTTGCGCCAGCTTCTGAAAATAATCGCTGGTCGTGCGGCCGCAGCCCGGGCAGGAGATGACCATCGGCGTGAACGACCGTATGCCCATCGTCTGCAGGATTTCCTGTGCGACGATGACTTCCAGCGTGCGGTCGGCGCCCGGTTCGGGCGTCAGAGAGATGCGAATGGTATCGCCGATACCCTGGTTCATCAGGACCGACAGCGCCGCCGTTGACGCAACGATACCTTTGGACCCCATTCCGGCTTCTGTAAGGCCCAGATGCAACGCATAGTCGCACCGCGACGAAAGCGCTTCGTAGACCGCGATCAACTCCTGAACGCCGCTCATCTTGCATGACAGCACGATGCGGTCCTTGGGCAGGCCCAACTCGACCGCCCGGTGGGCACTTTCCAGCGCAGACGTGATCACTGCTTCGCGCATGACCTCGGGCAGCGGCCTGGGCTCATTCAACTGCGCGTTTTCGTCCAGCAGGCGCGCGAGGACCTGCTGATCGAGGCTGCCCCAGTTGACGCCGATGCGGACCGGTTTGGCATACTGGCACGCGAACTCGATCATCTGCGCAAATTGCGGATCGCGTTTCGAGCCCCGGCCGACGTTGCCGGGGTTGATACGGTATTTGCCCAGCGCCTCGGCGCAGTCGGGATATTTGGCCAGCAATTTGTGGCCATTGAAGTGGAAATCACCGATCAGCGGCACGGTGCAGCCGCGCCGGTCGAGTGCGTCGCGAATGCGGGCAACCGCGGCGGCGGATTCCTCGTTGTTGACGGTGATGCGCACCAGCTCCGAACCCGCACGCGCCAGTTCATAAACCTGCTGGACGGTACCATTGATGTCTGCCGTGTCGGTGTTGGTCATTGATTGAACCACGACCGGGGCACCGCCACCGATCTGGACCTCACCCACCTTGACGCCGACTGTGTTCTTTCGCTGCATCATCTAAACCTATCTGACTGAATCTGTTTGCGACTGCGGTCCCGACGACCCTTAGTCGCCACGAAGGGCGGAACGTCCCGGAGAAATCCGTCAGCTAACTGCATCGTTACAGCCAGCGAGTCGGTAGCAGCCTTGTTGTAAGGCAGTGTATTGTAACAGGCGACTCTGCGAGTAGCCCGCGCGGTCCGCTCCGCTGACGGTTCGTGGCCGGCGCAAATCCCAACACTAATTTCCGAGTTCCTGGCTCGGGTGTCAAGCGTCTTCGACCCATGGCGCAACCCCTGGAGGTTCTCCTTCAACGACGGTGGACATGGTTAGCGGCGGCGGGGGCATCCGGGGTCCCTTCTCACTTCGCCACGAGATACCGCGCGGACTCCTTCAGGTGTTCGGGGGTCATGGCGCGGCGGTAGTCTTCGGTCATCGCCGGGGTTAGCAGCTCGATCAGGAAGCGGTTTTCGACCCAGAACTCGATGACCCGGAAGTCCCGTCGCTCGCAGGTCACGGTACGCCAGTCCTCGCGACGGCCGATCTCCCGGATCTCCTCCTCCGACAGACTCACTGAGATCGCGGCATGGGTGCCGCTGAAAATGTCCGGCTGCGGATTCGTGACGGCGTGTACTGCGTCTGTCCGCCCGCCCGGGACGAGTTCCGTGCCCAGTGGGTAGACCTCGATGGCCGTGCCCGAGGAGCCGTCGGCGATGGCGATATGACTGCCGGGAAAGATCGCAAAGGGAAAGCTGCGGCCGCCTAGCACTTCGGCCAGAACCGCGGCGACATGCGCCGGGCTCCGGGCCGTGATCGAGAAATGATGAATCATGGTCCGTTATCCTTCGTGGTGGCAGGCGAAGCAGTTGTCTGAGATTCCGGTGCCGGGGCGACGATCTCGTTGGCCACTCTGAGCCAGACGTCCGCATGACAGGGCTCCGTCAGCGGACAAAAGCACATCAGATCCTTGCCGCGTAGCGCCTCGCGTGCGGCGGCGATCAACTCGGGTTGGTTTCGCAGATAGTCTTCGAAACGTGCCACCGCCGTTGCGTGATCTCCATGCTCGACCGGAAAGGGGTTACCCCAGCGGCTCGGTCGCGCGACGCTGACGGCGCCTGCAGGTTTGCGCCAGCCCTTGACGCGGCGTTGCTGGACGCGGCGCGGCATCGCCTAGGGAGCCTCCAGGGGTGAGGTTGGCATCGCGTCGTGGAGGCAACCGTCGAGCAGGCGTCCGGTCAGGTCCTTGCGCACGCCTCCCCACTGTTTGAAAAAGAACGCGGTACCGGACCTGCGACATTGATCGCGTAGGTCCCGAGCCCACTCGGCCTGCATCGCGCGGGCCCCAGGCCCCGACTCCCCGCCGACGATCAGCCAATGCATGCGGCTCAGATCGAGATTCTCCAGCGGGCCGATCAGGGGTTCGCAGGACAGAAAGCGCACGGCAGCCGGCACGGTGCGCAGATCGTCGATTCGGTCCGTCACGGCGGCGTTTTCGACGCTGACGCCCATCCAGACATTCGGCGTCCATTGCAGCGCTCTTGCCAGGTGTGCCAGCCGTTGACTGCGTTTGGTGAGGATCTGGAACGTATGTTGCGGGCAACTGGCCATCGTTGCGAAAACCCGCTGAATGAAGCTTTCCGGGATGTCTTCATGAAACAGATCGCTCATTGAGTTCACGAACACGCGCGACGGCTTCTTCCAGCGGCGGGGCGCATCGATCAGGTCTTCGTGCAGGCGGAGCTCGAAACCGTCAGGATAGCGTGGGTTGCCCATGGCCTGGAGCCGCGTGGCCATGCGCTCGGCATAGCAGTGCTTGCAACCCTGGCTCAGCTTGGTGCAGCCGGTGACCGGGTTCCAGGTCATCTCGGTCCATTCGATGCGGGTCTTCGTGGTCATCGCTGCCGGTAGCGGAGGCGCACGAGGCCCTAGATGAGTCCCAGCGCGAAACCGAGCACGAGGATCAGGACGGCGGTGACCAGCAGCTTCAGCGAGAAGTCGGCCGCCTTGCGGAGCCAGCGGTCCCGGAGCACCATGAAACGGGACAATCGGTCGAGGTCTGCCGGCTCGGGGTCGGTGACCGTGCGGCCGTCGGTGTCGAGATGGACCAAGGCTTCTGCTCGTGTCCTCCGGAACTGGTCGAGTTGCTCGAGCAAGCGGCCGCAATCGAACGCCAGGGTCAGCGCGTCCTCAACCTCCAGGGATGATTGGTCGGGAGTCACCCGACTGTTCAGTCGTGTGGCCGTCTGCCGTAACAGGGCGCTGATTTCGTCGGGGAGTTCGGTGGCAACCGACTGGGCGAGTTGTTCAAGACCTTCCCCGCGCGCACCGAAGTCGCGGATCAGCGCCTGTTCGACCCGCTGCACGTAGGCTCCGGTCACGGGATTCAGATCCTTCATCGCGGTGTCGTAACCTGGGGCCCGGGTAACTGCCTGATCATCAGCGCAGCCATTCGATCACATGCTCGTCGATACAGCCGACCTGCTCCTCGGAGATCGCGAAGGACCTGATCGAGATGCCGGCGCGGTGCACGGCGTCGGTTCGTCCCGCGATCAGGGGGTGCCATTCGGGCAGATCGTGACCCTCCGCGATGAGACGATAGCCGCAGGTGCTCGGCAGCCACTGTGGGTGGTCGAGGGCATCGCGGATTTGAAGGCACTCCGGTACTCGCTCACTGCGGTTCGCATAATCGGTACAGCGACACTGGTCGATGTCGAGCAAGCGGCAGGCGACGCTCGTGAACAGGATTTCCCCCGTGTCCTCGTCCTCGATCTTGTGCAGACAGCACTTCGCGCAACCGTCGCACAGGCTCTCCCAGGCTTCCGGTGACAGTTCGTTCAGGGCCTTTCCCTTCCATCCATCGTCGATCATCGCGCTTTATCGGGTGGTTTGCCGGTATCAGTTCCCTATTGTTACCGAACTTGCGCCTTGAAGATATGCCACAAATGGGGTGGACGGGTCAGTCCCGGGGCTTGGTCTCGCCGCGGCATGCGTCCCGGGCGCCGGATTGCCAGAACCAGTAGAACGGCAATCCGGCGATCAGCAGGGCGATGCCCAGGCCGGTGTCTCCCGGTCTCTGGATCAGCATGCTGCAGCAGAATGCTGCGGCGACGGCGACGAAACACAGCGGGACCCAGGGGTAGCCCGGAACGCGGTAAGGCCGCAGCGCATACGGCTGACTTCGTCGCAATGCAATGACCGAGAAGGCAGTGATGCCGTAGAAGCCCCACATGCCGAAGATCGCGAAGTTGAACAGCCGTTCGAAGGCCAGTTTGTCGTGTCCGAACAGCACGATCAGGCCGCACGCGAAAAGGGCTTGCAGCAGCAGGGCCTTGGCGGGTGTGCGATGGTTCGGGTTGAGGTCGGCCATGTGGCGGAAGAACAGCCCGTCGCGAGCCATCGCATACGATACCCGTGCCCCCGAAAGAATCGCGCCGTTCAGGGCCGCGAGGGTCGAAATCAGCGCGGCGATGGTGATTGCCCCGGCACCCCAAGCACCGAACAGGCGTTCCGCGACGTCCTGCGCGACGTGGGTGGAATGCTGCAGGCTTGCGAGTGGCAGGGCATAGAAGTAGGCCACGTTGATCAACAGGTACACAGCCATGACCAAGATGATGCCGAACACGAGCACCTTGGGGATCACGCGCTGCGGGTCGCGCACCTCGCCTGCGACCATGTTGACGTTGTTCCAGCCGTCATAGGCCCACAAGGCAGCCGACAGGGCGGCGAAAAAGCCGCCGACCAGCGTGGCGCTGCTTGAGGCCTGATCCGCAGCCAGCACCGGGAATTCGGCCCAGGAACCGCGGCCGCTGCTGAGGACCAGCGCCGCGAGCGCCAGGATGGCTGCGACCTTGAGGGCCGTCAGGACCGTCTGCACGCTGCCGCCGATAGCAATGCCGAGATAGTTCACCGCGGTCAGCAGAATCACGGTCGCCAGCGCGACAGCCTGCGTCCCGTTGAAGCTCCAGTCACCGATCGAACCGAGTTCCGACGCCAGCCAGGGAAAGAAAAAGCCCAGGAACAGTGCAAAGCCGGTGGCGATGCTGGCGATCGACCCGGTCTTGCCGATCGCGATCTGTTGCCAGCCGTACAGAAAGCCCCAGACCGGCCCGTAAGCCCGACGCAGGTAGGCGTATTCCCCACCGGCCTCCGGATAGGCTGCGCCCAGTTCGGCGTAACTCAATGCGCCGGCCAAGGAAAGTAGACCGCCGAATACCCAGATGAAGAAGACACCCGGAACCGAGCCCATTTCCCGCGCCATCGTGGACGGCACCAGGAAGATGCCGGTGCCGATGACCGACCCGGCCAGCAGTGCCCCGGCGCCGAGCCAACCCAGTGCCCGATTCAGTTCCAACGTCGCCGGATTGCGACCACGCATCATCGGTGCAGGCCGGGGTGGTAGCGGTCGGGCCCGCACGCGGCGGTGATCGATCTCGTGCGTCGCATCGCGTTACAGCCGATTTTCGACCACGACGAACCAGGGGCGGCGCTTGATGGGTTGCAGATACCCGCTGCCGTCCAGAGTCAGGACGCTCTTGGATACGGAGTTGCGCACATTGCCGCCGATCACTTCGAGCGTGGAGCCCTCGCGCGTGACGACGATGTCGCAATGCAGCTTGTTGTTGTCCAAAAAGGAGGCATCGGCGGGACCGCGGAGCATGGGCGCGCCATAGTGCTCGCGGGTTGCGCAGATCAGGTCGCCGGGCTGGGCGCGGTACTCCCGGATGCCGTGCGGAACGAAGCCCTGCCCCGGCATCCCATTGTCGCGAACGAATTGCTTGAGATACACCCAATGCGCTCGGGCCGGAGGGAACTGAAAGGACGGTACGCCCGCCCGTTGCATGACATAGCTGATGAACGCCGCAGACCACGGCTGCTTGCAGTCATTCCCGTCGAGCCCGGGCATGCCGACGGCGCTCCAGTACATGTTGACCCGGAACACATGGCTGTCGTCATCTTCCCAGAACCCGACGTGCGGGATGCTCTCCTCGTTGCCCTGATAGACGACGCGTTGCTGGCCGAAGTAGTCCCACTCCGCCTTGGCGACGTTGACGATGGCCCTTTTCGTCGGACTCAAGGGCGGCGGCCGCTTGACGGGTACCGAGACGGGGACCTCGGCGACCGGGGACGGCAAGACCGGCGGCGGCTTCTTCTGGCCACCGCAACCGCTCAGAGACAAACCTGCGCACAGGGCGATCGTCTTGATCTTCGACATGGGCATCCGGGAGATGAAGGGGAATGGATGAAATCGGTGCTCGGGCCGACAGGAACGCGGTCAGCGCGGTGGTCGTCGCGTTTCGTGGAACCAGACGCGGTATTGTTCCATCCGCGCGCGCTGGTCGGACGGGGCATGAGACCGGCAGGTCGCGGCTTCCGCTGACGAAGGATCCGCTCCCCAGCGCAGCTCGACGCAGTCGTTGGGGTTGTACGCGGCCTCGAGGGCCCGCTGGCGGGCGAACAAGTCGGCCAGGGTCAAGGTCCAGGCACTGCCGTCGCTGCGGTGGTAGGTGATTTCGCGCTGAGCGATGCTGCGCTCATGCAGGGCCTCGATTTCCTGCCTGGCGGTTCCTGGGGAGCGGCCATCGAGTCGGTAGAGTTCCGGGTAGCGGACGATACGCTCCGGCACAGCCGCCAGCACATTCATGGCAATCAGCAGCCGCATGTCCCGGGAGGGAGTGGCATAGTCCTCCCACGCGCCTATGGTCTCGAAAATTGCTGCACCGCTGGGCATCGGGATGACCGCCCGCGGATTGCGGCGGCGATAGGTCTCCCCGTTCTCGACCGATTCGATTCGCGTCTGAACCTGTTCGAGCAGGGCATCCAGCGTGTCGGTGTAGGCCTGCTCCGGATCGAGCCCGCGCGGATTGATCAACTGACTCATGCGGGCATAAAAGTCTTCGCTGCCGAGGTCGCGCTGCTCGGCCGAGTACGGTGAGAAGCGGGGATCATCCAGCAAGGCCAGATTCGACAGCAACCGCGCGGGGCCCGCGCCGTCGCGGTCGACGGCCAGCGGTCGGAAGGCCTTGAATCCCGGGCCGGCGCTGCGGATGCCCCCGGCAAACAGAAACGTGCCTTCCCAAAAACGCTTGCGCGTGACCGAGTTGTCGGGCTGCGCGTCGACGGCCAGCAACAAACCGCTCTGATTCGCCGTCTGTGGCAGCCACTTGACCAGGATCAGCACGTGACCGTAGGGGTCGGCGTAGACGCTGCCCGGCCACAAGGTCTCCCGCCGCAGCGGGATGGGGTAGAAATCGGTTTGATTGTCGCTCAGGCCGGTGCGCGCACTGCCGGAGTGCACGGTGTCAACCAACCGTCGCGCCACTCGCTGGAAGCTCGCGGTAGCGGCCGGCTGTCCAGTGAATCCGGTCTCGATCAGGGGAGCGCCACACTGCGGCGGCGCTGCGGAACTGCCTCGGCTGCAGGTCCGAAAGGACAGCGGGAGGCCAACTTTCCACGCAAAGTAGGTGCGCAGGAAATAGGGGAGGTCAGCGCAATCGGGTTCTGCCGGCAGACGCCGGTCCTCGTCCCAGCCGAGATGACCATACAGAAAGTTCCTCTCGGCATTGCGCAGGACCGGCTCCAGCGAGGGAAAGCTCAGATTCTCACCGGGCGGCGCGTCGAACAGCTTTTCGATCCAGGCCGCGTAAAAGGCCTCGGTCTTTCGATCCCAGCCGCGGTCCGCCGGTCCACTCGTTGGGCGCCGCGCCGTGAATTCGGAGCAGCCGATCACAGTCCCGTTGGACCTGGCCTGGAACACGTAATGTCCGGCATCCAGCTCGTCGAAAACGGCTTCGACGCTCCAGGGCGGCCCACCGCGGGCGGTCGTCGACAGCCGGCGGGTCGTGCCCTGATCGCTGACGACCATGATGTCATCGAGTGCGTCGGTCGCCGAGACGGCAAGAATGCGGAGGGGTTCGCCAGGTTGCGGTGTCCGCGGGGAGAACCACAGGGCCGTATCGCCGGCATCGCTGGTGCAGGTTACCTCTCCGGCGGTCGCAGGTTCCGAGGCACTCATCATGACCAGGACGAGCAGTGCGGCAACAAAGACGGAGAGCCGCTTCACCGGTCGGTGCGCGTCAGTCGTCTGGTCGCGCGCGCGAGGGGACACGGACCGCGTGTCGCGTGGGATCGCCGTGCTGTTGAATCGGAGTGTGGTCTGCCGCATCGAGCGTACTTCCCGCGCCTGTCGAATACCGCTTTCGGTCAACAATTTGCCAATTCATTATGCAGAATTCGGGCAGGCAGCGACAGGTGCCGCGTACACCGCCGTGGCGGTACCGAAAACGGGGGAAGCGGCTATCGTTCGCGCGTGCGCAGCCTTATACAGCTTCGTTCGATACGAGTTTTGCGGTACATTTTGAAGTGAGCCCCTTGTTCCGAGTGGTCGTGTGCCATGTTTCCAGAGCCCGAGTCCCTCAAGCTCATTTTTGATGCACTGGCATTCGCCGCGGACATGCACCGCGATCAACGCCGCAAAAACGCCGAACAGGCACCGTACATCAACCATCCGATCGCGCTGGCCCAGATCCTGGTCCGCGAGGGTCGCGTGACCGATCCAGCCGTGATCTGTGCGGCGCTGCTGCACGATACGATCGAGGACACGGTAGCGGAACCGATCGATATCGAACAGCGATTCGGTCCTGAGATCTGCGCCATCGTGCTTGAGGTCACCGACGACAAACGGTTGCCGCAGCATGAGCGCAAGCGCCTGCAGATCGAACATTCTCCCGTGCTGTCGGATGCGGCAAAGCTCGTCAAACTCGCGGACAAGATTTGCAATCTGCGCGACGTTGCCGAATCCCCGCCCGTCGGCTGGACCCTGGAGCGCAGGCAGGAATACTTCGACTGGGCGATGGCGGTCGTCGACGGGCTGCGTGGAGTGTCGCCGGTCCTCGAACTCGCTTTCGATCAGGCTTATGCCCTGCGACCGGGCGCATGAACGGGACCTCCGGCCAATCCTGTCCCTGCGGCAGCGGTGACAGCTACGCGGCCTGCTGCGGCCGCTATCACCTGGGTGATCGGCCGACGACTGCTGAAGTACTGATGCGCTCCCGCTATTCGGCGTATGTACGGGGACTGCATGATTATCTGAGGGAGACCTGGCATCCAAGCACCCGGCCCGAGGGCGCGGCAGCCACTGAGCCGCCAACGAGATGGCTGGGCCTGCGGGTCAAGCGATCGGAGCATATCGATGCCGACCATGCGATCGTCGAATTCGAAGCACGATACAAGGTTAACGGGCGCGCCTTTCGCATCCATGAGATCAGCCGTTTCGCACGCGAGGGCGGTCTCTGGTTCTACATCGACGGCCATTTTCCGGAAGGGTAAAGGGTAAATCTGCGAGCCGTGTTCCTGGCTCATGGGCTTGCATGGGCAGCGTCGGGCAGCTTTAAGGTCCGCGCGGTTTCGCGGGTACGTAGAGCGGCCGGTAAGGACGCGATGACCCGGTCGCGCGCGGGGACCGGATCGCTGAAGAAGGGTGCCGGGGTATCGGTGACCCTGGGGGGAAGGTCACCTTTCCCGCACTTGCGTGCGGCAACCCCGGCACAAAACAGTGGGCGCGCAGACAGCCCCCCGGCTGCCGGCTACCCTGTGGTTCAGGGTGCCAGAGTATCGGCGACCCTGGGGGGAAGGTCACCTTTCCCGCACTTGCGTGCGGCAACCCCGGCACAAAACAGTGGGCGCGCAGACGGTTCCCCGGGCCGCCGGCTACCCGCGCCGCGAAGCGGAAGCCGACCGTCGGGGCCCGCGCCGTTTCGTCGCGTGCCGGTCGGGCGGAAAGTCCGCGCCTGACCGGCTGTGGTTCAGGGTGCCGGGGTATCGGTGACCCTGGGGGGAAGGTCACCTTTCCCGCACTTGCGTGCGGCAACCCCGGCACAAAACAGTGGGCGGGCGGCCTCCAGACCGCCGGCTACCCGCGCGGCGAAGCGGAGGCGGACCGTTGGGACCCGCGCCATTTCGTCGCGTGCCGGTCGGGCGGAAAGTCCGCGCCTGACCGGCTGTGGTTCAGGGTGCCGGGGTATCGGCGACCTTGGGGGGAAGGGCACCTTTCCCGCACTTGCGTGCGGCAACCCCGGCACAAAACAATGGGCGCGCAAACGGTCCCCCGGGCCGCCGGCTACCCGCGCGCCGAAGCGGAGGCAGGCCCGTTGGGACCGCGCCATTTCGTCGCGTGCCGGTCGGGCGGAAAATCCGCGCCTGGCCGGCTGTGGTTCAGGGTGCCGGGGTATCGGCGACCTTGGGGGGAAGGGCACCTTTCCCGCACTTGCGTGCGGCAACCCCGGCACAAAACAATGGGCGCGCAAACGATCCCCCGGGCCGCCGGCTACCCGCGCGCCGAAGCGGAGGCAGGCCCGTTGGGACCCGCGCCATTTCGTCGCGTGCCGGTCGCGCGGTGAGTTCGCGTGATGACCGGCTCTGGTAAGAGGAAGCCGGGATATCGGCGACCCTGGGGGGAAGGTCACCTTTCCCGCACTCGCGTGCGGTAACCCCGGCATAAACGATTCACTTACAGCGATATCGATCGTGTGACTAATTGCGGACCGTGTCCGGGAGCCCCGCGCAGCGCCACCCGGCCTGATTTGGCTCGGCGAAGCCAAAGGGCCTGGCCGCGCGACCCGGACAATCGGCGTCTCGTGTTCGGCCAGGCCCACCGAGTTGACTCCGATGTCGCTCCGGCGAACATCAACTCGCTGTATAGGCGGTCCCAAATCCGTGCTGTTTCAATGCGTCTATGTAAAGCATAGGTCGTGCCATGGTGAAAAACCGCTTTAAAAACAGTCATCCGATGTTTTTGTCGGCGGGCGCTGTCAAGCGGGCCTTACACCATTCGGAATAGCTTCCGTTAACCCACGCCGCTCATGCGGGCGACTCGGTAGTGCCGGCATCGAGTGAATGCTCTGGCTGCCGCACGGCTTGGCCAGTGCCACGGAGGTCGGAAAGTGGCCCGCACCTTCAATCCGGTTATGCCGCAAGCGGTAGGAATTTCAAGTGTCCCGCATCGCTGCGTGACGACCAATACGTATATCTGCGTACATGGGGGGCGGGTCGAAGGGACCAGCGTAAGGGTTCCCGATGCGACTCGGTCGGGTATTCAATCGCGAGGATTGTCAGGCGGGTGTCCTGGCTTTCGCCCGAGGGCTTGTCCCGGTAGTGAGCCTGCCGCGTTGCGCGGACGCGTCTCACGGCTCATTGCAGAGCGCGAGCCGTCGGAGTGAGGGTTCGCAGGGTGGCGAGCGCGTTCGTGACGCGCTGTTCCGACACGGCGATGGGAGTGGCGTGACCGCCGGCGGGTCGTAACCCGCGTTGAATACCCGGGGCGCAACGGTGCTTCGTGCCCGGCATGCTTGGCCGGGGGTCGGACTCCGAAACCCCTAAACGGCTAGGTACGGCGTGACTGGCACCCTGTCCGTCAGAGGGCTCGATCCGTGCTCGGCTTCCCGGATTGCCGGACCAGTCGCTAGTTGAGCCGCAGCCGCCAAAGCCCGACGAGCCAGAATATCGATGCAAAGCCCAACAGCACCGCGGTCTCGGGCAGGATGTCGCCGACACCGAGTCCGCGCACGATCACATCCTGATAGCCGGACAAGGCCCATGCATGGGGGGTGAGGCGGGAGAGTTGCTGCAGTCCCTCGGGCATCACGAAAGTTGGAACCATGATCCCGCCGAGTGCGGCCAACGTGATCGCGAGCAATACGGCCAAGGTGTCGACCTGTGCCTCGCTGTGCCCCAGCGCCGCGACCAGCAGGCCAAGACCGTTGGCGGCGGCTGCCGTGCCGAAGGACAGCAGGGAAAAGGCAGGCAGATTGCCGAGATGCATGCCGAAGACAGTCGCACCGACGGCAAACATCAGGGCGATCTGCAACAGATTGACCAGAAGGTAAGGCATCAGCTTGCCGATGATCAGGACGCTTTTCCGCACCGGTGCCGTCAACAAGCGGACGAAGGTGCCGTCGAGCCTTTCTCGCAGGAAGCTCTTGGCGATCGTCAGCACGATGAAGAATACGCCGAAGATGGCGTACGCCGGCACATTCTGCTCGGTTGCCGAGGGTCGTCGTGCGCGATCAAAGCCGCTGGGCGGCAGCAACTCAAGCTCGACGCGCTGCGCATCGTCGCCCAGTACCTCCGCTACCTCATCGGCCGGATCCGGAGGGGCTGCGGAAGGATCTCCCACCGTCGGGGGAGGGAGGTCGTCTGCCTCCGCGCCGAAAGCCTCCTCGAAACGTGCCGGCAACTGGGTCCCCAGGCGGACGCGCTCGATCACGCCGGTCAGCGTGCCGGCTACCATGGTTTGCAATTGGCGATTGATGGCCGGGTCGACGATCAGCGCCAGCGCGTCCGGTTCGTCGGAAAGGCGAGGGTCGTTTTCCGGCGAGCGGGCAGCGGCAGTCGCTGTTTCGATTCCGGCGATGCGGTCGCTGTAATCGGGTCCAAACAGCAGCGCAAAGGGATAGCGCCCCTGCCGAATCGCGGCCTCGGCGTCGTCCCGGGTCCACGGACCGCCGGGCCCCGATTCGACCAGGGTGACGCCTTCGAGTGCACGCGCCAGCTCAAGGGTGTCGCGGGCAGCTTCTCCCCGATCCTGGTTGACGATCAGGATTTGCAGCGGGTGGCTGCGGGTGCCGGCGTCGAACACCCCTTCCAGCGCCACACTCATGACCAGGATGAAAAAGGCCGGCATCAGAAACAACAGGGCGAGCGCCTGGCGATCGCGCCACAGCAGACGCAGTTCCTTAACGGCAATGGCGGCAATCGCTGACAGCATGTCGGTGTGAGCCTCAGTCCCGCAATTGGCGACCGGTCAAGGCAAGGAAGACGGCCTCCAGATTGGGTTCGAGCAGGTGCAGCCGCCGAATCGGCAGGCCGGCCGCCTGGGCCAGAACGAGTAGTTCGGGCAACGCCACCTCGGGTTGGAGTGTGCTGACCGTGAGCGTCATGGCATCGGGACCCGGGAGTTCGACCGTCCCGAGTTGTCGCAAGCCCGTCAGGAAGTCGTCAGTGGCCGGCACGCCGAGTTGCAGCTCGATGAGACCGGCGGCCAGTGCCCGCACCAACTCGCGCGGCGCATCCGTGGCCATCACCCGCCCTTGGTCGATGATCGCGACGCGATTGCAGAGCCGTTCCGCTTCTTCCATGTAGTGCGTGCTGTACAGCACGGTCGTTCCATCCCGATTGAGCTTGCGCAGGGTTTCCAGGATGGCGCTGCGGCTTTGCGCATCGACACCGACGGTAGGCTCATCCAGTATCAGAATCTCGGGTTCGTGCAACAAGCCGATCGCGATGTTGAGCCGCCGCTTCATACCACTGGAATAGTGGGTGATGGGCTCTCGATCCCGCTCCTGCAGTTGGGCGATGGTCAGCACCGCGTCGATCCGTTCGCGTAACCGGTGGCCGGCGAGCCCGTAAATGCGCCCGAAGAAGGCCAGATTCTCGCGGGCGGTCAGGGTGGGGTAGAACGCGAACTCCTGGGGTACCAGCCCGAGTTTCCGCTTCGTGGCTCCGGCGAGCGGCCGCCGCGCATCGCCTTCAATTAGGATGCGACCCCGCGTAGGATCGATCAGTCCGCAGATCATGGCTAGGGTCGTCGTTTTGCCGGCCCCGTTGGGACCGAGCAGTCCAAAGAAGTCCCCGCGCCCGATGGTCAGATCGATGCCGCGGACGGCTTCCAACTCCCCATAGCGACGAACGACGCCTTCGAGTCGCACCGCAGTGGGGGGCTCAACGCGCACTCGCGGCTCTCCGCTTGCGGACGACACGGAAGAGACGAAAGCGGTTGTAGCGCTGGGTCGCGATCAATGGCAGATTTTCTACCGCGGCATAGACGAGCATCAGCACGCCCACGCCCGGCTTGTTCCAGAAGAAAAACCAGGGCGCGCAGGCCAGAATGATCCAGTGAACCACTTCGGCACGACAGGTCTCGGCGATGAAGGTCTCCAGATGGGCCGTGGAGGTGTCGGTGAGATGGCGCTTCGGGAAACCGAGTCGTCCCAGCAGGGGAGCGCCATCGGGCAAATGGCGTTTCCAGGAGCGGATCCGGAACGCTGCGGCGTAAAACTCACCGTCCCGTTCCCAGGAACGCGCGCGGAACCAGCGCCCGTTGGCGTCGAAATGACGCAGCGGCAGCGCCGAGAAACCTGCCGCAACACCCAAATGAATGACGAGCCAGGCGGCAATGTCCAGTAGAACAGTTGCCCCGGTCGGCAAGTAGATCAGCCTCATGGCCCGTTGCCCGATCGATCCGCCACGGTTTTCGACGGCTTCATGTGTCGATGGTCCGACCTTTCCACGTGACCTTGCCGGTCAGCCGCGCGATCAACTGCGCGCGAATAAAGACGTAGACGAAGAACATCAGCGGTACCGGATAGGCCAAGGCAGTCGTCCAGTGAAAATTGCCGAGCCGGGCCAGCATCCAGTGCAACTGAGCGGCGAACAGGAAATAGCACGCAGACCAGACGGCCAGTGTGTCCGCATTTCCGACGATGCCTGCCTGAATCAGATGCCGGATGGGTTCGAAGGCGGCGATCAGCCAGCCGCTGATCAACAAGGTAATCCAGGGCGGGCCCTGCGTCACACCGACGGCGAAGCTCTTGCCGAAGCCTTCCTCCAGCGCATGCAGTCCCCCTTGGTACATTCGAAACGACACGGTGCCCTTCCCGCCGAGACTCCGAAGCGGAAGCCCGGCTTCCACGAAGGCTCGCCCCAGCGGCAGGCTCTCGATCACCGCACCGGCAGCGGCACGATGGCCTCCCGCGGTGAAGTAGTCCTCACGTGCGCAGATGTTGCAGGGTCCGAATGCCGTAGCGTTCATGCGATGACGCCCAAAGGGGCCGGCGGGAGCCAGGCTGGCGTAGCTGACGATGTTGAAGAAGGCGGCGAGCTGTTCATGGGGTTGGCTCATCCGGTGGTAAGGCTGTACCGAGACCAGCCCGCCGCCCTCAGCCTGTGTGCCCGTCAGGCGTCGCAGGCCGTCGGGTTCGAGGCGCGTGTCGGCATCCAGAAAAGCCAGTATCGCGCCGGTGGCGCGGTGCGCACCTTGCCAGCACGCCCAAGGCTTGCCGCACCAGCCCTCGGGAAGGGGGGGCGTCGTGATGACGCGGGCACCTGCTGAGAGCGCGACGCTTGCGGTCCGGTCGGTGGACTGGTCATCGACGACGATGACCTCGGCTGGTGGCAGCGTCTGTTCTCGCAGCGACTGCAGCAACGGCCCGAGATTGGCCGCCTCGTTGCGGGCCGGAATGATGACCGAGACGGTTCGGCTAGCGGCCGGGCAGTCCGGGACGGTAGGCGACGGGCTGTCGACCCGCCAGAGCAGCAGGAAGCCGAGGCACCAGAGCAGCAGGAAGAGGGCAAGACTGAGCGGATCCATGGGGTGCGACTTCCGGCGAGGTCAATGGCGAACGGAAGACCGCGGTCGCGGAAGGCGACTGCGCGTCGCTGACGCCGCGCCTAAACCCCCAACAGCAGACGGTCAGGATCCTCCAGCAGTTCCTTAATCGTGTAGAGGCACAGCACCGCGTCGCGGCCGTCGATGATGCGGTGGTCGTAGGACAGCGCCAGGTAGACCATGGGGCGAATGACGATTTGCCCGTCCTCGACGACCGGACGTTCCTTGACGGCGTGCATACCGAGGATCGCGCTCTGCGGCGGGTTCAGAATCGGCGTCGAGAGCATCGACCCGAAGATGCCGCCGTTGGTGATCGTGAAGGTCCCGCCGGAAAGTTCCTCGATGGTGAGCTTGCCTTCGCGGGCCCGCTTGGCAAATTCGTTGATCGACTTTTCGATGGCGGCGAAGCTGAGTTGGTCCGCGTTGCGAAGCACCGGCACGACGAGCCCGCGGTCGGTCGAGACGGCGATGCCGATGTCGTAGCGGTCGTGGTAGACGATGTCCTCGCCTTCCAGCGACGCGTTGATGATCGGAAAGCGTTGCAGGGCCTCGACCGTCGCCTTGACGAAGAACGACATGAACCCGAGCTTGACGCCCTGGCGTTCTTCGAAGCGCGCCTTTAGGCGGTTACGGACGTCGTAGATGCGCTGCAGATTGACCTCGTTGAAGGTCGTCAGCGTGGCAGTGGTGCGTTGGGCTTCCAGCAGTCGCTCGGCGATTCGGGCGCGCAGTCGGCTCATGGGCACACGGCGATCGCCGCGTGAGGTTGCGCCATCAGCCGCGACTGCCGGACTCGGGGAGGGTGCTACCGGCGCGGCGGCTGGCTGTTCACCATTGGTGCGCGCCAGAAAATCCAGCACGTCCTGCTTGGTCAGCCGGCCCTCGCGGCCGCTGCCGAGTATCTGCGCGGGATCGAGGCCGTACTCGACGACCAGTCGTCGTACGGCCGGACTCAGGGGCTGCTGAACGGTCTCGAGGCGTGACGGCGCTGCGGTCACGACTGCGGCCGAAGCGGGGGCGGGCGCCGGCGGGGGCTCGGCGATGATCTCGGGCAGGGCAACAGCCGCGGACGCGGAGGGCGCCACGACCGCGCCCATGTCGGTCTCGATGACCGCGAGCAACTGGCCACTGGTGACCACGTCACCGCGGTTGCCGACGGCCTCCTGCAAGATGCCGTTCTCGGGGACCGGTACCTCGAGCACGACCTTGTCGGTTTCCAGGTCGATCAGATTGTCGTCTCGACTCACTCTTTCGCCTGGCTTCTTGTGCCAGTCGAGCAGTGTGGCGTCACTGACGGATTCAGGCAGATTGGGTACGTTGACTTCGATACGCATGAACGATTCCCAGGGATTCTCCGGATCCGATTGATCCGAACAGCGCGTCCTCGATGACCTTGCGGTGCTGTTCGATGTGGCGCTTGAAGTGGCCTTCGGCGGGGGCTGCGGACATCGGCCGCCCCGCATAGCTTAGCGCGATATCGCCTTCCATGACGCCGAGGAACCGATGCTTGATCTGGTGCCATGCGCCCTGGTTCTCAGGCTCTTCCTGACACCAGATGAGTTCCCGGACGTTCGGGAAGCTGGCCAGCTCCGCCAGGAATTCGTCCATCGGGAACGGGTAAAGCTGCTCGACACGGATGATGGCGATATGGTCGAGGTTTTCCTTTCGGCGATTCTCGAACAGATCGTAAAAGATCTTGCCGGTGCACAGGAGCACGCGCGTGACGGCGTTCCGGTCCAACGGCTCGCATTCGCCGATGATGTTCCGAAACTGTCCGTCGGCGAGTTCACTGATGTTGGAGACAGCCATCTTGTGGCGCAGCAGGCTTTTCGGCGTCATGACGATCAGCGGGCGGCGGAAACGGCGTAGCGATTGTCGGCGCAGCAGATGAAAGATCTGCGCCGGCGTCGTGGGCACGCAAACCTGGATGTTCTGCTCGGCACAGAGTTGCAGGTAACGCTCGATGCGCGCCGATGAATGCTCCGGCCCCTGACCTTCGTACCCGTGCGGCAGCAGCATCACCAGACCCGACAACCGTCCCCATTTGGTCTCGCCCGAGGAGATGAACTGGTCGATAACGACCTGCGCACCGTTGGCGAAATCCCCGAACTGCGCCTCCCAGATCACCAAGGTTTCGGGTTCCGACGTGCTATAGCCGTACTCGAAGCCGAGCACGCCTTCCTCGGACAGCAGGGAATCGAACAAACGGAAGTGGCCCTGTCCCGCTTTCAGGTTCTGGAGGGGAACATAGACCTCGCCGGTGTTCTGGTCGTAGATGGTCGCATGGCGGTGGAAGAAGGTACCGCGACCAACGTCCTGCCCGGTCAGGCGGACGCTGCGGCCATCCCACAACAGGCTTCCATACGCCAGGTTTTCGGCAAAACCCCAGTCGACGGGGCTTAGCGCGAGCGCCATCTGTTCACGCGCCTGCAGAATCGCTGCCGTCCTGGGGTGGACTTCCATATCCGGTGGGATTGCGAGCATGCGCTCGGCGACCTGCTGCAGGGTTTCCAGCGGGGCACCCGTCTCGCAGGGCGTCGTCCAGGTCTGATCGAGGTAGTAGTCCCAGCGGGTCTTCGTGTAGCTTGCGGCGTCGGCGATCGTCGGCCGGATCAGCGCTTCGTCACCCTCCTGTAGCGACGCCTGATACTCGTCGTCGATCCGTTGGAAGTCGTCCGGGGTGATGATGCCTTCGGCGATTAGGCGCTCGGCGTAAAGACGGTGCACCGGGGGATGTTGCCGGATGAACTGGTACATCACCGGCTGGGTCACGGCCGGCTCGTCGGCCTCGTTGTGCCCATGTCGCCGGTAGCAAATCAGGTCGATGACGATGTCGCGGTTGAAGGCGATCCGGTAGTCCACGGCCAGACGCGCCGCAAACAGCACGGCCTCCGGGTCATCGCCGTTCACATGCAGCACCGGCGCCTGAACCATGTTGGCGACGTCGGTGCAGTAAAGGGTCGAACGTGCGTCGAAGGGATTGCTCGTCGTGAAACCGATCTGGTTGTTGATGACGATATGGATCGTGCCCCCCGTCGTGTAGGCGCGCGTCTCGGCCATGTTTAGCGTTTCCATGACCACGCCCTGACCAGCGAAAGCGGCGTCGCCGTGGATCAGGATCGCCATCACCTGCTGTTCGCCGTCGTCCCCCAGACGATCCTGACGCGCCCGCACCGAGCCCTCGACAACCGGGCCGATGATTTCGAGATGCGACGGGTTGAAAGCCAGGGCCAGATGGACGGGGCCGCCGGGGCTGACGACATCGGACGAGAAGCCCATGTGATACTTGACGTCGCCGTTGTTGCCGACGAACTGGTCTTGCGGAGCGATGCCTTCGAATTCCTTGAACAATTCGCAGGGTTTCTTGCCGAGGATGTTGACCAGCACATTGAGGCGACCGCGGTGAGCCATCCCGATGACGATTTCCCGCGTTCCGTTCGTTCCTGAGCGCTGAATGATGTCGTCGAGCAGCGGAATCAGAACTTCCCCACCCTCCAGCGAGAAGCGCTTCTGTCCTACGTACTTGCGATGCAGATATTTTTCGATCCCTTCGCCGGCCACGAGTAGCTTCAGTAGCCACCGCTTCTCGTCGGCATCGAAGCTTCCCCGGGCGCGGGTGCCTTCAAGCCGGGTCTGCAGCCAGTTCTTGATCTCGGTGTCCATGACATGCATGTACTCGACACCGATCGGACCACAATAGGTCTCTCGGAGTATCGCGAGGATTTCGCGCAGCGTCAGTTGCTGGTCGTCCTTCAGGAGATCGACGTAAAAGAGTTGGTCGAGATCGGTCTGCTCCAGCCCGTAGGTCGCAGGCTCGAGTTCACGGATCGACGGTAACCCGGCGTGTTTCAGCGGGTTATTATCGGCAGCTTGATGACCCAGCGTTCGGTACTGGTCGATCAACCGGTCCACTGCGGTCTGTTTGCGCAACTGGGCCTTCGATGCCTCGGCCGGTCGCGTTTCGCCTGATGGGGGGCGCGTCGATGCTCGCTCGGCCAGCCCGGCGGAGGGCATCGTCGCGAACGTCCGCTGCCAGCTCGGGTCCACCGAAGCCGGATCGCGCAGGTACTTGGAGTAGAGGTCCTCGATGAAGCTGGCGTTATCTTCGGACAGGGCGGAGCCCGTTTGAAGCCAGCGCAGGAGTTCGGTCATGTAAGTGCGATTGCCAAATCCCAGCAGGTCGCTTTCAAGGAGTGCAAAGAATATGTGTTTTTCAAAGAAACTCCAAGCATCGTGGCGTGTGGCGCTTAAACTACCCGGCTGGACATCGCCGCAGCAGCATCTTTGTACGTACGCGACACTCGGACCGGCAGCCCGCCAGAAAATTCCCGAGCATTTTGCTACTGGCGCCAGTCAAAGCGTGTAAAAATTTCCAACCGCAATTGAATTGCGTCGTGTAACTCCGCAAACCACCATGACCAGCGCCGCTCCCACCCTCCTGACCGACCGCTTCGGCCGGACCGTGAACTATGTCCGCATCTCGATTACCGATCGTTGTGACTTTCGCTGCCAGTACTGCATGGCGGAAGACATGACGTTTCTGCCGAGAGCGCAGATCCTGAGTCTGGAGGAAGTTCACGAGGTGGCACGCGCCTTCACCGAACTGGGCGTCGGCAAGATCCGCATAACCGGCGGAGAGCCGCTGGTCCGGCGCGGTGCACTGGGACTGATCGAAGCGATCGGCCGCCTGCCGGGTTTGCGCGAACTGGTGCTCACGACCAATGGATCGCAGCTCGCACAGAACGCAGCGGCATTGAAAGACGCCGGCGTGCGCAGGATCAACGTCAGCCTTGACTCCTTGCGTCCGGACCGTTTTCGAGCCATTACCCGCGTCGGTGACCTGACGCAGGTGTTGCGGGGGATCAAGGTGGCCGTCGCCACCGGTTTCGCGCGCATCAAACTCAATGCCGTGATCATGAAGCACCGCAACGACGACGAGGTCGTGGATCTGGTCCGCTTCGCCACGGATAGCGGCACTGATATCAGCTTTATTGAAGAAATGCCGCTGGGGCTCGTCGATGGTCGGGACCGGAGTGAAGACTTTTGTTCCAGCGACGAGATCAAGACCGCGCTGGACCGCGTTTTCACGCTGCTGCCCTCGCCGGAATCGACGGGGGGGCCCTCGCGGTACTTCCGGCTGGCCGGCAGCGACACGCGGGTCGGCTTCATCTCACCTCACAGTCACAACTTCTGCGGCAGTTGCAACCGGGTGCGGGTAACCGCGGAGGGTCGGCTGCTGCTATGCCTCGGCAACGAGCACTCGGTCGATCTGAAGCGCGTGATCCGGAGTCACCCCGGAGATACGGAGCGCTTGCGACAGGCCATCGTGGCGGCCATGGACCTGAAGCCCGAGCGCCACCATTTCGATCTGACTGCGCAGCCGGTCATCATTCGCCACATGAACGCGACGGGCGGGTGAAAACTCAAATGTCATCCCGCGCGGAAAGCCCCGGCGATGCCGTCGGCGTAGGTTTTTGAACGCCGGTGACGCCGCCCGCGGCTGGGCGCGTTGGGAACAGGAACCCCATTAGGAGCGGCTGAATGGCGCTGGTTTCCGGGTGCGCTGTGACGAATGTCACAGTCCGTGTGTGAATATTCACTGTCGTCGGCCCAAACAATACCGGTAATCTGGCAGTGTGTCGGGGAGGATTAGCGGGGTAAGGATTCGGGGGGCTCGGTGCCCGGTCGGGACGGGTAGAATCTCCGGCACAACCTGACAGACCGGGTTCGCGCAATGCGTGTCCTGGCTTCAGTCAGAGCGCCGAACTTCCAACACCGCTCGGTCACTGTGGGTGTCGCCGGAAGTCGGCTGAGATTGCTGCCTCCTCCGCAGCGGCGCTGCGCGGAAAGCGCCGAATCCAGTCAGCGCGTCCCGCGTCCAGTACCCGTCGATATCCAGTGAATGGCCCGTGCGGCTAGAACGCCGGCAGGCCCACGATGTTGTAGCCTGCATCGACATAGACGATCTCGCCGGTAATGCCGGAGGCCAGATCGGAACACAGAAACGCCCCGGCATTGCCGACTTCTTCGATGGTGACATTCTTGCGCAGCGGCGCGGCCGATTCCGCCTTGGCCAGCATGTCGCGAAAGTTGCTGATGCCCGATGCGGCCAGCGTCCGGATCGGGCCGGCCGACACCGCATTGACCCGCGTGCCTTCAGGCCCCAGCGAGTAGGCGAGATAGCGCACGTTCGCTTCGAGGCTGGCCTTCGCGACGCCCATGACGTTGTAGTTCGGCAGCGCGCGCTCGGCGCCGAGATAGCTCAGGGTCAGCAGCGAACCGTTTCTTCCGGCCATCAACGCGCGGCCCGCCTTGGCGAGCGCGGCAAAGCTGTAGGAGCTGACGTCGTGCGCGGTGCGAAAGTTTTCGCGTGTGACCGAGTCGATGTAAGAGCCTTCCAGCGCGTCGCGCGGTGCGAAAGCCACGGAGTGGACGATGCAGTCCAGTCCGTCCCACTGCTGGCCCAGCTGCTCGAACATCGCCGAGATCTCGTCGTCGCTGGACACATCGCAGGGCAGGACGATGGAGGAGCCGCATTCAGCGGCCAGTCCCTCGACGCGCTCGCGTAACTTTTCGTTCTGGTAATTGAACGCGAGTTCGGCGCCCTCGCGCTTCATCGCCTGGGCGATGCCCCAAGCGATCGAACGATTGCCGGCCACGCCGACGATCAACACCTTCTTGCCTTGCATGAACCCCATCGTTGGCCTCCTCCGTATTGTGCGAATTTTTGAAGCGGCTCAGTATGTCCGCCCCGTCACGCGGTGTCCAGCATCGCCCCGGGTGCGGTGGGCATCGCTTCGCGTCGCGTATAATCGACCCGCTCGGTCAGCCCCGTCTGATCCTCATTCTTCCGCCGTTCGATGCCGTTGCCCGCCTTTCCTCGCTGCCGTGCTGCCGTCCTTTTGCCTGCCATGGCCATCCTGTTGACGGCTTGCGGCGAGGGGCCCTGGAACAGCCCTTATCCAGCGGGCGCGGCATCCGGACGCACGCTGTTCGCCTCGTTCTCGGAGCGCCCGAAACATCTGGATCCGGCGCGCGCCTACAGCTCGGACGAATTCCGGATCATAGGGCAGGTCTACGAGCCGCCACTCCAGTACCACTATCTGCAGCGGCCATATGCCCTCGAGCCGCTCACTGCTGCCGTATTGCCGACGGTTCGCTATCTGGACCGGGATCTGAAGGTGCTGGCGGACGATGCGCCGGAGGCCGCCATCGCCTACAGCGAGTATGCGGTCCGACTGAAGCCGGGGATTCGTTTCCAGCCGCACCCCGCGTTCGCCCGCAATCCTGACGGCAGCTATCGCTACGCTGCCCTGACGGAGGCACAGTTAGCTGCGGTGGCTACGCTCGACGATTTCAGTGAACGCGCGACCCGCGACTTGACGGCTGAGGACTACGCGCACCAGCTCAAGCGACTGGCTCATCCGCAGCTGCATTCGCCGATTGCCGAGCTGATGAAGACCTACATCGTCGGGTTCAGGGAACTGGCCGACACGTTGAAACGCGATCTCGATGCGCGAGGGCCCGGGGCTGTGCTCGATCTGCGTGATTACGCCCTGAACGGCGTGCAGGTCATAGACGCACTGCACTATCGGGTGCGCCTGCATGGCAAGTACCCGCAGTTCCGTTTCTGGCTGGCCATGCCGTTCTTCGCTCCGATGCCGTGGGAGGCGGAGCGTTTCTATAGTCAGCCGGGGCTGGTTGCGAAGAACATCACGCTGGACTGGTATCCCGTCGGCACTGGCGCCTACCAGTTGATCGAGAACAATCCGAACCGGCGGATCGTGCTGGGTCGGAATCCCTATTTTCACGACGAGCTTTATCCGACCGAGGGCGAGCCCGGCGATCGGGAGTCGGGCCTGCTGGCCAATGCGGGCAATCGCTTGCCATTCATCGATCGCGTCGTGCTGGCGCTGGAGAAGGAGACGATCCCCTACTGGAACAAGTTTCTGCAGGGTTACTACGATTCGTCGGGTCTGGCCTCGGACAATTTCGATCAGGCCGTGCAGTTCAGCGCCCAGGGCAACGCCGAGTTGACGCGGGAGATGCAGGATCAGGGCATCTCGCTCGAGACAGCGGTTGCCGCCTCCTCGTATTACATGGGGTTCAATCTTCTGGATCCCGTCATCGGTGGACTGGACGAACGTCACTGCAAACTGCGACAGGCGCTGAGCATCGCTCTGGACTACGAGGAGTTCATCACGATCTTCATGAACGGTCGGGGCATTCCCGCGCAGGGCATGGTGCCGCCGGGGATCTTCGGTCATCTCGATGGTCCGCGCGGCATCAATCCCTACGTCTATGATTGGGTCGGGAATGCGCCACGCCGCAAGTCCATCGAGGCAGCCCGGCAACGGCTGGCCGAGGCGGGCTATCCGCGGGGTGTCGACGCGGTGACCGGCAAGCCTCTGGTGCTGTATCTGGACATCACGGCGCGCGGTCCGGACGACAAATCCTTGCTGAACTGGTATCGAAAACAGTTCGACAAGCTCGGCATCCAACTCGTGTTGCGGGCCACCGACTACAACCAGTTCCAGCAGAAGATGGCGAACGGCAATGCGCAGATTTTTCAGTGGGGTTGGAACGCGGATTATCCGGATCCCGAGAACTTCTTCTTCCTGCTGTATGGGCCGAACCGTAAGGCCGGGCTCGGTGGCGAGAATGCGGCCAACTATAAGAGCGAACGGTTCGACCGGTTATTCGAGCGGATGCGGAACATGGACGACGGGCCTGCGCGCCTGGAGGTGATCCAGCAGTTACAGGAGATTGTCCGCCACGACGCGCCCTGGATCTTCGGCTACCATCCCAAGAGCTTTGCGCTGCATCACGCCTGGTTCCGCAATCTGAAGCCCAATCTGATGGCGAACAACGAACTCAAATACCAGCTGATCGAACCGGCGCAGCGGGTGGCGCGGCAACGGGAATGGAACCGCCCCCGGGTCTGGCCATTGCTGGTCGGCCTGATCCTGTTCGTCGCGGCGCTGGTGCCGGCCTGGAACGGCTATCGCCAACGCCAGAGGGCGAGCGCGCTGTGAGCGCCTATCTGATCCGACGCCTGCTGTACGCCATTCCGCTACTGCTGGGGGTCAACATCCTGACCTTTTTGCTGTTCTTCGTCGTGAACACGCCCGACGACATGGCTCGCATGCAGCTTGGGCAGAAACGGGTGGGGCCGGAGGCCATCCGCGACTGGAAGCACGAGCGCGGCTACGACCTGCCCCTGCTGTGGAATGAGGGCGCTGAGGGAACGGCCCAGGTCACCGAGACGATCTTCTACCAGAAGTCCGTCGGTCTGTTCCTGTTCCGTTTCGGTCGCTCCGACCAGGGTCGTGACATCGGTGCCGACATAAGGACCCGAATGTGGCCCTCGCTCGCGATCGCGACGCCGTCGCTGGTGCTCGGTGTCGCGGTCAATGTCTCGCTGGCGCTGTTGGTCGTGCTGTTCCGGCTGACCTATCTCGAGTTCTGGGGCATGGCCCTGTGTGTGGCCCTGATGTCCGTGTCGTCGCTGTTCTACATCATCGGGGGCCAATATCTGTTCGGAAAGCTGCTGCAGCTGGTGCCGATCTCGGGCTACGACGGATGTCACGATGCCTGGCGGTTTCTGATCCTGCCGCTGACGATCAGTGTCATTTCCGGGATCGGGTCCGGCGTGCGCTGGTATCGCACGCTGTTCCTTGACGAAGTCGAGAAGGACTATGTGCGCACCGCACGGGCAAAAGGGCTGGGCGAACTGCGGGTGCTGTTCACGCACGTACTGCGGAACGCCCTGATCCCGATCCTGACCGGTATCGTCGTGCTGCTCCCGCTGCTGTTCACCGGCAGTCTGCTGAACGAATCCTTCTTCGCGATTCCGGGCCTGGGCAGCTATACGATCGACGCGATCCAGCAGCAGGACTTTGCGATCGTCCGCTCGATGGTGTATCTCGGTTCGACGCTGTACATCCTCGGGCTCCTGCTGACGGACATTTCCTATACCCTCGTCGATCCGCGGGTACGCCTGCATTGATCCCGACCCTGTTCTGGACCGACGGCCTGTTTTTCCTGGTGCTGGCCATGGCCGGCGCGCTGGTGCTCGTGATGCGGCGCCGCGAGCATTTTCGCCGCCCCTGGCGCACGGTTTCGCGGAGCACCCCGGCGATGGTGTCCCTGGTCGTGATCGCGGTGTATCTCGCCGTCGGTATCCTTGACTCCGTGCACTTCTTCCCGCGCGCCGATGCGGCAGGAAGCGCAGCGGGCGCGAACGAGCCGATCAGCCTGCTCGATCACTGGCTCGGGGGCTTGCGTACTCGTACCGAGAAAACCTACTCGGCACCCTTCGCGGCGTACGCCTATGCGAAGGAGCATCTGCCGACTGCCGGCGGCGGTCAGCGCTGGGATTACCCGCGACTGACACATGGCGGCGCGCATCTGGTCGATCCTGAATCCGAGAGAGTCCGCGATATCGCCGTCACCGGCGTGCGCGGTGCCGGGGAGGGCGGGTTGATGTGGCTGATTGCCGCAGCCGGTATCGCGGCGCTGATTGCGAGGTCGCGGCGTGAACCGATTGGCCGGATCGTCCGTCGGGTGGCCCGCGGTCAGACGCCTCTGCCATGGCGTGCGATGTTGCTCACGCTGCTGCTGCTGTGTGTTGGGGGCGGTGCGATTGCCGAGTGGAGTGCGCACTACCATGTGTTCGGCACGGACAAGGTCGGCGCCGATGTGCTCTATCAGACCATCAAGAGCATACGGACGGGGTTGCTGATCGGGACGCTGACCACCTTCGTGACCTTGCCGCTGGCATTGGTCCTGGGACTTGCGGCCGGCTATTTCCGTGGCTGGGCCGACGATCTCATTCAATACCTCTATACCACCTTGAATTCGATACCGCATGTGCTGCTGATCGCGGCAGCGATTCTGCTGACCCAGGTCTATATGGCGAAGCACGAAGAGGCATTCGCGAGTCTGGCCCTGCGGGCTGACCTGCGGTTGCTGTTCCTGTGTCTGATCCTCGGCCTGACCAACTGGACGGGACTCTGCCGGCTGTTGCGGGCCGACACTCTGAAACTCCGCGAACTGGAGTATGTCCAGGCGGCGCGGGCGCTCGGCGTGCGGGATCACGGCATCCTGTTGCGCCACATCCTGCCAAATGTGTTTCACATCGTGCTGATCTCGGTCGTGCTTGATTTCAGCGGACTGGTGCTCGCCGAGGCCGTGTTGTCGTACATCAATATCGGCGTGGACCCGACGACCGAGAGCTGGGGCAACATGATCAACAGCGCCCGCCTGGAACTGGCCCGCGAGCCGCCGGTATGGTGGTCGCTGGCGGCGGCGTTCGTGTTCATGTTCACGCTGGTGCTGGCAGCGAATCTCTTTGCCGACGCGGTTCGGGATGCGCTGGATCCGAGGCGCGCCGATTGATGGGCGCGGCGTCGTTACCTATGCTGCAGGTCGCGAACCTGCGCACGGGATTCGTTCAGGGCGGGGAAGTCGTTCGGGCGGTCGACGGCGTCGATTTCCATGTTGGGGCTGGCGAGACCTTTGCGCTGGTCGGCGAGTCGGGGTCCGGAAAGTCGGTCACGGCGCTGTCGGTGCTGCGGCTGCTGCCGCAGAACGGGCGCATCCTGTCCGGTTCGGTGGCGCTCGCCGGCGAGGATTTGCTGCAGTTGCCCGAACTCATGATGGGCCGGGTACGGGGCCGCCGCATCGGGGTGATCTTCCAGGATCCTCAGACCTCGCTGAACCCGGTCCTGACCGTCGGAACCCAGATCGGCGAGGTCCTCGCCTGGCACGGTCTGCGACGGGGCCGCGCCGCCGCAGACCGGACGCTGGAACTGCTGGAACAGGTCGGCCTGCCGGAGCCGCGGAGGGCGGTGTCGGCTTACCCGCACCAGCTCTCCGGCGGCATGCGTCAGCGGGTCATGATTGCCATCGCGCTGGCCGGCGAACCCGAACTGCTGATCGCGGATGAGCCGACCACGGCGCTTGATGTCACGCTGCAGGCCCAGATTCTGGCCTTGCTGAAGACCCTGCAGCGCGACCTGGGCATGGCCTTGTGGCTGATCACCCACGACCTCGGCATCGTGGCCGAAATGGCCGATCGCGTGGCCGTGATGCAGAGCGGACGAATCGTCGAGACCGCCGATTGCAAGCGCTTCTTCGCCCGGCCCGAGCACCCCTACAGCCGCCAATTGCTCGAACGGCTACCGCGCCTGAGCGCCTGCCGCAACAACCGCGACGTGAGGGGCGATGCGCCGCCCCCGACGCTGCTCGAAGTGCGCGATTTCAAGGTCTACTATCCGGTGCGGAAGGGTGTGTTCCAGCGCGTCGTCGATCAGGTCCGGGCCGTCGACGGCGTGTCTCTCGAGCTGCCGCGGGGGCGGACACTGGCTCTTGTAGGGGAGTCGGGCTGCGGCAAGACGACGCTCGGGAAGGCGCTGCTGAGACTGATCGACCACAACGAAGGTGAGCTTCGCTACGACGGGGTGAATCTTTCGCGTCCGGGCAGTGACGACGCTCAGCGCCGACTGCGGGCCCAGATGCAGATCGTGTTTCAGGATCCTTTTTCGGCGATGAATCCGCGTATGCTGATCGGTGACATCATCGAGGAGGGGCTGCGAGCGCTGCGTCCCGAGATCGGACATGAGTCGCGCCGGGAGCGGGTGGAGACGCTGCTGGTCTCCGTGGGATTGCCGCCCGATGCGCGAAGCCGCTATCCGCATGAATTCTCCGGTGGACAGCGGCAGCGGATCTGCATCGCCCGCGCCCTCGCGGTCGAGCCCAGGCTCCTCGTCTGCGACGAGCCGACCAGTGCTCTGGACGTGTCGGTGCAGGCCCAGATACTCGCGTTGCTGGTGGACTTGCAGCGACGGCTGGAGCTCAGCTATCTATTCATCACGCACGATCTGGGCGTCGTGGCCGAAATTGCGCACGAGGTCGCGGTGATGTTTCAGGGCAGGATCGTCGAGCAGGGCCCCACGGCTCAGGTCCTGCTCGCGCCTGCCCATCCCTACACACGCCGGCTGTTGGCGGCCGTGCCGAAGCTCCGTTGCGGATGATCCGGCGCGCGGTCTGCAATACGATCCGGAACTGAACTGAACGGAGGTTTCATCCCCATGGCACGCATTACCGCATTGCATCACACCTCGTTGTTGGTTAGCGATCTCACCGTCGCCCGAGGTTTTTACGAGAACATTCTCGGCCTGCAGCCCAGCCCGAAACGGCCCCAGCTGAAGTACGACGGTGTCTGGTACGAGATCGGCGCCCAGCAGATCCATTTGCTGGCGCTGCCGAATCCCGATGCCGATGCGGTGCGTCCTGAACACGGCGGTCGAGACCGTCATGTCGCGCTGCTGATCGATGACATCGACGGCATGCGCGCGAAGCTGGATGGGGCTGGAGTGCCCTACACGTACAGTGCCACTGGTCGCCCCGCGATTTTCTGCCGCGATCCGGAAGGCAATGCGTTCGAGTTGATCGCGCAGGAGTTCATGCTACCGCCTGGCTGAGCCCGCATGGGGAACCTCAGGCGCGATCACTGTCAGGCGCGGGACTCTCCCGATCGCGCCGCCGAGGTCTCGATCCACGAAGCTGCGTCGCGTTATGATCGGAGGGCGCATTCCAGAAGCACGGAGGTTGGTCTGTACCTGCACCCAGACGGAGTTTGCTGATGACATCGGGTCTGTTTGATTGGTCGGCAACGCAAGGCCTGGTTCCGCATGCCAGTTGCCTGTTGTGGAACCGGGATCTGCTGCGACTGTTCGCCGTGTCGGATTCGGTGATTGCCTTCTCATATTATTCGATTCCCTTCGGCCTGGCCTATTTCGCCTGGCGCCGAGCGGACCTCGCATATCGCTGGATGGTCTTGCTGTTCGCGGCTTTCATCCTGGCGTGCGGCACCAACCACATGCTCGATGTGTGGACCCTCTGGCACCCCAGTTACGTTCTCCAGGGCACGGTGAAGGCGCTAACGGCGGGCATTTCGCTGGCCACGGCGGTGCTGCTGTGGCGCCTGATCCCGCACGCCCTGGCGCTGCCGGGACCCGCTCAGCTCGCCGCGTTGAACCGCGACCTGAGCCAGGAGGCCGAGCAGCGGCGACAGGCGGTGCAAAGGCTGCGCGTGGAAGCCACTCAACGTGAGCGGATTCAGCACGAACTGAGTCTGAACGAGGCGCGCCTGCGGGCGATACTGGACACGGCCATCGAGGGCATCATCGTTTTTGACGGCAATGGCAGGATCGAGACCGCCAATCCTGCCGCGGCTTCGATGTTCGGTTACGAGGGGGCCTCGCTGGTGGGCAAGGAGATGACTCGACTGATTCCGGACCCGGGCTTCGAGTGGCATGCCGAGAATGTCGTCCGGGAGTTGAGCGGTAGCCGACGGGACGGCGGGACTTTCCCGCTCGAGATCGCGGTGGGTCGGTTCTCCAGCGCGGATAGCGGCAATTACGTCGGCCTCGTGCGCGACATTTCCCTGCGGAAGGCATCCGAAGCCGCCCTGCGCGACAGCGAGAAGCGTCTGGAACTGGCGCTGCTGGGCTCGGACCTCGGAACCTGGGACTGGAACCTGGCCACCGGGCAAATCGTGTTCAGCGATCGATGGGCGACGATGCTGGGCTACGAGCCGTCCGAGATCCGGTCCGACATTCAGCAGTGGGAGAAACTGGTGCACCCGGATGACCTGCCGCGTGTGCAGGCCCTGCTGGATGAGCATTTGCGGGGTCTGACCCCGTTGTACGAGGCCGAGCACCGGCTCGTCACAAGCGGGGGCGAATGGCTGTGGGTGCTGTCCCGCGGTCGCGTCATGGAGCGGGAACCGGGAGGAACACCGCTGCGTGCGAGCGGCACCCACATGGATATCACGGCGCGCAAGCAACTCGAACTCCGGCTTGCCGAGCAAAACGAGGAGCTGGCCTACGCGCAGCAGTTTACGACCGCCGGTGAAATCGCCGCGATGATGGCGCATGAACTCAACCAGCCGCTGGCGGCCTTGAGCAACTATCTCGGTGGCGCCAAGCTCCGTTTCGGGCCTTTGCTGGCAGATAACCCGCAGTTGCTGCAGATTATCGACTCGGCGCTGCGACTATCGGATCGCGCCGCAGGCGTCATCTCGGGCATTCGTAATCTGGTCAGAAAACACGATTTCCAACCGGCCTGGGTGACCATCGATCAACTGTTGGAGGAGACGCTGCAGTTGGTATCGCCCGATCTTCATCTGCGGCGGGTGCGCTTGGTCGTCGACCTGCCGCCACATCTGCCGCCCGTCTGGGGCCAGCTGGTCCTGCTGAAACAATTGTTCCTGAACCTCGTCACCAATGGGGTTGAGGCGATGCGGGACACCTTTCGTTCGCGACGGGTCTTGACGCTGTCCGCGCGGCAAGTCGATGCGACGGCGCTGAGGATCGATGTTTCGGACACGGGCGCGGGTATCGCGCCCGGACTGGAGGATCGCATGTTCAAGCCCTTCGTTAGTTCCAAGCCGGAGGGCCTGGGGCTTGGCCTGGCGATCTGCCGTAGCATCGTCGAGCTTCACGGCGGAGAGATCGAGGCCGAGTCGGTGCATGGCGAAGGTACGACATTTCATGTCACACTGCCGCTGAGCCGCGAGGAGGCTGACTGTGGAGTGTGAAGGTATGGTCGTTGTGGTCGACGACGATCGCGACATTCGAGAGTCCATGCAATGGCTGGTCGAATCCATTGGCCTGCGTTCGCGCGCGTTCAAGAGTGCGGAGGACTTTCTGGCACACCCCGATGTATCCGAGGCCAGCTGCCTGCTGCTCGACGTGCGCATGCCCGGTATGGGCGGGCTCAGCCTGCTGCGGCAACTGCAGGTGGAACGTCGCCACCTCCCGGTCATCATGCTGACGGCGCATGGCGACATACCGATGGCCGTTCAGGCCGTGAAGAGCGGTGCCTTCGACTTCATCGAAAAGCCGGGTCTGCCGGAGCAGATCCTCGAACGTGTGCGGGATGCCTTGCGCGTCAGCGAGGAGATCCGCGTCCGCGATGTGGCGAAGACGACGTTCAATACATTGTTCAACCAATTGACTGAGCGTGAGCAGGGGATCCTCGTGCGCGTCGTCCAGGGCCAGTCGAATAAAAAAATCGGCACCGATCTGGCCATCAGTGAACGAACGGTCGAAAAGCACCGCGAAAGCATCCTGAAAAAGATGCACACCCGCTCGTTTGCCCAGGTGATTCGCGATTTCTCGCTCTACCGATCTGGCGGCTAGCGACTCCCGGGCGTAGCGGCAGCCCTCCGGATCGTGGTAATCCATCAGCCGGCGCATCCGGCCTACGCGTCGGTCGCTCGATCCAGGCCGTCAGCACTGTCGATCCCGCCTCGGGCGAACCGGTGGAAGGCAGCGGACACCAACGGTTCCTACCTCACCGTCGTCCTCCCTGAAGCGGCCTCTAAGGGCGCTGCGGGCCTCGACCGGCACGCCCTCCCGTTGCCTCTTCGTGAGGAAACGGGGCATTCCCTTGTGATTACTGAGGAAAGACTAGCCGGGGCATCCGGGCTCCGCTAGACTGCCGGCAGCCCGCCGAGCGAGCCGAGCGGGAACTGCAATTAAAAGAACGGAGAAGGTTATGCCTGCACCTGAGCACCACGAAGAAGCGCCGGGCGATCATACATCGCCTGTCGGAACCTGGGCCTTGCTCTGCATCGTCGGCGCGGCGATGACAGCTGGTTGGCTCTTTCTGTATTTCGGCATCTTTCTGCCACGCGGCGTCGTGCAGTGAGGCCGGGTATGCACATCAATCCACTCGAAAGAAAATGGGTTTACGTGTCACTCGGCATGGTGGGCCTGTTCGTGGCCTCGATCGTGTTGACCGCGATCACCGAGGGCGTGCATCCGCCCAGCAACGTCGAGACCGTCGACTCGGCCAGTCTGCATCTGGGCGACGAGTTCGCCGAGGACAAACTGGGTGTGCGGCAGCAGCCTGACGGCTCGCTGCGCGTGACGCTGGTCGCAGCCCGCTATGGTTTCTATCCCAACCACATCGAGATTCCTGCCGATACCCCGGTCACCTTCCGTATGGCCAGCGTCGACGTGCTGCATGCCGCGCATATCCCGATGACCAACATGAGCACGATGGTCGTGCCGGGTTATGTGTCCCAGATCACGACGACTTTCCCGAAGCCGGGCGATTACCCGATGCTGTGCAACGAGTATTGCGGTCTCGGTCATGACCATATGTGGAGCAAAGTGACCGTCGTTGCCAAGGAAGAATGGCACGGCGTTGCGGCGGCTGAGCAACAGGGGAGCAAGCCATGAGCGATCAGGAAGCACGACGGTTCGTCATCGACCATTTCTGGGTGGCCTTCGCCGCCTTCGCGCTGGCCTGTGTGCTCGGCGTTTATCAGGTGCTGGAACGCAGCGGCATCATTCCGGCGATCCAGTCGCCAGCGGTCTATTTCGCATCGGTCAGCACCCACGGGGTCTTGATGGCCTACGTGCTGACCACCTTCTTCATCATGGGCTTCGGCTACTACGTGGCCACGACGAGCCTGAAGATGCCGATCTGGAACAAGCCGCTGGCCAAGACCGGCTACTGGATCGCACTGGGTGGCACGGTCATGGCCGCGATCCCGCTGCTGCTGGGCAAGGCCTCGGTGCTTTACACCTTCTATCCGCCGGTACAGGCGAACGTGCTGTTCTATCTCGGCGCGACCTTGCTGGTGGTCGGATCCTGGTTCTGGGCTGGCATCATGCTGGTTATGCTGCACCAGTGGAAGGCGGCGCATCCGGGTGAAACCGTGCCCTTGCCGATGTACGCCAATGCCGCCAATGCCATCCTGTGGCTGTGGACGAGTGTCGGCGTCGCGCTCGAAATGGTCTTCCAGTTGCTGCCCTGGGCGCTGGGCCTGATGGACACGATCGATGTCGGTCTGGCGCGCACGCTGTTTGCCTGGACGCTGCACCCGATCGTCTACTTCTGGCTGTTGCCCGCTTACATGGCGTACTACGTGTTCGTGCCGGCGGCAGCGGGAGGCAAGCTGTTCAGTGACGAATTGGCGCGCGTGTCCTTCGTGATGATCATGGTCTTCGGTCTGCCGATCGGTTTTCATCACCTGTACGTCGATCCGGAGCAGGCGGCCGGGTGGAAGCTGGCGCATGGCATCGGCACCTTTGCGGTGGCGATCCCGACGCTGCTGACCGGCTTTACGGTCATCGCATCGCTGGAAGTCGCCGGGCGCAAGCTAGGCGGCCAGGGCCTGTTCGGCTGGATCGGTGCTCTGCCCTGGCGCAATCCGATGGTGCTGGCAGCCATCCTGTCGCTGCTGATGCTGCTGCTCGGCGGCTTCGGAGGCATGATCAACGCCAGCTACGCGATGAACACCATGGTCCACAACACGGCGTGGGTACCGGGTCATTTTCATCTGATCTTTGCCGGTACGGTGATCACGATGTACTTCGCGATCGCGTACTACCTGTGGCCCAAACTGACCGGCAAGCAACTGTGTTCGGCGTCGCTGCCGACGCTGCAGTTGTGGTCCTGGTTCATCGGCATGGCCATTCTGACCACACCGTGGCACGTGCTCGGTCTGCTCGGTCAGCCGCGGCGGATCTCCGACGTCACCTACAACACGCTGCTGACGCTGGCCTGGGATCCCTACGAACTGGCAATGATCCTGGGTGGCTGCGTACTGCTCGCCTCTGCGCTGCTGTTCGTCTACATCCTGTTCCAGACCCAGACCAAGGGAGCCGAGGAACCGGACAGGACCGTGGCCTACGCCGAGCCGCTGCACCCGGTCGTAAAGCTTCCGGCCATGTTGAACGGCTTCGGGCTATGGAACCGCGTGATCCTGGTGCTGATGATCGTCAGTTTCGCCGTGCCTATCGGGCAGTTCTTTTTTATGGACTCATTCAGTCCGTCGGCGTGGGGGTACTGAGATGAGAACTTTCATTGCACTCGCGTGGCTGGTTCTGTCGGGCCTCTCGGCCGTCGCGGCAGCCGAGCCGTCGACCCGCATCGCGTGGACGCCGCAGACGCTGAATCTGGTGAAGAGCGGCGACCCCGCTCGGGGTCAGACCAAGGCGGCCAGTTGTCAAAGCTGCCACGGGGCGGACCCCGCCAATGCGGCCACACCGTTCCCCTATCTGAACGGACAGCTGGCGACGTATCTCTATCGCCAGTTGCAGGACTACAAGGCCGGTGGTCGTCCTCATCCGATCATGACGGGGATCGCTGCGGCGCTCAGCGATCAGGACATGGCGGACATTGCCCAGTGGTACAGCCGGCAGGAGCCGGTGCAGATGCCGGAGGGTCGGGGCGATGTGCCGCGGCTGGTCGTCGACGGCGACAGCAAACGCCTGATCGCGCCGTGCGGTATCTGTCACGGTGGCCACGGGCAGGGCGAGCCGGTCGATACGCCGCGCCTGTCGGGTCAAAAGGCGTCCTACCTGAAGGAGACGCTCTTGGCCTACAAATCCGGGCAGCGCCACAACGATATCTACCGCAGGATGCGGACCATGGCGGAGCGCTTGTCTCCCGAGGAGATCGATGTGCTGGCCAACTACTACGGCGGCTTGCGCTAAATGGCTGACCCTCTCGCTGCCTGCCGCGTGATCGGCTCCGGGCGTTGTCGGCTTCTGGTCGGCGCGTTGATGGCGCTGCTTGCGGCAGGGAACGCTGCGGCGGAAGGCGTGCCCGCGAAGCCTGCGCCTGTCCGTATCGGTGTGCTCGCCTTTGGCACCGTTAGTTGGGAACTCGCCGCGATGGAAGCGGAAGTCCCGGCGCCAACCCGCTCCCCGGCCATCGTGCCGACGGTGCTGGCGGGCGCCGAGGCCGGGAAGGTCGCATTGCAGGGCAAGGCCGTCGACCTCATCGTCGCCGACTGGATCTGGGTCGCCCGCCAGCGCAGCCAGGGTTTGGATTTCACCTTCGTGCCCTACTCGACGATGCACGGCGCGCTGGTCGTGCCGGCAGACTCGGCGATCCGGAGCGTCGGGGATTTAAAGGGGAAAAAGCTAGGGGTGGTCGGCGGGGGGCTCGACAAGAACTGGCTGATGCTGAAGCTGCTGGCCAAGCGGAAGTACGGGCTGGACGCCGAGCAGGCCATCGAGCCGGTGTTCGGCGCGCCGCCGCTGCTGAACCAGCAGTTGACCCAGGGACGCCTCGATGCGCTGCTAAACTACTGGCACTATGCGGTGAAGCTCGAAGCGCAGGGTTACCGAACGCTGCTCGACGGCCGCGCCCTGCTGCGGGAACTTGGTGTGGACGCCGACCTCGCCAATCTGGGCTTCGTATTCCGGGAGTCGTGGGCAAAGCAGCACCCGGAGGCGTTGCGCGTCCTGCTGGAACGGTTTCGCAGTGCGCATCTACGCCTGTGTGACAACGATGCCGCGTGGCAGCGGATCGTGCCGTTGACGCAGGAAACCAACCCGAAAGCGATAATGCTGCTGCGCCAGCGCTACTGCGAGGGCGGGGTGGGTGACCCACCCGAGCGCCAGGCCGAGGCGGCCGGACGGCTATTCGCTCTGCTGCGGGAGGCAGGGGGTGCGACCTTCGCCAACACCGCGTTGCCGACCGGCACGTTCTGGATCCCGCCCCGCTAATTCCCCCTGACCTGAAAGGTCCGGTGGCAAGTTCGGGACTTCCACTTCCCGGTGTAGCCATTCACGCCCACTTTGCTCGGTAGTGGGATTGGGGCCGGGAGGGAGAGACCGTCTGCGGTAGGGAACCCGCAGGCTAGCCTCCAGGGACGGATTCACGGCGTGTCTAGACCTCCCGGCCCAGTCCCGTGAGGGGGCATGAACAGTTATCTACCCGCCGCGGGCATTACTCCCTGTCGTTCAATATTCCCACAGCCAGGCCGCGCCGCGGACACCGCTGGAGTCGCCATGGCGGGGGGGTACGAGGCGCGTGTCCACGCGATCCGAGAACACGTAACGTTCCCACAACAGGGGGATCGAGCGATACAGGCGCGCACAGTTCGACAGACCGCCGCCCAACACGATCGCATGCGGGTCGAGAATGTTGATGATGTGCGCCAGCGCCCGCGCCAGCCGGTCCTCGTAAATCTCGATCGTCGCACCGGAGGACGGGTCACCGGCGTCGGAGCGCTCGACGATCTGGAAAGCTTCGAGGGTTTCGCCGGTCCGCTCGCGATGACAGCGCGTCAATCCCGGGCCCGACAGAAAGCTCTCAATGCAACCGGAGCGGCCACAGTAGCAGCCGGGCCCAGGGCGTTCGTCATCGGTCGGCCAGGGCAAGGGATTGTGGCCCCATTCGCCCGCAATGGCATTGGGCCCGTCCAGCAGGCGGTTTCTGACCACGATGCCGCCCCCGACACCCGTTCCCAGAATCACGCCGAATACGGTGGTCGCGCCGGCAGCCGCACCGTCCACGGCTTCCGACAGCGCGAAACAGTCGGCATCGTTGGCGATCCGCACCGGGCGGGACAGCAATCGCTGCAGGTCTTCGAGCAGCGGCTGCCCGTTCAGCCAGGTCGAGTTGCAGTTCTTCATCCGGCCGCTGGCTTTCGAAATCGCACCGGGCGTGCCGATACCGATGCTCCCCTGGCCGCCCAGTTCCGCTTCGGCGTCGGCGACGAGTTGCCCGATGGCCTGGAGCGTGCCCGAATAGTCCCCCTTCGGTGTCGGTACGCGCCGTCGCCACAGGGCTTCGCCCGTGCCGTTCAGGGCCAGCAACTCGATCTTTGTGCCGCCAAGATCGATACCGAAGCGGATCATGCCCTGAACTCGCCGCCGGCAGAGTGGACGCCGATCAAGCGATCGCCCCCGCGGGTTCGCTGCACTGTAACTTGCGGTCGCCCGGGAGCACCGTAAAATTCTTGTTCTATCAAACCGTTCCCCTCAATTTCCCAGCCTGTAAGGAGGTCGCCGAGCCCATTGAACGCCGTTCCCGCCGTCACTCGCCCGCTATTCCGCTCACCCGTCGCCGAGGCCATGCGCGAAGCCATGGCCGGCGGCATGGATTTTCCGGAAATGCGGGATCTATTGGACCTGACCGAAAACCTGCACGGCCTGGCGCGTGTCGACGTGCTGGATAGTATCGAGCACCGGGGCCGCGCCTTTCCGCTGATTTCGGTGGCCTTCGGGCCGGATGATCCAAAGGCGCCAGTGCTGGCCCTGTTCGGTGGCGTGCACGGTCTCGAACGCATCGGCACCCGCATCGTGTTGTCCTACCTGCGTACGCTCAGCGAGCTGGCGCGCTGGGATCGTATCACCCGCGAGATGCTGAAGACCACACGGATCGTGCTGTTCCCGTTGGTTAATCCGGTGGGCATGCTGCTGAAGCGTCGCTCGAATGGCAACGGCGTCGATCTGATGCGGAACTCGCCGGTGCGGGCCGATGGAATAGGGCGGTGGCATCTGTTCGCCGGGCACAGCATCTCGCCACGTCTGCCCTGGTACCAGGGCACAGCGGGTGCGCCGATGGAGGCCGAGGCCCAGGCCGTCTGCAAGCTGGTGCGCGAGGAGATTTTCCCGGCCTCGATCGCCCTCGTAGTCGACGTGCATTCCGGCTACGGAAACAGGGACCGCATCTGGTTTCCCTACGCCCGGACGCGCGACCCCTTCCCACGCGTGCCCGAGGTCCTGGCGCTGAAGGGATTGCTGGACAGCACCTACCCGCACCATATTTATTGCGTCGAGCCCCAGTCCCGGCAATACGTCACCCACGGTGATTTGTGGGATTACCTCTACGACGACTATCACGCGCGGGGGGCGCCCGGCCATTTTATTCCGTTCACGCTGGAGCTGGGTTCATGGGTCTGGGTCCGGAAAAACTGGTGGCAGTTGTTCGACCGTCTCGGCGCCTTCAACCCGAGACTCCCTCACCGCGAACAGCGCGCGCTGCGGCGCCACTTGCATCTGTTTGATTTTCTTTACCGGGCGGTGCAGTCTCCCGAGCCTTGGGCCGTTATGGGCGATGGAAGCCGCGAGCGACTGATGGGCCATGCCGTGGGACTTTGGTATGCAAAGTGAGGCAGCAGCGTCGCGCTGGGTTCTGCTGCGCGGCCTGGTGCGCGAGAGCGCGCATTGGGACGACTTCCCGCAGCGGTTCGCCGCCAGCGTGCCGGGGGCGCACTGCTACTCGGTGGATTTTCCGGGAACGGGCGTGCATTGGCAGACCCCGAGTCCCTTCTCTGTGGCCGGCATCATGGAAGCGGCACGGGCCGAGGCGCTGCAGCGCTCGGCCGCGTTGTCGGGCGCGCCGCTCTTCCTGCTGTCGGTTTCGCTGGGCGCCATGGTCGCGATCGAATGGGCGCGCCGACATCCAGCCGAGCTGGCCGGCGTCGTGCTGATCAATACCAGCCTGGGCAGCCTGAGCCCGCTGCACCACCGTCTGAACTGGCGGGTGCTGCCGGACATGTTGCGCATGGCCCTCGAACGGGATGTCGCGCGCCGGGAAGAACAGATCCTGAAGCTCACCAGCAATGCTGCCTCGTTCAGCCCCGAACTGATCGCCGCTCGCGTCGATGCCTTTCGCCGTCATCCGGTCAGCGGCCGCACGCTGCTGCGGCAATTGTGGGCCGCGTCCCGGTTCCGGCCGACCCTCGAAAAGCCGCCCGTCCCCGTGCTGCTGCTGATCGGGCAGGGCGACCGCATGGTGTCGCCGGGCTGCACCGACGCTCTCGCGCGCGTCTGGCAACTCGAACCGCTGCGCCATCCGAGCGCGGGTCATGACCTGCCGCTGGATGAGCCCGAGTGGACCATCGAGGTGACGCGGGAGTGGATGCGAGGGCTGGCGCGCGAAGCGCGGTCCGTGACGAACGCGGTCTGAACGCCCGCGCGGAGCCCCGCTGCCACACCGTTCGATCGGTGGCACTCCAACGCGGAACGGCAGCATCTTCTGCGCCTGGCACGCGCCCCCCTGCATGGCGGCGATGTGGCCGCGCTTTTCTGATACTCTTGATGCTCTTTGACCGGCGAACCTTTCGGCCCAATTGCCGCCGGCAATCGTGCAGGAGGCCGACCCCAGCGATGATCACTGCCGCCCCCCCCTACAACACCGTGATGCCGGAAGGCGAGCCATCCCCCGACGCGCGGATCTCCGAAGCCCTGATACTTGCGGCGGTGACGCTCGCGCTGCTCGTCGGTCTGCTGCAATACCTCGACAATTGCTTCGTCATCAACGCCAACGGGCTCTGGAAGAGCGTCTATGTGCGGATGTGGGCGAACAGCCCCGCCACCGCGCCGGTGGATTTTGCCAATCTGCTGTACTTCCCGGTTTACGGCCTGTTGTGCCGGTTGCTCGATGCCTTCGGGATCTTCGTCGGCCAGACATGGCGGCAAATGGCGCTGCTCAACACGGTGTTCGCGTCCATCGGCGTGGGGCTGATTTACCTCTGGATCGCGACGGCGTTCCGCAGCCGGCTGATCGGCCTGCTGGCTGCCGTGTTTTATCTGGGCACGGGGTTCTTTCTGGCGCTCGCCGTCATTAACGAAGACATCATGCCCAGCTATGTCTGGACGCTGACGGGCATGATGCTGGGGGCCCTGTGGTTCGGCCGCCCAACCCCGACGCGTATCGTGCTGGTCGCCCTGGTCGTGTCGGTGGGCTGGCTGTTCGAGTGGCGGCTGATGTTTCCCGTCGTGCCGCCCATGCTGCTGGCGCTGTGGCTGTCGGCCCGACGCTGGACGGCGCGGTTGCGGCGGGTGGTATTGTTCGCTGCCGGCTTGACCATCGTGCCGCTGCTGTTGACCTCGTCACTGATGGTGCGCGGCACCTGTACCCGGACAGCCGAGTGCCTGCAGCAGATGTTCTGGACCGGTAAGGGCCTCGGCACCGGTTGGGCGGGGTTCAGTTGGGTCAAGGTCAAGCTCGCCTGGGTCGGCATGGTGCAGTCGCTGATCGGCGGACGCTTCATCGGGTCCGACCACTGGTACCGGCATCTCGCCCATGTGCTGGAGGCCGGGGTCGGTACCTTGCTGCTGATCGTGCTCGCACTCGGCGCGCTGGGCTATGCCTGGAAGCGGCGCGGCGAGCCCTGCGTCGTCGCACACCTGATCGTATTCGGCGGCACGTTCTGCGCGGGCCAGGTATTCAACCTGTACTCCCAGCCGCACGATCCGCAGATGCAGTTGACCGTGATGCCATGGGTCATACTCGGGTGGGCCGTGATGATGTCCCTGTTGACCGGACAGGGGGATCCGCTGGACGGGTCCCAGAATCCCGGCCCGGCTCCCTGGCGCATGGCACTGGCAGCGATGCTGTGCGTCCTGCCGCTGGTCTACAACGCCTCGGTGCTGACCCAGGGGCGGGGCGGGGACACGCGCTACCTGTCGCTGTTGACGCGTCTGGAACAGCACTTCGATCCGGCCCACACGGTCTTCCTGTATCGCGGTTTCGAGTTCGAAGTCCCGTGGAAGTGGGCGACCTGGAGTGCGACCAATCCGGGAGTCGAGGGGCTCTCCGCCGCTCCGAGTCCTGCCCCGCGCTTCAAGTGGATCTCGGTCGCCGAGACCCTGATCCGCCATCCCGACTGGTCCGCTGAGCAACAGGCGGCGGATCTGCGCGCGCAGGTCGATCGGGCGCTGTCGCTCGGCTATCAGGTCATCGCCAACGAGATCTGGGTGATGCCGCGCGAGACCTGGGTCGAACAGTTGGTCACGATCGGCGACACCGAGCACATCGGGGCCATCCACGATGCGTTGAAGCGCGGTTTCTCCGGAGAACCGGTTCTGGACGACCCCGTCGCCGGAGCGCATTACCGCCTGACCCACCGGCACGAGTCCGACGCCGGCGCGAGCGCGCGGGCCGCGCACTGACCACCCAGCGAGGAGCAATCAATCGGCGATGATCGAGAGTTTTTTTCCGAGAGGAATGGCCCATTACCTGATCGGTGGCATGCTGATCGGCGGCGGGGTCGGCCTGTTGTTCGTGCTCCGCGGACTGATCGGCGGGACGAGCACCTTCTTCACGTCGACCCTGTCGTATGTCGTCGAAAGACCCTTCTTTCAGCAGGCCCGCTTCGTCGGCACCCGCGCATGGCGTGCCGTCTACGCGTTGGGACTGGTGCTCGGCGCTGCCCTTTACCTTGCCGTTTACGGCGAACCCTTCCAGACCGGGGTCGCCGCTTGGCGGCTGCTGTTGGGGGGCGTTCTGATCGGCTTCGGTGCGCGCCTGTCGAACGGCTGTACGGCAGGACACGGCATCTGCGGTCTGGCGTCGTTGCAATGGCCGTCACTGCTGGCGGTGCTGACCTTTCTCGCGACGGCGATCGGTATGGCGCATCTGGTGCAGTGGGCGGGAGGCATGCCATGACCGCGCCGCGCTGGCTGGCCGCGCTCGTGGCGGGAACCCTGTTCGGTTTCGGTTTGGCCTGGTCGACGATGATCCGTCCGGAAATCGTCATCGATTTCCTGCTGTTCCGGGACCTCGGGCTGTTGATGGTCCTGGGCGGGGCCGTGGTGGTGGCGCTCGCGTGCTACCAGATCACTCCGCGCCTGCTGTCGAAGCCGCTGCTGGGTGGGACATTCGCCCAACGCGAGAGCGTTCTCGACCGCCGCACGATCATCGGGGCGGCGCTGTTCGGGTTGGGTTGGGGACTGTGCGGCGTCTGCCCGGGTCCCGCGATTGCAGGGCTGGGTGCCGGAAACTGGCCGCTGCTGATCGCCCTGGTCGGCATTTTTGTCGGAGCCTATCTGCAGGGCCGGTTTTTTCCGAAGAACTAGTTTCAAACAGTGAATTTCCGCCATGTCCCGGCGGAAGGCAGTACGGCCCCGCGCCTTGTGATAGCGTCGCGATGGCACGCTGGGAGCATCGCCGTACCGGCGAGTGCAGCCAGAGCCGTCCCGGTACGAACGAAGCGTGTACCCAGGGGGCTCGGCTTGAATGGTTCTGCGATTGCAAAACGGTGGCGGGAATCGAGCATGGAATTCAACCCTTCGGAAGCGATGTTGCTGCTATTTGCGACGATCGGGCCGCTCAGGGCCATGATCGTCTGCGCCACGCTGACGGGCGATGCCAGCCCGGCCTTCCTGAAGCAACTCGCGGGGCGGGCCGTCCGCATTGCGACCAGTGTCTGCCTCGTCTTCGCCGTTCTCGGTGAACTGATCCTGCTCGTGTTCCGGGTGTCATTGCCGGCGTTCCAGATTGCCGGCGGCATCATCGTGATGCTGTTCTCGATCGAGATGGTCATGGGCGGCAGGGCGAGCAGTGACAGCGGGGCCGGTGACGGCGTAGCAACTTCCAACGCGCCGTCGCTGGAGCTGGCCGCCTATCCGATCGCGGTGCCGCTGCTGGCCTCGGTGTCGGGGCTGATCGCGATCGTCTCCCTGGTAGCGCAGGCCGGCGACGATCTTTGGGCGCTGCTGTACCTGTTGGGCGCCATTCTGGCCATCATGGCGGTGAACTACCTTTGCCTGCGCGCCTGCCAGGGCATCGCCCGTATGCTGGGCCCGGTCGCCCTGAGCGTGGTCGGCAAGGTCATGGGCGTCATCCTGGTGGCTCTGGCGGTCGAGCTGGTGCTGATGGGCTTGGTCGGTCTGGGCGTCATGACGCCGATCCGCTAAGCGTTCACGGGGTAGCGCGGGTGCAGGTACTCGAACTCTCGAACGCGGGGAAGAGCGGAAACTCCGCCGGTTCGTGCTCATGATCGGGCGAATGCCGGAGACGGCAGCGAGCCACGGCGCCCCCCGATCCCGTTGGCGGAATGCGTCGCTCAAGTTGGCAGTGAGCCTGCTGTTCCTGCCGGGCCCCGTGTTGGCGGGTACCCGGGTTGTTCCCGGTCGCGCCGACGAACCGCCAATCACGGTCGGTCAGGTCGGCCAGCTCTTGAAACGGTTGGAGGAGCAGAACGCGCGCCTGGCCGAGCAGAACGCCAAGCTGATGGAACAGAACGCGCGACTGGCAGAGCAGAACGACTCACTGGCGCGGCAACTGGTCGAAGGCGCCAAGGGTCACTCGGATGCGAGTGCTCGCCAACAGGACCCGCTCTCGGTGGATTCGGCGTCGCGCGCACCGCCCAGCTTGACCACCAAGCCGGTCGTCGTGGCTCCACCGGCCCGGCCCCAGCCGCCCAAACAGGCCATCATCGATGCCGATGAGGACGATCCGGCGGGTCAGATCGTCGTCGCCCGGCGCCAGCAAGGGCCGATGCCTTTCGAACTGCGGGCCGATTTGTTCACGCAGATCCGCTACACGAACTTCGCGCGCGATCAGGATTACTGGATCGACAGCGCCGGCAACCTCCAGCCGCTCAGCAGCTTCGATTCGTTCGAACTGACCCGCAATTTCATCCAGTTCTCGGGTTATGCGCTGGATCCGCGCCTGCAATTCACGGCGAACATCTTTTCGTCGACGGCGATCAACAACACGGTCTACCTGGGATGGATCAATTACCGGTTCAACCGTGCCTTCGACCTCCGCGCCGGCAACTGGATCGTGCCGGGCACGCGCGAGTGGCTCGAATCCTTCCGCTATACGCTGGGGGCGGACCGGTTGATGGCGACGACCTTTTTCCGCCCGAACATCAGTCCGGGGGTCTGGGCGCAGGGTGAGCCGTTCGACAATGTGCACTACGTCGCCATGGTCGCGAACTCCCTGAATCGGTTCAATCAGGGGGTGGACCGAATCGGGACCTCGATCGCCTTCGGCGGTACAGTCTGGTGGGAGCCGATGGGACCCTTCGGGCCGGGGCCGTCGGATATCGAGCACCATCCTCGCCCGAGTCCTCGTCTCGGGACCAGTTTCGCCTTTTCCCGCGAGTCGAATCAGGGCTTCGGCGCGACCGAGAACGGGAACCCGGAGGACACCATCCTGCGTCTGTCGGACGGGACACCGCTGTTCCGGCCCGGGGCGCTGGCGCCCGGGGTGGAACTGTCGAAAGCGAACGTCAACTTGTGGGCGCTCGACGCGGCCCTGAAGTATCGCGGCTTCACCCTGTCGGGCGAGTATTTCCTGCGGTGGCTCGACGGCTTCGACTATCGCGGCGGAACCTTGCCCATGGACTCGTTGTTCGACCACGGCGCCCTGTTGCAGACCGCCTATTTCGTGATTCCGGGCCGGCTCGAAGGGTTTGCGCGCAGTTCCTTCGTCAGCGGTCGTTTCGGCGGCGGGTACGAGGTCGGTGGCGGCGTCAACTGGTATCTGCGGGCGTCCCGCGACTGGCGGATGACCTTCGAGGTGCTGAACGTCAATCGCTCTCCAGCCCAGAATCTGCTGACCGGATACCGGGCCGGGGAGAGCGGGACCCTGTATCAGCTGCAGTTATTCACCGATTTTTTCTGAGTCCGGATCGTATCAAGCGGGCGACGACGAGTCTTCCCAGGCAAACCGGGGCAGCTCCTGGAAGCCCCGGGCCAGACTCTGTTCCCAGCTGCGGGACAATTCCACGAGTTCCGGTGAGTCGGCCAGGAACTTGAGGCGGTGCGACAGCGCTAGCGAATCGCGGGGATAGATGGCCACCTCGAAAGGCGGCGCGACGGTGAGGTTGGAACGCGCGGTTCCGTCGAGCGATACCAGGCACAGGCGCGCGCCGTGTTCCAGCGACAGCTCCTGGTTGGCGAAACGATCCAGAACCGGTTTGCCGAACTTGTTTTCCCCGATCTGCAGATAGGGCGTCTCGCGTGTGGCCGAGATGAAATTCCCCTGGGGATAGATCAGGAACAGGCCATGCGGCTGCCCGGCGATCTGGCCGCCCAGGATCAGGGTAGCCTCGGGACTGACGCCGGCCTGTCGCAGGGCCGGGCCGTAGTCGTTCTGGACCGCGACCATCAACTGCCCGATATAGGCGGCCGCCTCGAAGAGATAGTTCGCCGTGAGTAGGCTCACCCCCGGCTGCAGGCCCTGGGCCCGCGCATTCTCGGCGTAATCCAGGTCGCGACGTATCCGGTTCAGCACGTCCTGTGTGGTCGCAAGGCTGCCGGCGGCGAGCAGCACGAACAGCCGATCCGGTGCCGGTTGAAACACGTGCAGCTTGCTGAACGAGGAGATGTAGTCGACCCCGGCGTTGGTCCGTGAGTCGGACGCCATCACCAGCCCTTGGTCGAGGCACAATCCGACGCAGTAAGTCATGGCGGCGAGTCTCGCTGGTAGAGTCAGAGTTGACGGGCGGCCAGTAAGTCCCCGGAGGGATCCCGTCGTGACGAGGTCAGGCGGGAAAGCATACGGGATCGCACGCGTCGGGTCGAGTTGTGCGGGGTGCGCCGCAAAGCCGATCGGTACCGCCGCCGGCAGGACGTGCCCCAGGTCCGGTTCTGCCCTCCATGGCGCGTCACGCGGTTCCGCAGTACATTGCCGGCTTTGGCTCGACGAAGCCGAACGGCCGCTGTCGCCTTGCGCGGCGGCACCTCAGGAGCAATTCATGCGAAGAAACGACGCCATGCGCGGATGGGGGGCTGCGTGACCATTCTGCAGACGACGACAGGGAACGCGCGATGGGCGGTCTGAAGCCTGTGATCGTCGCTTGCGGGCTGCTGCTGTCTGCCGGTCTCGGCGGCTGCACCCTGGTCAAGGGCACATTGCAACTCCCGGACCTCGCCTTGCAGGCGCTGCTGCCTTTCGTACGGAAGCCGCAGGGGGACCCGGTCGAAGTGCAGTCGAAGGTCATTCGCTTCGCCGATCAGTACCTGGAGGCGGTGACCCGCAACATGCGGCTGCTGCAGCGGGACGGCAAGCCGATCGGTAAACGGGAGCTCACCCGCCGCCGCATCCAGTACACCAACGAGGTCCTGGCGATCGCGACGGGGGCCAATGCCTACGCGAACCTGCTCGACATGGTCGTGCTGGTCACGCTGACACGGATGCGCGTCGATAACTACTGGAAGGAGCAGTCCAAGAACCAGGACATCAAGCCGGTGTTGCAGGCTTTCCGAGAGTCGGAAGCCGAGATCTGGCGCATCAGCGCAACCGTGCTTGCGCCCGATCAGCAGGCCGAACTCCGCGCCGCCCTGACGGAATGGTTGGGCCGCAACCCCAAGCTGCGCTTCACGCCCGACATGGCGGATCTTGATTTCGTTTCGGAGATCCGTAAGTTCAGCCGGAGCCGTTCCTCCTCGGCTCCCGCGAGCGTGTTCAGCCTGTTGATGATCGATCCGCTGTCCGGGCTCGATCCGGCGGCCAAGGAACTGGCCGAGACGCGCCTGATGGCCGAGCGGGCCTTGTTCCTGTCGCGGCACCTGCCCGAGCTGATTCGCTGGGAAACCGAATATTTCACACTGAACACCGTGGAGGTGCCGGAGATTTCGAAACTCCTGGCGGACACCACGAAAATGTCGGAATCGGCCGAGCGTGTCAGCCTGTTGTCGAAACAACTGCCCGAGCTGATCAGCAACGAACGCGCGCAACTGGTCGAGACGCTGAAGTCCGAGCGCCAGGGACTGACCGCGCTGGCAGCCGAGTCGAAGCAGGCGCTGACGGCGGGTAAGCAGATGGCCGATTCGGCCAATGACACCTTGAAGTCGTTCCAGGCCGTAATGGCGCAGTTGAACGCCCGGCCGTCGGACCCGAACGCCGAGCCATTCCGCATTGCCGAGTACACCGCCGCGGCGGCGCAGATCAGCCAGACCTCCGAGCGCCTCGCTGAACTGCTGGGTCTGTTCAACCAGACCATCGGTGCCGCGAATGCCCAAACCCTGACCGAGCGACTGGACGTCGTGACCCGCCAGGCCGAAACCCGCGGCCGTGATCTCGTCGACTACGCCTACCGCAAGCTCCTGATCGCGGCCGCGCTGATCGGCGCAATGGCGCTGGGCTTTGCGCTGGTCTATCAGCTGCTCGGCGCGGCCCTGCGGCGGCTGTTCCGGCGCTGGGCGCGACCGCCGGGAGCGGCGGATGCCGGGAGGGACTGATGCGCCGATGGGAGCGCTAAGGGCAAAGCGGATGGGCTGCAGGGCAAACATGGCCCCGTGCGTCGCGACGTGATAGCATTTTTTCGCCGTAAAGCGGCCGCCGTCCGGCATCGGGCCGCAAGAATCGATTACAAGGATCCATCATGCAATTCGTTCGAACCTCCGGCGCTCGTCTGACGTTTCCCGCTGTCGCGATCGGGCTGGCGGGCTCTTTGCTCTTATCCGGGTGCGCCTCCCAAAAATCGGCCCCGCCGCCGACGACCGCCGAGCTGTGCGCTTCCCTGAAGGATGTCGTCGCGCAGTCGGAAACCCGCTTCCGCAAGTTCAAGACGACGCCGACGATCAGCCCGTTTTCCGGCATGACGAAATGGGAAACGCGGCCGGTGTTCCCGGATTCCCAGTGCGATGTGTTCGAATGGGTCGGCGGCCGCACGAATTATGCCTGCACCTGGCCCGACGGATCGGAGGCCGAGGCCCGGGCCACGTACGAGAAAAATGCCGGCTTGATTGCCGGTTGCCTGACGGCGCCGTGGTCCAAGGCCGAGACCCGCGGGCAAACCGGTGCCGCGACCACCTTCACTCAGCCGGGCAAGTCGACCCAGGTCGTCATGCGCTACTTCAAGCCACGCGGTGGTTTTCTCCCGACTTGGGAGACCTCGCTGACCATCGGTGACGAAATCACGTCCGAGCCGCGCTGAGGCCGTGCCGAGCGTTCGTCGCCCCAAGTCACCTCGCCATACTCTGCCGGGGTCGTTGCCGGATCGGCAGCGACCGCGGGGCCTCCCGTCCATGCTCCGAAGGCTGGGCCTGTGTGTGCCCCTGCTGCTGGCCGCGTGCGACCAGGCTGCGGATAAGCCGCCTCCGCAGCCTGCGCCGCCGGCCGTCGAGGTGGTCGCGGCCACGCAGCGCGACGTGCCGATCTACCGCGAGTGGGTAGGTACGCTGGATGGTATGGTCAACGCCGAGATTCGTGCTCAGGTCACCGGTTATCTGGTCAAGCAGAACTATCGCGAGGGCGATCTAGTTCGGAAGGGCCAGTTGCTCTACGAAATCGATCCGCGGACCTTTCAGGCCGCCGTGGACGCGGCCAAGAGTTCCCTGGCCCGCGAGGAAGCCGAACTGACCACGGCGCGGCTGGAACTGGAGCGCATCCGCCGGCTGTTGCCCCAGAATGCCGTCAGCGTGCGGGATCGCGACGCGGCGGTGGGTCGCGAGTCCACGGCCGCGGCGGACGTGCTGACGGCCAAGGCGAGCCTGCAGAAGGCGCAACTCGACCTCGCATTCACGCGCATCGTCTCGCCGATCGACGGCATCGCCGGCATTTCGAAAGCCCAGCTCGGGAATCTGGTCGGACCCGGTACCGGCGATGCCGTGCTGACGACCGTGTCAAAGGTCAACCCGATCCGCGTGTATATCTCGATCAGCGAGCAGGAGTATCTCGCGTTCAACCGCGCGAACCCGAGCGGTTCGGATGGTCGCGGCACCGGGATGGAGCTGATCCTGGCCGACAACTCGCTGCATTCCGAACGCGGCCAAGTCTATTTCGCCGATCGGCAGGTCGATTCCCGGACGGGCGCGATCCTGCTCGCAACGCTGTTTCCGAACCCCGGGAATCTGCTGCGGCCGGGCCAGTTCGCGCGGGTGCGTGCCATGACCCGCATCCAGCCCGCGGCCGTGCTCGTACCGCAGCGCGCTGTGACCGAGCTGCAAGGCATGGCGCAGCTGGCCGTCGTGAAACCGGACAGCACGGTGGAATTTCGCAAGGTGCGAACCGGTGAGCGCGTCGGATCGCAGTGGGTGATCGACGAGGGGCTGCGCTCGGGCGAGCGCGTCATCGTCGAAGGCATCCAGAAGGTGAGGCCGGGAATGCCCGTCCAGCCGCAGCCCTATCAAGCGCCCCCGGAAACTCCCCCCCCGGTCTCCGGGGCGTCCCGGCCAGGCTAGGGCGCGCCGCCAGCCATGGCGCAATTCTTCGTCAACCGGCCGACAGTCGCGATCGTCCTGTCGATCTTCCTGGTGTTGCTCGGCCTCGTCGCAATGGCCGGGCTGCCCATCTCCCAGTATCCCGACATCGTTCCGCCCGAGGTCCAGATCTCGACCACCTTCACGGGTGCGGATGCCGTCACCGTCGAGCAGTCGGTCGCGACGCCGATCGAGCAGCAGATGTCCGGCGTCGACAACATGAATTACATGTACTCGGTCAACGCCAACAACGGGCAGGCCACGCTGCGCGTCAATTTCGACGTCGATTCGGACCCGGACACCGGCCTGATCCTGAGCCAGATGCGGAAATCGCAGGCCGAATCGCAGTTGCCGGTCGAAGTCAGGAACTTCGGCATCAAGGTCGAGAAATCGACCGCCTCGCCGCTGCTGATGTTCGCGTTGTACTCGCCGAATGGCACCTACGACAGCGTCTTCCTGGCGAACTACGCATACATCAACATCAACGACCAGATGACCCGCATTCAGGGCATTGCCAGCGTCACGGTGTTCGGCGCCGGGCAATACGCGATGCGGATCTGGGTCAAACCGGATCAACTGGCAAAGCTGAACATCACGATTCCCGAGATCATGGCCGCGATCGACGCCCAGAACACCGTCAATCCGGCTGGCCGGATCGGCGGTGAACCGGTGCCGCCCGGCCAGGAATTCACCTACGCGGTGCGCGCGCAGGGGCGGCTCGTGACCGAGGAGGAATTCGGCAATATCGTGCTGCGCGCGAACCCCAGCGGATCATTGGTCCGTATCAGGGATGTCGGCCGCATCGAACTGGGCGCGCAAACCTACGACATGCGCGGCCGCTTGAACGGGAAGCCGGCCGCGCTGGTGGCCCTGTACCAGCAGCCGGGTTCGAACGCGCTGGATGCGGCAAACGGGGCGAAACAGCTGATGAGCGAGCTGAAGCAGCGCTTCCCGGCCGACCTCGACTACATGGTCGCGCTGGACACGACGCTGGCCGTGACCGCCGGCATGGAAGAGATCGTGCAGACGCTGTACGAGGCGCTGATCCTCGTGATCCTGGTGGTGTTCCTGTTCCTGCAGGGCTGGCGCGCGACGCTGATCCCGTTGCTGGCGGTGCCGGTGTCGTTGATCGGCACCTTCCTGCTGTTCCCGATGCTGGGTTTCTCGATCAACACGCTGTCGCTGCTGGGGCTGGTGCTGGCGATTGGTCTGGTGGTCGATGATGCCATCGTCGTGGTCGAGGCGGTCGAGCATCAGATCGAACAGGGGCTGTCCCCGCGCGAGGCGACGCTGAAGGCGATGGCCGAAGTCTCGGGCCCCGTCGTGGCCACCAGCCTCGTGCTGATCGCGGTATTCCTGCCGACGGCCTTCATCCCGGGCATCTCGGGCAGCCTGTACCAGCAATTCGCGGTCACCGTCGGCGTGTCGGTGATGATCTCGACCTTCAACGCGCTGACCTTGAGTCCGGCGCTGTCGGCCCTGCTGCTGCGCCCGCGGCAGCATGCCGGGCTGATGCAGCGCTTCTACGATGCGTTCAACCGCGCCTTCGGCATTGCGACCAACGGGTATGTCGGCGTATGCGGGTTTCTGATCCGCAAGAGCCTGATCAGCGTGTTGCTGCTGCTTGGCATCGCGGCGCTGTCCGGCCTGATCGGGAAGGGCCTGCCGACCGGGTTCTTGCCGGAGGAGGACCAGGGCTATCTGTTCGCCGGCATCCAACTCCCGAACGCGGCGTCGCTGCAGCGGACGGACGATGTGGTGCGGCAGGTCGAGAACATCCTGGCCGAGACGCCCGGCGTCGAAAGTTATTCGTCGGTGATCGGCTACAACATGCTGAGCCAGGTCACCAATACCTACAGCGCCTTCTTCTTCATCGCGCTGAAGGACTGGGAGGAGCGTACCGCGCCCGAGGAGCAGTACGAGGCGATCAAGATGCGCATCAACGGCCGGATGCGGCAGCTGAGCCAGGCGATCGGCTTCGCATTTTCGCCCCCGGCCATCCCCGGCATCGGCACTTCCGGCGGCGTGACCTTCCTGTTGCAGGACCGCGCCGGCCGAGACCTGGCCTTCCTGTCCGACAACGTGCAGCGCTTCCTCGAAGCGGCGCGCCAGCGGTCGGAGCTCGCTTCGGTCAGCACGACCTTCCTGCCAACGATCCCGCAGGCCTTCGTCGACGTCGACCGTGACAAAGTGCTGACGCGCGGCGTCAACCTCGCCGACGTCTATCAGACCCTCCAATGTTTCATGGGCAGCGGCTTCGTCAATTATTTCAACCGCTTCGGCCGGCAATGGCAGATTTATGTGCAGGCCGAGGGCGAATTCCGCACCGATGCCAACCAGCTGGGCCAGTTCTACGTGCGCAGCAGGGAAGGGGGCATGGTCCCGCTGGCGGCTCTGACCAGCGTGCGGAACACGCTCGGGCCGGAATTCACGATGCGCTACAACCTGTATCGCAGCGCGCAGATCAACGCGGCCGCGAGCCCCGGTTACAGCTCGCTGCAGGCGATGCGGGCGCTGGAAGAGGTCTTCGCCGAGACGATGCCGAAGCAGGAGATGGGCTACGACTATCTCGGCATGAGTTACCAGGAGAAGAAGGCGCAGCAGGGGATTTCGCCCTTGGCCATCTTCGCGTTTTCGTTGTTGGCCGTGTTCCTGATCCTGGCCGCGCAGTACGAGAGCTGGAGCCTGCCCTTCAGCGTGTTGCTGGGGACGCCGATCGCGGTCTTCGGGGCGTTCTTCGCGCTGATGGTCGGGCGTTACGAGAACAACATCTATGCGCAGATCGCGCTGGTGATGCTGATCGGCCTCGCCGCTAAGAACGCGATCCTGATCGTCGAGTTCGCGAAGTCCGGGGTTGAGCAGGGCAAGCCCCTGGTCGACGCGGCGCTGGAGGCGGCGCGGCTCCGGCTGCGGCCCATTCTGATGACCAGTCTCGCCAGCATTCTGGGCTTCCTGCCGCTGTGTCTCGCGTCGGGAGCGGGTGCGCTGGCGCGGCAGGCGATGGGCTTTGCGGTTCTCGGCGGCCTGATCGCGGCCTCGTTCATCGCCGTGTTCCTGATTCCGGTGTCGTTCACCCTCGTCGAGCGGCTGCGCCAGCGCGCCCAGGGCTCGGCTGCCAAGAACGGTTGATGGTGCGCGCCAGTCTCGTCTTTTTCCTGATGGCCGGCCTGTTGGCCGCCGGCTGCTCCTGGAAGGTGGGGCCGGATTACGAGCCTCTGCCCAAAGCCGTGCCGGCGAAATGGCGTTTCGGGGTCAAGGAAGTGAAGGATGTCACGAACACGGCCTGGTGGGAGCAACTGGGCGATCGCCGGCTCGACGCCCTGATCGAACGCGCCCTGCGCGGCAACCTCGATCTGCAGGTCGCCGCGGCCCGGGTCGATCAGTTCATGGGTTTGTACGGATCGGCCCGCTCCGTCCTGTTCCCGCAGATTTACGGCCAGGCGGCTTATCGCCGGCAGCAGATTTCCGCCGGTCAGTTCGGTGTCGATCCGGCCTTGTTCGGAGGCATTCCGGATACGAACATCGGCCAGCTCGCCGCGACGATGGAATGGGAGATCGACATCTGGGGCAAGCTGCGCCGGACCAAGGAAGCCGCGCGGGCCGACCTGCTGGCGCAGGAAGCCTTCGAGCAGGGCGTGATCCTGACGCTGGTCAGTCAGGTGGCGCAGACCTACATCGTGCTGCGCGAACTGGACAAGAACCGCGAGATCACGCTGGAGATCATGGAGATCCTCCGTGAACAGTTGCGCATTGCCGAGGCCCGGTTCCGGGAGGGTTTCACGTCGCAGCTCGAGGTCGAGCAGGTGCGCTCGGAACTCGAGCGCCGGAGTGCCAACCTGCCGCTGGTCGAGCAGACCATCGCCGAGACCGAACACGCCCTCAAGGTGTTGCTCGGCGAGAATCCGGGCACGATCATCCGCGGGCTGACGCTGGACGAACTGAAGATGCCCGCCGTGCCGGCCGGTCTGCCATCGGATCTGTTGGAGCGCCGTCCCGACATCCGCCAGGCCGAGCAGGCCCTGATTGCCGCGAACGCCCGCATCGGCGTCGCGCGCGGCCTGTTCTTCCCGCGCATCTTCCTGACCGGCGACATTGGGCAGGTCAGCCAGGACCTCGGCAACATCATGTCGCCCAATGCGAACTTCTGGACCGTCGGTTCGAACGCCCTGCTGCCGATCTTCACCGCCGGGCGCCTCGCGGGCGAGGTGCAGGCGGCCGAGGCGGTGCAGCGTCAGACGGTTGCCACCTATCGACAGGCGATCGTCAATGCCTTCCGGGAGTTCGAGAATGCGTTGGTCGACAGCCGTAAGGCGAAAGAGCGGCGCGACCACCAGTCTCAGCGAGTGGCTTCGGTCGATCAGTATTATCGGCTGGCGAAGTTGCGCTATGACGAAGGCTATACCGACTTCATCACCGTGCTGGACTCGCTGCGGCAACTCTACGAAGCCCAGATCGACCTGCTGTTCGCGCAGCGCGAGACCTTCGTCGCCACGATCCAGTTGTATCGCGCCATGGGCGGTGGCTGGATCGTCAAGGCCAGGGACAAGACCTACAACCCGCGCCCGGCCGAAGCCCAGATCGTTCCTTGAAAACCGCTGCCGGATTGTGCGGTCCGTGCGCACAGCGCACGCTAGAGTTGGGCATCGGGTAGCGTGCGCCATGCGCACGCAATCACGGCGAGGCAGTGTAAATGCGGGGAATCGAAAACGCGCGAGTGTGGGGCAGGTAGTGTGTAACGCACGCGCCTTCCACTAATCGAGGCGGCGAATAGCAGAAGATTTGGGGGGGATGCGGCGTTACACGAACACAAGGCTACAAAACCCTTGAGCCGCGGGGAATCGTCAATTTGTGCGAGTGCGCTTGACTGGAAGAGTGTGCAATGTGCCAGCTTCGGGGGGAAACACACGTGTGACCGCCCCAGAAAAGACAAACCCGCCAAGCGGCGGGTTCGTCCGGGCCCTCCCGTGGGCCTGTTTCTGTCCTGATCGGTCAGGCGTTATTCGCCCATCCAGACCAGTTCCACGCGACGGTTAACCGAACGCTCTTCCTCGGTGCGGTCCGGCGATACCTTCGGGTACATCTCGCCGTAGCCCTTCGGATACAGGTTGTTCGGCACACCCTTCATCTTCAGGTAGTCGACCACCGAGGCCGCACGACGCTGCGACAGCTTCATGTTGTACTGGTCGGTACCCTCGGTGCTGGTGTGGCCCTGCACTTCGATGTCCTTGGTCTCGCCCGAGGCGATCAGACCGGTCGACACTTCGTCCAGGATGCCCTTCGCCGTCTCGGTCAGTTCCGCCGAGTCGTAGTGGAAGTTCACACCGCGCAGTTCGATGCGGACCAAGCAGCCGTACTCGTCGACCTTGGCGCCCTTCATCGTGCCCGGGCACTTGTCGTCGCAGTCGTTGACGCCGTCGCCGTCCGAATCCTTCGTCGAGCAGTCGTCAACCGCCGCCGGCGCTGCCGCCGCCACCGGTACCGGCTTCTCGCCCAGCGGGATCACGAAGCCCGCGTTCACGACCAGATCGTTGAGCACCGAGGCGTTGTAATTGCCGCCTTGCGCAATGGTGTTACCGTTCTGGAACATGCCCTGGTAGCGCACGTCGCTGCGGAGCAGGAAGTTGTCGGCCAATTCATATGTGGCGCCGACGCCGAACTGCCACTGGAACATCGGCTGGGTGTTGCCGGTGCCGAACGCCGTGCGATAGCTGGTGTTGTTCGCGCCCAGGCTGGCCACCGCATACGGCGAAAAGACGTCGCGGTCGAAGAAGAACAACGCGTCGGCCGATCCGCCCGTGACGTCGGTCTGGCCGCCGACCCCCGGTCGGTTATTGGAATAGTTCATCCAGAACCCGCGGATTTCCAGATTCAACCATTCGTTGATGACCTTGCCGATGCCCATGCCGCCACCCCAGGCACCGAACGCCTTGCGGTCGCCGCCGGGCTGCATGAAGGTTGCGAAGGGGGCGAGGTACCAGCGGTCGTCGGCACACTGGGCATCGGCCGTGGCGACCGAGGTGCCATCCGGACAGGTGTAGGTCGAGGTCATCGCCGCCGCAGCGGTATCGGAGGCGGCCGGGGTCGCTTCGGTTCCCGTTGCCATCGGGTCGGCCACCATCGTTTCGTCGGCCGGGCTCATGCCGGTTGCATCGGCAGCGCTCTGCGCTGCGACTGGCCCGGTGGCCAGCGCACTGAGCAGGGCGGATGTAATCAGGGCACTTTTCCTCATGTAAGACTCCTTGTTTCGCGTCGCAATAACTGGGTGATTCGTACGTAACGTCTCGGAGCGGCTCGGAGGGCGGTTCCGCTCACGAAGGCTTCGGGTTCTCGAGTCTGTCGTGTTGCTGAAAAGAGCAAAAAAGATGTAATTTCGCAACCATCGGGTCCTAGCATGCCAGAAGCCCGAATGGCTAACAAGCCGTGAGGGATGACCGGGAGGATGATGGTTGCGGGCCGGGCGGGCGTGAGGTAGGCCGCACCAGCGGGCTCAGCTGCGCGTGGCGGGCTCGACCACGCCGCCTTGCGTCTTGGTGGACGCTTCGACGATTGAACGAACGCCGAGCTTGCGGTATAGCGTCCGCACATGCGTGCGCAGGGTGTTGATGCTGACACCCATCGTGTGGGCGGCTTGCTTGTAAGACTGTCCGGATCGCAGCAGCAGCAGCGCCTCCCGTTCACGGTTCGTCAGCTGATTCAGATCGGATGTCTCGGAGCGGATCGCATTCAGCAGCGTATCGAGCGCTGGGCGCGAGATCACGGTATCGCCGTCGAGTACACGGTCGACGTTGTCGGCAACATCACGCGAACTGCCGGTCTTCACGATGTAGCCCGAGGCGCCTTCGCGCAGCGCACCGAGCACCGTGCCTTCCCCTTGGCTTCCCGTGATCACTACCACTCTCGCTTCGGCGAACCGGGCCCTGAGCAACGGGATCGAGTTGAGGCCTGCGATGTCCGGCAGACCGAGATCGAGCAAAAGAAGATCGGGACTGATATCGGTTGTGCGCAGCAGATCGTGCAGGCAGGCGAACGCGCCGACGAACTCGGCCCGTTGATGCCGGGAGATGCAATGCTGAATAAAGCGAGAAATGACGGGATCGTCTTCGACGATCACCGTGCGAACGCGGGCGGATTCGTGAGTCGCGATGGCGCTCATCCGGTAAAGGGTCTAAGTGACGCGAGACAGACCGCACATTAATAGCACGACTAGGCATTCTAGGCTAGCGACGGCGACGCAGCCGCGTCGGGATCGGGAACTCGGGCTGTAGGGGCATGCACTACAAGTCGTAGGAACCTGCCTACGCATCATCATGCGAATGGTGCCCAAATCGAGTTAACCGTATACTGCGCGCGGGATAAGGCGGAATGGAGTTTTTGCCGCTATGTCGTATTTGAAGTCGCTGATTTCTGCTTCGAAACGGCCCCGTCTGCTCTCGGGGCATGAATGGCGTCTCGGTCGCTCGCCGCGTTTCAGGCCGACCGTGCCGCAGTACCGACTCAAGGTCGACAGTGCTCCCGCGCAACGCACTGCCTGCTTGTTGGCACTCAACGTCCTGCTGGTTTCACTCACGGTTCTGTCTCACCCCCTGTGGACTTCCTGCGTCACGGCGCTGCTGTTGACCGTGACCCTGGTCTGGTTGCTGGAATTGCCGGCTGCGGCACTCGGCCTCGTCGATAAGCCCCAGGGGCGTAAGGCTCACGATTGCGTGACGCCACTGACCGGCGGGCCCGCGATCCTGTTTGCAGCGGCAATCGTGATGCTCAGCGGCTGGTGGCCAGCGACGATCCTGCCGTTTCTGGTGGTGACCGGCCTGGTCGGGGCGGTGGACGACCGGCGCGGGCTCTCGGCAAGAATGCGGCTGGGCGCCATGACCGCCATCCTGGTGGCGATGGTTTATATCGCCGGCCATGGCGTGACCGATCTGGGCAACCTTTTCGGCTTCGGCTCCATCGAACTGGGTGCCGCCGGCAGTCTGGTCTTCACGATCATCTGCGGCGTGGGCCTGGTCAACGCCATCAACATGGCGGACGGCGTCGATGGTCTGGCGGCTGCCCACGTTGTGAGCAGTCTAACGGCTCTGCTGTTGGCGGCCTGGCTGTCGACCGGCGCTTTCCCGCCCGAACTGCCCGTGATCATCGCGGCCGTGGTGGGTTTTCTGGTCGTGAATTCGCGTCATCCGTTCAATGCGCGGGCGCAGGCCTTCTTGGGCGATAGCGGTAGCATGATCCTTGGGATCTGTCTCGCGTGGTATGCCATCAGCTTGAGTCAGGGTGAGCAAAAGGCGCTGCCGCCGGCAGCGGTATTGTGGATTCTCGGCCTGCCTGTCATCGATACGCTGAGGTTGATGATTCAACGCCCGCTGAAGCGGGGTGTCAGCCCGTTTTCCGGTGCCCGTGACCACCTGCATCACATCCTGCTAGCCCACGGAATGACGCCTTCCGCGACGACCTGTACGCTGGTCGCCGTCAACATCGTGTTCTGCGCCGTCGGGGTCCTGGGTGCTCACTTCCGCGTCCCCGAGCCAGCACTGACCTACAGCTTCATCGCCGTCGCGTTGGTGTTCTGGACCCTGACACCACGGTCACCATTCATCGGGTATTGCGGACGCGATGTTTCGGAGTGCCCGAAGGCCGTGATCAATGGTTGCGAGCTCGCTACCGCTTGCGACGACGGACACCCGAACCCGCGCTGAACCTCCTGCCCAGCGACCCGCGCTTAGATAAGGGGCACTTCAATGGTGCCCCTCCCGCCCCTGACCGCAACCGCGACGCCGTGTCGCTGGCGCCCGTGTATCAGAATCCCCGGTAGGAGCCCGGCCCTCCGGGCGAACCAACCTATGCCCTGGCCGGATGCTCATTCGCCGAGAGGGTGCGGCTCCGGCAGCGCGACGGTGCGAGAGCCCGAACCCCGCCTCCCAGCGCCGTCATTCCCGCGGAAGCGGGAATCCAAAGCCCCGGCCCTATCCGCGCATTTTCTTGTAGGAGCCCGGCCCTCCGGGCGAACCGGCCGATGCCGCGGCCGGATGCTCATTCGCCGAGAGGGCTCGGCTCCTACTGGGCGGGTGCGGCTCCGGCAGCGCGACAGTGCGCCAGCCAGAACCCCGCCCTACGCCGTCATTCCCGCGGAAGCGGGAATCCACGGCCCCGGCCCTATCCGCGCATTTACTGTAGGAGCCCGGCCCTCCGGGCGAACCAACCTATGCCCTGGCCGGATGCTCATTCGCCGAGAGGGCTCGGCTCCTACAGGGCGGGTGCGGCTCCGGCAGCGCGACCGTGCACCGGCCCGAACCCCGCCTCCCAGCGCCGTCATTCCCGCGCAAGCGGGAGTCCAGGGCCCTGGCCGTATATGGCATTTCCTGTAGGAGCCCGGCCCTCCGGGCGAACCGACCGATGCCGCGGCCGGACGCGCATGGGCCGCGCACCAAAAGGCGGCGCGATACCGCAGTCAGCGGGCCGCGATCATGTAGGGGCAATTCATGAATTGCCCCCTATATTTCGATTTCTTTCTCTGCAAGGGAGAGACTCCCCGGCCGATCACCGGGAGGGACGCGGGGAGGTCGTGCGCACGCTGAGGCCTCGATCCTCTGACCGGCAGCAAGACCGTCGCCTGCATGCAGCGCAGCGGAATGCGGGATAGAATGCGGACGGAACGGAGAAAGCCGTGATTCACTTGCCTAAACACCAGCGAGAAGCCATAGCCGAGGCCTGCCGACGGTCGGGTGTGGCGCGGATGTACCTTTTCGGATCCGCGCTCCGGGGGGATTTTCGGGCCGGCGACAGCGATGTCGATCTGCTGGTCGAATTCGGTCCGATGAGTCCTCACCAACTGGCAGACGCTTATTTCGACTTGCTGGATTCCCTGCGCTCTATCCTCGCCGCCCCAGTCGATCTGGTCATGGCAGATGCCGTGGAGAACCCCTACATCGCGGCCGAGATCCAGCGCACCCGGCAAATCGTCTATGCGGCGTGATGCAAGGGCTTATCTTCTGGATATCGTCGAGGCTTGCGACGCGATCGCGGCAGACCTTCAAGGCGTCGATCTTGATGCCTACCGCAATAGCCGCTTGATTCGCTCGGCTGTGAAACGCGAATTCACGATTATTGGCGAGGCCTTGTCGGCGCTGTCTCGGAGTGCCCCCGAGTTGTTCACCTCGATCGCACACGCCCGCCGTATCATAGACTTCCGCAACCGTTTGGCGCACGAGTACGCCAACGTCAACCACGCAGTGGTCTGGGCCATTGCCGATCGTGACGCACCAGTCCTCCGTCGCGAATGCGCCGAACTTTTAAAGCAACTGGGTTGAATCTGGCGGATGTCCGCAGCGGACGCCCCCAATCCCATTCGGCGGCGATCTGCCAAAATCCGCGCACCGACGCCGGATACCAAACGGGGCTACCGCAACGGACGATTTCTGAGCCCATTCGTGCTCGCAGCGCGCGCTACGGGATGACCTGGGTTAGCGCTCGCCGTGCGCACGAACAACGGCATGCTCCGGGCGAACCGACCAATGCCCTGGCCTGATGCTCATTCGCCGAGGCCCTCGTTCTCCTGCAGCCCCGCCCCCCGTCATTCCCGCATAAGCGGGAATCCAAGGCCTTGGCCGTCTCTGGCATTTCTTGTAGGAGCCCGGCCCTCCGGGCGAACCGACCAATGCCGCGGCCGGATGGCAATTCGCCGAGAGGGCTCGGCTCCTACAGAAAAAGACCACGGCTTGTTTCGCAACACGCACCCATCATTCCGTGCGCGCAGCGCACGCTACGAGACTGCCGCAACCCTCAGCCCCGTCATTCCCGCAGAAGCGGGAATCCAACGCCCTAGCAGAACCTACGCATTTCCGGTAGGAGCCCGGCCCTCCGGGCGAACCGACCAATACCGCGGCCGAATGGCAATTCTCCGAGAGGGCTCGGCTCCTCCAGGGTGGGTGTGCGGCTCCGTCATTGCGCCGGCGCTGCTTGCGGGACGGCTGCGCCGGGGTTAGGCTCTGATGGCAGATGACGTGACGCACCGAGGGCCCGCAGGACGCATGCACGATCAGAACTTCAAGAACCTGATCCTGGACTATCCGAAGGAAGCGTTGGCCTTCTTTGCGGCCGGGGAAGTGGACCGGGAGGCGCTGGCTCGGGCGCGCATTGTGCCGCTGCGTCAGGAGCAACTGCAGGAACGCCTGGGTGAGCGCTTCCGCGAACTGGACACTCCGTTGCTCGTCGAGTGGCCCGATGGGCGCCGCGAGGGGCTGTTGTTCGTGATCGAAGAAGAGACGGAGACGGGCCGCTTCTCCATCCACCGGTTGGCGCACTACTGCCTCGACTTGGCGGAACTGCTCGACACGGAGCGGGTGGTCCCCGTAGTGATCTTTCTGCGAGCAGGTTCCCGGCCGGATCGTTTACGCCTCGGCGGACACCGCGCCACCTATCTCGACTTTCGCTACCTCACCTGCGACCTTTATGCACTGCCGGCAGTCGATTACCAGGACAGCGACAACCTGGTCGTGCGCTTGGCGCTGCCGACCATGGCCCATTCGGCCGAAGCGAGACTGGACGTCTACGCCGCAGCGCAGATCGGGTTGATCCAACTCGAGAGCGATCCGAACCGGCGCTCGAAATACGTCGACTTCATCGATTACTATGCCAACTTGAGCGACGAGGAACAGGCCCGCTACCGGGCAACCTACGTCAACGAACGAGGTGAGATCATGGGATTCGCACAATACTACCGAGCGGAAGGCCGGCAGGAGGGTCGGCAGGAGGGTCGGCAGGAGGGCCGGCAGGAAGGTCGGCAGGAAGAAGCCACCCAACTGCTCCGGCGTCTGATGACCCGGCGCTTCGGTGCGCTGCCCGACTGGGCGGAGGCGAAGCTGACCCAGGCCAAGACCGAGACCCTCGAACGGTGGGCCGATCGTCTCCTCGACGCCGACACGCTGGATGCCGTGTTTCACGATCCTCTGTAGGAGCCCGGCCCTCCGGGCGAACCGACCAATGCCCTGGACGGATGCTCATTCGCCGAGAGGGCTCGGCTCCTCCAGGGCGGGTGCGGCTCCGCCAGCGCGACCCTGCGCCGGCCCGAACCCCGCCATTCCCGTGGAGGCGGGAATCCAGAAATTAGCCGACAAAGGTTCGGCCAGCGTCTTGGGAAGGTTCCTCTTCCTTAACCTGAAACGTTGTAGAATGCCCGTGTCAAGGCCCAGGTGCAGGGCAGTCGTGCGGTCTCAACACGTGATTCCCCAAGAACTGAAGGACGAGATTATCTCTCGGCTGATGACGATATCGCCGCGAATGATCGTGCTCTTTGGCTCACATGCCACTGGCACGGCTACGCCCGATAGCGATATCGATCTCTACGTCGTCACGGATGACGCTTACCTGCCAGTCAGCTGGAGTGAAAAAAACGCGATATACCTCAAAGTAGCGCGGCAGTTGCGTGATTTCATGCGTCAGCATCCGACGGATCTGATTGCGCATTCCGAGGCGATGCACAAACGCTTTGTCGAACTGAATAGTTCATTTGCGCGCGATATCATGCACAAAGGGGTTGTGCTCTATGAATCAAGTCATTGAGGGATGGCTTGCTTCAGCAAGCGATGATCTGCTTCTGATTAGTCGTATCCTCGAAGATGAGCGATTGAGCCATCTCGCTGCATTTCATGCGCAGCAGGCGATAGAGAAATGCCTCAAGGCCATTATGGAGTACCGTGGGCAACCGGTTCCAAAGGTTCATTCCTTGACACGTCTTTTCGAGCTTTGCTGCATTCAGTTGGCAGAATCAGAGTCAGATCTTGTCAACGGCCTGGAAGGTTTGTTTCTCGACGCACGCTATCCCGGCCCCTATGGCCTCTTGCCGGAAGGTAAACCGACGATAGCCGAGGTGGCTGTTTTCCATAGGTTTGCTTTATCCCTGTTCCAGCGAAGTAAGGCGATACTGAAACAGGAAGGCTACCGAACTTGATGACCGCGGAACCCTTCGAAACATGAACCCGTACCTGTAGGAGCCCGTCCCTCCGGGCGAACCGACCGATGCCCTGGCCGGATGCACATTCGCTCAGAGGGCTCGGCGCCTCAGGGCGGGTGCGGCTCCGTCATTGCAACGGCGCTGCCTACGGCGCGGCCGCGCCAGGGTTAGGCGCTGACTGCAAATGACCTGACCCATCACCGGCCCCGGTGGGCGCATGCACGATCAGAACTTCAAGAACCTGATCCTGGACTATCCGAAGGAAGCGTTGGCCTTCTTTGCGGCCGGGGAAGTGGACCGGGACGCGCTGGCTCGGGCGCGCATTGTGCCGCTGCGTCAGGAGCAACTGCAGGAACGCCTGGGTGAGCGCTTCCGCGAACTGGACACCCCGCTGCTCGTCGAGTGGCCCGATGGACGCCGCGAGGGGCTGTTGTTCGTGATCGAAGAAGAGACGGAGACGGGCCGCTTCTCCATCCACCGGTTGGCGCACTACTGCCTCGATTTGGCGGAACTGCTCGACACGGAGCGGGTGGTCCCCGTAGTGATCTTTCTGCGATCAGGTTCCCGGCCGGATCGTTTATGCCTCGGCGGACACCGCGCTACCTATCTCGACTTTCACTACCTCGCCTGCGAGCTTTATGCACTGCCGGCGGTCGATTACCAGGACAGCGACAACCTGGTCGTGCGCTTGGCGCTCCCGACCATGGCCCATTCGGCCGAAGCGAGACTGGACGTGTACGCCGCAGCGCAGATCGGGTTGATCCAACTCGAGAGCGATCCGAACCGGCGCTCGAAATACGTCGACTTCATCGATTACTATGCCAACTTGACCGACGAGGAACAGGCCCGCTACCGGGCGACCTACGTCAACGAACGAGGTGAACTCATGGGCTTTGCACAACATTACCGAGCGGAAGGCGAACAACTTGGGATCAAAAAGGGGATCTTGATCGGCCAAGAGCAAGGGATCGAGCAAGGGATCGAGCAAGGTATCCCCCGAGGCGAAGCCCAGATTGTGCGCCGGTTGCTAATCCGCCGCTTCGGGCCACTGCCCGAGTGGGTCGAAGCCAAGCTGAGCGAAGCCTCGACCGACACACTGGAACTGTGGGCCGATCGTCTCCTCGACGCCGACACGCTGGAGGCGGTGTTTCAGGATCCTCTGTAGGAGCCGGGCCCTCCGGGCGAACCGACCGATGCCCTGGCGCGGCCACGCATGCGCCGCGCACGAAAATATGACGCGACACGGCAATGTGTGGACCGCGATCATGTAGAGGCGATTCATGAATCGCCCCTACGAAAAAGGACCACGGATTGTTTCGCAACACGCACCCATCATTCCTTGCGCGCAGCGCACGCCAGGCGACTGAGTTGCACTGATCGAGGAGCAATAACGCGATGCAAACGATTGACCGCATTACGACAGACCCCAGCATTTGTCATGGCAAGCCTTGTATTCGGGGGTTACGTTATCCCGTCGAAAACGTGCTCGAATGGCTGGCCGGGGGAATGACCATCGACGATATTCTGGGTGACTACGAGGATCTCGAACGGGAAGATATTCTCGCCGTTCTTGCCTACGCTGCACGATTAGCGCATGTGAAGAGTATCAATGGCATAGCCGCATGAGATTTCTGGTAGATGCCCAACTACCGCGCCGTCTCTGCGATTGGTTGCGGCAAGAGGGGCACGATGCAGTACACACCCTCGACCTCGACTTGGGCAATCGGACACCGGACGCTGAAATCATGCGTTTCGCAGATCAACACGGTCGGATTGTGGTGACGAAGGATGACGACTTTGTCCAATCCTTCCTGTTGCGGAACACGCCGCAGCGACTACTGTTGATTGCTGTGGGGAATGTTTCCAATACAGAGCTCGGACGGTTGATTTCAGCAGCCTTGCCAGCAGTGTTACGAGCGTTCGAACACGCTCGGTATGTCGAGCTTGGTCGGCATTCATTGATCATTCATCAATGATTCGACGGAAGACACCAGCAAGCTGATGGGCTCGTGCTCCATGATTACCGGTAGGAGCCCGGCCCCCCGGGCGAACCGACAAATGCCCTGGCCGGACGCGCATGGGCCGCGCACCAAAAAGCGGCGCGACACGGCAATGAACGGACCGCGATCACGTAAGGGGCAATTCATGAATTGCCCCTACGGAAAAAGACCACGGCCTGTTTCGCAACACGCACCCAGCATTCCGTGCTACGAGACTGCCGCACCCCCCAACCCCGTAATTCCCGCGCAAGCGGGAATCCAAGGCCCTGGCCGTATCCGCTTTCCTGTAGGAGCCCGGCCCTCCGGGCGAACCAACCGACGCCCTGGCCGGACGGCGATTCGCCCAGAGGGCTCGGCTCCTGCGGAAGAAGACGACGGATTGTTTCGCAACACGAATCCATGATTCCATGCGCGCCCCGCACCCGAACGCACCCCTACAACCACCGCCCCCTCACCGCGCTTCCGCCGGCACCTGCTTCGGCGCTTTCTTTTCCTGCGTCGGATTGACCTCCAAAAACCCCTTGCCGGTATGGCTGCCTGCCACCTTCACGGCGCCTTCCCAGTAAATGGTATGCGTGGTCTGGCGTGAATCCACCTCGGCATTCTGCATAACCGGAACGACCTTCACGTCGATCCCATGCTTCGGTATCCGTACATGCCAAGCGATGGGGTAGGGGATGGCGGTCGCCGGACTGATCCACGTATTCGTCGACGACAGACTCACCTCCGGCTCGTGCAGCACCTCCGTCCGCCCATTCCGCGTATACGTCCCGGAGAACATCGGCAGCGCCGACGACCCGTCGGTCAGCTGATACAACATGATGTCCGCACCGTCGTCCAGTTGCAGCGCAAACCAATTCCACGTCAGGCTGGGCGGGTGAAAGTCCCCCCACTGATGGTCGAACCAGCTTTCCCCCGTCACGGCGACCGGCTTGCCGCGCAGCGACAGCGTCCCCAACACCTTCATCCGCGGCCGCGTGTAGCAATAGCTGGTGCCCCCCTGATGGAAATCGAGTAGCCCGGTGCCGCCCTGCAGCACCGCCGGGGCGCTGTTCTCCAGCTTTAGCTCGAACGCGAAATCCCGCGTCTTCGCCTTAAGCGTGTCCTTGCCGCCACCGCCGGCCATCGCCAGGTCACCCAACACGAAGCCGAACCGCTCCTGCGTGCCGAAGGACGGATTGCCCGTCGTCTCCTTCTGGAAGCTGTAGCGCTTAAACGTCTGATGATCGGTCAGCGCGACATGCGCCACCGTATAGCCCACGGCCGAATTGACAACAAAGAACACATAATGAAAGCTGAACTCACGCCCGTCGTCCGCCTTCAGGTGGCCGTTGTAGTACCACCACTCCATGTAATCATCGTGCGGCGCGTCATCCCGCGGCAATTGCACCAGCGCCTGATGCTGACTGTGACTGGAATACACCGCCGGAGCCGGCCGATAGCCGCCCAGCCAGCGCAGCAGCAGCACGAGCAGCAGCACCAGCAACACCCACGAGCCAATCTGACGCCAGCGCTTGATGCGCTGCCGCCGCTTCGACGACGAGCGCCGACGCTTGCCGCGGCGCGTAGAGGAGGGTGGCCTTGAGACCTTTTCTGTCATCGGGTGAGTACGATCAGATCACGTCATGGCAGGGGCAGCAGGCTACCTCACTCGCCGCCGCCCCCGCATCGCGGCCTTGAGAATGTTAGGTCGGGCTTCTTCGGCCAGACATTTCGTAGGTCAGGTTTCAGCCTGACCGCACGGTGGATTCCGATCGCCTCTGCCCAATCCGAGATAGATGGGTTAGAGCTACTGTATGATTACTGTGCTATTGACTCTATCGGTGCACCCCCGATGAAACCCTCCATCGTTCTCGAAGCGAACCGCGTACTCATCCGGCAAGTCGTTCTTGCCAATCGACCCAGCAATCCCCGCGTATTCGGGTCCCTTCTCAAGGGCAGCGATTCGGAGAATAGCGATCTGGATCTTCTCGTCGAACCTTCCGCTGATGCCTCCCTGCTTGACATCGTTCGCATTCAGGTCGAGCTTGAGGCGCGTTTGGGGGTAGCGGTCGACGTGCTGACACCAGCGTCCTTGCCGGAAAAATTTCGCTCCCAGGTACTGCGCGAAGCAATTCCGGTATGACCAAGAAGTGCCTGCACTTACCGGGTTACCTTGCAGACATGCTGGATACGATCGAGCGTGTCAATCGCTTGCCGGTCGGCGTGAAAGGTTCGACCAACGACCAGCAGCCGAGAATACCGTTCATGTTGTCTCGGCAAGTGAAATGATTTTTGCCTTAAACCATTTCGCCATTGACGAGACGCATCGAGCATGTCCCGGGACGCGATCATCGAAACACTCTCGCGCGAGCTGAATCAGCGCCTCCGCCCGCACCTGCGAGGCCTCTGGTTATATGGTTCGCGGGCGCGCGGCGATGCCCGCGCAACGTCGGATTATGACGTTTTGGTCATTGTCGATGAGAAGACGCCCGAGGTACGCGCCCAGATTCTGGAACTGCAGGTGGAAATCCTCGACCGCTACGACGCGCTGGTGGCCACCTTGTTGCGCACTGAAGAAGAGTGGCTGGCCAGCCAAGGCTACCCGCTTGCGCGCAACATCGCCCGTGACGCCGTGCGGCTATGACGCCCGAGATCGAAAATCTCATAGCTGCCGCAGAAGCTAAGCTGCTCGCCGCCGAGTTATTGCTCAGGGAAAGCCTTCATGGCGACGCTGCATCAAGGGCCCATTACGCCGTTTTCCATGCGATAAGCGCTCTCCACCTGGCCCGTGACAACAGCTTCTCAAGCCACGCGCAATTGATCGGACGATTCAACCGGGATTTTGTCCGGACCGGCATTTTCCCGCAGACATTCACACGGATCGTGACACGTCTATTCGAGGATCGACAACTCGGCGACTACGATGCGACTTTCGAAATCGGCCGCGATCAAGCAGCCCAAGACGTAGCCGATGCGCAGCAAGTGGTCGCGGCGATTCATGCCCATCTGCTGCAAGCGCCATAGACATTTCGCGGGTCAGTGGGACGTGAACGCTGCCCCAGACCACTGCCATAACCCTCTCTCCCGTCATTCCCGCGGAAGCGGGAATCCAAGGCCCTGGCAGAGCCTACGCATTTCCTGTAGGAGCCCGGCCCTCCGGGCGAACCGACCAATGCCCTGGCCGGACGCGCATGCGCCGCGCGCGAAAAGGCGGCGCGATACGGCAATGAGCGGACCGCGATCATGTAGGGGCAATTCACGAATTGCCCCTACGGAAAAAGATCACGGATTGCTTCGCAACACGCACCCATAATTCCGTGCGCGCAACGCGCGCTACGCGATGATCCGGGGTGGCGTACGCCGTGCGCACGAAACAACGCCTCCGCGCTCCCGAGAGCGCCCCCTTTCGGGCGCCCAACTCACCGCCGCACCTCCGACGCCTCTGGTTATATGAGTCGAGGGCGCGTGGACCTTCTGATCAAGACGCCGCACTTACCGGAAAAGATCACTCTCGTGATCGCGAGGAAAGAAATATCCCTGTGAGTCAGGATCTTGAAATGCTTCGGGCCGCTATAGCGGCCTGCGCGCAACGGACCGACAGATTGCGCTTCTCCCTGGGCAGAAACCGGCACCTGTTCCGTTCGACCGTCGCGACCTTGAAACGTCTGTCGGATGATGGGGTGTTGTTGCGTAACAATGCCAAGAACACTCGCGGTGGCGCTGTGGGATAATGAGGTAGGCAGGCAACGCTTGGTCAACTGCCCGACACCTCGGCAACGCGACGCTTCTGACCAGCCGAAGGCACGCGAGGGCCCGTGCAAGCCATACCCATCCTAAGGCGACTTCATGAGCAAACCCAGTCTGGAAGATCTTCCGCATTATACGTATGACGACTATGCGGAATGGACGGGCAAATGGGAACTGATCTACGGCATTGCCTATGCCATGAGCCCATCGCCCAGTATCGCCCATCAGTCGATCAGCCAACACATCGCCAGCCAGCTAGAAACGGCCTTGTCAGACTGCCCGGAGTGCCGGGCTCTCCTCCCGGTAGACTGGAAGATCGATGAAGCTACCATCGTCCAGCCCGATAATTTGGTCGTTTGCGGGGAGTTGGCGAACACGAATTATCTAACGAAAGCACCCGTCGTGATTTTCGAGATCCTCTCGAAGGCGACGGCACACAAAGACCGAACCACCAAATTCAATCTCTATGAACACGAAGGCGTGCGTTACTACGTGATCGTCGACCCTGAGGAAAATCTCGCCAAGGTCTATCGGTGGCATGCAGGGCGCTATATCAAAATGCTGGACGCCGGCGAGGAAAGTGTTGAGTTTGACTTGGGACCCTGCACGATGCCCTTTGATTTCGCGAAAATTTGGCTTTCATAAGTGCCTCGGTAACAACCCAGTCCCATGACCATGGCTGAACCTATCGTTCGCGTAAGTAACCGATAGGTGAAGTGCTTAAGGCCATGCTCATGTAGGGGCAATTCACGGTGCCCCTACGGAGCTCGACCACATCCTCGATGCCGATAGGCTAGATGCCGTGTTTCAGGATCCCCCGTAGGAGCCCGGCCCTCCGGGCGAATCGACCGATGCCGCGGCCGGACTGCCATTCGCCGAGGCCCACGTTCCCGCAGCCCCCAGCCCCATCATTCCCGCGCAGGCGGGAATCCACGGCTCTGGCAGAGCCTACGCATTTCCTGTAGGAGCCCGGCCCTCCGGGCGAACCGACCGATGCCCTGGCCGAATGGCAATTCGCCGAGAGGGCTCGGCTCCTACAGGGCGGGTGCGGCTCCGCAGCGCGGCCATGCGCCGGCCCGAACTCCGCCTCCCAACCCCGTCATTCCCGCGCGAGCGGGAATCCAAGGCCCCTGGCAGAGCCTACGCATTTCCTGTAGGAGCCCGGCCCTCCGGGCGAACCGATGAATGCCCTGGCCGGATGGCGATTCGCCGAGAGGGCTCGGCTCCTACAGGGGGGGCAATCACTCCTCCCGCACCACTCCCAACCATCCCCCTCACCGCGCGTCCGCCGGCCCCTTCGTCGGCGCCTTCTTTTCCTGCGTCGGATTGACCTCCAAAAAGCCCTTGCCGGTATGGCTGCCCGCCACCTTAACGGCGCCTTCCCAATAAATGGTATGCGTGGTCTGGCGTGAATCCACCTCGGCATTCTGCATGACCGGAACGACCTTCACGTCGATCCCATGCTTCGGTATCCGCACATGCCAGGCGATGGGGTAGGGGATGGCGGTCGCCGGACTGATCCACGTAGTCGTCGACGACAGGCTCACCTCCGGCTCGTGCAGCACCTCCGTCCGCCCGTTCCGCGTATACGTCCCGGAGAACATCGGCAGCGCCGACGACCCGTCGGTCAACTGATACAGCATGATGTCCGCCCCGTCGTCCAGCTGCAGCGCGAACCAATTCCAGGTGAGGCTGGGGGGGTGAAAGTCCCCCCACTGATGGTCGAACCAGCTTTCCCCCGTCACGGCGACCGGCTTGCCGCGCAGCGACAGCGTCCCCAACACCTTCATCCGCGGCCGCGTGTAGTAGTAGCTGGTTCCCCCCTGATGGAAATCGAGCAATCCGGTGCCGCCCTGCAGCACCGCCGGGGCGCTGTTTTCGAGCTTCAGCTCGAACGCGAAATCCCGCGTCTTCGCCTTCAGCGTGTCCTTGCCGCCCCCGCCGGCCATCGCCAGGTCGCCCAGCACGAAGCCGAAGCGATCCAGCGTGCCGAAGGACGGATTGCCGGTTGTCTCCTTCTGGAAGCTGTAGCGCTTCAGCGTCTGATGATCGGTCAGCGCGACATGCGCCACCGTATAGCCCACGGCCGAATTGACGACGAAGAATACATAATGAAAGCTGAACTCCCGCCCATCGTCCGCCTTCAGGTGCCCGTTGTAGTACCACCACTCCATGTAATCATCGTGCGGCGCGTCATCCCGCGGCAGTTGCACCAAGGCCTGATGCTGACTGTGACTGGAATACACCGCCGGCGCCGGCCGATAGCCACCGAGCCAGCGCAGCAGCAGCAGGAACAGCAGCACCAGCAGCACCCAGGAGCCAATCTGACGCCACCTCTTGATGCGCTGCCGCCGCTTCGACGACGAGCGCCGCCGCTTGCCGTGGCGCGTAGAGGAGGGTGGTCCTGCGAGCTTTTCTGTCATCGGGTGAGTGCGAAGAGATCACGTCATGGCAGGGGCCGAAGGACACCTCACTCGCCGCCGCCCCCGCATCGTCGGCCTTGAGATTCGTAGGTCAGCCCGTAGGTTGAGCCGTAGGTCGGGCTTCAGCCCGACACCCCGCCGGTCAACCGTGCGCCGCGCGAACGAAAAACCTTAGTTCCTTTAGGCCAACCGTAGGGCGGATAAGCCGTCAGGCGCATCCGCGGATTTCACCCGCCTCTATGAGCTTCTGTTTGTGTCTTTTGTCAGGCCAGTGGATGCTTCGGCGATCCTGATCAATGACAGGAGTGCTTCATTGACCGCTTCCTCTGACGGAAACGCCTTCGCTACTTCAGGTCTCAGAAGAACCAGGTTGTGGCCTTCGTTATAGGCCTCATAATATTTGCCACGAACCCCGGCACCCAGGTCCGCTCTTTTATAATCGGGCCTCATTTCATCTTGATCCTTAGCCTTTTTCATAAATCTCTCTCTCGCGTTTCTGCATGAGTCGAGCGCTAACGATCCGCATGGATCCATCTCGTTCGGTAGGGGGAGACAATAACCAATTTACCGGTTCTTGTGGTGCCGAATGTCAGCATCCTGTGCTCGCCAATGGAATGATCGGGATCATCAAAGGTAAGCGCCAATGGATCACCAAAGACCGACGCGGCCTCGCGAAAAGACACACCATGCTTTTTCAGGTTGCTCTCGGCTTTTCGGTCGTCCCATTGGAATTCCACGTATCACCTTCGCGTATTCGTCCCTGGTCTGAGGTTAGTTTCACCGATCATGGTGTCTCTGTCCCTATTGCCCGAGAAGGCCCGTCTGGCTTGAGCCCGACACCCCACCGGTCAACGCGCAGGTCAAACTTCAATCACGTGCGCCATGCGCACGAACAACCGCACGACCAGACGATCCACGTGCCCGGTTCATGTAGGGGCAATTCATGAATTGCCCCCCCTACAAAAACAATTCCGTGCGCACCCATGCGCTATCGCGCTTCAAGCCCCGTGCGTCACACACCCGCGTATCGGTCAGCCTTTCTTCTTATCCTTATACGTATAGCTGTAATCGTACTTCCGATATCCGTATCCATAGCCGTACCCGTATCCATAACCGTAGCCATACCCATAACCACGCGTGGCGATCGGCATGCCATTGAACACGAAGCCCCGCAGGTTGACTCCCGCGTTCTCCAGGCGCTTGACCGTGTCGCGCAACTGACGCATCGGGTGAGCGCCCGCACGTGCCACCAGCAGCGTGGCGCCGGCCTGCTGGCCGATGATCATCGAATCCGTGGCGGCCAGCACCGGTGGCGAGTCGATCAACACGATGTCATAACGGTTCTGCAACTCCTGCAGCAGCTCCCCAAAATGGTCATGCATCAACAATTCCGACGGGTTCGGCGGCATCACGCCGGTAGGCACCAAATGCAATCCTGCGACGGAGGTCTCGTGTATCACCTGGTCCAGCATCGAGCCCGCGCTAATGTATTCCGACAAGCCATTGTCACGCGGCAAACCAAAGAAGCGGTTCAAGTGTCCTTTGCGCATGTCCGCGTCGACCAGCACCACCCGCTTGCCCGATTGCGCCAGAACAGCGGCTAGGTTGACACTGATGAACGACTTGCCGACCCCCGGGGTCGGGCCGGTCAAGAGGACCGAATTCTCCCGCGCATCGATCATGGCGAAGTGCAGCGTAGTCCGCAGGCTGCGCAGGCTTTCCACGGCCAGGGCATCGCGCTCGACATCGGCGACCACCCGGCTGATGAGGGGCGCGGGTTCGGTCTTGCGACGTGAGGCCTTCCGAATTTGCTTGTCGAGCTTTTCCTGCTCCACGCAATGGGGCACGGTCGCGTAGACCGGCAGACTCAAACTGCTCTCGATCTCGTCCGGGTCCTCGACACCGCGGCGGAAGGTGCGCAACAGGAACGCCAAACCGATGCCGGCGGCGAGCCCGCCCAGTAAAGACAGCATTCGGATTCTTCCCGCATTCGGCGAGACCAGCGCGGAAGGGTGCATCGCATGGTCCAGGATGCGCACCGTGCCGATGGTGCCAGCCTTGGCCACACGCAGTCCCTGCGCGCTGTTCAATAGCGAGGTGTACAGTTCCGTGCTGACCTGCACGTCACGGGAGTAATTCAGCACATCCTGCTGCGTCTGCGGCAGTTTGGTTGTTCGCTTGTTTAGGTCATCCAGGCGGGCGCGCGTCTCGGCAATCTGTGCATCCAGTGCGATCACCTGGGGATGAGCCGGCGTAAAGCGCTGGGTGAGTTCTCCGCGCCGCAGATCAAGCATCCGCAATTCGGATTCGATCGACACGATCTGATTCAACAAGGTCTGCGTTTCCAACTGCAGATCCACCGAGCCCGATTTGCGGCGATAGCTGTTGTAGTTCTGCTCCGCCGTTTCGAGTTGGGCCTTCATGTCGGGTAGCTGCTTCTCGATGAAACTCAGCTGCTTCTGCGCTTCCTCGGACCGGCGCTCGACGTTCTGCCGCAAATAGACACGGTCGACCTCATTCAAGATATCGACCACCGCGACCGGGTCGGGATCGCTCAGCGTCAATTCAATGACCTGCGATTGTCGGCCACGTTCCTTCACGACCAGTCTGCTTTGTAGCGCCTGAATCGCACCCAAGGGTGACAGACGCGTGATTTCGAACTCGGTGCCCGGGCGGGCGCGCAGTTCCGAGACGAAGAGCTGCAGCGCCTCGCCATCACCCATCGACGCGCGTACCTTCTCCCCGACGCGTCCCTCAAGCAACGGCTTCTCGCCCGCCCCGAATACCTGGAACGCCCCCCCTTCGCCCGCGCTCAGAATGAACGACGCACCGAGCAGGGTGTTGGGCACATCCAGGCTGGAGAGTTTGATCCGCTCGCCCCCCCAAGCATACTGTTCCAGCCCAAACCAAGGCTCGGCGATGGACTCGGGAGATTCCGGCTGATAGTGGCGCGCGATAGCGCTGCCGATAACCGGGAAAAAGCGGGGTCGGGCGACGACGTCCAGCTGCAGGTGGTCGACCACGCGGCCCAGCACCATGCGCGACTTGATGACTTCCATCTCGGCCGAAGTCGAAGCTTCCTCCTGTGACAGCGACATCATCGCCTCCAACCCCGGCAGGGACTTCTTCTCGTCCTCGATCAACACCAAGGCATCCGCGGCGTAAATCGGCACGGCCTTGTAGAGATAGGCCTGTCCAGCCAACGCCATAAGACCGGTCACGCCCGCAATCAGCCATTTGCTTTCGGAGATGATCGCCCACCAGCGCAACAGGTCGAGGCCGTCGCCTTCGTCTTCGATCAGGTGTTCCGTGCGCGCAGGCGCCGAGCCGCTGAGGCCGGCGGATTTGTCTTCGCTTTCTTTCATGGTGCGGGGCGGGGGATGGTTTCGGACATTCCGTGTGGCGACACGCGGTTTATCAAGACCGCTTTACCTAAGGCTATCGACCGCGAAAGGCGTGGTTACGATCGTTCTTGCGCAGGCCTACGCGGAAGAACATGCTGGGTCAGCCATGGCTGACCCAGCTCAGGTTTTGCAGTCGCTTTCAACCGAACTCGGATTCGGCGTCATTTGGCAACGGCGGCGCCCACGGTACCCCATTGAATGAACGGCTGGAAGGCCTGAACGACTTTGCCGAACTTGTGGATATTCGCCGTCGCCACATAGACCACGTCCTTGTGTCGGAGCGGGAAGCGGCTAGCCAGTTCGAGTTTGTCGGGCCGATTGCCGTCCAGCAAGTAGACAATGGGCTTCGTCTGGCCTTGACGCAATACGATGATCTGCGAAGCATCGGCCGTGGCCATGATCAGACCGCCGCCGCCGCCGCTGCTGCCGCCACCACCACCGGCTCCCGCAATGGGGCTGGGTGCGCTGCCCATCAGCGCCGCCGAAAGTGTCAATCCCCCGCGCTCGAACGGTCGAAGCCCTTGGCGCGTCGTTTCGCCCATCACATAGACATGCTCGCTGTCCGCATTTTCCACCTCGACGATGTCGCCGGGCAGCAGCACGATGTTCTCGTCGTACCGGCCGAAGTCATAGATATGGATCAGGCTAAGTGTCAGCGACTTGTTCTTCCGGATCACCTTTACGCGGTCCATCGCCGCAGTGGGGCGTACATCCCCCGCCGCCTGGACCGCATCGAGCAAGCGCAGCGGCACGTCCGAAATCGGGACACCGGTCGGTTTCATGACTTCACCCGTGACCAGCACCTTCTTGCTGCGGAAATTCGTCACGCGCACATCGACCTGCGGCACGGCGATGTAGCGTGCCAGGGCTTGAGTGAGTATCTCGCGGACTTCATCGACAGTCCTGCCGGCCACCTTGGTCGTGCCGGCAAAAGGGAAGAAGATCGTCCCGCTGGCGCTGACCGTCAGGGCGGCCAAGCCGCTGCCTACCTGAGTCGGCGCGGCGTCGGTCGCCGACGGGCTAGCCGCCGTCGGCGCCTGCGTCATGCTGAGTTCAGGGTGGTCCCACACCGCGACCTCCAACTGATCCCCTGGGCCGAGCCGATATACCAGCGATGCTGGATCGATGATCCAATCCGCGGGGATTTCCCGCTTCGCGTCCCGTGCCACGGCCTGTGTCCGTTCAGTCTGCAGCCGTGTGACCAGATCGGTGGTGACCGGTACCAGGGTATAAGTCTCTTCCTCCTTGGCCTGATCCTCCGATTCGAACCAGCCCCGTCCCGCGTCAAGATTCAGGCCCGGAGCGATCACGCACCCGGTCAGCAGCGTTGGGCACAGCAAAATCCCTACCCGGGCACTCAGTGAAAGCTTGTAAACCACGGGCTAACTCCTCGCAACGTAAGATTGCAGAAACGGGTCAGGTAGTCTTTATTCGCTCACACCCCGCGCCCACGATGTTGTCGTATAGGACGCGGTAATGTCTCGCTTATAGGGCAATGCCGAAGGCGGACGGCAATACGGCCTAATTTCGGATGGGCGTAAGTTTCCAGGCAACGATGCAGCGCCAAGAAAACCCATGGGAAATCCCCTGAGGGCTGGCGCGGGATCACAATTCGAGGTAGAAAATGCGGTTCGGGGCAAGCATCAATGCCTTCTGCATTCCTTGACCAAACGATGCTGGTCTGCGCCTCGCGGCGCCAATCCGATGCCTGATTCAGGTGCATCGGTGTCATAGTTGCGAACATTAGCAGCAAGCTTGGTGGCGGTCTAGCCTTCAGCGGTATGGATTTTTCGGGTAACGCACTTGCGCCTGCGTAATCGCGCTGCGTGCTCGCATCGTCATGCGAGCGTATGCCCGTAGAAACGCTGCTCGTCAACCCAGGACAGTATGACTCGTCATTCCCGCGCAAGCGGGAATCCACAGCACCTGAGCCTCGCCTTCATCCAAGAGAGAGTGCGCTCCATCCTTCCGACGAACCCAGGAAACCACTGCCAGCCCCCACGCGCTCCGCATGCACCGTCGCACGTCCTTCCAGCGAACCCCGCAGTTGTCATTCCCGCCGAAGCGGGAATCCAGAGCCAAGCCGAGTGATGCACGGGGGTAGCGCCATCGTCGGCACTCCACCGAAGCTTTTGGACGGCATCAAAAGCGGCGCTGAGGGTTATACCCTAGAGTCAACTAAGGTATTTCCTTAAAGTGGCGAAATTACGAAACTCTGTAACTTCCGGAATCGATCCCGATACGTTTACTCGTTCGTGCGTGACAGTCACACTGAAATAAAACATACGGCTGGAGCCAGACGGCAAAGGCGTTCGCATAAAGCCCTCTGGTACTTCACTATTCCCGCGTGGTAGCTCGCATTCAGCGCGAGCGAGCGGTCTTTTTACGCCGAGGCGATTCTTTTCCGATGGCCAAGGAGTGCTCCCCGGCGCTGATTATTGACATGCGTTTTCTTTCTCTGCAGCATGCGGTTCGCACGGCTCCATGCTCGCATCAAGATGTCATTGTGGCAACGGCGCTGCGCTTCCGATAGTCCCAGTTCCGAAGCGTAACTTGCCACGTTCTCCCTGTCGCGTTATCCTTCCGTTCAACAAATGAACGGTCCTCCCAAAATGCATTTGTCATGACAGCGGCTGCTGCGAACACAGAGACTTCAGTCTCGATTACCGTGCCGGAACCTTTGGGCGCTGTTGGCCCGATGCGCTGGCATGTGGTCTACAGCAAGCCGCGCCAGGAAGCGCTCGCGCTAACGCAACTCGAACGTCAGGGCTACGTGTGTTATCTGCCAATGTGCACCGCCGAGTCCCTCAGGCGGGGGCGTCGCAGTACGATCACCGAGCCACTGTTCAGACGGTACCTGTTCATCCGCCTGAGCTCCGGGCTGGACGGTTCCAATTGGGGGCCGATTCGCTCCACGCTGGGTGTCAGTTGTTTGGTCTGCTTCGGCCGTGAGCCTGCTTGTATTGCGGACGCCTTGATCGACCAGTTGCGTCGGTATGAGCAGACTTCAGGAGCGCGGGCAGAGCCTCTGCACCAGCTCGGTGATCGTGTCCGGATCAACGAAGGACCCTATGCTGGCCTCTCGGCCGTGTATCAGATGGACGACGGAGATGCCCGCGCCCGGGTGCTCATCGAATTACTGCAAAGGCCGGCACAGTTGACAGTGCCACTGGCGAGCTTGATGCGCGACGTCGCCTGAGCGAAGGGTAGGCCCCGCGTCGCTTTTTCGGTAACGATTCGCGGCCGCCGCCCAGGGCGCTCTGAAGAGCGAAAGGGGTGGGCCCCCATGATCGCCCAAGCACCGGTGACAGGCTTTATCCTGACACCGGATGGCGGTAGCGTGCCCAAAGCGACCATCCGCGGTGTGCTCCATCCAAAGGAGTCACTGGTCTTCAGTCGCCGCTCCGGTGGACGACCGAAGCGTTGCCCATGAGTGGAATGCGCGCCACGCCTAACGTTGATGCGATCCTGCCGCGTGAGCACGCTCGACGGGGCAAGGGCAAGCGAAACCGGCCATGACCAAAGCGTCCACAACAGATGAGATCAAACACGAGTTGCGCGTATTAGCGGGAAGCCATGAGCTGAAGTGCTCTATCGATAAGGCACGCTTCCAGGAATCTGAATGTAGGGTGCGCGGATGACGCCGCGGGAACAAGCCCATCTGCAAGTTCTGAAGATCCTCGCGGAGCGACCCGGGATCAGCCAGCGCGAACTGGCCGAAATGCTGTCCGTCAGTCTCGGGAAGAGCAACTATCTGATCAAGGCGCTACTCGATAAAGGGCTGATCAAGGCCGAAAACTTCCGTCGCAGCGACAACAAGTTGGCTTACCTATACGTGCTGACGCCGAATGGTATCGATACACGCCTGCGGCTGACTCGCGCCTATCTCGCGCGCAAGGAAGCCGAATATGTCGCGCTGCGCGAGGAATTGGCTGGCTTGCGCCGAGAGTTGGCTGGCGACGATGGTGCCGCGATTCCGCGCAAAACTGGCGAGAGATGATGTCCGCCGCGTGACCGCTTACCCTCACCTTATGGTCCTGGTACCTTGATCTATGCCGGTGATAGTGTTGGGGGGGGCTTCGTCGATATCGTTGACGCCAGTGGCGCTGCGCGCCTTTCGGAGCTGCACTCTCTTCTTGAATTTGCAAGTGATCGTGACATAACGCCATGAATCTACATGAAGTACGCATCGCCGTCGTCGGGCTCGGCTATGTCGGTTTGCCCCTTGCCGTCGAATTCGGCAAGCGCTTTCCTACGGTCGGCTTCGATCTGAAGCAAGCACGGGTCAACGAACTGCGCGAGGGTCGTGACAGCACGCTGGAGACCACCGCGGAGGAACTGGCGTCCGCCGAACACCTCAGCTACACCACCGACCCGAACGATATTGCGACTTGCACTGTTTACATCGTCACGGTGCCGACGCCCATCGATCGCTACAAGCGGCCCGATCTTTCACCTTTGGAGAAGGCCAGCGCGACACTCGGAAAGCTGCTGAAGCCCAATGACCTGGTCATCTACGAGTCCACGGTCTATCCGGGGGCGACCGAAGAGGTCTGCGTGCCGATATTGGAGCGCCTGTCCGGCCTGACTTACGCGACCACTATCGATCATGCCGGTGCCGCAGCAGCCCAGTTCCCAGGGCGAACCAAATCGCCGGATCAAACCGCCACTGGCCGGGCTTCATCCCTGCGGCAAGGCGTGTTCTACGTCGGCTTCAGCCCTGAGCGCATCAACCCGGGTGACAAGATCAATCGCCTGACGACGATCACGAAAGTGACGTCAGGCTCCACGCCCGAAGCCGCTGAATTTGTCGATGCGCTGTACCGCAGCATCATCACGGCCGGAACGCACCGGGCGAGCAGTATCCGCGTCGCCGAAGCCGCCAAGGTCATCGAGAACACGCAGCGCGACGTCAACATCGCACTGGTCAACGAACTGGCGATGCTGTTCAACCGGTTGGGTCTCGACACCAGCGAGGTGCTTGCGGCCGCCGGCAGCAAATGGAACTTTCTGCCGTTCAAGCCTGGCTTGGTGGGTGGTCACTGTATCGGTGTGGATCCTTACTATCTGACCCACAAAGCCCAGGAAATCGGCTTTCACACCGAGATGATCCTGGCCGGTCGCCGGATCAACGATCACATGGGTGACTATGTCGCGGATGAGGTCGCCAAGCTGATGGCCAGGCGCCACATCGCCATCAGCGGCGCGCGTATCCTGATACTGGGGTTGACCTTCAAGGAGAACTGCCCAGACCTGCGCAACACTCGCGTGGTCGACATCGTGCAGGAGCTCCAGAGCTATGGCGCCTGTGTGGAAGTGTACGATCCATGGATAAATACCGAAGAAGCGAAGCAGGAGTACGGCCTGGCGGTGTTGAAGCAGCCCGACGCGGGCCGTTACGACGCCATCATCTTGGCGGTGGCGCATGAACAGTTCAAGGAACTAGGCGTACCGGCGATACGCCGCTTCGGTCACAATGGTGCGGTGCTGTACGACGTCAAGCACCTGTTTCCGGCTGACCAGGTTGACGGGCGCCTCTAAGCTTCGCGTCGAAGCATGACCAGAACTGCGAGAAACCGAATCTCTGTGGTCTGGGACGTAAGGGGCAATTCAATGTACTCCTAACGACCCCGACCGTAGGTGCGACGCTGATGCGCTGGAGGTGGTGTTTCAGCATTCTCTGGAGGAGCCCGGCCCTCCGGGCGAACCAACCGATGCCCTGGGTGATTGCTGATTGACCGAGAGGGCTGGGTTCCCACGAAGGATGCACACTGTGGGGGTTCATCACGGCAAGAGGGTCTCGGCGGCGATGACCAACTATGGCAGCCGGACGAGCGAAGCGCCGGCGGCTATCCTCCCAAACTTCGTGAGTTCTTCTTCCTCCAGCGCAATTTCGACAGGTATGACCACCCACGGCGGCAAACAAAGCGTGTTGACTACCGAACGTAAAGACGAGATGAAGGCCGCGTTGATCTGCGGCGTTTCCGGCCAGGATGGCGCCTATCTGGCGGAGTGGTTACTGAGTCAGGGCTACCGCGTGATCGGGACATCACGCGACGCACAAGTGGCGTCTTTCGGCAATCTGGTTCGCCTTGGCATTCGCGATCGCATCGAGACACTCTCGATGGTGATGACCGACTTTCGCAGTGTGTTACAAGCGTTGACTCGGGCAAATCCGGATGAGGTCTACAACCTTGCTGGTCAGAGTTCCGTCGGCCTGTCCTTCGAACAGCCGGTGGAAACGCTGGAAAGCATCGCCCTGGGTACGTTGAATCTGCTAGAAGCAATCCGGTTCCTCGGGCGCCCAATTCGTCTCTACAATGCAGGCTCAGGCGAATGCTTTGGCGATACCGGGCAAGTGCCGGCAGACGAGGACACTCCTTTCCGACCGCGCAGTCCCTACGCGGCAGCGAAGGCCGCAGCCTTCTGGGAGTCCGCCAATTACCGAGAAGCCTATGGTTTGTTTGCCTGTTCCGGGATTCTGTTCAATCATGAATCGCCACTGCGACCGGAACGATTCGTTACACGCAAAATCGTCGCCGCGGCTTGCCGCATTGCCTCAGGAGCGGACGAAAAGCTAACGCTGGGTAATCTCGACGTGTCGCGCGACTGGGGCTGGGCGCCGGATTACGTTCGTGCCATGTGGCTCATGCTTCAACAAGCGGAACCTCGGGATTACGTCATAGCGACCGGTGAAACCCACACATTGCGAGATTTCGTGGCAACGGCGTTTGCCGCAGTCGGCCTCGATTGGGAAAGGCACACCACCACCGATCCCTCGCTATATCGGCCCACGGATCTCAGTTACGGTGCAGCGAATCCCTTACGGGCTGAGCGTGTCCTGGGTTGGCGCGCGGCCAGAAGGATGTCGGATGTAGTGCGCTCGATGGTTCAGTACGACATGTCCCACCGCGCTGATTTGCGAGATGTCTAATAGTGTCTCACACCTCAGCAGACCTCAGATCGCCGTATAGGGATCACGCTGCACGCGCTCTGCGCGCGCCGCCGTCACTTTGGTTTCGCGTTGCCAAGTCACCTTGCGGTAACAGGCTCACTGCATCGGGCTCAGGGCATAAGCAGGTGACTCCCTGAACAAAGGTGATTCCGAACTGGATCTTCAAACCACCAGACCGCTGAGGAATCGAGCGATCTCAGCGACCATCTGGAGTTCATTAGGCACTGTTTTTCGGTCGGTCTCTCAATTTCTTGTCGTCATGTTCCTCGCCAGGCTGTTGTCGCCTGCCGAGTTCGGTACCATTGCCTTGCTATCTGTTTTCATAGGGGTGGCCGGCGTGTTTGTGGACAGCGGGTTCACCTGCGCACTGGTACAGAAGCAAGCGGTTACTGATCGGGAGTTGTGCACTGCCTTTTATTTCGGACTACTTTCCAGTGTAATTGTCGCCGCCATTCTTTGTGCCGCGGCCCCCGCTCTAGCGAATTTCTACCACGTTCCTGATCTGCGGCTGATTACCTATGTAATGGCTGGAACCTTGATTGTGGGTGCTTTTAGCAGCATACCCAATGTTCTCCTCAGCAAGCGACTGGACTTCAAAAAGCAAACGGTTATACAAGCCGTCTCAATAAGTGCTTCGGGTGGGGCTGCGATCTATCTAGCAGCCGCAGGCTATGGTGTCTGGAGTCTTGTCGCACAAACCCTAATAGGGAATTGTCTGACCACCTACCTCCTTTGGATGTCACAGCCTTGGCGCCCGAAACTGATTTTTGATTTTTCTGTACTGCGGTCAATGTTTGGATTCGGTGGCTATATTCTTTCTACTAATCTACTTGACATCCTTTATGGGCGACTTAATACGCTATTGATAGGCAAGCTCTATTCAGTTCCGGATCTGGGTTTATACTCTCGTGCCGAGAGTACTCAGCAACTCCCCACATCACTATTGACTGAGACACTCAACCGCGTTGCGTTCCCCTTGTTTTCAGCGGCGAATCATGATCCGACACTATTCAAACGCGGGCTTCGCAAGGCTTTAGGGCTCGTGATGTTTTTCAATGTGCCCGCCATGATAGGTCTCATCGCGATATCGGAACCTTTGATAGATCTGGCATTTGGTCCACAGTGGCACGGCAGTACACCCTATTTTCAGGTGTTATGTCTCAGTGGTGTTTTTTACCCACTTAATCGGTTGAACGCGAGCGCTTTAGTGGCTGGGGGGCACTCAAAGCAGTATTTCTGGATTGAGACCTCTAAGAAGGTTATTGGTGTCGCTTCCGCGGTCTATGCTTCACAGATAAGCATGATCGCCCTAGCGTGGAGTCAGGTGTTTACGATGGCAATTGGCAGTTTTATTTCTGCCTATTATACGGGCAGGGTGGTTAGGTATTCAATTTTGGCGCAGTTAGGTGATCTGACTCCCTACGCATTCGCTAGCTTGGTCATGTTTTTCTGGATTTTGCCATGGCCTGCGTGGGAACAGCAAGGTAGTGCGAAGTTGCTATTGATTCAAATAGCGTTTGGGATCTTTATCTATAGCGGATTAGTGTGGGGAATGAGACTCCCAGCGGTCGTCGAGGTTCTTAGAATGCTGTCCAGAAAGCCAGGTGTACCCATCGGGGCAATTCGATAATACTCGTCATTTGAACAACGTTAAATCATTCAATAATGAAGGCGCAAAGAAATATTAACACGCGTCACTATTGGGATAATCGATTCGCATCTGGCGACTGGGAGCTAGTAGGCGGGCGGGAACAGACGAAGCATTTCGCCGAAGCGCAGTTGAGACACCTCAAATTAAGCGAGTCATTTTCGGGGACTTTCCTCGACTTCGGTTGTGGGCTGGGTGACGCATTCCCTGTTTATCGCCGCGCAATGCCGAAGGCCAGCTTGATCGGGATTGATATATCTCCATCAGCAGTTAATAAATGCCAGCAAGTCTATGGGGAAATTGCAGAATTTCGATGCGGAGATCATTGGTCTGTGCCAGAAGTCGACGTGATAATTGCGTCGAACGTCCTAGAGCACCTAACCAATGATCTGGAAGTTGCCCGTGTTCTTTACGAGCGGTGCAAGCGCCTCATAATTGTCGTGCCTTATCGTGAAGAACCCCGTATCGAAGAGCACGTAAATACATACGACAAGAAATACTTCACCAGCTTCGGTCGTCAGAAAACCACGATATTCGCGTCTAAAGGTTGGAGCCAATATGGATGGAAGGGCTTGTGGGTTCATATTTACATAAAAAATATACTACGTCCGATTTTTGGTAGACGCAAATTGCGCCGCCGGATGCAGATCATGTACCAATTTCAGCGAAATGGAGGGGTGCTTGAACCCGTGCAATAACGGTGAGCGGGGCGCTCCGGGGCCGGTTGTGACCTTAGTTCTTTACGCATTCAATGAGGAGCGGTATATCGGGGAGGCCATCCAATCGGCCTTCGCACAAGCCTATTCACCGTTAGAGCTCGTACTTTCTGATGATGGTTCGACCGATGGAACATTCGAAATCATGGAACGAATGGCCGCAGCGTATTCCGGTCCCCATAAGATTATTCTCAACAGGAATACGGGAAACATCGGGATCGGCAGTCAGATCAATGCAGCCTGGCAGAAGGGGTCTGGAGAGTTGATTGTTCTCGCTAACGGCGACGACATTTCTTTGCCGCATCGAGTCGAGCGGATCGTAGCGGAGTGGGTCGCTTCGGGCCGTCGGGCAGCCGCGATTGCGTCTGCCTATGAGATGATGGATCCGCAAGGTCGACGGACGGGACGTGTGATCAGTGCAAAGGAAGATTTCTCGAATGTCCCGGATTCGACTTACCGGCGCTTTGGCGGGCCCGGTGCAACTTCAATGTGCGTGACCCGCGAGTGCTTCGAGCGTTTCGGTCCGCTAGCGCCGAACCTGATATTGGAAGACGGGCCGATGAACCTACGCTCTACGTTGTCGGGGGAATGGCGCTTCATCGACGAGCCGCTGGTTTTGTACCGGGTGCATGAGAACAACATCAGTCAGGCTTATCATCCCTCGGATTTCGACACCTGGCGAGTGCGCCATCGCTCCAGGGCCGCGTGGCAGATGCGTGAGGGTGAAAAAGCATTTGTCCAAATGCTGAGCGATCTCTATTCGACCGGGACGCAAGACCAGGATCGGGCAGTGTTGGGAAAGGCGCGAATCAATGCGGCTCGGCGCTTGCTGGATTACCAAATACGCGCCAGCTATTACACCGGCGAGTGGGCGTATTCAGCGCGAGCATGGTTGGGCTTTGCTGCAGGCTTGTGGTTTGCGGCGTTGAAGATCTACCTCAAGACGGTTTTTCCGTGGATTGAATCTCGCAACGATCGCTGGCATTACCGAGCAGTGTTGTCCGCAGTGTCGAAGAAGGGGCCGGAGGAAGCATGACGGCGCGCAATTTGTTTCAACAATCGCCCATTGGCCGGGTGATCGAAGCGCTCGGGTTGACACTGATGGACGTTGGTGCCCGCGGTGGAGTGGATGAGGATTTGCGACCGGCGGCTTGGGCTACGGCGGCCATTGGGTTCGAGCCGGAGCCCGAGGAATGTGCGCGGTTGAACGATATCGCGAGAGGCCCGTGGAAGAGCACTCGCTATGTGCCAACCGCCCTCGGCTCCCGAGATGGGCAAGCGACGCTGAACCTCCCCGCCAGCGGTGAAGGCGCTTCGCTGCTGCCACACAACAGTGACATGCTGGCGCGATTCGGACATGCGGCGTTGCACCATACCATGCATCAACTACCGGTTGAAACCCGCACATTGGATAGTGCCGTTGAAGCTTTCCGGTTGCCGGAGGCAGACTACCTGAAGATCGATGTCGAGGGTGCGGAGCTCGATATTCTCCGGGCAGCGCCCCGAACGCTGGCCCATTGCGCGGCCGCCAAGGTAGAGGTTTCTTTCTTGGAGCAGCGAGTCGGACAACCTCTGGCGCAAGAAGTGGTCGCCTTCATGCTTGAATCCGGCTTCGTCCTGGCCGAGATCCGGGGCGTGCACTCCTGGCGGCGGCGACCGCTGCCCGCGCACCCCTACTCGGCACAGTGGAGCGTACCGTACTCCCGCGGTATCGCAGCCCAGTGCGATCTGGTATTTCTACGTGAGCCCCAGTCCCTATTGGCTGAGGAGGCGAAAGTTCGTCTGTTGGTTGTCGCGGCCATCCTAGGTTTTTTCGATCACGCGGTCGGCGTGCTTCGCGAGAATAGGGAGATCGAGAAAAAGCTCAATCAGCAGATCAAGGGGGACTGCATCGTTGAATTGGGACGAATCTCTCGGTCGATGGGGCGGCAGGCAGCAATGACCGAAATCAAATCACGCCTACGTTCCCTCGTGCCCCTGTTGCGTTCGATTCTAGCTGGGTTGCCCAGTGATCGTTCCGCAGCCGCTGACTACTGACTGCAATGTGCGGAATCGCTGGAATCATCGGATCACACGCCGATCACTGGGGCAAGCGAGTCGGCGAGATGCTTACCCTGCAGGCGCATCGGGGGCCGGACGGCGAGGGTATTTGGCGTTCGGATGACGGGTACGTGACCCTCGGTCATCGCCGTCTCTCGATTTTGGATTTGAGCGAACGCGGCGCGCAGCCGATGCAAGACGCAACGGGCCGTTTCGTCATCACGTTCAACGGCGAAATCTACAACTATCTGGAGCTGCGCGCCGAGTTGCAGCGCATGGGTTGTATCTTCCTTTCAGGTACCGATACGGAGGTCATCCTGGAGGCTTACAAGGTCTGGGGCGAATCGTGCCTTGACCATTTCAACGGCATGTTTGCCCTGGTGCTGTACGATACGGTCGAGCAGCGGCTGTTTTGTGCACGCGACCGTTATGGCGAGAAGCCATTTTTGTTTGTGACGAAGGAGGGCTTCTTCGCCTTTGCCTCGGAATACAAGGCTCTGCTGGCATTGCCGACAGTAGTTGCCGAATACGACGAGTTCCGCCTGCTCCGCGGCCTGCACAATGCCAGCCGGGGCATTGACGCGGAGCGGCAAACCGTCTTCAACGACATCCAGCAGCTCTTGCCGTCGGAGGCCATGACCGTCGATGTCCGGACCCTGGCAACGCGTATTTGGCGGTATTGGGACGTACGCCCCAGCGGGGACTACGCAAGTTTGTCAGAGCCCGAGGCCGTTGCACTGTTCCGCGATCTGCTGACCGATGCGGTTCGTATCCGGATGCGGAGCGATGTACCAGTCGGGTCATGTTTGTCCGGTGGACTCGATTCCAGTGCCATCGTCAGCCTGGTACGGAAAGTAATCTACCGGGAGGGCGACTACCACACGTTCACCGGCCGCTTTCCGGGCACCGCCGCTGACGAATGGCGTTACGCGGAGCTGGTCGTCCAGGACAGCCGTGTGCTCAGCCATTTGACAGAGCCCACGTCGGAAGGATTTGCTGCCGAATTGCCGGATTTTATCTGGCACAACGAATTGCCGGTCGGCTCGTCCAGCCAATATGCACAGTACTGTGTGTTTCGCCTAGCCAAGCAGCACGGGGTCACGGTACTGCTGGATGGCCAGGGTGCCGATGAGCTATTGGGCGGTTATGAACAGTACTTCCGCTTTTATGTCGAAGCGCTCCGCGCTCGCGGTGCTCGGCAACGCTTGGAGATGGAACTCCCTCTGATCCACGAGCGCTACCCGCTGGCATTGACCCCCCCAACGCGTGCTTTACGGGACCGGCTGCCCTTCGCGGTGCGCCGCTGCTTGTCGCATCGTTTCGGATTGGGTACGAACATGCTTTACGGTATGAAGCCCGACGTGGCCGGCCGGCTCACTGTCGAGAACCAATATCAGCAGGATGAACGCTTTGATGCACTGACGAGTGCCTTGTATCAGGATTCATTCGGCATGTACCTGACGACGCTGTTGCGCTACGGCGATAGGAACTCAATGGCCCACTCTCGCGAGGTGCGGCTACCTTTCTGCGATCACCGCCTGGCCGAGTTGGCGCTATCGCTGCCGCCGGGCTATCTGATGGGTGCGGCACAGACCAAGCACCTACTCCGTGAGAGCATGGTCGGGCTTCTGCCTGAGCCGATTCGCATCCGTTGGAACAAACAGGGTTTCAGGCCCCCACAGGAGACCTGGTTTCAGGGCCCGCTCCTGGCCATGGCGGAAGACCTGCTTCATTCGCAGTCTTTCTCGGAGAGTCCATTTTGGGATGCGCCGTGGTGGCATCGCGCGCTGCACCGACTGAAGCAAGGCGAGAGAAACCTGAGCTGGATCCTCTGGCAGCCGTTTATGGGGGAAGCGTGGAAGCGGGACTTTGTGGGACGCAATGGCTGATTGCAATTACCGGCCGGACATTGACGGCCTGCGCGCCGTCGCGATCATCCCTGTGGTGGCGTTCCACGCTGGCGTCCCTTTATTTGGGGGCGGTTTCGTCGGGGTCGACGTCTTTTTCGTCATTTCAGGTTTTTTGATCACCCGCCTGCTGGCTGACGAATTGGGGCGTACGGGGCGGATAGACTTTCTCGCCTTTTATGCCAGGCGCGCCCGCCGGCTGTTCCCGGCCCTCGCCGTCGTGTGTTTGGCGACACTCGCGCTGGGGTTGTGGGCGTTATTGCCGTTTGGTGAGCAACAGGACCTCGCCAAGTCGGCCATCGCGACTTCGCTCTTTTCCTCCAATCTTTTTTTCTGGATGCAGAGCGGCTATTTCGATGGCCCTACCGACCTGAAACCTTTGCTCAATATGTGGTCGCTTGCCGTCGAGGAGCAGTTCTATTGGGTCTGGCCGTTGTTGTTGGTGGCGGTGTGGCGTGGGTTCATACCCAAGATCGCGAAGGGGGCTCGGACGTTAGTGTTTGCGCTCGCGCTCATCGCGGCAGTTTCCTTTGGCAGCAATCTCTGGGTGACCGCGCAGTCGCCATCCACAGCTTTTTATATGATGCCGATCCGCGCCTGGGAGTTCGCGCTGGGCGGTACGCTAGCGTTCTTTCCGTCGTCGCAATTCGCTTCCGGCACTGGATTTCGCAAGCTAGCACCCGCAGCGGGGGTGATGGGCTTGGGTCTGATCGGCTGGTCGGTGTATGCCTTCACGCGTGCAACGCCCTTCCCCGGGAGCGCTGCTTTGATCCCCGTCTGCGGCACGGCATTGGTCATTTTCAGCGGACATAGCGGGCAGGGAGTCGTCTTTCGCTTGCTGAGCCTCCCCGTGATCGTCACCGTCGGTCTCTGGTCTTACTCCTGGTACTTGTGGCACTGGCCTCTGCTCGCACTGGCCCGCGCCTACACGTTCGGCGAGCATCATCTGTGGCGGGATCTGGCTCTAGCCGTCGTCGCGCTAGGATTGGCGGCATTAACCTATCGTTTCGTCGAAAATCCGGTCCGGCGCGGGCGAGCGGGCCCTTTCGCCACCACCCGCGGGTCTATGGTTGCTGGATCGGGGTTGTTGATCTTGGTTCTGGCCAGCGCAGCTGGACTTGGGGCTTGGGCGAAGTATAAGGCGCAGTCATCGGCTCTTGGTGCTGCGATAATGGCTGCAATGCGTGACCGTGAAGTGGTCACCCGGGACTGTGACACAGATTTTCTATTGGGCACGTTCAAAGGAAATTTACCCCCAATCCAGAAATGCCAGTTTGGTGGAAAAAACCAAAGGATCTTGCTCTGGGGTGATTCTTTCGCAGAGCACTACTCGCCGTTGCTAGACCGTTTGGGCCGCAAACATGGATTAGGTTTTACTCAGCGATTATTCGGCGGTTGTCCCCCAATCTTGGGTGTGGTCCCAGTGCGGTCCGGGATGCCTCACAAGGACTGCGCCGATTTTAACGATCGCGTAGCGGAGGAATTGCCACAGTTTCGCGCCAAAGGCTTCGATGCGGTGATCCTGTCGGCCGATTGGCTAATGCAGGATCCCCTACCCATTGGAGGCGCGCTGCGCTTTTCGGCGGATGATGCCATAAATGCGTTCTCTCAGGGTTTGACAAAGGTGCTTACCGAGTCGCGAGTGCTTGGATTCAAGTCGCTGTTGATTGCACCGTCGGTCGAGTTTCCGATTAGCGTGCCACTCTGTTTAGGGCGCCAGTCGGCTGAAAGGTGCGGTGTAGCGCGCGCCGAGTTTGAGGCCCGTCGCCAGCGGATCATGAATATAATGCGAGCGGCCGTTAATGGGAAACCAAGCGTTAGGCTTTACGATCCGGTAGCCTCGTTGTGCGGGCCGACTAATTGCTCCCCGATTCTCAATGATGTAATTGCCTATCGGGATACAGGGCACTTGGCTGCCTCGGCTTTGCCAGTGCTTCAGAGCGACTTCGACCTTTTGTTGCGATGGTTGGTTAAACAATGAATCGGACGCCACGCTTAACCAGGGTCTTGGTACTCTGCTTCTGCCTCCACGTGGGCGAAAAAAATCGCGAGCAAAGGCTTAATTTGTCTAAAGCTTGCCCAAAGTCGCCCTGTTTGCGGTAGCCGAGGCCCGAGAAAGGATGGATTTCGAGCGTGTTGAATCCACGGCCCCGAGAGAATCAACAGCCTGTTAAGATCGATCGCTGCCATGCGTTGGCTAATAATGACACTCCGATGAAGCTTGTCTTCGTCAACCACATGCACCCTGCAACGCCGCACGTCTCCGGTATGCGCTCCTGGTTCTTTGCCCGGGAACTGGTGAATCGGGGTCATCAGGTAGTGCAGATTTGCGAGTGGCGCGAAGGCGCGGAGCCCGCTCCATCGCCCGAGCAGTTTGCCAAACAATTCCAGGCGCATGATTGGGGGGAGCCGCTTTTGTTGGCGGTCCGGCCTCAACGACGCGTCTTGCTGGAACGCATTCGATCACCGCGGACGCCGGCCTTGCTGCGAAAGGCGTTGGTGACCTGGAGCTATCTCAAGCATTCGGGGATGTTCACGGACTTCAGTCAAGCGACTGAGCCATATCTGGGAATCCTTTCTCGGGAGTTTCGCCCCCAGGCGATCTGGGGGCTGTTCGGCAATACCGATTGTTGGTTAATCGCGCAGCGGCTCTCGGAGATGGCAGATTGCCCTTGGGTTGCGGACATGAAGGATTCTTGGGAGGTTTTCCTGCGGAAGCCACTGCGGTCGATCATTGCGAAACGGTTTAGGAATATGCGGGGCGCTACGGCGAATGCAGAGCTAAATGCGGAAGTTCTGCGCCGTTGGTTTACTCCTGCGGTCGATGTGATTTATAGCGGGGTCGAGCCTTGCTTTTTCTCTACGCATCCGACCCGTTCGAAACACAGCGAGTTTCTTATTACATTGACAGGAAGCATCCACAGCCAAGAAGCACTGTCCCGTTTTGTTCAAGCATTGATGGTTTGGCTAGAAAAGCGTGCTGACGACAGTCAAGTAGGCGTGGCTCTCGTGTATGCGGGAGGAGCAAATCGTTTGGTAGAAGCAGAATTTCTCCGACTGAAAGGGCGAGCCGCTGTTCGCATTCATCCCTACTTGCCGTTGGCTGAGTTGGCGGAGATCTGTCGATCCGCTCAGGCGAATGTCTACATCCGAAATGACAAAGGCTTTCACCATAAACTTTTTGAGTTATTGGGGTGCGGAAAACCGGTGATCGCGTTTGGTGGGGAATCCGACGAGGCAAAGCGGCTTGCGCGTCTGGTCGATGGGACTTTGCTACCTTGCCGGGATGAGTCTAGTTTATCCCTTATCCTAGACGAACTAAGCGGAGCCCCCCGCACCAACCAAGCACCACAGAACGTCGCCGCCCTCTTTAGCTGGTCAGCTTGCGCAGAGAAACTCGAGGAGGGTTTACGTCGAGCGGCCGAATCGGAATATTTCCCATGAAGGTATGCATCGCGACGACGGGACGATTTCACGTTCTTGATCTAGCCAGGGAGTTGGATCGTCTCGGGTATGAAGTGAGCTTTTGGTCGATCGTTCCGCGCCGTCGCGCGGAACGGTTCGGGTTGCCCAGAGGGTGCCATCGAGGCCTTCTCTGGCGCTTCTGGCCCCTGGTGTTGGCGCAACGTTTCGGCACTCAAGCCCTGCGGCGCGCTGCGGGTGATCGGCTGATGCAGTCTGTTGATAGGCAGATCGCCTCTCGGCTAGAGCGCTGCGATGTCTTCATCGGCATGTCAGGTATCGCCATCGAGAGCGCGAGATCAGCGCGAGAGCGATATGGCGCAACGATATTCATAGAGCGGGGCAGTCGCCATATCTTGTCTCAGAAAGAGATTCTGGATGGAATAGCTAAGGTGTTTCCGCAAGCCGAGACAGTGAGCGAACACGCAGTCCGCATCCATATGGCATCTTGCGAGATCGCAGATTTCCATGTGGTGCCCGCACGGCACTGCGAAAAGAGTTTTCTCGAGCTGGGTTACAAGCCGGAGCAGCTTTTCTTAAATCCCTACGGGGTGGACCTGACGATGTTCCGGCCCACAGTGGTCCCGCGAGCTGAGCCGCCCGTCTTGGTTTTTGCAGGAACTTGGTGTTACAGGAAAGGGGCTGAAATCCTGGCGCGTGCCGTCGGCGAAATTAATGCGGGGCGGGTACGGCTCATACATGTGGGGCCTCTTGGCGACGCGCCATTGCCGGCCGGTGACTGGTTCGAACATCATGACGCTGTGCCACAATGGAAACTCCCTGAGTTCTATGCGAAGGCGCACGCGTTCGTGCTGGCGTCCCGCGAGGAGGGGCTCGCGCTGGTGCAGGTGCAAGCGCTGGCTTGTGGGCTTCCAGTGGTTTGCACAGATCGCACGGGGGGTGAGGATCTAGCCGAGGTTACAGATTTACAAGACGGTATTTTTGTAGTGCCACATGGCGATGTCGAAGCTTTGGCCGAGGGTATCGAGCGGTGTTTGGAGTGGGCTCAGGCTCATTTTCCGCCTGGAACTCTTCGGGACCTCTTGGGTGAGAAGCGCAAAGAGTTGTCGTGGCAAGCCTACGGAGAGCGGTACGCAGAAAAAATACGTGAGACAGTGTCTCGTTGAAAACAAATTGCAGCGAGATAAGCTGACCGCCTTATTTGCTTCGCTATGACTGTTGCTTGCTTCTGAGCGTGAAGACACAGAACATTATTCTATGGCCCAGCAAATTGCGACATTTAAGCGGTTGGGTTCGTCGAGAGCTACTCAGGCGGCCGCGTGTGCCATTTCGAGAGGTTGGAAGTAAAGATCTTGGAGTGTGGCGAAACCAGAAATGATGGAATATGATTATTATGTGGAATGGAAAGGCTGGGATGGCTCTATCTTTGGCAAATATGATAGCACGCAAGCACTATATTTCCGTAAAGAGTTAAAGTGCTGTGAGATAGATAATCTTTCCGGACTAAGGGTCCTCGAAATTGGCTTCGGGACAGGTTCGTTTGCTGGATGGGCGAAGGATGAAGGCGCTATCTATCGGGGCCTAGAGGCTATTGAAGGCCTTGTCCATGCGGCAAAGCAAAGGGGTTTTTCAGTAGCGCTTATATCCGCAAACCTAGATGGTTTCATTCCTCAAGAGTCGCAAGATTTAGTAATTGCGTTTGATGTGTTTGAGCACATGCCTCTGCCCGAACTTGAGGCGGCCTTGAAGCGAATTCACGACTGGCTGCGCCCCGGGGGACGGCTAATCTTTCGAGTTCCTAGTGGAGACAGCCCGTTCGCCCGAGCAATTCAGTATGGAGACTTGACACACAGGGTTGTTCTTGGATCCTCTGCAATTAGACAACTTGCTCTACGCGTCAACCTAAGTATTGTGCAGGTGCGGGCACCGACATTGCCGGTATTTGGTCTTGGCGCTTTCCGTCTAGCCAGAAGGCTCTTCATTGTTTCAGGACAGTGGCTCGTGTCACGGTTAATTCAGATCCTCTTTCATGAAAACATACGAACAATAATTTCTCCGAATATGTTGGTCGTTATGTGTAAGGGAGAGAAGGACCGTGTGTCGTAAAGATGTGTCGTCAAAGGTGGTGTGTTCTTCACTTGAAGAGAAAAGGATACGCGTCGCTGTGGTGGAGTCGCACCCGATACAATATCATTTTCAGTACTATCAAATCTTAGCTAAGCGACCGAATATTGACGTCACCGTACTATTTTGTTGGGATACGCGACTTGGTGTTGACGATCCTAGTTTTGGTCGACTGCTATGGGACGTTCCCCTGCTTGAGGGGTATCGTTATCTGTTTCTCAGGAACGTGTCTGCGCGGCCCGGGGCGGGTGTCCGATTTTTCTCCCAAATCAACCCGGAATTAGTTTCCTTACTCACGCCAGAAAACTTCGATGTTGTTTGGGTGTGGGGCTATTCGACGTTCTCTGCTTGGTTGGCTGTCCTTTTGGCACGATTACGTGGGTTACGTGTATTATTTCGCGGAGAGGCGACGCTCGAAGCGCCTCGCTCGGCGGTTCGCCGTTTGGTCAAGAGTGTTGCGGTAAGAGCCTTCTTGAAAATGGTAAACGGAGTAGCGTATAGCTGCGCTGGCAACCGGCGGTACTTTGAGCACTATGGGGTATCGGGGGAGTCTCTCCTGTTTGCCGCATGTGCCGTAGATAATGAATTCTTTCAAGCCGCCGCGCGCGGTCTTGATCAACGAAGTTGTCGTCTGGCGTTGAAACTCGAGCCAGCGTTACCTGTTCTTCTGTTTATCGGAAGGTTGGATGAGCGTAAAAGGCCGATGGATATCATTCAAGCAGTTGAGAAAATCCCGAAGTCAAAACGGCCGAGCACCTTGTTCGTGGGCGACGGGCCGTTGCGAGGTGCCCTCGAGGAATATTGTCGCCGTCGCGATTTGTTCACGGTGGGTTTCGCTGGCTTCCGCAATCAATCCGAACTCGCCACCTGCTACCGGGCTGCTAATCTGCTCCTCGTCGTATCTGAGAGTGATCCTTCACCAAAAGTTATTAACGAAGCCATGAACTTCGGGTTGCCAACGGTCGTGTCTGATCGCGTTGGCACCGCGGGGGACCTCGTGATCAATGATCATAATGGTTTTATTGTCGAGTGCGGGAATACCGACGAGATTGCTGAAGCCTGCTTACGCATCTTGTATGAAGATGGTGTTGCCAAACGTATGTCTGAGGCAGCACGAGTCAAGATCAAGGAATGGTCGTTTATGCGCGGTGCGACAGCGATCGAAAATTGGATTTTGGGGCAGAAGCCGTGAGCACAATAGCGCGGGACGTGAGGATACAGCGTGTTACGGCCGCAGGTAAGGACTGCTTTTTTGGCTACTATGACAAGTGTCCCTGGAACCGCGACGACGGTAAGCTCTTGTTTGGTAGCACCACGGTCAGAGGGCGGCAACCGAAGGTCGGAGAAGAACTGCAGATCGCATGTGTGAACGCTGATTTTGCGACTCCGCCGGTCGTCGTTGGGGTGACGAAAGCATGGAACTTCCAGCAAGGTGCCATGGCTCAATGGGTCTATCGGGATGAGGATGAGTTTGTTCTGTTTAATGTGCATGAGGGCGGATGTGCCTACGCCCAACTCGTATCGCCGACGGGCGCGGTGGAAGATAAGTTCGATCATCCCGTCTATGCATTAGCGCCAAACGGTCGCTTGGCGGCGAGTGTAGACTTCGGACGGCTTGATCGTGTTCGGCCAGGTTACGGGTACGCTGGCGTGCGAACGATGCACTCGAAATCACCCGCTCCGGATGAGGATGGACTTCTGGTATTTGATCTCAATGGAGGTCCGAGCCGTAAACTGGTAAGTTACGCACAGTTAGCGGCGGACGTCTCCCCCCGAGGCCAGGGTGCCGCCCATTGGATTGACCACATCGACTTTTCCCCGGACTCCGATCGTTTGGCCTTCCTTCACCGCTGGCTGGCCCCGGACGGGAACCCACTGACACGTGTAATGTGTATTGAGGCGGATGGAGGGGGCCTCCGGTGCCTCTTGGACTGTGGCTCAGCTGGCCACGGGTTGTGGCTGTCTGCTAGTCGCTATGGGGTATGGGGCCGGCAGAGCAATCTTGCGGGTGTTGTAAGGTCAACTGGCGGGGGGCGGAACAGTCTGACGCGCGCCTTGGTCGGAATGGCTCGTAAGTTCATCCCTCATGCTTGGAAAAGCAGAATTCACCGTGAGGCCTTTTTGTTCATCGATAGCGACACGGGCGCGATTTCTCCCGGACTGATGCAGATTCCGCGAAGTAGCCGGGGAGGCCACCCCACCTTGCATCCCAAGCTGCCGTGGCTTGCACACGACACACTACCTGACGCAGTGGGATGCAGGCGACTGTTTTTGGCGTCGCTCGACGGCGAGCACCTGATCAACATCGCGGAATTCTCACATGATGCGGCTACTGCCAATTCACCGTTCCGATGCGACTTTCACCCACGATGGGATCGGGCCGGCCGCGCAATCTGTATCGATAGCATGCATGAAGGGTATCGTGCAGTTTACGCACTTGATGTATCCACCCTACTTGCGGCCTATGCCCGATAAGAAATCACGCGTGCTGGCTACGAGCGCGTTCGGCGCCAATTTTAATCCTCACCACGCGTGAAGATTCTTCTGGTTGGGCCAGCGAAGCCAGGATCGACTACACTCCATCGTGCTCTCGCTCTGCGCGCGCTGGGGCACGATGTGGACATCATCGACACTTGGCGTGATCCGAACTGGCAGGAGAAAGAAGTCATCCTAAGCCGTCTTGTTTCTCGTATGTATCGAGCAGGACTCTGGAACGCTGTTGTTGTACCCGACCTTAACGCGGCAAACCATAAGGTAATCGAAGCAGTTCATAGCCAAAATTACGAGGTATTGTGGCTGGATAAGGCCCTAACCATCCACTCATCCACTCTCCTCGCAGCCAAAACGACGCGGCCCGCCCTACGACTGGTGGGTTTCTCGCCCGATGACATGCTTGCGCGGCACAACCATTCTCGTCAATTTCTTGATCAGCTCCCTTACTACGACATTTTTTTCACCACCAAATCCTATAATGTGGCTGAGCTTTTAGCTCTGGGATGCCGGCGAGTGGAATTCATCGGCAATGCCTATGATCCTGGTGTACATCGTCCAGTTCAAGGAACAGTTGAGGACCGACGCTTGTTGGGAGGACAGGTTGGTTTCATAGGATCCTTTGAGCGTGAACGCGCAGAAGCAATGCTATTCTTGGCGCAACACGGGATACCGGTCCGGATCTTCGGAGGAAATTGGGCGCATCGCACAGCTCCGCACCATCGAAATTTAATAATTGAGCGGAGAACTCTCCTCGATCACGAATACGCCAGGGCCGTAGGTGTATTTGACATCAATCTGCATTTTCTACGCAAAGCTAACCGGGACCTACAGACGACACGGAGTGTGGAGATCCCGGCTTGCGGGGGCTTCATGCTTGCGGAGCGAAGCGAGGAGCACGAAGCCTTGTTCTGCGATGGAGAAGAGGCTGTATTTTTTGATTCGCACGAAGATTTATTGAACAAAGTTCGCCATTTCCTGGCTTGGCCGGAGAAAGCAAGGCGAATCGCCCATGGGGGACGGCTTAGGTGCTTGAAGAGTGGCTATAGTAACCCGGAAAGACTGGCGTACATGCTACAAAAGCTCCGAGATCTAACTGATGTCCCGTTGCGGGTCCCAGGAGAATCGAGTTGAGCGCAGAGAAAAGAGAGCTTCCATTACTATTTTAGGCAGCTGCTACCTTTGCGTGGATTTCAATCCGTTGACTTCTGCGAGTTCGCCCCACTTACAACTAGCTTGATCACTGCCACTCGGTCTATGCTTTGGTAAATTCTGTCGCCGTTGATACGTATACGCCTTTTGATAGTCGATTTAGAAAACAAAAATGGCATTTTCACCGAGGATATCGTGGTACGAATCTCAGTGTTCGGAAATTGAAGCAGTAAGCTCAGAAGCTATCACGGGGGATGGGAACATCCGTGTCGTCTCAGTTCTCGCACGGCCCTCGTTAGCTTGTAAATGCGCTCGTATGTCAAGTTTTGGAAATGTCACATTTCTTTCTCTGTAAAGAGGCCGTCACAAGATGAGCCGCGTGTCAGGGGAAATTTTCGGTGCGCGTATTGCCTCGCTCCGCTGGATCACCCGGCGAGTCTCAGCAGCTCTGCTTGTGCTGTGGCTCCTGGGATGCGTCTCAAATCTCATTGGCGACCCAACTCTGGACGAGCTAGCGGTTCGTCTCCTTCCTTTTGCAACTCTCGTGATCTATCTATCCTCCGCCTATGACCTGACCAGAAGAGACTCTCTATCGTTCTTCACGCCATTGCCGATCTTGTTTCTTTGGACAGCCGCCGTTTTCGGAATGGGACCACTATACCAGTGGATGGCCCCTGAGTCAGCGCCGCGCGAGGACGGGAGGGTCTTTCCCACTGAAATAACGGCGTATGTCTCTGTTGCGCTACTTAATATTACTGGCTTATTGGTGTCGACTGTGACACTGGGTGCGACGATGCGGTGTTTAAGCCAGAGCCACGCGAAGAGATTAGTGTCGCAGCGGAATCTGATCTCTAAACGTTACGACCGAAGGCAAAAAGGGGGAGGGTCCCTTCTAACCTCTGCCAGCCTCACTCGCATTGCTTACAGCGCCTTAGGACTCGCAATCATTATGAGGCTCGTTCGCTACATTCTAAATATACCCTTGATACTGCCTGGGTTTATGGGATTTATGGATCGAGCCGGTTGGGTCGCCGTTCTGATCTTTGCAATATTGGCGGCTTCACGTGGCGGAAGTTTTAAGGTGTTAGCGGTAGCGGTTACGTTGGCTGAGGCTCTTTTTGGTTTAGTTATCGGAATGCGCACTGATACCCTTACACCTTTGGTGTTTCTAGTCCTGGGTCTCTATGTGGGAAGCAACTCGGCTAAATGGCTTCTAATTGGTTCGGTGATCGTAACCTTTGCTGCTATTTCAGTAACCCCGGTAGTCAAGCAGGTTCGTGCGCTGACGTGGAATGCCGAATATCAATCGGGGCGAGCGGGTGCGGTTAGTGACGCGTTCCAACGGCAGTTGCGGGAAGACAGTCTCGATGAGCCAGCCGGGTATGCGTTCTGGAGGCGACTAGATTATACTCCTTGGGAGGCCGCCATGATGCGGAGCTATGACCGTGGAGATTCTGGGGATACTTTCCGCTATATTTTTTGGACATTTGCTCCGCGCTTCCTATTTCCTGAAAAGCCTAACTTTGTAATTGGCACGGATATCGGCTTGGCTATCCAGGGAGTGGATCAATCCTCATCGTTCAGTGGGACTGCGTTCGGCGAAATGTATTGGAACGGTGGCTGGCTCGCTGTGGTCTTGGCTTCAGCTACATTTGGCGTGCTCTTAGGGATGGTTACTATCGGAACCCTATGGCTCTTTTTGCGCGGAACTCTAGTGTCTAGTCTAATCGGAGTCACTGGACTTCTCTATGCTTTCGCAATCGCCGCTACATTTTCCGTTGCCATAGTAGGACAGGCAGTAACATTCTTTGTCCTATTTTCAGCATTCTTTAAACTTGACGCTTATTCAACACAACGGGTCAGGTTAGCTGCCGGCGGAAGGAGAATCTGGGGTCAGGAATAACATTAAAAAAGGTAGTGTTATTCCTGGAATTTTAAATATACCACGTTCTAAAGTGATCGGTATCGTGTGTCCGTCGCAGGGGTGAGGAGCGCCACGGTCATTTTAGTTGCAGATATTCCTGCTGAGAAATTTCGCTCGGGGCTTTGAGTCTCACGAGGCTCGGGGGCGCTCAGTCAGGCATGTGACGATGACGTTCAGGTGTGCTCGGTCTGTGCCGAAGATTTCAGGTACCTTAGGCAGGATGTTTCTGGGGTCGTAGGCGTTTTCTGTAGGTGGCCGCTGTAAAGGCCTAATTCGGGGCGGCGATGTCGTTCTGGATCTATATCTCACTGAAGGGCTCCGCATCGTTAGCTCCCGCCTTATCCTGGTCATCGGTGAGTAGGCCCTAAGCCCGCGGAACGCCCGAGAGACAAGCTAAGGAACCTCTGAGCAAATGCGGCTGGTAAGCTATCACCAACAGAGCATGTGAACGCGGTGACCGGATGAAACAGACTAACTTCCCCTCGCTGGCCTATGACCAGAACAAGAAGCAGACCCATCGGGAGAAGTTCCTGGCTGAGATTGAGCAGGCGGTGCCCAGGCCGGAACTGCTGGCGGTGATCGAACCGTATTACCCAACCGCGGGGCGGCGGCGCGGTCGTCAGCCGTTCCCGTTGGCAACGATGCTCAGGCTGTATTTCCTCCAGCAATGGTATGCGCTGTCCGACCCTGGCCTGGAAGATGCGCTGTATGAGATCGAATCGTTGCGGCGCTTCGCCGGTCTGGAGTTGGCCGACGATGCGTTGCCCGATGAAACCACGATCCTCAAGTTCCGCCGCTTGTTGGAGCGGCATGCACTGACCGCAAAGCTGATGAATACCATCAACGACGTGCTTGAGGAGAGGGGCCTGCTGCTCAAGGGCGGTACGATGGTGGATGCGACGATCATTCATGCCGCGCCCTCGACGAAGAACAAGAGCAAGACCCGCGATCCGGCGATGCACCAGACCAAGAAGGGGAATCAGTGGTACTTCGGCATGAAGGTCCACGTGGGCGCGGATATTCACACCGGCGTGGCGCACACGGTGTCGGTCACCCCGGCGAATGCCGCCGATATCATTCAATTGCCGAATCTCCTGCGGGAAGATGACCGGATCGTCATCGGCGATGCGGGCTACGGCAATGACACCTACAAGCGCGCTGCGCGGACAGCGGGTGTCGCGTGGGGCGTGGCCCTGAAGGCCCTTCCGAAACGCCGGCTGGGGTCGGCGCAGAGACGCCGTAACCGAAAGATGTCATCGCTACGGAGGCGCGTCGAGCACCTGTTCCGCGTGATGAAGCGGCAGTTCGGCTACACAAAGACGCGTTACGGGGCCTGGCCAAGAACGCCGCCCAGGTGTTTACCCTTATTGGGCTGACCAACCTTTATCTCAAGAGGCATGCCTTGATGACCTGACGGCCAAGGTGCGCCCGGAATCCGCCCCAACGGGCGAATCCGGCCGGAAATCGCCCCGGTGAGCGCGAAATTTCGCTTACCAGTGCCCTTTTTAAAGCCTGCCTCCCCGCGGGACGCGCTTTTCCGCCTCAACTCGGAATTGTTCAGAGGTTCCCTGACTTTGTGGTGAAGGGGACTAGTGTGCCATCTACGTCCATCCCGCCCATCTGTGAAAGCATGATGTCAACGTTTGCCCGGTCTAACAGGGTGTCGACAACACTGCGATTCCCCAAAGCGTCGATGACGTTGTCGTCCCGGCGCGCGGAAACCGTACGGTCGTCGATGGCGGCCGGGCGTTCATGGATCGCGTTCGTGCGGCTGGCTCCGGCCCGCCGAGCTTGCCGATGGGTCCTGCGGGCGATGTCTCGCCGCCGCAGGAGATCAGATTACCCTCCGCAACTCGGTACTCCCAAAAGCATCGTAGGGTTATTACACGGCTCCGTCCCGCACATCGGGGAGTCCGGATTTATCCTGTGCCTTCAGGCGGCCATTTGCTCGGGCCCCAATGCTCGGTGAAGAATGGGAGACGGCGCGCGGACCGCGTCTGGAAAAGTCGACACGACGGGGCCGAGCGGCCGGACACAAAGTTTGAATCCGGTAGGAGTTGGGGCGTCGAACGCCGTAAAAGCGCGTGTACGACTGACAGAGCGATTGGCTTAAATGTCCTGCACGTGACATCCCGGCGCTGACTCCGAATCGACCATGAATATAGCCTTTTTTTATGAACAGTAGGTATCGCCCGGAAATCGATGGCCTTCGTGCCATCTCGGTTCTTTCAGTGTTGGCTTTTCACATACAGATCCCTATATTTAAGTCAGGATTTGTTGGGGTCGATATCTTTTTCGTTATTTCCGGTTACCTAATCACGCAGGTTCTTGAATCTGAGTTTCGCCGAGATAACCACATCTCATTAATTGGGTTTTGGGCAAGGCGAGTAAGAAGATTAGCACCAGCTTTCCTGTTGGTTCTAATCTCCGTATTGGCGATCGGACAAATTGCGTTGACTAGGGTTTCCGGCGAGGTAGGGCTGCTCGATAGGGCAGCGCTCTCGACGCTTTTGTTTTCGGCAAATCTCTTTGCTTTATCCCAAAGCGGAGACTATTTCGCAGACTGGGCTCAAACAAATCCACTGTTGCACATGTGGTCACTATCTGTTGAAGAACAGTTTTATATTTTCTGGCCGCTGCTTTTAACTTTCGCATTAGTGCGGGGTGGTAGAGGCCGCCTTAGGTCTATAATCACTGTATTGGCGTTTGCCTCTTTTAGCTTGAGCTGTTTTTTGACACACTCAGATAGTTCCGCTGCCTTTTTTTTAATGCCTACGCGGGCTTGGGAATTGATGCTTGGGTCTCTACTCGCGGTACAGGAAGTGAAGGTTTCAGTTACCATAAATCAACGCCGCCGCGTTTGGATAGTCGGTTGGTTTGGTGTGCTTCTGATTATTTACTCCGTATTCTTTCTGGATGAGAAGTTACCATTTCCTGGTCCGGCAGCCTCCTTTCCTGTGCTCGGTTCTTATTTTTTGATCTGGTCCGGCCACAGTAATAGCCGAGGAGGTTTGATTGGTCCATCAAACTTTCTTACTTGTCGCCCGCTAGTGTATTGCGGCAAGCTTTCATATCCTCTGTACTTATGGCACTGGCCAATACTCGTTTTGATGCGGAGTCAAAGATTATTCGAGGATTCTAAGTTGTTGGATGCATTTGGATTGGCAATTTCATTTGTGCTAGCAATTGCAACCTATGAATATATTGAGAAGAAGAGTTGGAATATATTATCGAAGCTTACACCTAAGCAGACACTTTCGTTGGGAGCCTTTGGTACTGGAGTTGCGTTGTGCCTAGCACTCATTTCGGGTATTTGGGTACGTACCGGGTGGGGTTATTCGAAAGCAGAAGCTTATATGGATCGCGCGAGAAATGACATGCCGGGCCTCGAATGTATGTTTACAACTGGGTTACCGACTGAAAAACAAGAGAATGAGTGCTATCGCAGTACAGGCAGGCCCTCAGTATTGCTTTTGGGTGATTCACACGCAAATCATTGGAACCCGGCACTAAGGGAGGCTGCCCAACGTCTCAATTTGAATTTGGGGGTTTTAACTATGAATGCCTGTCGCCCCCTCCTGGGTCCAATTGGGACTGCAGAGTGTATTGCTTTCAACTGGCGAAATTTCAATCAACTGGCGCGTTGGAAGGAGACTAAACATTTGCGGGGGTTGATTGTATCGGCACGATGGCCTGAAGGTATGGGACGATTTCCACCATCCATCGCTGATCGCAGAAATTGGGAGCCAGGAGTTTTTTTTGATAGCCGAGCCCAAACCGCGGAGGAGGCCCTAAAATATTTTTCTGAACAGCTTAGGCAGATTTTCGATATAACTAGTCGCTTAGATATAAGGGTCTTAATTATCCTGACCAGCCCGGTACAAAAGTTCAGCGCGATTCACTGCCTCCTGCGGCTAGGCGCGGAGCAATGTTACGTGGATGAGGAAGAATTCGCTGAATATAGTGGTCCAGCCGACGATGTAATCATTAAAGTGTCCGCAGAATATCCGGGAGTTAGAATGCTTGAGCCGCGCGGATTCATGTGCGAAGGGAGAATTTGTCCTGTTATACAGGACAAAGTTGTAATTTATACCGACGATGACCATATTTCTAAAAGCTATTCGAAGTTGCACTCTGGGGAATTTGATGAGTCGCTTCGTTGGCTTACGCAGACCCGTTAATAAGTTGTGCGAGCGTTTGGGGTGTCGGTTCAGGGAATTTTTCTCTCCACCCGATAACCGATAACCGATAACCGATAACGGGATGAACTCAGTGTGACGCGACGCTGGGTGTGGAGTTGAGCCGTATCGGAACTCCCCTACGTCGAGCCACCGATGAAGCCGTTTGGTCGTCCGGGGCATCAACGTTTTGGCCCTCGGCGCTCGGAACAGGTAACGGTATCTAATACTACATAGTGTGCACTCGTGAGAAAGTCGAAACGTAATGATAACAGCCCGAGGACAGGCTTGCCGAGGCTGCTGTTTATGACACGTTTTTATGTTCCCGCATACAAGGCGGGTGGGCCTATCCGGTCTCTCGGCAACCTTGTACAAAATCTTGGTCACGAGTTCGCAATGTTCGTTGTCACTTCTGACCGAGATGTGGGCGATTCCGTCCCTTATGTTGGCGTTGACGTGTCGGTATGGTCTAGCGTCGGAAATGCGCGTGTCTTATATATGGGTCCTGGATGCAAACGCCTAGGAGTTGTTGCCGGCATAATCTATGGTGCACCTAGACGATATGAAGTTTTATATTTGAACAGCGTGTTTGATCCTGTGTTCAGCGTCTTGCCTCTGGTTGTCCGGCGACTCCGAGTAAGAGACGCGATTCCCGTAGTGGTAGCCCCGCGCGGCGAGTTTTCCCCTGGCGCGATTGCGCTTAAGCCTTTTAAAAAAAGGATCTTTTTGTACTTCGCGAGTCGTGTTGGTTTGTTTCGGGGGGTCACGTGGCACGCATCCGGTATTTGTGAGTCGGAGGATATAAGGCGGGTCATAGGTCAGGCAGAGAAAGTCGTTATTGCTGAGAATATCGCAACAGCTATAGCAGGGGGAGACGTTCGTCCACATCGCGCCAGTGCTAATTCGGGGCCACTGAAAATTGTGTTTCTTTCCCGAGTGTCGCGAAAGAAAAATCTCGACTTTGCGCTGGGCGTACTCAGCAAGTTGTCTATAGCGGTCGAGATGAATATTTACGGCCCTGCGGAAGACCAGTCTTACTTCGCGGAATGTTTGGAAATGACTAAGGTTATGCCGATACACGTGAAAGTATTTTGGCGAGGCGCAATCCGCCATGAGGATGTGCCGGGCGTTCTCGAAAACCATGATCTATTCTTCCTTCCGACAAAGGGTGAAAACTACGGACACGTTGTAGCAGAAGCGCTCTTGGCCGGTACGCCAGTATTACTCTCGGACGCCACACCTTGGCGTAACTTGACCGCAAGTGGTGTTGGTTGGGATTTGCCCCTGAGCGACGAACGTTCATTTGTGGAATGTATTGAAGCATGTGCACGTCTCTCTCGGGAGGACTATTTTGAATGGAGGAAGCGAATCCGCCGATATGCTCATAGGCGGCTGGAGACGAGTACGAATGTTGAGGCGCACAGGAATCTCTTTTTGGATGCGATACGTGAAAAGTGGGGTGGGTGAATTCAAAGCCACATTGCGAGTGCTCGATTAGAAGGCGCGGAATAACGGACGGTAAAAAGAGTATGAAGAGTCAGGATAAGCCGATTTTAACGGCGGTGCAATTCCATGATGAAGTTGCTAACAGATGGTCTAGCGGCTACCGGCGACGCTCATTTAGACAACGGTTGGCGTTGTTTGATGTTATATTCTCGCGGCACGTTCAGGCGGATGATGCGTGGCTTGATTTAGGTTGTGGTTCCGGTGTTCTTACGCTACAACTCCTGGAACGTGGTGCGTCTGTCACGGCGGTTGATGGCTCGGCAGAGATGTTGCGAAACCTGCATTATTTGGTGTCAGAGAAGGGAGTACGAGGCGTTGAATGTATTGAATGCGATGTTCAAGATGTGGGTGTCCTTAGCGACGCGACCTTCGACGGCGTAGTGTGTTCTAGTGTTATAGAGTACGTCGAAGACCCAGATCAGGTTCTGTTCGAAAGTCACCGCGTGCTGCGGGTTGGCGGGGCGCTGATCATCTCGATCCCTGCAAAAGCATCTGCAACGAGGCTTATACAAAAGTTTATTAAGGGTGTCTGCGGAGTGTTCGGCGTCAGCGCATTTTCATATTTATCCTTTTCTTCTTTCGAGGTGGATGTCATGATGGTGAGGACGTGGCTTGAGCAGAAGGGGTTCAAGGTTTCGCGTGTCACCGCGTTCGATCCGTTCCTCCCACGAATTTCGCTTTCGGTATTACGACCGTCACTCCTAGTAATTGAAGCCAGAAAGCGGTAATGAAAATTCAAAGACAGCACCCTAGTATCTATAAACATTCCTAGAAAACGAGACGGAGTCAGGTTCCGTGTGGCGGTACGGGGTCAAGGCTACCTAATGGCGGCGTTTGTTCATCGCGCAACCACGGTATCTGCGTAAAAAAATGGCGAACTGAACAATGTGCGCGATAGCTGGGGTTTTTCAATACCGGGCCGGCTCGGTCGGATCCGCCATTGAGCGGGTCGTTTCGATCTGCGACGCGATGCAAACACGGGGCCCAGATGGGGCGGGGCTATGGGTTTCTCCCGAGGGTAATGCCGTTCTCGGACACCGACGACTCGCTATTCTTGACTTAACTGAAGCGGGGAATCAACCAATGGTTGATTTCTTTAATGAAAGAGTCCTCGTGTTCAATGGTGAGATTTATAACTTTCGGGAACTTCGTAACGAATTGGAGGAGAAAGGACATTGCTTTAGATCGGATAGCGACACGGAGGTCATTTTAGTCGGGTATCGGGAGTGGGGGGAGGGGCTACTTCCACGCCTGCGTGGTATGTTCGCATTTGCAATGTGGGACGGTGAGGTAAGGTCGCTTCTTCTGGCACGCGACCCCTACGGCATCAAACCGCTGTATTTTACCGATCAAGGAGGGCGTTTTGCTTTCTGCTCACAAGTGAGGCCATTGCGTGATCACATTGCCATCGATGACAGTCCCGATCCCACGGCGCTGGTTGGTTTTATGTTGCTCGGTAGTATCCCAGAACCCCGAACCGCGTTACGGGCCATTCGGGCCTTGCCGGCTGGACATTCACTTTGGGTCACGGAAAGCGGATCGGGCGCGACGCGCGAGTATTGTTCTGTGGTTGATATTTGGCGCTCGGCCGCAGAATTCCCGAGATTAGTGCCTGCGGATGCGCTTTTGGACCAAGTGAGAGCCGCTGTCCGTAATTCGGTAACCGCGCACCAAGTGTCAGATGTCCCGGTAGGCGCTTTTCTTTCGGCCGGGATCGATTCGGGGGCACTTGTTGGCCTGATGGCTGAAGGTCGGACCATGCCGCTACAGACTGTAACGCTTGGGTTCAGCGAGTTCCGGGGCACATCGGAGGACGAGGTCGGTTATGCCGAGCGTCTGGCTTCCCACTATGGAACGGCGCATCGCACGGTATGGATTAGCGACGCCGAGGCCGTCGGGGCGTTCCCACGGGCGCTTACCGACATGGATCAACCCAGCATCGACGGCTTCAACACGTGGTTGGTGAGCAAACACACTGCGAAACTGGGACTGAAGGTCGTGGTGTCCGGGGTTGGTGGCGATGAGCTGTTTGGCGGCTATGCGCATTTTGCCGAGTTGCCGGTTTGGCGCCGGAGGCTGCAGATGGTGGGTCGGGTCCCGGGACTGGCGCGTCTTTTGTGTGTGGGGGCCCGCCTAGGGCATCGGTTTGGCTGGGTTCCCGTAAAGGCGGAAGGGCTGGCGCGAACGGGGCCGGATCTGGCAGGGCTTTATCTGGTGCGCCGTGGGCTGTTCATGCCTTGGGAACTGCCAGCGCTGCTCGATGGAGATTTGCTGCGCGAAGGTTTGGCCGATTTACCACCCCCGTTTTTTGTCAGAGAAACGTTGGGCAGTTGGCCGGGTGGGGAGTACGCGGCCATCGCTGCTCTGGAAGCGAGCTTTTATCTGAGGAATCAACTGCTGCGCGATAGCGATTGGGCTAGCATGGCCCACTCTCTGGAATTGCGGACGCCTCTGGTCGACATTCAGTTGCTACGAGATCTGGCGCCCGTATTGGCAGCGCCGCGCCCGCCTGGTCTTCCAGGCAAGCGATCCTTGGCGCTCGCGCCTCGCCCCGCATTGCCGGCTGAGGTGATCGACCGTCCGAAGTCGGGATTCTCGCTGCCGATGGACCGCTGGCTCGCGCAAACTCAGCTATTGGATGCGTGGCGGCGTGTGCCCTTGCTTACGCGGCCCGGATGTCACTGGTCACGCCGAATGGCTTATGGGCTTGTGGCGGAATGGATCAAATGAGTGGGGGGATGACCGGTCTGAAGATTAAGCACTTTCAACGACGGCCGCCGGTGGGCATTTACAGTGTCGAGCGTCTTTTCGAGGACGTCCGCTCGGCCTTGCCGCCGGATCTCAGCGTAGATGTGCGCATTAATCGGCATTTTTCAAAGGGAGTCTGGCCCCGTATGGTCGACCTGTGGAGTGCCGCGCGCCATCAGGGTGACGTGAATCACGTGACTGGGGATGTTCACTATTTGACTTACCTGCTCGATCGTCGTCGTACCGTGCTGACGGTGCTCGACTGCGTCACTCTGGAGCGGTTGCGTGGACTTAGGCGCTGGCTCCTTTGGTTCTTTTGGTACTGGCTGCCGGAGAAGCGCTGTTCGGCGATTACCGTAATTTCCGCATCAACTAAGCGGGAGTTGCTGAATTACCTTAATTGCGATCCGGACAAGATTCAGGTGATTCATTGCCATGTTTCCGATGAGTTTGTCAGGCGGGACCGAGCGTTTAATGCGGACTATCCGCGCATTCTTCAGATTGGTACTACACCGAACAAGAACATTCCACGCGTGGCCGAGGCGCTGGAAGGCATCGCTTGCAAGCTGGCGATCATTGGCCCGTTAGCCACAGATCAGCGGAGAGCCTTGGAGCGTTATGGTATCGATTACGAAAATGGGGTCGGATTGAGCCGCGAGGCTGTGCTGGCGGAATACGAGAAAGCCGACATCGTGATGTTTCCGTCTCTTTACGAGGGTTTCGGTCTGCCGATCGTAGAAGCGAATGCGGTTGGCCGTCCGGTGGTCACCAGTCGGCTTTATTCGATGCCTGAGGTTGGGGGTGATGCTGCATGCTATGTTGATCCCTACGATGTAGCCGACATCCGGGCGTCAGTCGAAAGGTTGATAGACGATGCAGACTATCGGCGGGAGCTGGTTGAAAACGGGTACCGTAACGTGGAGCGGTTCCGGCTTAAGAACATCGCGGCGCAGTATGCGGATTTGTATCGAAAACTTGCTCACGACGCTGCTCAAGTTGTCGCATGAGCAAACCGGGACTGCCCCTGCTAACGTGCTATTGCGGCGTGGATGCAGTGACTGGCGCGGGCTACTTCGTAGCGGGTTAGGCTTGGGGGTAAAAAAGCGGAAAACCCGACTCACCGGCCGGCAGACAGGATCAAGATGAAGCAAATATTGCAGAGTTTGAGTGACGGGCGCACGGAAGTGGCCGAGGTCCCATGTCCAGCCGTACGTGCGGGCAGGTCTTGATTGGCACCCGCTGTACGTTGGTGTCGGCCGGCACCGAGCGGATGCTGGTCGGTTTCGGGAAGGCGAATCTGATCGACAAGGCACGCCAGCAGCCGGACAAGGTGCGGCAGGTGCTGGAGAAGGTGAAGACCGATGGGCTGGCGCCAACCCTCGAGGCGGTGCGCAACAAGTTGGACCAGCCGCTGCCCATTGGTTACTGCAATGTCGGTACGGTGCTGGAAGTCGGCCTGGATGCTTCCGGCTTTGTTATCGGCGAACGGGTCGCCTCGAACGGCAAGCATGCAGAGGTGGTGAGCATCCCAACGAACTTGTGCGCCAAGGTGCCGGAGGGCGATACGCGCCTACAAGCAGAAGCACTGTGATACCGTTCAACTCCTTCGGCGCGTATAGCGAGGGCACCATGAGCGCACAACTGCATGACCAGGATTTCTATTCGTGGACTCACCAACAGGCCGAACTGTTGCGCCAAGGACGGTTGGACGAGCTTGATACCGAGCATTTAATCGAGGAGTTGGACAGCATGGGTGCGCGGGAACGGCGGGAACTGGAGACGCGACTCTCGATCCTGCTACAGCATTTGCTGAGATGGCGGTATCAGCCTGAGCGGCGCGGGGTTAGCTGGTTGCGGACGATCAAGATCCAGCGCTTCGATGCTCTACGTGTTCTGGAAGACAACCCTGGGCTTAGGCACCGGCTGCCGGAACTCTTTGCCAGCGCGTACAGCAGAGCGCGCATCCTCGCGACGGACGAAACGGCCATCGATGAAGCAAACTTTCCCGAGCAGCCGCCTTTTGTCATCGACGAAGCGCTGAATGCAGAGTTTTTGCCGGAATAGGAAGTACGACCTTCAGACGCCTTCCGGGTACACCTACGCCAAGGAAGGCCTGCCGCCTTGACGAAACCAACGTGCGGCTGCCGGGCGAGTTAAAAACAGGGGGAGGTGAGATCGATGAGCCGGCACACAGGATCAAGATGAAGCAGATTTTGCAAAGTTTGAGTGACGGACGCACGGAAGTGGCCGAGGTTCCTTGCCCGGCAGTCCGTCCGGGGCAGCTTTTGATTGGCACCAGCCGGACGTTGGTGTCGGCCGGCACCGAGCGGATGCTGGTCGATTTCGGGAAGGCGAACCTGATCGACAAGGCACGCCAGCAGCCGGACAAAGTCCGGCAGGTGCTGGAGAAGGTGAAGACCGATGGGCTGGCCCCGACCCTTGAGGCGGTGCGCAACAAGCTGGACCAGCCGCTGCCCATGGGTTACTGCAATGTCGGTACGGTGCTGGAAGTCGGACCGGACGCTTCCGGCTTCGTTATCGGCGAGCGGGTCGCCTCGAACGGCAAGCATGCCGAGGTGGTAAGCATCCCGACGAACTTGTGCGCCAAGGTGCCGGAGGGCGTCTCCGACGATGAGGCCGCGTTCACGGTGATCGGGGCTATCGCCCTGCAGGGCATTCGGCTGGTGGCGCCCACCCTGGGTGAAACGGTGGTCGTCACGGGGCTGGGGCTGATCGGCTTGATCACTGTCCAGTTGCTGCGCGCGCACGGTTGCCGGGTGTTGGGGCTGGATTTCGATCGGGACAAACTGGACCTGGCGGCGCGTTCCGGGGCGGAGGTCGTTGATCTCTCCGCAGGACAGGATCCGTTGGCGGCAGCCGAGCGGTTTTCGCGCGGCCGGGGTGTCGATGCCGTGATCCTGACGGCGGCGACGAAGAGCAGCGAGCCGGTGCATCAGGCCGCGCAGATGTGCCGCAAGCGTGGACGCATCGTGCTGGTGGGCGTGACGGGTCTGGAGCTTTCTCGTGCGGACTTTTACGAGAAGGAACTTAGCTTTCAAGTGTCCTGCTCCTACGGGCCGGGCCGTTATGATCCGGCCTACGAGGAGCAGGGCCAGGATTACCCGGTTGGTTTTGTCCGGTGGACCGAACAGCGAAATTTCGAAGCCGTCCTCGACATGCTGGCGGACGGGCGGCTCGATGTGAAGCCGCTCATCTCACACCGATTTCCCATCGATCGCGCGGTCGAGGCCTACGATCTTGTCGGGGGCGGTGGGCCATCGCTAGGTATCTTGCTTGAGTATCCGGGGGCTGTAGCCGCCGAGGTATTGCGGCAACGAACGGTAGTGTTCGGTCCTCCTCCCCGGCCCCTCTCCCCAAGGGCGAGGGGGGAGGAAGGCGGTGCTACCACCCAGGGAGTTGCGGTGGGGCATTGCACGGTCGGGCTGATCGGTTCGGGCAACTATGCGACCGCCGTGCTCATTCCGGCCTTTCAGAGTGCCGGGGCGCGGTTACAGACCGTCGCGTCGAGCGGTGGCGTCAGCAGCGTGCACGCGGGGCGGAAATACGGATTTCAACAGGCGACCACCGATCTGGCTGCGGTGTTCGACGATCCGGCCATCAATGCCGTGGTCATTGCGACCCGGCACGATACGCATGCGGAACTGGTGCAGCGATCACTCGCCTCGGGTAAGCATGTCTTCTGCGAGAAGCCGCTATGCTTGACCCTGAATGAACTGCAGACGATCGATGCGTGTCTTCCGCCTGACTGTTCGGGTTCGGATCACGCAGAGGGCTGCGCTCCTACATCCAGTTCCAAACTACCGGTGCTGATGGTCGGGTTTAACCGCCGCTTCGCGCCGCAGGTTGTCAAGATGAAGGAACTGTTGCGCACCGTAGCGGAGCCCAAGGCCTTCGTGATGACGGTGAATGCGGGAGCGATCCCGGCCGAGCATTGGACGCAGGATGCTGCGGTCGGTGGCGGGCGAGTTATCGGCGAAGCCTGCCATTTCATCGACCTGCTGCGGTTTCTGGCCGGCGTTCCTATCAGCAAACATTCGGTAATCCGTCTAGATTCCGCCACTCGGGATTCGGTGAGTTTGCAGTTGCAATTCACCGACGGGTCAATTGGGACGGTGCACTACCTAGCCAATGGGCACAAATCTTTCCCCAAGGAACGGCTGGAAGTGTTCAGTGCAGGGCGGATTTTGCAATTGGATAACTTCCGGAAATTGACGGCGTTCGGTTGGCCAGGCTTCACAAAAATGAACCTGTGGCGTCAGGACAAGGGGCAAAAGGCTTGCGCGGCAGCGTTCGTGAAGGCGGTTGAGCAAGGCGGCGTGTCGCCGATTCCGTGGGAAGAGGTGGCAGAGGTCAGCCGGGTGACGATTGAGTTAGGGGAGCAAGCGAGGCAACGGAGGGGCTAAAATGGGACTCGCGTTGCGCATGCGGCGGATGGTCGAGGCACCAACGGCTTCTGTGGACATTTCTCCTATTGAGGCATCAATGAAACCCTCTCTGGCTCTGGAGTTGCACCGGGAAGATATCCGTCGCATTGTCGAACGGAATGATGCCAGGAATCCCCGGGTGTTTGGCTCCGTCGCTCGCGGCGAAGATACCGAGGCAAGTGACCTTGACCTCTTGGTTGATCCGATCGACGGCAGGACCACGCTGATCAGCCTCGTGAGGATGAAGCGCGAGCTGGAGCAAGCGCTTGGTGTAAGGGCCGATGTCGTGACGCCCAACGGGCTACGCGATCGTATTCGGCAAGGCGTGTTAGCGGACGCGACGGCCGTATGACGCGCGATCGACGACGGGTTAACGAGCGCTTCGCTGATGTCCTGGAGGCTATCGAAAACATCAAATCCGATCTCGGTGAGTTTGGCAGAGATGAATTTCTTGCCGACGGCAAGACGCAACGCGCGGTCATCGAGAGCCTGATCGTGATGGGTGAAGCGGGGAAGCGTATTCTCGAGTTGGAGCCTGGTCTTCAAACGCGCCAACCCGAACTGTGGCAGCATCTCCATGATGCCTACGATATGCGCATCGTGTTGACTCATGAATATTTTCGCGTGGACCCAACGATCGTCTGGACGACGCTTCAGTGTAGTGTCCCCGAGCTTGAGCGCCATCTGGTGGATTGGCTCAGTTGCGACCCTCCAAGCTGAGATTTGCGCTCAGTCATCCGGTTCCGCCTTTAGGCCGCACCATCGCGGTGGCCGGGTAAGCGTCCGGCCAATGCCGGTCTTACGCGGCAAGCGTTTTGTTCGTCGAAGTGGGTCATCGCAGCGGAATTTATCGGTGATTGCTTCCCGTACCGTTCATCTTCTGGCCCGCTACCTCCATACACTGCGCTATCTGCGAGCCGAGCAGATTTACGGCCGGGTGTGGTTTCGACTATACACGCCCAGTCCGGACCATCGGCCGGCGCTGGCATTGCGGACGGGAGAGGGTACGTGGCGGCAACCGGCAAAGCGGCGGGTAAGTCTGTTGAGCCTTACTCGCTGCCGGTTCCTGAATGAAGAACGCGACATCGGCCACTCGGCAGCGTGGGAAGAGGCTGGCTGCGACAAGCTGTGGCTGTATAACCTCCACTATTTCGATGACTTGAATGCGGAGGGCGCCGCGGGGCGCTTCGCGTGGCACACGGCGTTGATTGAACGGTGGATCGCGGAAAATCCGCCGGGCAAAGGAACCGGCTGGGAGCCTTATCCAACCTCGCTACGCATCGTCAACTGGATCAAGTGGGCGCTGGGCGGGAACGCGATGCGTGCCGAGTGGCAACAGAGCCTGGCTGTGCAGACGCGCTGGCTGGCGAAGCGGCTGGAATGGCATCTGCTCGGCAACCACCTGTTCGCCAACGCCAAGGCGCTGATCTTTGCCGGGTGCTATTTCGGCGGAGCCGAAGCGGACACTTGGTTGGCAAAAGGATTGCGGATACTGGAGCGGGAACTGCCGGAACAGATCCTTCCGGACGGTGGGCAGTTCGAGCTCAGTCCAATGTATCACGCGCTGGCCTTCGAGGATGTCCTGGATCTGATTAATTTGTTTGCGGCTTTTCCTGGGGCGGTGCCCGAGCGGCGGCAGGGTTTAGTCTCGGGTTTGCCTGAACTGGCCACCAGTATGCACCGGTGGCTCGCCGTGATGCGACACCCTGACGGGGACATCACGCTCTTCAACGATGCGGCGATGGGCATCGCGCCTTCCAGCTGGGAACTGGATGCCTATGCGGTGCGGCTCGGTTTGCCGGCGCTCTCGGCGCTAACGGACGGTGTCGTTCGCTTGCCGGACAGCGGGTATCTGCGCGTACAGCGCGGCGAGTGCGTGGCGTTTCTGGACGTTGCCCCGATCGGTCCGGACTATCTCCCCGGCCATGCGCACGCCGACACCTTGTCGTTCGAGCTGTCGCTTTTCGGGCGGCGGGTGTTGGTGAATTCCGGCACCTCCGTCTATGGCACCGGGCCCGAGCGGCAGCGGCAGCGGGGTACGGCGGCGCACACTACCGTGACCCTTGATGGTGCCGATTCGTCGGAGGTTTGGGCTGGGTTTCGGGTCGCGCGGCGTGCGAAGCCGTTCGGATTACAGATCGACGACGTGGGCGAGGTCTGGTGCGTCGCCTGTTCGCATGATGGCTACCGCCGCCTGCCCGGCAAGCCGGTGCATTGCCGTGTCTGGCGTTTCGGCCCTGGTTCGTTGTCCGTCACGGACACTGTGGAGGGGCCGTTTCAAGAGGCGGTCGCCCGCTATTTCCTGCATCCGGCGGTCGAGGTGAACGAAGCGGATCAGCATCTGCGGGTTCCGGGCTCTGATCGGATGGTGTGCTGGCAGGTGACTGGAGGCAAGGCGCGCATCGTGCCATCAACGTATCACCCCGAGTTCGGGGTCAGCCTGCCCTCCAGATGTATCGAGGTGTATCTGACGGGGGACAGGTGCGAGCTGGTTTTGACATGGAATTGACGCATGCACATTCTTTTTCTCACGGATAATTTCCCGCCCGAGGTCAACGCACCCGCCAGCCGCACCTTCGAGCACTGCCGCGAATGGGTCAAGTTGGGGCATGAGGTGACGGTGATCACCGGTGCTCCCAATTTTCCAGCTGGGAAAGTCTTCGAGGGCTACCGCAACCGGTTGTGGCAGACGGAAACGATGGAGGGCATCCGCGTTATCCGTGTGTGGACGTATATCACGGCCAACGCGGGCTTCCTGCCGCGCATTCTCGACTACGTTAGCTTCATGCTGTCCGCTATTGCCGGTGCGCCATTTGTGCGCAAGGTCGATTTGATCGTGGCCACGTCTCCGCAACTCTTCACGCCCTGTGCCGCTTATGTCGTCAGTCGGCTTGAGCGGATCCCCTACGTATTCGAACTGCGGGATCTTTGGCCGGAGTCCATCAAGGCGGTGGGCGCGATCGGGAATACGCGTGTCATCCGGTTGCTGGAGCGACTGGAACTGTTTCTTTACCGGAAAGCCGTCCGCATCGTTTCGGTTACCGAGTCCTTCCGTCGAAATCTGGCGTCGCGCGGGATTGATCCAAAGAAGATCTTCGTCGTCACCAATGGGGTCGATATCACGCGCTTTCATCCGTTGCCGCGGGACCAGGAACTGGCTGCGAGCCTTGGGCTGGAGGGGAAATTCGTCGCCGGTTACATCGGCACACACGGCATGGCGCACGCATTGGAGACGCTGCTTGAGGCGGCGGCGATATTGAAAAAGCAGACGGGGGGAGACGACGTTCGGCTTCTGTTTCTCGGCGATGGTGCGCGTAAACAGGCGATACGGGACCGCGCGACAGAAATGGGCCTGGACAACGTGGTCTTCCTGGATACGGTTCCCAAGGACCAGGTCCCGCGTCACTGGTCGCTGCTCGATGTCTCGATCATCCATCTGAAGAAGACGCAGCTGTTCACGACGGTGATCCCTTCGAAACTGTTTGAGTGCATGGGGATGGGCATTCCCGTGTTGCATGGTGTGGCTGGTGAATCGGCCGAGATCGTCGAGCGAGAGGGTGTCGGTCTGGTATTCGAGCCTGAGAACGCGCAGGCGCTGGCCGAGTGCGTTCTCAAGCTGAAGAGCGACTCGGCGCTTTATGCACAACTCCGCGAGAACGGCCTGCGCGCTGCCGGCAAGTACGACCGCGGCGAAATGGCCCGGCGCATGCTCGAGGTGCTCGAGGACTCCCGCCAGGCGGGTCTATCCCGTCAATGAAGGTGCCCGCTGCCCCAACGGCAGCCGACGCCAGCCTAAGGCGTTGGGGGCACTGCGCCGTTCCAAAACCTTCCCAGAGGACCAGATGCTGAAAGTGATTAACGTGGTCGGGGCGCGACCGAACTTTATGAAGATGGCGCCGATCATCGAGGCGATGAACCGCCACCCGCAGGCCATCGACCACTTGCTGGTGCATACCGGGCAGCACTACGACGAGCGGATGAGCCGGACCTTCTTCGATGAGTTGGGCATCCCAAAGCCGGATATCGATCTGGAGGTCGGCTCCGGTTCTCATGCAGAACAAACCGGGAAGATCATGATCGAGTTCGAGCGCGTGTGCCGAACAGAGCGCCCGGATCTGGTCGTGGTCGTGGGTGATGTGAACTCGACCATGGCCTGCACGATTACCGCGAAGAAGCTGGGCATTCGGGTGGCCCATGTCGAAGCTGGCCTGCGTTCGCGGGACATGGCGATGCCGGAGGAGATCAACCGCCTTTGTACCGACGTGCTGTGCGATTACCTGTTCACGACGGACCGCTTGGCGGATGAGAACCTGCGCTGTGAGGGCGCAAACGAAGAGCGGATCCATTTCGTTGGCAATGTGATGATCGACACCTTGCTCAAGCACAAGGAACTCGCTAGCGCGCGGGGTGTGTTATCCGAGTGGAGCCTGGAACCGGGCGCGTTCGCGACCTTGACGCTGCATCGGCCGTCGAACGTGGACGATCCGGAGATCTTCCGGGGGATACTCGATGCGCTGTCAGAGATCGCGCAGGAAGTGCCGATCGTGTTCCCCATCCATCCACGAACGAGAAAGATGGCTGAGGAGTTCGGGTATTCCGGCTATTTCACCGAAGGTGGCGCAGTGCGGGGCATCTGGTTGACGGAACCTCTGGGATACCTCGATTTTCTGCATCTCAACATGAACGCGCGTCTGGTGTTGACCGACAGTGGCGGTTTGCAGGAGGAAACCACTGTGTTGGGGGTTCCGTGCATCACGATGCGGCGGAACACGGAGCGGCCTATCACGTGCACCGAGGGCACCAATCATCTGGTGGGCGATCAGGGTCCCGACATTCTTGTAGCCGCGCAAAAGGTGTTGCGAGGGCAGACGGCTGCTGGGCGTATTCCTGAGAAATGGGACGGCCGCGCCGCAGAGCGGATCGTTGAGGTCTTGTTGCGGTCATGCGCCTGAGAGCTCGTGGTGGATTGAAAGGGATGCGCAGATTCCCGCTTGCGCGGGCATGACAGGGGGGAGATGGATTCCCGCTTCCTCGGGAATGACGAGGAGGGCGGGAAAGGCATGGAATCTCGCTTTTCCGGGAATGACGGGGGCGCGTTGTGCTCCTGCAAACCGGGCGATTCTGCCGGTCTTCTTCAATGCGATCAGGCTACATGACAGCCCTCCCTTGAACTGATCCATCGTAAGCGCTCCATAAACCGCACGCTTCCGCTGGCCTGATTGTTGTCGCAGGCTATCCGCTGGGTTTATCGGCAGAG